>JAFGIY010000174.1 GCA_016929335.1 Acidobacteriota bacterium | reverse complement strand
CCGACCCCGAAAAAACCCGCTTCCATTCGTCTCATATCACTCCATGTCAACGGGACGCCGGAACGGCTTAGCCTGTCAGGGTCGCACTGCCCGAGGCCGTGGGTTTAGAGGTACTAAGTTTTACTCATGTTGTATTAGAATGGGATATTTGAGGGTATGACTATGACCTTTCCATTAAAGAGTCCCAATCCTGCGGCTAAATACCGCGCTGTTTTCCGATGCATCAGCGGTTGTCCGGGCGATTATCCGCTCAATGAAATCATCTATCAGTGCCCGAAATGCCAGGACCTGCTGGAAGTCGTTCACGATCTGGACCCGCTGCGCATGACGCCCCCCGAGGAATGGAGGGATGTCTTTGACAGCCGCTTCATGCGTACCTTCTGGCCCTATGGATCCGGAGTATGGGGGAAGAAAGAATTCGTCTGCCCCGATGTGCTTGATGAAAACATCGTTTCCACCTGCGAGGGCGGAAGCAATCTTTTTTGGGCCGAACAGCTCGGATACAGATGGGGCTTAAAGGATTTATGGATCAAGCAGTGCGGCAACAGCCATAGCGGTTCGTTCAAAGACCTCGGCATGACGGTACTGGTCAGCATGGTGAAGCAGATGCGTCATGAGGGAAAGAACATTCCGGCCGTCGCCTGCGCTTCGACCGGGGACACTTCCGCATCACTTGCGGCATACTGCGCAACCGCGGGCATACCGGCGATTGTATTTCTCCCCAAAAATAAGGTCTCGAGTGCCCAACTCGTGCAGCCTCTGGCGCATGGTGCCATCACGCTTGCGATTGACACGGATTTTGACGGCTGCATGCAGATCGTCAAAGAAATTACCGGCCGGAATAATATTTATCTGGCCAACTCAATGAATTCCCTGCGGATTGAAGGGCAAAAGACGATCAGCTTTGAATTATGCCAGCAGTTTGACTGGGAGGTTCCGGACCTCATTGTGATTCCGGGGGGAAATCTCGGCAACGTGAGTGCGCTCGGCCAGGGATTTCTTCTGATGAAAGCCGTCGGTCTCATCGACCGGATGCCCCGGATCGTTTGTGCCCAGGCGGAAAATGCCAATCCTTTATACCTGAGCTACCTTAAGAGCTTTAACGAATTCGATTCCGTTCCGGCTAAGCCGACGCTGGCCAGCGCGATACAGATCGGCAATCCGGTCAGCGTCAAAAAGGCCATTCGGGTTCTGAAAAGGTTTAACGGGACAGTCGAGCAGGCCTCCGAGGCGGAACTTGCGGAAGCAGCGGCAGAGGGAGATCTGACCGGATTGTACAACTGTCCTCATACGGGAGTCGCACTCGCGGCGCTGAAAAAAATAATTCGCAGAGGAGAAGTGCGGCCGGATGAACGGATCGTGGTAATCTCCACGGCGCACGGTCTCAAATTCACCAGTTTTAAGACCCGGTACCATACTTCGGAATATAAGGACATCGAATGCCGATTTGCCAATCCGCCCATCGAAGTGCATGCAACCTATGATGCAGTGAGGAATGCGCTCTTCCGCAGTCTGGATGCGCGGAATGCTCAAATCTCAAAAGCGTAAGGGATCCAAACATGTGGGTCCGGGCTTCAGCACGGACGCCTGCATGAATGAGAGGTTGAGCGGCCGCAACTCCCAACGCAATGCATGAGGAGAAACAGCAATGCTAATAATGATGAAGTCGCACGCCACAAGCGAGGAAATTGATGCCGTATGCCGCAAGATCGAATTGATGGGCTATAGGGCACACCCGATTCCGGGAAGCACGCGGACCGCGATCGGCATCACAGGGAACCAGGGCCCGATTGAAGCGGCAGCCATTGAGGCTCTGCCGGGCGTCGGCGAATGCGTCCCTGTGTCCAAGCCATATAAGCTTGTCGGGCGTGAATTGAAAGAAGAGACAACCGTCATCGACCTCGGAGACGGAGTGCGGATAGGCGGGCCGGAGCTTGCCATCATCGCCGGTCCTTGTGCGGTCGAGAGCCGCGAGCAGACCCGGACCATCGCGGCCGCCGTTGCCGCGGCCGGCGCACGCCTGTTCCGCGGAGGCGCTTATAAGCCGCGCACTTCTCCCTATAGTTTCCAGGGACTCGCGAAGGAAGGGCTTGAAATTCTGGCAGAAGTCCGGAAAGACTTCGGCTTAAAAATCGTTACGGAGGCCATCGACGTCGAGAGTATCGAGCTGGTGGAGCACTACGGCGATGTCATTCAGATCGGTGCCCGCAATATGCAGAATTTCTCACTTTTAAAACGGGCAGGCAAATCTCAGAAGCCGGTGCTTTTAAAACGCGGGATCTCGGCGACGTTGGATGAATTGCTGATGGCGGCCGAATATATCCTCGCGGAAGGCAACTATAATGTGATTTTGTGCGAGCGGGGCATCCGCACCTTTGCGGATCATACGCGCAATACGCTTGATCTGAGCGTGATCCCCGCCGTGCAACGGCAAAGCCATCTGCCGATAATTGTCGATCCCAGCCACGGCACAGGACGGCGCGAAAAGGTCCTGCCTCTTTCACGCGCGGCGATTGCTGTAGGAGCCGATGGTCTCATGATCGAAGTACATCATCAGCCGGAGGAAGCGTTGTCGGACGGGAATCAGTCCATTCATCCGCTCGATTTTGAGCAGTTAATGGATGAGATCCGCCAGATCGCTTCAGTGCTGGGTCGGACCGTAGCGCCGGGTTCCGCTCGTAAAACCTAATCCATAGGAAATCTCGTGCGCGTCGGCGTCTCATCAACCGCACGGGAATGAATGCCTGGTCCACGGGGAGACGGTTCATGAATATCCTTATTACAGGAGCTTCGGGCCTCATCGGCTCCACACTCTCGTCCTATTTGATCGAAAACAATCATCGTGTTCTGCGAATGGTGCGCAAGGCTCGGTCTTCGGCCGGCGAAGTACGCTGGGATCCTTCCTCCGGCATATTGGATATGGAAGCTTTGGAGGGTCTGGATGCCGTAGTGCATCTCGCCGGCGAGAATATTGCATCAGGAAGATGGAGTGCCGAGAAGAAGCGGCGTATCCGCGACAGCAGAATCCAGGGGACCCGCATCCTGGCTCAATCTCTGGCGCGGCTCTTCGATCCGCCCAAAGTTCTCGTCAGCGCCTCCGCAACCGGCTATTACGGCGATCGCGGCGACGAAATTCTTGACGAGGAGAGCGCCGCCGGAACGGGATTCCTTGCATCGTTGTGCAGCGAATGGGAAGCGGCGACGGAGCCCGCCGTAATCCGGGGTATTCGCGTGGTAACGCCTCGCTTTGGAATGGTATTAAGCGTTTCGGGCGGAGCGATGGCGATGATGCTGCCTGTTTTCCGTCTGGGGATCGGCGGCAGAATCGGCAATGGCAGACAGTATATGAGCTGGATAGCAATCGACGATCTTGTGGGAATTATCGATCATGCGATCCGCAATGAATCACTGAGTGGCCCGATTAACGCCGTTGCGCCAAGCCCGGTGACCAACAGGGAATTCACCGCGATTCTCGGCCATGTGCTTTCCAAACCGGCGTTTTTTGTCCTGCCCGCTTTTGCTGCTCGCATTGCCTTCGGCAAAATGGCCGAGGAGGTACTCCTTGCAAGCGCACGTGTTCTGCCGACGCAGCTGAAAGAAACAGGTTATAAATATAAGTTTCCCGACTTGGAGGAGGCATTGCGTCACGTTCTGCAACCGCCCGCCAGGTGACAGAGATTTCCAAAGGCAAATCAGGTGGCAGCACAATCCATCAGGAAAAAACCGGTCCCGGATCCAAGGCTTCGCTTTGATCCGGACGCAATCAATCTGATACAACTGCCCCGGGAGTTTTATCGGCAGGACACGGTGCCGGTTGCCCGCGCCCTCATCGGGACATGGTTTGCCCGCCGATATGGAAATCATTGGTACGGAGCCCGCATCGTCGAGACGGAAGCCTACCTCGGCAGTAGTGATGCAGCCGCACATTCATGGCGCGGGAGGCGGACGCCGCGCGTCGAGCCAATGTACATGGACGGCGGCCATGTGTACGTTTTTCTCGTTTATGGCGTGCACCATTGCGCGAATGTGGTTACGCGGACGGCTGGAATTGCGGAAGCAGTCCTTTTGCGCGCAGCGGAAGCCCCGGGAGAGACACCGGCATCGCTTATGAGCGGTCCCGGCAAACTCTGCGCAGCCCTCGGAATTACCGTCGAATTCAGCGGAACAGATCTGCTTTCTGACGAAGATTTGCGCCTTTACAAATCTCCCGGATATATGCCGGATATTGGCGTATCCAAACGGATCGGCGTTGATTATGCAGGAGAAGCCGCCGACTGGCCGCTCCGCTTCTTCGACCTAAACTCCCCCGCCATCCGGCAATCGGGGTCGGACCGACGCAACACTAACTTAGGCAACAGTTATGGCTGAAAGTAGCCCTTAAAATGCCGTTAGATTCATTTTTTAGGGGGGGGTTCTTGTCTAAGCATTTGGAAGACATTGTTATGTAGCCAGACTCCTTCTCGCCTATTCATCCACTCGTTCGCTTGGCTAAAGGAATAAATCCGGGCTGCTGGCAAGCCACTTCTTCCGGAGTGTGCCTTAGAATAAGAAAGAGGGGGGATAAAATCGATCCTAACGGCTGTTTTTAATCGCTTTTTCTCGCTAATAGGTTCGATAATCTTGCTTTGCGTCGGTCCGACCCCTGATGATACGTTAGAGCGGGGAGTGATATGGGATTTGCCGGCAAAATCGGAACGGCTTCGAGAAGGATTACCATATGTGTCTTTCTATGCATGGCGGCAATAGGCGCGCAGAAGGAGACAGTACCGGGCGGGCCCGGTCAGGCAATCAAGGTGCGGGTTGACGTAGTTTTGTTGCCGGTTGTAGTCACCGATATCAATGGGAATCATGCGAGGGATTTAAAGAAAGAAGATTTTCAGGTTTTCGAAGATGGAGTACCACAGGAGATTGCCAGTTTCGCGGCTGTGGAGGAACCGATTTCTGTAGCCTTGACTCTCGATACCAGCGGGAGCACGGAATTCCAGTTGGGAAGAATCCGGCAGGAAGCAATGCGTTTTATTCGATTGCTTCGGGAGGATGATTCCATCGCGATCATCACTTTCGCCGACGAAGTCACCCTGCTGGAACCGTTCAACATTTATCACAAAAAGAATCCGGATGTCCTCCGCAAGCTGAAATCCGGTGGGCTGAGCGCGGTATATGAAGCCGTCTGGCTCTCCATCAATCAAGTGCTCAATCTCGAATACGGACGCAAAGCCCTGGTATTTTTCAGTGACGGAGTCGACACCCGCAGCGAGACTGTAACCGAAGAGGAAACCCTTGAACTGGCACGTAAAACCGACGCAACCATTTACTGCATTTATTTCAATACCAACAAGGATCGAGGCAAACGTATGCCTTCGATCATCGATCCGGCGTTTGAAGCTTCGCTTCCGGCACTGCAGGCGCAGTGGCCTCCTGTCAAAATTCCGACCGGGAGGAAAAATCCCGAATACGCCGCGGGCCTTGAATACATGACAAAGCTTGCCCAGTATAGCGGCGGCATTCTCATCGATGCATCGAGGATAGAAAATCTCGGCGCCGCCTTTGCCAGGATCGCGCAGGAACTGCGGAGCCAGTACAGCATCGGTTACTATGCGAAAAATCAGGCGCAGGACGGGAAATTTCGAAAGGTTGAAGTCAGGGTCAATCGGCCAGGGCTGACCGTGCGCACCAAGCAAGGCTATTATTTTATGAAATAGCAAATCCGCCGGCTTAAATGCTGATTCTGCCGTCTTCCGCGCCTTCGAAAATTAGCTTCAGTTCCCTGATCAGATCCTTTGCGCTCCTCGCACCCAGAATTCGATCAACCTCCTCGCCCCGGGAGTTCAGCACAAGGAGGGTAGGGTATCCTTGAACTCTGAATCTCCTGGCCAGGCGCTCTCCTTCGGCCTCCGTATCCTTAAATACCCTCATGAAAACCTGGCTTCGTGAAAACTTGATGAACTCTTTATCGGTATAGACCTCACGGGTCATTTTGCGGCACATCGGTCACCAGCTTGCGGAAACGTCCAGGACTATGAACTTCTTTTCTTTTGCAGCCTGCTTCACTGCCGCGTCAAAACTTTTCACCCATGAGATCTGCGCGATGGCAAACAGGGGAAGGGATAGAATGGCGGCCATTGCGGCCATCAGGATACGCATATTTACGTGTGATGCTTTCATGCAAACCTTTCTCTAAAGCCGCTCAGGCTTTCACTTGGGATATATCATCGTCAAGGGATCCGGAAGTGGGATGCGAATGATCTTGCCATTCGCCATCTTCTCAAATGAATACTGCGGCTTTTCGGTATTCCCTATTAAAATATCGTCCACATTTCCGACCGCCAGGATCACAAGCCGGTCCGGATGCAAGTATTGAATGGCTGCGCGCTGCACATCCTCGACGGTGACCGCTTTAATTTTATCCCGGTACGTTTCCCAGTAAACCGGGTCGCGTCCGGTAAATTCATCAGAAGCAAACGTTCTGGCGATCGCGGAGGCGGAAGCGAAGTATCGCGGAAAGACCTCGATTGCCTGGTTCTTCACCGTTTCCAGCTCTTCCGCAGAGACCTTTTCTTTTTGTATCCGATCGATCTCATCAAGGACGATCTGCGCCGCCTGGGATGCAGTAGCGCTTTTGCTCTGGAAAGCCGCGCGGAATTGCCCTTCATAATAGATGCCGGCGGAAAAGCCGGAGCCGGCATCATAGGCCAATCCCTCGTCGGTGCGCACACGGTTCATGATTCGCGAGGTGAAGCCGGAGCCGCCGAGTATCTCGTTCATCATATCGATGGCGAATTCATCCGGATTCCCGCGCATGATTCCCAGGTGCCCCATAGAAACTCTGCCCTGATTCACATCGGGTTTGTGGACCATATAGACGCCCGCAGCGGGGACGAACTCCGGCTTGGGAATCCGGACGGCCGGAGTTCGCGAATCGTTCCAACCGGCCATTGCAGCTTCCAGTTTGGCTTTCATCTCAGCCGTATTGAAGTCTCCCGACACTGCCAGGACGAAGCGGCTCGGCTGGTAGTGTGTTTTATGGAATTCGATCAGGTCTGCGCGCGTCAAAGACGAGATGGAATTCCCGGTGCTGAATACGCTTGAAAAATGTCTGTCTCCGCGGAGCAAGCGGTTCCATTCCCGGGCTTCAATCTCCTCCGTGCGGTCGTTTCGGCGCTCCATCCCCTGCAGCTGTTGGCTTTTAAAGAGATCCAGGCGGTCCTGCTGGAAGGCCGGATTGCGAAGCATTTCAAAAAACAATTCCAGCGCCCTATCGGTGTCTTTCGACATGAAGTTGATGGAAGCGCTTCCGGAGGTTGTTCCCATTCCGCTCGATATTGCCGCGGCCAGGAAATCCGCTTCCTCATCAAACTCTTCCGCCGCATAGCGGGTCGTTCCTCCCGCGCGCATCTGGCTTGCCACCGCCGCAGACAATCCTTCTTTTCCCGCAGGATCGATGTAGGATCCGGCACGGATGATGATTGAAATGTTGATCAGCGGAAGATCGTGATCCTCGACAAAAAAACCGACCACGCCGTTGCCGAGCACCTGGCGATAGGCCGAAGCCTTCGGAGGTGAATAATCGAGCTTCGGATATTTCAGCTCACGCGGGTGTGACGGAATCCGCCCTGTATCAGTCTGGCCGAGAGCAAAAGAGGCGGCAGTAATGCAGCAGAGCATCAGTATAAAAAGGCGCCATGGGTATAGAGTGCGATGCATTACTTGCCTCCCGTATTTTGAATTTTGTCCTGCAGAAGTCTCTGAATGGCCTCAATCAAAGCTTTCTTTTCGGGCGGCGCCGCACTCATCTGCGGCTCCAGCTTTTGCAGGATATTTTTGGCTTCATCCATCGACATCTTAGACACAACCGCTTTGAATTGCCGCACTTCGGCTTTGTCTTGATCGCTGAGCCCTGCAAGCAGCGGGTCTTCCTCGCCGCCCTCCGATTTCCTGGTGTAGAACAGAGCAACGGCCCGGTTTTCGGGTTTGAAATACAGGTTTGCGACTCGCTGTATATCGTCGGCCGTTACCGCGGCAATTCTTTTTGGATCCTCGTTGAAAGCCTGCCAGCCGCGGTTACTGTCCGCAATCAGTATCTGCAGCATTAAAAGGAAGCGGCTTTCCAATCTCCTGAAATTATCCGCCGCAAACTGATTCTTTACCTTCTGCAATTCTCTTTCGCCGACCTTTTCTTTCTGCAGTTTTTCGATTTCCTTGTACAGCGCCTGCTCGACGATTTCCGGCGTGCTGCCCGGTTTGGCGATTCCACTCAGAAGGAAGTATCCTTCCCATTTCATGCCGTTCTGGCCGGCAGTGACGCTGTTTGCAATTTTCTGGTCCAGAACAAGCGATTTATATAGGCGGCCTGTCCTGCCGCTGAGGAGCGCCCCCATTACTACAAGAGCGGGCTCGTTTGCGTGGCCATCTGCAACGCTATGATAGCGGATCTGGACTTCGGGATTCGTTTCCGCAAACGCGATCATGCGTTTTTCCGCCATCTGCTCGACCTCGCGCGTTCTCACCGGCGGTTGCTGCTGCGGATTGCGTTTAAGCCGGCCGAAATAGCCGTCAGCCAATTTTTTTGCCTCTTCGGGATCGAAGTCTCCGACCAGGCATGCGGAAATGTTGTTCGGTGCATAGTTGACGGCGAAATAGTCCAGCGCCTCCTGGCGTGTAAGGCCTTCCAGGTCACTGGGCCAGCCGATAACGGGCCAGCTGTAGGGCGATGACGTCCAGAACAGGGCGTTGAATTCCTCATCGAACTTGCCGGTAGGCGTGCTGTCGGTCCGCATGCGGCGTTCTTCATGAACCACGTCCCGTTCGGAATAGAATTCACGGAAAACGGGATTCAGCAACCGGTCCGATTCCATCCAGAACCAAAGCTCCAGCTTATTTGAGGGAACGTTGATGAAATAGACGGTGTAATCCTCGCCGGTCCCCGCATTCAGGCCGCTTGCGCCTGCACTCGTATAGACCTTGTCGAACTCGTTTTGAACAATCAGGGCTTTGCTTTCTTTTTCAATCGCGGCCAGTTCCCGCAGCATCGCATTGTGTCGCTCCGTGCGATTCTGCGGATCCTGGAGATTGTCGATCTGGCCCAATCGCAAACGTTTGATCTGAGCCTGCTCTTCCTTTCGGATTTCCGCCTTAACGGCATCAAGCCGGCCCATGAGTTCGAGGTCCTTTTTGATATCGGTTGTGCCAATAACATGCGTCCCCTTAAACATCATGTGTTCGAACAAATGAGACAGACCTGTAATTCCGGGGCGTTCGTTGACGGAACCTACTCGTGCCAGCCATCCTGCCGCGATATTGGGATCCCCCTTTTTCGGAATCATCAGAAGCCTGAGCCCGTTCTCCAGAACATATTCCTGAACCGCCACCTGTTGCGCCCAAGCCGCCGGGGCGAACAGCAAAACCGTCCAGATCCATACCAAGGTTCGTTTCATAAAGTGTCTCCCAGCAGTTCCTATAAAGATACTTGATTCGGAGTAGGATACAAGAATTCAGATTTGTAAGCCGGAATCCGGAATTATCTATCCCGGACGGCAGCAGAGGAAGCTCGCGATGTCTGTGGTATCGGAATATAATGCGGCTTGACTTAATTTTTTGCGATAAAAGGAGCAAGCCATGGGAACCGAAGAATATGAAGTGACAATCAAGCTTATAGGCAATAAAAATCCTTGTCACGCCGGGCATAAAGTGGGGGAAGAATGGTTATTTGATTTCAGGCCGCCGCAGGGTTTGTGCGGATTCGCCTATAACTCTCTTTTCCCTTTTGCCGTGGCGCTGAAAACAGGAGGCACATTCCCCTGGCAATCGAATCCGGACGTTGTTACCGTTTCCTGCCCGGACGGGGAAGTGACCAACTTATTTGAGATTCGCCGCCGCCTGATAAAATGAACTTTGGACTACTATGCGCACGAATTTCTTGTTGAATGACTTTTCCCACAGGCTGACACAGATTATCAAATGGACGAGGAGTGTCCGTTCCTATAGCGATCACACGCGCCGTACGCGCTTATCGGGACCTAGAACCCTTCATCTGCAAACCACCGACCTGTGCAATGCCAGATGCATCATGTGCCCCTATACCTCTCTCAACAAAGGCTCCAGAGGCAACTTGATGGACGATGATCTCTATCGGAAAATCATCGATGAAGCGCATGCGACGGGAGAAACGAAAACCCTCTGCTTCATGCTTCAGAATGAACCCCTTCTCGACCGCAGATTACCTGATCGGGTGAAATTGGCCCGAAAAGTATTTGGCGATAGTGTCCGAATCATGACTGTTACCAACGGAGCACCCATGACGGCTGAAATGATTGAGGAATTGATTGCAGCTGGAATAAGCAGCGTGAGCGTAAGCATCGATGCATTTCATGAAAGCACCTTTAACAGGATCCGCCAGGGACTGAATCACAGGCATGTGATAGGAAATACTCTATCTTTGATAAAGCGTATGGGGCCGGCTCGTGTCAGCGTAAAGTTTCTCCGGCAGCGCGGAAATGAAGGTGAAGAAAATGACTTTGCCGCTTACTGGAGGCAATTGGGAGTCAGGATTCAATTCATCGAGCCCACCAATCGCGCCGGCACGCTTGAATCTTATGAAAGGATCAAGAAGCGGCAGCCTGCGCTATGGAAAAAACTAGCCCACCCTGTGTTAAACCGGATTATTCCGGCATGCCCGCTCCCGTTTACTTCCATGAATATCCTCTGGGACGGCAGGGTTATAACATGCAGCGAAGATTGGGGTCCACGCGACACAGTGGGAGACATCTCGAAGCAACCGCTGATGGAAATCTGGAACGGCGAAAAAATCAATCATTACCGGCACCTGCTATGGAACCACAGAGCTGCGGAAAGCATGATCTGTGCCGGCTGCTCCCTGTCCCAGCCATTCTGGAGGATTTAAGCCGCGCAACTGGAAACAGAGGCTTCCTCAAAAGCGAATCACCGGTCAAAGCCACGCTTGTCCAAATTGAGAACCGACGAAGATCATGGAAAGGTATCGCTTCATGACATGGGAAAATGCATAGCGGCATATTCTCATGCAGCCCCGGGATTCAGAGGCTGTCCCACGGTTGCCTGCCGGAAGCACCGGCGTGAGGTAGGCGCTTTTCTCAAAACTCAACAATAGGGTTAAAACTGTGGTAACGATGACGCAATCTGCATAAGCAAAAATTGCCATGCGTAAGAGATATTTATGCCTGATCTTCTGTTTGCACCAACGTGTCGCGGCTTCAGCCGCGACCCACATGGTTCAAGGCATGCCTGATTGAATCGGCTTTTGAGACAGTCTCGCCGGCGCTCCCGGATCCACATGCCAAAGCTACAGAGTATTCAGGGGATCAGGCTTTTCCGGATCAATGCCGAGTTCGTGGATCGCTTCTGCAACTTCCTGCGCCGGGATGAATCCCTCCTGCGACAGAGCATGTATGGCTGCAATGGAGATGCTTTCAGCGTCAACCTCAAAAAAGCGGCGCAAGGCTTCCCGCGTATCGCTCCGGCCGTAGCCATCGGTGCCAAGCGTAACGAAACGCTGCGCTATCCATGGCCGTATCTGGTCCGGAATGGTCTTCATAAAATCGGTGGCGGCAATGAATGGCCCCGGCACGTTGCGAAGCGCTTCAATCACATAAGGCACGCGGGCTTTTGATTCCGGATGCAGCCGGCTCCACCGGTCCGCGGATAGGGCTTCATTTCGCAGCTGCTGGTAGCTCGGGACACTCCAAACATTGGAAGAAATCTGAAATTTTTCCGCAAGAAGCTCCTGTGCTTTTAAAACACACTGCATAATGGAGCCGCTGCCGAAGAGCTGAACGTGATGCTTCCGCATCGCGGGCGCCGGGCGGAAAAGATAAAGGCCTTTGATGATGCCGTCTTCCACGCCTTCGGGCATCGGATGATGATGGATGTTCTCGTTATACAGTGTGAGGTAGTAAAAAATATCCTCGCGATCCCGATACATCCGGCGCAGTCCGTTCTTAACGATCACCGCAACTTCATATGCGAATGCCGGATCGTAGGCCAAAACATTCGGGATAACCGAAGCGAGAACATGACTATGTCCGTCCTGATGCTGCAGGCCTTCTCCGTTCAGTGTCGTGCGGCCCGCCGTCGCGCCCAGAGCGAATCCCCGGCCGCGCGCGTCGCTGAAAGCCCAGAAAAGATCGCCGGTCCGCTGGAAACCGAACATGGAATAGAAGAGATAGAAGGGGATCATGGGCTCGCCATGAGTGGCGTGGCTTGTCCCGGCGGCCGTAAAGCTTGCAGTGCTTCCGGCTTCTGTAATTCCCTCCTCCAATATCTGCCCGTCCTTCGATTCGACATAGCTGAGCAGCATGCCCGCATCCACAGGCTCATAAACCTGCCCCATTGATGAGTAAATGCCGAACTCGCGGAACATCGAGTCCATTCCAAAAGTCCTTGCTTCATCGGGAATGATCGGGACGATGCGCCGTCCGATTTTCTCGTCCCGCATCAGCGACCGCAACAGCCGGACAAAAACCATCGTGGTTGAGACTTCGCGGCCGCGCCCGGTTCCCTCTTTGAATTCGTCATAGATGGCAGGCGAAGGCAGTTGAAGCGGCTTGCTTCGATCGAACCGATGAGGCAGGAATCCACCCCGTGAACGATGCAGTTCGACCAGGTACTGAATCTCAGGGCTCTTCGGTCCCGGATGATAATAGGGAGCATCTTCCAGCTGACGCTCGGTTATGGGCAGTTCCAGACGATCGCGGAATTCCCTCAGTTGATCCAGGTTCATCTTTTTCAACTGATGAGTGACATTCTTGCCCAGGAATCCCTCCCCCAGAGCCCAGCCCTTCACGGTTTTAGCCAGGATAACGGTCGGAGCGCCTTTGTGATCGACCGCAAGCTTATATGCCGCATAAAGCTTTCGATAATCATGCCCGCCGCGGCGAAGGCTTTCCAGGTCGTGATCACTGAGATGATCGACCAGTTTGCGCAAGCGCGGATCCGGACCAAAAAACTGCTCCCGGATGTAATCGCCTTTTGCCGTCGCATATTTCTGATATGTGCCGTCCACCGTTTCATTCATTTTTTCCAGCAGTACTCCGTCCTTATCCCGGCGCAGCAGGTCATCCCATTCTCTTCCCCAGATCACCTTGATGACATTCCAGCCCGCTCCGCGGAATACCATCTCCAGTTCTTGTATAATTTTTCCGTTGCCGCGCACCGGGCCGTCCAATCGCTGAAGATTGCAGTTCACCACAAATATGAGGTTGTCGAGTCTTTCGCGCGATGCCAGGAAAAGCGATCCCAGGGCTTCCGGCTCATCACACTCTCCATCGCCGAGGAAACACCAGACACGCGAGTTTTCGGTATCCGCAATTCCGCGAGCCTGCAGGTAGCGGTTGAAACGCGCCTGATAAATACCCGTAAGCGGTCCCAGCCCCATCGAGACCGTCGGGAATTCCCAGAAATCCGGCATGAGCCGGGGATGCGGATAGGAAGAAAGTCCTTTGCCGGAGATTACCTCCCTCCGGAAGTTGTCCATTTGCGCTTCCGTGATGCGCCCCTCCAGAAATGCCCGGGCATAGATTCCGGGAGAAGCATGCCCCTGAAAGAAGACCTGATCGCCGGAGGCGCCGCCGTCCTTTCCGCGAAAGAAGTGATTGAATCCCACGTCATAGAGCGATGCGGAGGAAGCATAGGTCGAGATATGCCCGCCTATTCCATCGCTGCGCTTATTTGCGCGCGTTACCATTACCACGGCATTCCATCGCTCGAGCCTCCGGATTCTTTTCTCCATCGCCTCGTCGCCGGGGAAAGCAGGTTCCTGCTCCGGCGGAATGGTATTGATATAGGGAGTCTGGACGAGTTCCGGCACTCCCAGGTTCAGGGAACGAGCCCGCTGCATCAACATGCGCACGAGAATCCGCGCGCGCCCGATTCCTCTGTCTTGAACTACGGATAGAAGCGAATCCATCCATTCCTGCGTTTCCGCAGGATCCGAATCCGGCAATTGCTGGTTTAGTATGATCATTTATGTATCTTATGAAAAAACGGCCCGGGTTCCAAGATGTGCTGTTCGTGTAGGGATTCGTGGACGTAAAATCCCGGCCACGAATGAACACGAATTGGATGCATAAAAATAATTCGTGTTCATTCGCAACAATCCGCGGTTAAATGATACGGATTTAAGGGAAGAACTGGAGATTGAATGGCCGGACGACTGTTTAAAACCGCCTTTATTCTCGGCGCCGGACTCGGGATGCGCCTTCGGCCTCTAACCGAACGCTGCCCCAAACCGCTGCTGGAAGTCGGCGGGAAACCCATCATTACCTATGCCATGGATCACCTTATCAGTGCCGGGATTGAGCGGTTTATTGTAAATACGCATCACTGCCCTGAAGTCTATCTGCAGAAATTTCCGGAATTGCACTGGCGTGGCGTTCCGATTATTTTTCGCCACGAGCCGGTCCTCATGGATTCAGCGGGAGGGCTCAAAAATATCGAAGACCTTCTCGCCCAGGATCAAACGATCCTCTGTTATAACGGAGACGCAATTACCGATCTGCCGCTGCAGGACCTCATGCAGCTCCACGCCCGAAAACGACCTGAGGCAACGCTGGTTTTGCGCAGCAGCGGATCTCCATTAAACGTCAATATAAATGAGCGGGGCGAAATCTGCGACATCCGGCACATCCGGAACGAACCCGGAGTTCAAGCCTGTTTTTTTGCCGGTATCTATGCAGTAGAGACATCCCTCCTGCGGCATATTGAGCCCGGCAGGATTGAAAGCATAATCCCGGTCTTTATCAGGAGGATGACGGAAAACCCCGGTTCCATCCTGGGCATTATCATTGATGACGGGAACTGGCAGAGTGCCGGCTCTGTGGATGATTACGAACAGCTTAAAACGCAGATCCACTCTCGGGAGGAATTTTGAAATCACAGGAGGATTTGATTCAATTCGCGCGCGAATCTCTCGGGCTCCCGCAATCGGCGGAAACGGAGCTTATATCCTATCCGGGACGTGGTTCGGACCGTTCCTATTTCCGTTTTAAATGGGCTCCTGCCAACTCGGCAATCCTCGTCCGCTATCAAACGATCCGGATTGAAAATTGCTATTTTGCCGATATTGCAGCATTCCTTCATGAAAATGGGATTCCGGTTCCCAGGCTCATTCTTCATGATGCATCCGCGCAATGCATACTGATGGAAGACCTCGGCGACAAAGACCTCTGGGCACTCAGGCAATCATCCTGGGAGTTGCGGCAGAAGCTATATCAAAAAACGCTGATCGCCGCGCATAAACTGCACTCCCTGCCTGAAGAGAGCTTCCCTTCCGGACGCGTGAAACTGATGGAACCTTGCGGCCCTGCATTTTATCTCTGGGAGCGGGAGTATTTTAGAGACAACTTCATCAAAGCTCTATGCCGGATCGATCTCGACCCGTATATCGAGCAGCAGCTGGAATCGGAGCTTTCGAGGCTGTCGGCACGCATTGAGTCGCATCAGCATTGTCTGATGCACCGCGATCTGCAATCCCAGAATGTGATGATTTTTCAAGACGAACCCTATTTGATCGACTTTCAGGGTATGCGTTTCGGATCCCGCTTCTATGATCTCGGTTCCCTCCTGTGCGATCCCTACGTCGGCTTTGCAGATAATGAGCGGACGGATTTGCTCTCTTTTTACTATCGCCTTTCGCAGACAGAAATGGATTGGGGGAATTTTCAGAGGGCATTCTGGGATGCATCGGTCGAGCGGCTGCTGCAAGCACTGGGATGCTACGGATATCTGGGGCTTACAAAGGGATTGAGAGCTTACCTGACGCACGTTCCCGCAGGCTTCCGGAACCTTCGCCTGGCGGCTGAAAACGCCGGAGATCTTCCATTTTTGCTGGAAATATGCGAAAAGTTTGATAAGGCGATTCGAGATTTGAAATTCGAGATTCGAGACTGACGGCTTGAATTCCTAATCTCATGTCGGAATATTTCATGAATCATCTCAATTTCCTTCTATCTATGGTTTTCGCCCAGGTTTTTGCCATCGGCAGTCTTCCATCTCAAATTTCAAATCTCGAATCTCGAAAAGGGCCCATTGTCCGCCAGGTGGATCGCATACTCGTCGAATCCGGCGATCCAAAAACTCTTTTTGACTTCTTTTCGAATGAGCTTCAGCTTCCGACAGCCTGGCCGATAGCGGAAAACCAGGGATATATCAGTGGTGGACTGGGTGCCGGCAACGTTACCATCGAGTTTTTCCGGCATACGCAGCAGAAAGGAGTGCCGGCATCCAAAACTCCTGCAGCACGGTATGCGGGACTTGCGCTGGAGCCGTACCCGCTTTCCGACGCTCTTCGTGAACTGAAGGTTGGCGGAATTCCCTTCAGCACACCGGAGCCTTTCATCTCGACGCTTCCCGACGGATCCAGGGGGGCCCTCTGGACGACTGTACCGTTGCCGTCCCTTTCGAAATCCGGAACATCCATTTTTCTGTATGAGTACAGTCCCAAGTATCTGAAGGTGGAAGTTCGAAGGAAACAACTGGGAAACCGCCTGACATTGAACAAAGGAGGCCCCCTTGAAATCCAATCGGTCCGTGAGATCGTTATAGCCTCTGCGAGCTTTGAGAAGGACAAAGCAGCATGGAAACAATTATTGGGGAAGTCGACCGCGCCCAATATCTGGAACATCGGAACGGGTCCGTCGATCCGTCTTGTCCCAGGCAAGCAGGATCGCATCCGGGAAATTGTTTTGGCCGTGAAATCTTTGAACTCCGCTAAGGATTTTCTGACGAGAACAAAGGCGTCAGGATCTGCTGCTGCAACAAGCATTATCCTGCATCCGCTGAAGGTCCAGGGACTAAATATTCGATTGGTCCAATGACTCGGTAGCTCTCTATAAACAAAGCCTGCAAAATAATCGTGAATAAGTTTTCGGACGATGATTATGATAGGATGAAGGAAATGGTCGCCAAATTTGCCGACGGAAAATAATCTGCTTCCAACGAATTAAAGGAGCAGCAAGGATGGGCGCCCGAACGAACCTGCAATTCCCCAGGTTTTTATTCGTTGCACTGGCGGCAGCTCTGTTTGCGATCATCATCGGCGGCCTGCTGTTTTATGGGTACCAGAAACGGCAGCAATTGGGACAGGTGGGAGCGGAATTACGGGCCATTGCGCAGATGAAAGCCGATCAGATCGCCGATTGGCGTGAAGATCAGCTTTTCGATGCGGCGGCCTTCCAGCAGGATCCTTCGCTGAACCGGAGCGCCGCCCGCTTTCTGGCTGAACCTGACGGCGCCAACGAGGAAGATCTTCGCGTCCTATTTCGCAATATTGCTCTTCAACATGATTACAGCGATATCCTGCTTTTGGCGCCGACGGGCCAATTGCTGATGAGTCTGAGCGGACATGCGGTGGAATGCGATGCAGCCGCGTCAGTCCTGGCTCAAGCTATACGCGACCGCAGACCTGTTTTTGCCGAATTTCACCTCGCGAAAGACAGATCGACTCCGCACTTGAGTTGGGTTGCGCCGCTATTTGCCGCCGATGGCCAACCTTCCTCCGCACTGGTCCTCATCCACGATCCGGCCCGTTTCCTCTATCCTCTGCTGCAATCATGGCCGGGGTCCAGCCGGACATCGGAGAGTCTTCTGGTGCGCCGCGACGGCAACTACGTGCTGTACCTCAATGAACTGCGTCTGCAAAAAGATACGGCTCTGCAATTACGCATCCCGCTGACCAGGACCGGATTGCCGGCGGTAATGGCCGCGCTGGGGCAAACGGGATTTGTGCGCGGCAAGGACTATCGCGGGATCGATGTTGCGGCTGTCATTATGCCCGTGCGGCATTCTGCCTGGTTTATCGTGTCAAAAATGGATGCAGAGGAAGCCTTCGCCGGATGGCGTTTCCGCTCTATTATGATTTTGACGCTGATTGCCGCTCTGATCGGCGCGGCATCTCTGTCGGGGCTCGCCTTCTGGCAGCTGGAGAGAAAAAGGCACTACCGAACGCTGTACAGATCGGAAACCCTGCGCCGCCAGCTCAGTGACATCATCGAAAGAAGCGTGAATGAAATTTTTATTTTTGATTCGGAGACCCTCAAGTTCGAACACGTCAACCACGGCGCATTAACCAACCTTCAGTACACACTGGAAGAGATCAAGCAGTTGACTCCCATCGACCTTAAGCCCAAGTTCACTGAGGCGAGTTTTCGCGCCATGATCCGGCCGCTATTGGATAATGAGCTGGAATTCCTAATTTTTGAAACGCTTCACCGCCGGGCGAACGGCAGTGTTTATCCCGTGGAAGTCCATCTGCAACTGATCAACTGGGACAACCGCCGCGTCTTTCTTGCTGTCATCTTCGACATTACCGAACGAAAGAAAACGGAAGCGGAGCGCGAAAAGCTCCAGGCACAGCTTATCCAGGCACAGAAGATGGAATCGGTCGGGCGGCTGGCCGGCGGCGTAGCCCATGATTTCAATAATCTCCTTTCGATCATTCTCGGCTACGGAGAAATCATGCTGGGAAGCGTTCCGATGGATAATCCCTATCGTCTTCCACTGCAGGAGATTCATTCCGCAGCTCTCCGTGCCAAAGATTTAACCCGGCAACTGCTCGCATTCAGCCGGAAACAGCTTCTGGAATTCCGTGTGGTGAATATCAACAGCATCCTGGCAGAATTCGAAAATCTCCTGCGACGGCTGCTGGGCGAAGATATCGATCTGAAGCTCACACTCTCTTCTGACCCATTGTTTGTATCGGCGGACGTAGCCCAGATGGAACAGGTGCTCATGAATCTGGCCGTAAACGCGCGGGATGCCATGCCCGACGGCGGTACACTGACAATCGCAACAAAAAAAATCCCGGCGGACGAGCTTCAGGACGACAAAAAGCCAGGCATGATTTCCGGCGATTACGCCATGATAGCGGTCAGTGACACGGGCTTCGGCATGGATAGAGAAATTCTGAATCATGTCTTTGAGCCATTTTTCACCACCAAAGATTCGGATAAAGGAACGGGATTAGGCCTTGCGACTTCCTACGGCATCGTCAAACAGCACGGCGGCCATATCTGGGTTGCAAGCGAGCCGAATTCCGGAACGACGTTCAATATTTATCTGCCGCTCAGTTCAGAACCCGCAGTTGTTGAAACCGAACCGGCACCGGCGCATGTGATTGGCGATGATTCCATGAGCATTCTCCTCATAGAGGATGATTCATCGCTTCGCAAGCTAATCATCGTGATATTGGAGCGTGTCGGATACCACGTGATTGAATCCGAATCAGTGGAGGATGCGATCCGGAAGGCTGCCGAATATAATCATCCGATCCACCTCGTTCTCACGGACGTCGTCATGCCTGAGATGAAAGGCCCGGAGGTCTTCGCAAAAGTTGCGGCAAGCCATCCGGAAGCCAAAGTTCTATACATGTCCGGATACACCGACGACATCATCGCCCGCCAGGGCGTGCTGAAGAAAGGAATTCAGTTTATTCAGAAGCCTTTCACCGTTGAAGGCCTGCTGGAAAAAGTGGAACAAGCCCTGAAGCAGTAGCCATCCATGTTATAGGCAACGACTTCAGGACAAAGTCGGAGGCTTGTCTTAAAGCGAATTAGGTGCAGGCTGAAATGCTCCGAACTTCTATTGAGCCCCGGTCTGGAGAAGCCGGCGCAGAACGTAGGGCAGGATCCCCCCGTGCCTGTAGTATTCCACCTCGATCGGAGTATCGACGCGAACGGCAAGAGGAACCACTTCCGTTTTGTTGCCGATCCGGTGAATAATCAGCGAAGCATCCTGGCGGGGCTTCAGTTCTTCGCCGATTCCCCGGATATCAAATGTTTCGCTGCCATTAAGATTCAAAGTCCGGACGCTCATCCCATCTTTAAACTGGCAGGGGAGCACTCCCATGCCCACCAGATTGCTTCGATGGATACGCTCGAAACTCTGCGCGATGACGGCACGAACGCCGAGCAGGAAAGTGCCCTTTGCGGCCCAATCCCGTGAACTTCCGGTTCCATATTCCTGTCCTGCAAATATTACCAGCGGCGTCCCGGACTCCTGATACCTGCATGCGGCCTCATAGATATCCATCTGTTCACCGGAGGGATAATGCTTCGTCACACCGCCTTCGGATCCCGGAACCATCAAATTCCGCATCCGAACATTGGCGAAGGTTCCCCGGACCATGACTTCGTGATTTCCTCGCCGGGAACCATAGCTGTTGAAGTCCGACACCATGACTCCCTTTTCCTGCAGATACGCTCCGGCCGGCGAACTCGGCTTGATAGATCCGGCAGGGCTGATATGGTCAGTGGTAACCGAGTCTCCAAGAATTGCCAGTGGCCTTGCGCCGCTGATTTCGGTGATCTGCTCCGGCTCCATCCGGAATTTGTCGAAATAGGGGGGTTCCTGGATATAGGTGGAATTCCTGTCCCATTCATAAAGGGCCCCGATGCCGGATGGAATATCGTTCCATAACGGGTTCTGTTGCGCAAAGTCCGAGTACATCCGCCGATAGGATCCGGGATCCAGGGACAGACCCATGAACCGGCGAATCTCCTCATGTTTTGGCCAGATATCGTGCAGGTAGATAGTACGGCCCTGGGCGTTCCGTCCCAATGGTTCGCCGGTCAGATCGATATCGATCCGCCCCGCGAGCGCGAAGGCAACCACCAGCGGAGGGCTCATAAGGAAATTTGCCTTGACCGACTGATGAATTCTCGCTTCAAAGTTACGATTGCCGCTCAGGACGCTGGCCAGCACCAGATCCTGCTTCGCGATAAGTTCCTCGACGGCGGGATGCAACGGCCCGGAATTTCCTATGCACGTCGTGCATCCGTAGCCGACAACATTGAATCCTATTTTATCCAGATATTTTTGAAGTCCTGCTTTCTCGAGATAATCGCTCACGACACGCGAGCCGGGCGCCAGAGAGGTTTTTACATACGGAGGAGGAGCGATCCCGAATTCCACCGCCTTTTTCGCAAGCAATCCTGCGGCAATCATCACATTGGGATTGGAGGTATTGGTGCAGGACGTGATCGCGGCGATAACGACGGATCCATTCTGCAAGGAAGTTGTATCCGCTGCAGAATTTTTTGAGGCATCGAACGGATATTTCCTGTCCAGATCGGACTCCGTCCTGCCATAGCCGCCCTCATGAGGCGGCTTCAGCAGAATCTGCCGCATATCCTGTTTCAACCGCTGCAGCGGGATGCGATCCTGCGGCCGCTTCGGTCCCGCGACACTGGGCTCGATCTCTTCCAGATTAAGTTCCAGTACGGAGCTGTATTCAATCCGGCCATCTTCCGCAGCGCCATACATCTGCTGCGCCTTGTAATAATTCCGGACTGCTTCGATCTGGGCCTGTTCCCGGCCCGTATCCCGCAGATAGGCACAGGTCTCATCATCCACGGGGAACAAAGCCAGAGTCGCACCGTACTCGGGAGCCATATTGCTGATTGTCGCTCTGTCTGTAACCGGAAGGCAGGAGACTCCGGGCCCGTAGAACTCAACAAACTTACCCACTACCTTGGTTTTACGCAGAAGCTCGGTTACATGAAGAACCAGATCCGTTGCAGTGACTCCTTCCCTGAGCCTGCCGCTGACCCGCACGCCGATAACATCGGGAGTCAAAAAATAGACGGGCTGGCCGAGCATGCCTGCTTCAGCCTCAATCCCGCCGACTCCCCAACCCATGACACCAAGACCGTTGATCATGGTTGTGTGCGAATCGGTGCCGACAAGGGTATCCGGATAATAAACACCCTCCTTTTCCTGAACGACCTTCGCGAGGAACTCCAGATTAACCTGATGGCAGATGCCCACGCCGGGGGGAATGACATTAAATCCGCGGAAGCCCTGCATGCCCCATTTCAGGAAACGGTATCGGGCATGATTGCGTTTGACTTCCATGTCCAGGTTGAGCTGCAGAGAATCCGGACTGCCGAAAGAATCCACCTGCACGGAATGATCGATGATCAGGTCCACGGGAACAAGCGGTTCGATTATGCCGGCGCTCTTCCCCATTCGTTCGACAGCGGATCGCATGGCGGCGAGGTCTACTAACAGCGGGACGCCCGTAAAATCCTGCAGCAGGATGCGCGCTACGACAAAGGGCACTTCATCCGTGCGCGCCGAGTTCGGGCTCCAATTGGCCAACCTTGCGACATCCTCTTCGCGTATGCGTTTCCTATCGCAGTTGCGCAGCACCGATTCGAGCAGAATTCGGATGCTGAAAGGGAGCCTGGAAACCGGACCTACACCCTCCTTCTCCAGTTGAGGCAGAGAATAGTATTCGCCTGTTCGAGAACCGGCGAGAGGAAACGCATTCAACGATTTGAACAAATTATGTCCCATGATTTACCTCAAGAAAGTCGTGGGCGCGTTGCGCATTCTAATGCATATTCTTCGCCATGATACCGCGCGCATAATCCGGATGCCAATGCAGCCGGCATTTTCCTTTGCCGCGGCTCGGCTGGTGACAAACATCATCTGTCGGCCGTCTTTTTATGGGGGAATGGAGCGGTAGTTTCGACGGCTGCGTATTACGGCATCCGGGGCCGATACTCTTACCTCGAGAGCATGCATGGAGCCGTCGAGCCTGGATTCGTCCGGATAAAAACCGAGCAGATACTGCGAGCGGAGCTCTTCGGAAATCTGTTTGAATGCGAGATCGAGCTCTCTAACCTCGCTTGTGTAGACGCGGCCGGCTGAAAGCTCGGAGATCTGCGTGAGGTATGCCACCGCCTTTTTTTCCTGCTCCTCCCACGAAAGGAAACTTCTTCTGTTGCGCGACTCCACTCCAAACAGCTCTTCCATCAGCTCGCGCGGATCGACTTTGTAGAAAATCGAATAAATTAATGTATTGGAAGCTGCAACCGTATTCAGCAGGTCGCCGGCCGATATCTTGCTGCCTTTATCCTGGCCGTCGCTCAGCAGAATAATGGCCTTGCGCCCTGTGAGCGATCGGAACTTCTTCTGGGCGATCTCGTGTATCGTATCCCGCATTCTGGTGCGGGATCCGCTGGAACGGGCTTTTTTGATTCCCTCCTTCAGCTCGCCGGGATCTGAGGTCAGAGGGCACAGCGTCCGGATTTCCGTATCAAAGCCCACAACCAGCGCCTGATCCTGGGGACGCATCTGCAAAAGGAATTGTTCCGCGGCTTTTTTAATGCTGCGAAGAACCGTTGTCGTGCTCTGGCTTGTGTCAATCAACAGAGCGATCTTGACCGGATCTTCCGATGTCAGGAAAAGCGAAATGGGCACCTGGATGCCGTCCTCAAAAAGCTTGAAATCGTCTGAAGTCAATCCGCCCAGGAATCGTCCTTTGGCGTTATTGGCGATCACAGGCACGGTGACCAAAGCGCTTTCCACACGGATCATCTGAGGATTAGGCTTTTCCTGCGCGCTAATACCTCCCGCACCAATCGCAAGGAAAACCATTGCGAAGATGTTTATCCGCAGAACATGGTGAAGAATTTTTGTATTCATATCTGGAGCCTTTGAGCCCTGGAGACCTGGAGTCAACTCAAAGACTCCAAGTCTCGAAGGCTCTAAGAATGCTTTTTCAACAACCTTTCGCGCGTGTAGGAGATCAATCCACCCGCTTCAATGATGGCGCGCCTGGCCGCAGGCAGCGGCTGAAGAGAATAGCTTTTACCGGTTGTCGTATTGAATATGCGATCAGCCGTGATCTCAAGTTCATCACCCTCTTTTGCCTCGAGTGCGGGACAAACCAGAATTCGCAATCCCAGGTTGACCGCATTCTGCAGAAAGATTCTCCCGAAACCGCCGGCGACTATAGTCAAGTCATATCCCTTCAGCGCCGATGCAGCCTGCTCCCGGGAAGACCCGCAACCGAAATTGGATCCGGCGGCAATGACGCTGCCCGGCGCGATCTGTCCATTCCGAAGCCGGGCATTGAATTCCGGATAGTCCGCAAAAGCATACTGAGGCGTTTCTCCAGGCAGCACGGTAGCCATGTATCTGCCGGGATAGATCGCATCCGTGGAAATATCATCGCCCAGCTTTAGAACCACCCTGGCCGTACCGGCGGAAGCAACACTGTTCTCCATGATGGCAATTACCTCCTTCCCGGATCCTTTATGGCGCCGGCAATAGCGCTGGCGGCTGCGACTTCAGGCGAACATAAATATACCTGCGACTTCGGATTTCCCATTCGCCCCGGGAAATTGCGGTTGGTGGTTGATAATGCCACCTCCTCATCGCCGAGAGCTCCTTGATGTACACCGAGACAGCATCCGCATCCGGGATTCATAATAACGGCGCCTGCCTGCAGCAGATCGTCGAGAATGCCGTTTCTTAAAAGGCGGCTGTAAATTCGCCATGAAGCCGGGAAGATCAGAGCGCGGACATGCGGCGCGATTTTCCTGCCCTTCAGAATTTCCGCCGCGGAAGCGATGTCGTCATAGCGTCCATTCGTGCAGGAACCGATAACCACCTGGTCGATTCTAATGCCTTCACGTTCTCTTATCGCGACCACATTGTCTACGGCATGGGGACAGGCAAGCTGGGGAGAAAGCGTCGAGGCATCCACCTCCAGGATTTGCGAATAGCATGCGTCGGGATCAGGAGAGATCAGAGGAACCATGTCCTGCACTCCCGCTTCGTTCTTCAGATATTCAAGAGTCTCTTCATCCGGAGGCACGAGGCCGGAAGTTGCGCCGGCTTCAACCGACATATTACAAAGGACCAGCCTGCCTGAAGTCGGCAGCTTCCTGATTGTCTCTCCGTGGTACTCCATTACTTTGAAATTGGCGCCCTGCGCCGAAAGCCTGCCGATTATGTGAAGAATAAGGTCCTTTGCGGATACATGTTTTTCAAACTCGCCGCGCACTTCCACTTTAATGGTATTCGGGACCTCCACGTTAAGAACCGTTCCCAGAGCCCACACGCTGGCCATTTCGGTAGCGCCGATGCCGAAGGAAAAAGCGCCCAGAGCTCCATGCGTCGTCGTATGGCTGTCGGTTCCAACCACAATCCGGCCGGGACGGACATAGCCATTCTCCGGCAGTATTTGGTGACAAATGCCCCCCTGATCGCCGCGGATATCATGGAATTTGGTGATGCCCTGTTCCGCGACAAAATTACGGACCGTTTTCTGATTGGTAGCCGTTTTACTGCTTTCGGCGGGCACCCGATGGTCGAAGATAATGGCGATCTTCGAGGGATCCCATATCTTTGGCGGCAGCCCTGTCCCTTTGAAAATCTCCATAAATTGATTCAACACCAGTGCTGCATTTTCATGCGACATTGCCAGATCCACCGAGGGTTCCACAATGTCGCCGACTTCCACCGACGGCCTGCCGGTCGCGCGGGAAAGAATCTTCTGAACCAAGGTCATCCCCATGGATATCGCTCCATCATTTAACATAGCATATCGCATCCCTTCGCGTATTGGAGTCTTTGAGCCTTAGAGTTGGCTCAAAGAACCAAACGTGTGGGATAATGTCCTCTTTTGGGAGCCTGAACTGCTATGCGCGATCATCCGAAAGTTCTGGGCGTTATTCCAGCGCACCTCGATTCTCAAAGATTGCCCGGAAAGGTTCTGCTGAATATCGGCCGGAAGCCGATGGTGCACTGGGTTTATGAAAGAGCGCGCCAATCGACTCTGTTGAGCGGGCTTTTTGTAGCTACCGACAGCGACGCTGTACAGCAATACTGCACAAGCCGGAATATCGAGGTCCTGATGACCGGCAAGCATCCATCCGGCAGCGACCGGCTGCATGAGGTAATGGAGCGGACTGACGGTGATATTTATGTAAACATTCAGGGCGATGAACCGACGATCCGTCCGGAGCATATTGAATTGCTGCTGCGTCCCCTGTTGAACGGCGAGAGTGAAGTAACGACACTAAAGGTGGCAATCGACGAGGCTTCCGCCCGGAATCCCGGCAATGTAAAAGTGGTCACCGACAAGCACTGCCGGGCTCTCTATTTCTCGCGCTTCCCGATACCATTTGACAGAGACGGCAAAGCTCAGATCCGATATTTCAAACATATCGGCCTTTACGGCTACACACGCGCGGCGTTGAGCCGGTTCCACAGTCTTCCACAATCTTCCCTGGAACTGGCGGAGAAGCTTGAGCAGCTGCGATACCTGGAAAACGGCATCTCCATTTATGTTGCCGAAACGATGCACAATACGATTGGAGTCGATACAAAAGAGGATCTGGAAAAGGCCGCGGCGTTTCTGGCGACCGGCGATTAATCCCTGGGAACTCCGGCGCTCCCAGACATTGAGGGTGTGAATGTATTGGCTGTACAGCATACTGCTGGTTTTCTGGGGAGTAATTTTGCTCCCGGCTTTTCTCTATAAAGCCTGGCGGCACAAAAAGTCGCTTCCGGGATTGTCGCAGCGGCTGGGACGTTTACCCGCCGGCCTGCGCTACAACGGCCGGCAGACGATCTGGTTTCACTCCTGTTCTGTAGGGGAA
Organism: Acidobacteriota bacterium; assembly: GCA_016929335.1. GTDB lineage: Bacteria > Acidobacteriota > UBA6911 > UBA6911 > UBA6911 > UBA6911. The sequence goes on along the minus strand of JAFGIY010000174.1, from coordinate 6,243 downwards.
ACGCTCAGCCTGCAGCCTCTGGTCCAAAACCTGCACCGGCAGTTGCCGGGTGTTCGCTTTGTTTTCTCCACCATCACCAAAACCGGCCATGAGATCGCCCTTCAGCGTTTTGGCTCTTACGGCGAGGGGAATGCTTTTTATTTTCCAATCGACCTTGCGTTTGTTGTCCGGCGTGTTCTCGATTGGATTCGGCCGTCCATGATTGTTATCGTCGATACGGAGATCTGGCCGAACACGTTGAACCAGGCTCGTTGTCGCGGCATCCCCGTGATGCTCGTCAACGGCCGTATTTCCAGCGCCTCTTTCCGGTTTTACAGGCCGGCACGGCCGATCCTGAAGAGGGTACTGCGAAATTACCGGGCGCTGATGATGCAATCCGACGAGGATGCGGCGCGCATTGCCCGGATGGGAGCGCCTGCTGATAAGATCACGGTAACCGGAAACATCAAGATCGATCGGGATCTGCCGGAAGGAAATTCAAACGAAACGCTCCTGCGCAGCCTCGATGAAGCGTTTGGCTTCAGCGAGCTGAATACGCCCTTGATTGTTGCGGGAAGCACGCATCCGGGAGAAGAACAAATACTTCTCGATGTGTTGGGTCGCCTCCGGAGGATGTCCGGGCTGGAACAGACCCGGCTTCTTCTGGCGCCGCGGCATCCGGAGCGCTTTGATTCGGTTGCGCAATTGGCGGCACAGAGCAATTTCGGGATACAGCGGCGCACCGGCAGCGCCACAAAAAATCGGGATGCGGAGGTTCTGATCCTGGATACTGTCGGAGAACTGGCCGCGGCTTATCGTTTTGCCACTGTCGCCTTCGTCGGCGGCACGCTGATCCGGCATGGGGGACACAGCATCCTGGAACCGGCCCTCTATTCGAAGGCGATTGTGACCGGGCCTTCCATGGAAAGCTTCCGCCAGCTGGCCGAAGAGTTCCGTCTGCAGGGAGGTCTCCGGCAGATAAGCGCGGGAGAGAACCTTCGAGACTTGCAGGTTCAACAATTATTGGATGTTTTTGCTCAACTCCTGCAGAATGCAAAAGAGCGCGAGGCTCTGGGCCGTGCAGCCTATTGCATCCTCGAAAAAAGCCGAGGCGCCACCCGGCGCGCAAGCGAAACAATCTCCATGGTATTTGAAGAATTGAGAGGGAAATGAAGGACCGCATCCGCAATTGCCTCGCAACATTAAAAACCAGAATCCTGATGGATGGCTTCACCCGCGAAGCGGCGGTGCTCATGCCCGTTTTCGAATGGGAGCACGAATATTATTTCCTGCTGACCCGTCGCACCGAGGAGGTACAAACACACAAAGGACAGATTTCATTCCCCGGCGGAATGCGGGAAGGCAAGGAGGATCTGGTTCAGACGGCCTTGCGGGAAACCTTTGAGGAAGTAGGCATCGAGGAAAGCAAAATCGAAATTCTGGGAAGATTCCACGACTATATGTCCATCACGGGATACCGGGTAACGCCTTTTGCCGGATATATCCATGGCGCTTTCACCACGAGGCCTCAGATACGCGAGGTGGCCGAAGTCCTTCAAGTGCCCCTCCGCATATTCACGGATCCCAGCCGGTTGCGGATTGAGCATCGCACTTATCCGGGAGTGGATCCGCAGGTGTATTTTTATTCATATGGAACGCATCAGATATGGGGTTTGACCGCTCGAATCATCAAGGATTTCCTCGAAGCCCTGAATCTGAGCAAGGAATGAATTTTCCCAATCGCGAATTTTCACCGATCAACAAGGAAATGAGATTCGTGAAAATCCGCGACATGATAACGTAACGGGAGTTATATGGAGTATCAGCCGATAGGGGTTTTTGATTCCGGATTTGGCGGATTGACTGTTCTAAGAGAAATCGAGCAGGCACTTCCTCAATATGATTTCCTCTATCTGGGAGACAACGCGCGTGCTCCATACGGAACGCGGTCGTTTGAAACGGTCTACGCCTATACGCTCGAAGCCGTCGAATGGCTTTTCAACCGGGGATGTTGTCTGATCATCCTGGCATGCAATACTGCATCCGCAAAAGCTCTGCGCACAATCCAGCAAAAGGATCTTCCGCTGATCGCCCCGGACCGCCGGGTGCTCGGCGTGATCCGGCCCGTAACCGAACTGATCGGCACGATAACGAAATCGCGCCACGTCGGCGTTCTGGCGACCGCCGGAACGGTTGCATCCCAATCCTACGTGATTGAGATAGCGAAGCAATTCCCCGATATCACTGTGGTACAGGAAGCGTGTCCCATGTGGGTGCCGCTTCTTGAAAACAACGAATTGGAGGGAGCCGGCGCAGACTACTTCGTAAAACAGCACATCGACCGGATTCTTGCCGCAGACAGCCGGATAGACACCCTTGTTCTCGGATGCACGCACTATACGCTTTTTGAACCGAAAATCCGCCGATACATTACGGACGATATTTCGCTTATTTCCCAGGGAACCATTGTGGCGAAAAGTCTTGAGGACTATCTCAGACGCCATCCGGAGATAGCGGAACGCTGCACCCGGCAGGGAAAGCGCGATTTTTATACTTCGGAAACAACGGATTTTTTCGAGCGCCTGGCCCCTCTTTTTTATGGCCGGCAGATCCGATGCCGGCAGAGAACAGGGGACTTCCCGCATTGAGTTTCGCTTGCTTAACTATCCTGCATAAGTTATTACACTGTCGCTTAAAACGAGGTTGTTGATATGTATTCATTCGATCCGACTGAGGAACAGAAGATAATTGCAGATGCGGCAAGGAAGCTGGCTTTGAAGGAATTTCGCAGCAGAATGAGCGAAGCCGATGAGAAGAGCGAACCGGCTCCGGAGTGGATGCACACGGGATGGGAGCTTGGGCTATTGCCCGCCAGCATATCCGAAAAATATGGAGGATTCGGGGAACGCTCTGCGCTCACCTCCGTTCTGGCAGCTGAAGAGCTGGCGTGGGGCGATCTGAGTGCAGCCCTTGTGCTCACAGCTCCAAACCTGATTGCTATCCCCGTCCTCTTGTGCGGAACGGAAAAACAGAAAGAAGATCTGCTGCCGCATTTCTGCGGAGAATCGTATGTATACGGCTCCGCCGCACTCATGGAGCCCCGCATGGACTTTGATCCCAATGTTCCCGGAACAACGGCGACCAGAAAAAACGGAGGCTATATTCTTTCCGGGATCAAGAACAATGTCCCCTTTGCCGCGGAATCCGAGTGGATTCTGGTCTACGCAACCCTTGAAGGAAAATGCGAAGGATTCCTGATTCCAAAGGGCACACCCGGGCTGGCAGTTAAAGAGCGGGAAAAGAATATGGGGATGAAGGCTTTCCCGCTCTACTCCGTGGAACTCCGCGAGTGCGCCCTACCTGCCGCACAGCGATTGGGAGGCGAAGCCGGCAGCAATTTTCAGCTGATCCTGAGTTCCTCGCGCGTTGCGTTGTCGGCAATGGCTGTGGGAGTTGCCCGCGCCGCATATGAATTTGCCCTGGACTATTCCAAAAACAGGAAAGCTTTCGGCGAGATGATCGCGCAACGCCAATCCATCGCTTTTACGCTTTCCGACATGATCACGGATATTGAAGCCGCCCGCCTGATGGTCTGGGAAGCGGCATGGCGCCTGGACGAACACAAGGATGCCGCACACGAAGCGTATCTTGCGATGAATTTTGCCGGCGACACGGCTCTCATGGTTGCAGATCGGGCCGTCCAGATTCTGGGCGGTTATGGATTTATTCGGGATTTCCCGGAAGAGCTTTATTTGCGCAATGCGCGCGGATTCGGAGTCATGGAAGGAATTGCCATCGTTTAGCCTCGGGAGAAATTTTGCATGATCAGCTTTGAAAATTCTGAGTGGATAAAAAAGCAGCGGGAGTACGCGGAATCTGTTGCACTCGAAAAGATCCGGCCGCAGGCGCGCTACTATGACGAAAATGAGCATGAAATCCCCTGGGATTTCGCCAGATTTATCTGGGACACAGGCCGACAGCATATCGACAGCCTGAGACCGGACTCGGATATCTCCGAGCGGTTTATGCTGACGGTACATATCAATGAAGTGATGGGATGGGGAGATCTTGGATTATACCTGTGCATTCCATGGCCGGCTTTGGCCGGTACCTTTATCAAGGTCGTCGGAACAGACGAGCAAAAGGCGCTCCTGGCGGAAAAATTCAGGAGCGCCAGGCCGACCTGGGTTGGTATGGCGCTGACTGAAGCTCACTGCGGTTCCGATTCATCGGCTATCCGTACCCGGGCGGTGAAAGATGGCGACAGCTGGGTGCTCAACGGTGAAAAGTTGTTCGTTACCACTGCCAAAATGTCTCTGATCGAATCGGACGGTCTCCTGGTTGTCTGGGCGACAACGGATCCTTCCGCCGGCAGCAAGGCGATTAAGGCTTTTATTGTCGAAGCCGGTACGCCCGGAGTGAAAATCACCAAACTGGAGAACAAGTATGGCCTGAGGGCCAGCGATACCGCGGTTGTGATATTCGAGGACTGCAGAATTCCTCTGGAAAATATGCTGGGAGGTCCCTCCAGTACCGGATTCAAAGGCGCTATGACGAGCTTCAATTCAGCCCGGCCCGCCGCTGCTGCCGCCGGCGTCGGAGTCGCCCGTGCCGTGCTGGATTTTCTGAAAGAACAGCTTGGTCGCGAAGGAATCAGGATCCGCTATGGAGTTCCGCGGAACCTTCTTACTTCCATTGAGCGCGATATTATCGATATGGAGGCCCAATTGCGGGCAGCCTGGCTGCTGGTCGTGAAATGCGCCTGGCTGATCGATCAACAAAAGCCGAACACACTCGAATCCTCCATGTGTAAGGCCAAAGTCGGCGATGTCGTAACCAAAATAGCCATGAAGGGCGTTGAACTGATGGGATCGCTGGGCTACTCGCGCAATCTGCTGCTGGAAAAGTGGATGCGGGACGCAAAAGTCATCGACCTGTTTGAAGGAACAGGGCAGATCAATCGCCTTGTAATTGCCCGCCGCATTCTCGGGTACTCCAGCCGGGAATTGAAGTAGTACAGATTGACGATTTGCGAAAGACGATTTACGATTGAGGCTCATACAGGTTTTTTAATCGTCAATCGAAAATCGTTAATCGTCAACTTGCCCGGAGGCCTCCAGTGGATCCCCAAGTCGTGATTGGCCTGAACGCCGTCATCGTCGCGGTTACGGAGGGATCTCCCCGCATCCTGACCGTCCGGCGGCCCGATCATTCGCTTGCCGGAGGGCTGAAACCTCACGGAGACATATTCCACCCCGAATCTCCGGATGCCATTCCCTTCGGTCCTTTCGATCCGGCCAACGACCGCACTCTGGAGCTGGGTTTGCGGCGGTGGGTTCGAGAGCAGACCGGCCTGGAACTGGGCTATGTAGAACAACTATATACCTTCGGAGACAAAAATCGCGATCCACTGGAATGCGAAGGGGGACCCCGCGTTGTTTCTGTAGCCTATGTGGCTTTGATCCGAGAAGGTAAACCTTCCGGGACTGCCGGCGCGGACTGGCGGCAATGCTATCTGTTTCTGCCCTGGGAAAATTGGCGTGGAGGCCGGCCACAGGTAATTGATGACTATATAGAGCCTGCGCTGAATGAATGGATTGATTCGGGGCCGAATCCGAGAGTGCGCAGGGAAAGACGCGAACGAGTCGACATCAACTTCGGATTGGGAGGCGCTCCCTGGGTTCCGGAACGCGTGCTGGAACGATACGAGTTGATCTATGAGATTGACCTTGCCGTTGAAGCACTGCGCGACAGAAACCCGAAATCCACCGATCCGTCCGCCCCTTCGGGAAAACCGATCCGAGAGCCCGGCGACTGGACAAGCCAATTAGGCCGGCCTATGGCGCTGGATCATCGGCGGATTCTTGCTACGGCACTCGGCCGGCTGCGAGGCAAGCTCAAGTATCGCCCGGTCGTGTTTGAACTGCTTCCACCCACCTTCACGCTTTTTCAACTGCAGCGCGTCGTGGAAGCGCTGGCGGGTGTGCCGCTGCACAAGCAGAATTTGCGGCGCCTCGTGGAAAAAGGAGGGCTGGTCGAAGGCACAGGCCAATTCGATCAACGGACCGGCGGCCGCCCCGCGAAGCTGTTCCGTTTCCGCAGAGACGTCCTGCGCGAACGTCCCGCTCCCGGCGTCGGCTTCCCCGGCATCCGCCAGTAACAGATCATGTCTGGAAGGCTTAGGGCCCGCGCAACAATAACTTTACATTTTGTTGACGGCTCTCATCCATAATAATTTCGTTCGAAAGCATTATTGGAACTTTT
>JAFGIY010000173.1 GCA_016929335.1 Acidobacteriota bacterium | reverse complement strand
CCGACCCCGACCCCGAGATATCAAAAAGCGCCCCGCTGTGCGGGGCAGGCTGAAGCCACGGCTTCTAGCCGTGGTCGATCACATAGGGATTTTGAAACACCCATTGTGCAGGTACTGACTTGACCCGACGCCAATTTTATTGCGGGCGATCCAAATCCCGCATACGGTCTTCTTTCGGATCTTCCGGGATCGAGCCGAGCACAATATCAAAATGTGCGGCAAGTTCGCCCTTTGTCGAGCCCGTGAGAGGCTTGAAAATCGCCGCAGCCAGTTGCGGCGCGCTCAGACTGCCGTAAAGAAAGTCGCGTTGGTTCTGGGGAAAATCCTTGATATAAACCTGGGTGGTCAGCAACCGTTTTCCCCCCAGTTTCACAATAAGGTGTATGTGGGGTGTGCGTCCCGGATAGGGTACCGGTTTGATTGTGCGAAAGAAATATTCCCCAGTCGGGCCGGTTGTGAAACGGCCAAATCCCTGAAAATTGACATCCTTGAGGCCCGGATGATTGTCGCCTGTGTGCATATACCTGCCGTTGTTATCGCACTGCCAGATTTCGACCACGGCATTGCGTACCGGCTCGCCGCGTATGTCAAGGACTCGTCCGGAGAGATACGCGACGGTGCCGGCTGCGGCAGCAGATCTGTCGTTGATGAACACAAGATCATTGTCGGTATCCGGCGGCATTCTATCCGGATAAAAAGGCCCTTCAGTCTGACGCGGTGTTGGCTGCAATTGCCCGGCCCAGAGGTCCCGAACAGAAGACGCGGCACATCCTGCCAGGCACAGAGTTGCAAGGTTCAGGAAAGCCCGGCGGTAGATGCCTCCCAGTTCGCTTTTCATGGCTTTATCTCCTGCTTGAAATGAGGTCTTGTGCCCGTCCGCGACATATCCAACGGCCAGTCACCTCTGGATCTTTGCCATAATCATACCAGAGCGCGGATCGGCCGTCTCACATCATCTTGCCGTATCAGACCATGGTTGGGATGTATGGACCGAAAAAGCCAATTCAGACACTAGTGATAAGGATTTTGATATACCTATGGTGCAAAGCAGATAGTCCGCCGAGGCTTATTAATACAAGGTAATAATGAGGACCGATCTTGAACGAAAAGGTTTGCACGCAAATTCTCCGAGGCGCTGATGACTAGTGAAGCTCCGAGTAGGCTGCGGCGATGATACCTCCCTTCGGTCGCACATAAGTGAAATCTGAGGTTGCCCCGTTGTGATTGACGTCAAAGGGCTGGGCAATCATTGATTTCAAGTGAGTTTCCAGGCCGCTGATACCCTGCTCGGTACATTTCAGCCTCGCGCGAACCTGCTCCTTGCTCGGCCACAGCTGGACATTCAGAGGATGCACGGTGAAAGCCGGATTCATCCCAATGCTGTTGAAGCACTCACCCGCTTTCGCGGGGAAGAGGATTCTGAGTATCCGCACGCAGGCGATCATGTTGTCCATTGTTACGCTCCGCGTGCCGGACTCCGGGTAGTCGTTGAGCGTCCATGTCTTGAACACCGTCTGCCCCGTCAAGTCCATCACGTAGACATAAGAAACCATCGCCAGCAACTCTTCCTCGGCTTGTCTTTTATTATTGAGACACTTTACTATGAAGAATCCCTTTTGTGTCGCCTTGGATCGCTGGAGGACGCCCCAGCTGCTGACAGGCCCCGCCAAATCGGCATCGAGATGGACCATCGGGTATGCGCAGCCGGTGGAAAACTTGAGCGCGAGGCTGGTTGCAGAAATGAAATCATTGTCGCGGTGGCCTTTTCGAAAATAGGCCTTTTTGTGGCCTTCTCTTCCTTTCCATGGATGCCACCATGCATTCACGTTTGCTTTCTCGATCCAGTCATCCAGATCCGCCCTGCAGCGGGCGCCCTCCTGGGTCTTCACAGTGAAGGGAGATCGACCTTCACCCCGAAAAGCAAACCGGCCATGATAGCCGGTGTTGTTGGCATCCACCATGTTGGCTGCCAAAGCGAAGTTGGGAATGAATTTGCTATCGGGATCTTCGGCTTCTTGCGCCGGTTCAAATCCGGCGTTAAACATGATCGTAAGTATTTCCTCGGGACTCTTGTCCTCCCCACTTTCTATTAATTGCAGGAATTCCTGTCTTGGCTTGAGGGGAACAGACGGCAGAATCGGTCTGTTTGGCTTTAATTCTATGGGGAAGACTACTGCTGCAATCCTTCCCATTTCCGCTTCGCTCAACCTGCCTTTCGTGTTACCCGGGCTGGTTGCTTCATTCCAAAAATAGTTGAACCATCCCCCGTAGTCCATGTTGTGAATACCTGTGTCCGTCTTAAAAACATCTTTCTTATTCCTCAACTGCCCGCCGACAGCCTGTTTGAATATGGCCTCGTCCTTCAGGTCCTGTCGTAAACGCTGCTTAAGGGCTTCGAACACAATCGAAAACTGGTCATCTAATGCCATCGTGATTCTCCTCGAGAGCAGGTTCGGAACACGCACAGCCTCACAGGTGCGCGCGCTGCTTCTTCCAACTCTTTGCCGTCTGCTGGATTTCAAGACATGGATGCAAAAACGACATAAAGCGCTATCCGCGGATAAGGGGAATCAGCTTCATTTTGCTCTGTGACTGGGCGTTTTCAACATCGGATAGCTGCGTTTCCTCACAACCATTGACCGCCAAACGGATGCATCGAATTTCTCTCCAGGCTTTAGTGTAAAGATTTTGCTGCAAAAATGCAGCATGGAAATGCGGGATGGGGTCGGACCGACGCAAAGCTTCTGATATCAATGGGATTGGAGAAAAGCATGCCCAATTTTGAGCCATAGCGATGGATTTAACCGGGCTATTTTTCATTCTAAGAAAAGCGAAGCGGCACGGCTTGGATTGAGGCAAATTTTACATATCAGCGGTATCCACTGAAAATCCCTCAAATTATGCAATAAGGTAATCGTGTATTTAAAAGCCGTTTTCGACAACAGGATTTCGCTGGAAGATAAGCCTGCAACCGGATCGATGACATTCAATTAGACATGTGGCATATCAGCAGTCGAGTGAAGGCTCGGAAGGGCGTGCGTCCGAGGTCCAATGAAGGACCTGAAACCAAAAGGACAGGAAATCCTTCCTTTGCATCCTGGGCCTGAACGGTGTAAAGCGCGAGCCTCTTCCAGCAAAGAGACCGGGATGCAAACCGGAATTGAGCCCTTCTGTGATCCGTGATAGTTCTCGATAATTCGATGCCATAGGAACTATGTCCTGGATTACAGTGATTCAATGATTACGCTTAGCGTGGAACTTTAGCAGTAAGAAGTAGTAAAATTCTGCATACCGATTATTGACAAGCAGCAAAACGGCATGGGAGCAGTTGAAGAGTGGCGATCGCTCTGCATATAGGGCGTGGGAACACCATTCTGAAACGGGAGGCAGCATTTCCAGCATATCTGAGGAGACTGCATGACTGAGAGCAGATATCATTCGGCATTTCCATTTCCAGTGCGGTGCACTCTAAAATCAAGGCTTCCGGAGCGACGGATATTGTCCATTTCTCGAATGATGTTGTTGTTTCTGTATCTTGCAATGCCGGCCATCCCGCTGGTCGCACAAGCGCCGGAAGCACTTGAAGCGGAAAAAACACTCTCCCCCTACTTTTATATTCGCAGCGACAACTCTTCCGTCGATCATCTCCCGCTTCTATCCACCAACGTGGATGTAGCGATCGCGGGCGTGATTGCCGACGTCGCTGTCACCCAGATCTATAAGAACGAGGGATCGCGCCCGATCGAAGCCCTGTATGTATTTCCGGCTTCGACTCGTGCTGCAGTCTACGGCATGAAGATGACCATCGGGGACCGATCTGTGGTTGCCGAGATCCGCGAACGAGAGCAGGCGCGGCTGATATATGAAGAGGCAAGGCAGGCAGGCATGAGCGCATCTCTGCTTGAGCAGTATAGGCCGAACGTCTTCCAGATGAATTTGGCGAACATTATGCCCGGCGACACGATTGTGATCGAGTTGCGCTATACGGAACTGCTGACGCCGCACGACGGAGTGTATGAATTCGTTTACCCTACTGTCGTCGGTCCCCGCTACTCTCATAAAATTGCCGGCGGTTCACCTTTGGCAGGAATATATGTAGCCAGTCCCTACCAGCATGAGGACAGAAATCCGCTTTCGACTTTCGGCATGAGTGTACACCTGGTCGCAGGAGTGCCAATCCAGGAGATCGTCTGTCCCACTCATGAAATTCGTACCTCTTACGACGAAGACGACGCTGTTTCAATTGAGCTGATGCCGGGAGAAACGAATGGAGGCAACCGCGATTTCATCCTGCGCTATCGTCTCGATGGAGGCGGTATTCTGACCGGCCTGCTGCTCGCTCCCGGCTCCGAGGAAGATTATTTCCTGCTGATGATTCAGCCGCCGCGCCGCGTTGAAATCAAGGATGTGCCGCCACGTGAGTACATTTTCATTATGGATGTATCCGGCTCCATGGAGGGATTTCCGATCGAAACATCGAAGACCTTGTTCCGCAGACTTCTGGCGCAACTCCGCCCTGTGGATTTGTTCAATGTCCTATTCTTCGCCGGCGACAACTGGGTGCTGTCGAAGCATTCGTTGCCTGCGAGTGACAAAAATGTCAAGTATGCTCTCGACCGCGTCGGCAAACAGAATGGCTCCGGCGGCACGGAATTACTGCCCGCTCTGCAGATAGCGCTGGCGTTGCCGCGCCGCGAAGAGGCATCCCGAACAATCGTGATTGCCACAGACGGCTATGTTGATGTTGAGGCCAAAGCTTTTGACCTGATTCGCAACAACCTGGGTGACGCCAATTTATTCGCATTTGGAATCGGACAGAGCGTCAATCGACACCTGATCGAAGGTTTGGCTCATGTGGGAATGGGAGAACCATTCATCGTCTCCAAGCCGCAAGAGGCTGAAGTTACAGCGGCCCGCTTTCTTGAATATGTTGCATCGCCTGTGCTGACGCATATTCGGCTCGAATATGAGGGATTCAGCGCCTATGATGTTGAGCCTGAGGCGGTGCCGGACCTGTTCGCGCAGAGACCCGTCGCTGTCTTCGGGAAATGGCACGGCGCAGCTCAGGGCGTGATTACAGTCACAGGCCGCACATCGGAAGGCACTTACCATCAGCAGATCAACGTAGCAGATGCGATTGAGTCCCCATGGGGCGCCGCTCTTCGTTTTCTCTGGGCGCGTCATCGTATCCAGAGGCTTGCGGATTTGGGCAGCCCGCAATACCCGTACGCTGCCGGAAGAATAGCACATGCCAATGAAGACAATCCGAGCGTCCAGGAAGTGACGCAGCTGGGGCTCAAGTACAATCTGCTCACGCCGTACACTTCCTTTGTCGCTGTAGACCATGTTGTGCGCAGTGATGCTCCCCCAGAGAAGGTGCGACAACCATTGGCTATGCCGGAGGGTCTATCGGTCGGCGCGGCGGAGCTTCCCCTTGTGAACAGCAACGTTATGTCCTTTGTACGGATAAGTACGGGCAGCGGCAGCTTGTTGCTTGAAAGCTCATCCTCGGTTGGCATTGTTCTTCAAAGGCGAAATCCTCTTGAAGACATCCCGTTGAGCGGCGATCGCAGCTGGCGGAAGTTGATGTTGCTTGCACCGGGGGCCACACTGCCTGTTTCATCAGTTGTGGATCCGCCTTTATTCCGTGCAGGGAATGGACCTCATCTGGATGGACAATCGCGGCACAGCAACTCGTACCAGGTCAACGGTGTCGAGATGGGATGGGCAGCTGCGGGAGCGCCCTTTCTAATCCCGAGCGCGAATGCAGTGGATGAAGTCCGAGTATTCAAGGGGCCATTCGATGCCAATCTCGGTCACGAGGTTGGCGCCGTGATACTCAAAGCCGGAACGAACGCTATCCACGGCAGCGCGTATGCATTTGGCAATGGCGACGCAACCAGCGCGGCCGATTATTTTTCGCACATGCGGCCAAACACGCGCTTCGCCCAGATGGGCGTCGATATGGGCGGCTACATCATCAAAAATAAGCTGTTCTTTTTTGCCGCATATCAGCACACAACGGCTGATCAAGGCCGTATGTTCCGTCTCGTATTGCCTACCGAGGCATTTCGGCAAGGCAATTTCGGCACTGCCGATACCGTAGTCTACGACCCGGCAACCGGAAACCCGGACGGCAGCGGCCGGCAGCCGTTCGCAGACAACCGCATTTCGCCAGAGCGAATCAGCCCAATTGCCCAACGCATCCTGAGTCTTCTACCTGAGCCTAACAGGACGGATGCGGCACCGGGCCAGGTCAATTATGAAACCACCCGCATGTACACCTCGCGAACACAAGCACTGGATGCGAGGTTGGACTGGAATGTGGATTCGCGCAATCGCCTCTCTGCAATCATGAGCCTTGCCCGGCCGAAGACACGGACACCAGCTCTGCTTGCTGACTTCGGTGGACCGATGAACACAGGGATGTCCGGAGATACACGCCAGCTGGCTGCGAGCTCGAACCTGAACTACACAAGCACGTGGACGCCTACTCTTTTGACGGAGGCGAATGTTGGCTGGTCTCAGTACAACGCCCGCTCCGTGATTCCTGGTCTCCGTCCCGGTTTTGCAGACGTTCTTGGAATACCAGGGATCTACTCAAACGGAATCGCCGCCGGCATACCGTCCATCAGTATCGACGGCTATTCCGGTCCGCTCGTTGGCTTCGCGGGCAATCTACCCGGCGACCGCCACCTGAGCATTCTGCAGATAAATGCAATGGCTACGAAGATATGGGGCTATCACTGCTGGCGCGCCGGTATGGATATCCGACGCAGGCGCGAGAACATGTTTGGCGGCCTTGGCGATGCAGGACCGCGCGGCGCATATCGCTTCGGCGCGCTGCAGACGGCTGACGCGGGCGACGTTTCTTCTCAAGGCGGCCTGGCGAATGCGCTGGCAAGCTTCCTGCTGGATGCGTCGGATTCCTTCGAACGCAACCTTCCGGCCGGCGCCTTCGGAATGTATCGCAATGAATTGGCTTTTTTCGCCAATGATGAGTGGAAGGTGACGGATAAGATCACTGTGAATCTGGGCTGGCGCTATGAATACCATGCCGCCCCCGTCGGCCTTGATACCCGGGGCGGACTTTCAGACTACAATCCTGCAACCAATACGCTGCGCGTATCCGGCTATGGAACCGTTCCCTCCAATCTTGGAGTTGCGGGCTATCATCACTGGCTATTGCCGAGAGCATCCGCAGCCTGGCAGATCACTCCGAAAACGACCGTTCGCGGCGGCTATGGCATTCAGGCTTTGTTGCCTGTCGAAGGTTGGCATGCTGCCAACTTCCCACGGGTGCAGAACGATCAGATAGCAAAGACTGGCGCTTTCCTTTCAGCGGGCAGCCTGGCGTCGGGACTGCCATCCGCAATTTCGGTACCCATCCCTTCCTCCGGCTTGCTTGAAGCGGATGCAACTGAATTGCTTGCCCAAAGCTATTTTGACGTGCCTCGCACGATGATTGAGGGCCGCCTGCGAGTCTGGAATATCGGCGTAATGCAAAACCTGCCGTTTGATCTCGGCATCGACGCAAGGTACGTTGGAAGCCGTGGTGTCGATGTGCCTCTCCTGCTTGATCTGAATGCAGGCCTGCAGCCTGGCGCCGGTGATGCCGGCAGACCGCAATTTGCGGCATTCGGACGCAGAGCATCGACCTTTACGTGGTGGGCAAGCCGCACCGGGTACGATGCATTTCAGATGTCTCTTGAAAACCAGGGCGGGAAACTATGGTTCAAAACTTCCTACACTCTCGGCCGCTCTCGCGACCATGCCGGCGAAAACAGAAGGATCTCCACTCCTGCAGATCCCGAAGGAAGCTGGGGACGCTCAGATTTCGATCGCAGGCATGCGTTCACAACCGCCTTCACTTTGCATTCGGGAGATCGCGCAAGCTCGTACGGAAGGTTCGGCGATATATTGAAGGACTGGCGGCTCAGCGGATACTTCGTTGCACAGTCGGGAACCCCGATTGATATTACGGCATCTAACGGTTTGTTGAATGCTCCCTATAACACGCAGCGTCCTGATATGAGAGCAGTTCCGGGCATTCTCGGGGGTGTCGGTCCTGGACAAGCCTATTTCGATGCGTCCGTATTCTCGATGCCGGTTGCTGCCGCATGGGGAAATGTCCGGCGTAACGATACGGTAGACGGACCAGGCATTTTCAGGATGGACATGGCAATTTCGAAGGATGTAAGTCTCGGCGGTGAAGCGAGAATCCAGTTGCGAGTCGAGTGTTTCAACATCACGAATTCGCCGCAATTCGTGAATCCATCCGGCGAGTTCGGCACGCCAACGTTCGGACAAATCACGGCGACCGCAGCGGGCTCGGAGCGATCCATGCGATTCGGAGCCAGATTCAGTTTTTAGCGGAGCCGGACCGACAGAGCCGTGACTGTTTAAACGGCTCATTTTTCATTCGACAGGCTTTCAGGAAACCCGGTTTTTATGCTCGCCTGCTACCAAGAACGAGGCATCGGAATGGCTAAGGAGGTTGAACAATTAAGAAGCTTCTTTCAAATCACGCTGGAAATGGTCGGCAAGGAACAAGGCAAGCTGAAATTTACCGGCAGATATTATGTCCCATACTTTCTAGCAATGCATAAGCAAGGCTATGTCCAGGCATTTGTCTATCTGATTCATGCAGGCAGCAAGGATAAGGAAGTCTACGATTGGCTTGACAAGAATATGGAGCAGGTTCGCGCTTTTCTCGACTGGGATAGTGAATATCAGTGGCCGCAGAAGAAGCGATAAGGATGCAATAAGGTAATCGTGTATTTAAAAGCCGTTTTCGACAACAGGATTTCGCTGCAAGATAAAGCCGCAACCGGATCGAAGGCATTCAAACAGACATATCGTATATCGTAAGTTGAGGCGGTGGATTGCCCAATGAATCATAAGCTCCGGCCGTGAGGCCGGGATTGGAAGAGGCATTATTGGCGAGCCTGCGAAGGTGCGGCACAAAACCGTTTCGAGCGCCTGCAATTTCCAATCGTCCCGTTTTGCCGGATGTAAATGACTGCATGAAGACAGCGGACGATTCCTTCCACATGTGCGCATCATGATCCTTTCCCCTTACAGATTATGATATAAAGAGCATCCATTCTTAATTCTTAACCGTAGTATAAAGTGGGGATTCGAATGATCACTTTTAAGAACGTGTGCAAACGGTTTGGCGAAATCCATGCGGTGAATGATTTGTCTCTTTCCATACAGAGAGGAGAAATTTTCGGATTATTGGGGCCAAATGGCGCTGGAAAGACCACCCTGGTTAACCTGGCCGTAGGATTGCTGCAGCTTGATTCAGGGACAATTGAGCTTGAAGGCGGTCGGAAGCCGAACGATCCGATTGCGCGTAAAAGTATCGGGGTTGCAACCCAGGCGCTTGCCATATACGAGGATCTTAGTGCCGAGGAAAACGTCCGCTTTTTCAGCAGCGTCTACGGATTGAAAGGCACAGAACTGGCGCAAAAGACTCACTGGGCGCTTGAATTTGTGTCGCTTCTTGAACGGAAAAACAGCAAAGTCGCGTCGTTTTCCGGCGGCATGAAACGGCGGCTGAATCTAGCCTGCGCCATCGTCCATAATCCCGATCTGATCTTTCTTGACGAACCGACCGTCGGGGTGGATCCGCAGTCCAGGAATGCCATCTTTGAACAGATCCGCGAATTACATAGCCAGGGGAAGACCCTGATCTATATTACGCATTACATGGAGGAAGCCGAGCAGCTTTGCGACAGGATAGGCATCGTGGACCACGGTCTATTGTATGCGCTTGGCACGGTGCAGGAACTGCTCAAAAAACACGGCGGCAGGCCGGTTGTGACTATCAAGCATAATGGGAACAGCGTTTCCTATGAAGCGGAAGATCCTGTAGCGAAAATCAATAAGCTTCACTCAGAGCGAACCATTGGTGAAATCAGCGTCCAGTATCCGAACCTGGAACGGGTGTTTTTAAATCTGACCGGACGAAACCTGAGGGATTAGTATGGGACCACTATGCACTATTGCAGCAAAGGATTTGAAACTGCTTGTTCGCGATAAAGCCGGCTTCTTCTTTACATTCTTTTTCCCGCTGATCATAGCCGTTCTCTTTGGCTCCATATTCGGTTCCGGAGGGGGCGGAAGCAGTGCAATGTCCGTCCTGATTGTGGATGATGACGGCACGGAAATTTCCGGCAAATTCATACAGACACTCCAGGATGCATCCGAAATTAAACTGACCGCATCCACCCTCGACAGCGCCCGACAGCAGGTGCGCACCGGGAAATATGTTGCCTACATCCGAATTAAAGGTGGTTTCAGTGAAGCGTACCAACGCCTGTTCTATGGAGATCCTCCCGAACTTGAGGTGGGAGTGGATCCGTCTCGACGCGCGGAATCGGCGATGCTCCAGGGTATCCTGATGAAGTACGGCGCAAAGCGGTACGAGGATCTATTTGCCGACAAAACGATGATGCGGCATAACCTTGAGCGCACAAGGACAAGTATCGAAGAGGATGCGGATTTGGAGGGAGGAGTCAAAGAGAACCTCATAAAATTGATGGGAGACCTTAACCGCTTTTATTCCGATCTTCCAGAGGACGAAATCTCCGCTGGCGCGGCAGACAACGGACAGACGGACGGCGCCGCTGATGGCGGCCCTGAATTCACACCGCTCCATGTAACAACCCATGATGTTCAGCGAATCAGGCAGGGGCCGACAAACGCTTACGAGGTTACTTTTCCACAGGGAATGATCTGGGGAATCATCGGTGTTGCGGCTGCGTTCGGCATTTCGATCGTTGTAGAGCGTACTACGGGAACCCTCCAGAGGCTTCGAATAGCCCCGATCGGGATTGGTCATCTGCTGGCCGGGAAGGCATTGGCGTGTATGACGGCAACGGTTGCCATCTGCACTTTTCTGATGATTTTCGGAATCACCATTTTTAACATAAAGATCTCATCCTTCCTCATGGTGAGTGCGGTGATTATTTCGGTTGCAATAGCGTTCACCGGCATCATGATGCTGCTTTCTGTCCTCGGACGAACGGTACGATCCGTCAGCGGAATCGGGTGGGCGGTGCTGCTGGTAATGGCAATGTTCGGCGGCGGCATGATACCGATGATATTCATGCCGGATTGGATGCTATCCCTCGGCGGCATCAGCCCGGTGAAGTGGGCAATCCTCGCATTCGAGGGGGCTATATGGCGCGGCTTTACCGCAACCGAAATGCTGACGCCATTATCCATTTTAATCGGGACTGGAGTGCTTGCATTTATCATTGGGACCCTAATTTTCAGGCGTATGGAAGTTCACTAGAAGTCATTCCGATCCCCCTTTCCTGGATAGCCTTAGAATGAATAAAAGGGGTATGAAAATCGAGTCTAAGACCATTTTTAGGAGGCGGTATCGATAGCATCCCTTTATTGGTCATTGCTTTAGCCCGGTCCGACCCCCATATGCCGATGCATCAGCGCGAACACACCCCAGCCCAGGTATTCACGCGTGTATGCGGCGTAGCGTTCGGGTTCCGCGGTCAGTTGGGCTCGAACATCTTTCGCCAACTCGTCGCCGGGATTGGCTTCAAGCCATCGGCGCATGGTGAGCCATTTGGCTGCTTCGTATCTGTCCCAGCCGTCCTGGTCAGCCAGAACCATTTCAACGACGTCGCAGCCAAGGCGGCCGAAAGACGCGAGAAGCTCTGGAAGCATGAGAAAGTCGGAGATTGAGTTGGCAAGACATCCCTTGGCAACATCTTCCGTCGGCGGCAACTGCCGCCAGTAGGGTTCGCCGATGAGGATGATGCCTCCGGTG
>JAFGIY010000172.1 GCA_016929335.1 Acidobacteriota bacterium | reverse complement strand
TTGGCGCGAGCGCCGGGCGGGCAGATGCAAGGCGCCGCGACGCAGGCGATGCGGGACATCGTCGAGGAGCGGCAACGCCGCAGATGCGCGCCCGCCGCCGCGCCCCGGAGGGCTGCCGGCTTTTAGAAATGCAAATTTCTGCGTCCTTTCTCGAATTGAGTTTACAGTTGAGAGCCGGCAGCAAAATGTGAAGTTATTTTTGCGCGAGCCCTTAGGACCGCACGGATGCGCTTCTTCCCCGTGAGGGCTCTTTGCACATAATGATTCAACTTGCAGATTGTGCAGCGAGCTCAGAATCAAGGGTGAAAGCTTGGGTGGCGTTTCTAAGAAGCAATAGCCGCTTCTCCCGGCTCCCTTTGTGAATAGGTGAGTTTTTGCCTGCACCCCCAAGATCTCTCCAGCAAAAGACTCTGTGCCTCGGCAATGGATCCGCTGGATTATCCTACTTGCCGGGAAGCATGCACCGCAGCGTCGCGCCGCCGTTGATCGCCTTGAAACCTCGCCCGGCCCGCGTAGAGAGATTCTGGAGATAACTGCCGTACATGGTCAACCCGAGATGTTTTCCAAGCGCTATATTGAGGTACATGTAAGCGTCATGCCGCCGGTCCTTGCGGCCGAAATTGCTGGCTCGGGCGTCGTCGATTGCGTAGGTGCGCTGCCTATAGCGATATCGCAGGTTCAAGGTCGCCGTTCTTCCGAAGCGAGCGCCGAGCAGCAAGACAGGTGTCATTTCCGTGTAGGAATAATTCTCCGACCGGGCCCGTGCTCCGGTCCACTCATACCCGATCCCGGGAATAAACAGTTTATGGAATTGGTATCGAGCATCCCCCGCAGCCATGTGTGATATCAGGTTCCGATCGTCAAATTCCGGGTAGCGCACGTCGTTGCGGCGATAGAAGACACGCGCGCGCGCCCTGCGTGTGAGACGACGAGAGTAATCGGAACCGAGCGCCAAGGTGGTTGCCAGGCCGGGATAATCTTCGGGCGCAAGGAACGTCAGCCGCCGCGGTCCATAGGCTCCTTGAAGCGTAAGCTGGTTTGCCGGTGTCGTGTAGCTCAACCTGGCTCCGTAGGAATTCCAATCCGCATTATCGATCCCCTCCACAATATTGCGCTGAATATCCACGCCGGCCGAAAGCTGGTTATGCCCACTCCGAGCCAAAGCGAACTGAAACAAGCCCGAAACATTGGTCAACCAAGCGGCTTGCCGAGGCGAGCCCGCAACAGCCTGAAAGTAGTTGTCCGCATATGAAGGGGATACACCGAAATCGAAACGATAGCGCTTGCCTTCAATGGAGGGCGATGCCGGACGTGGAAGCGGCAGGTCCGTCCGATCCGCTTCACTCATGAGCGGAGCCGGCGGCGAGGGCACCTCGATTCCCATTTCGCCGATCTTATCTTCAATCTCCTTCAGCCGTGCCCGCATCGAGGTCTCAATATCCGGCGCCGGATCTGCCTCAAGACTCTCAAGGAGCCGGGAACGCTCGTTCATCAACCGGACAAATTCGGACTCCTGTTCGATGTCCTGAGACAGCGCAAAATGGGCTATTATCATGGCCATGAAACATGCAACGATGGCATTTTTCATTTGATCCTCACTATCCGGGGTATTTGCGGACGGGCTTCAAATCTGAACTGGATCGTTGGTGGGTCCATGAGACGATTCGCTTGCCGCGCAGCGCTGAAAAGGCACCCATCAGAGCCGCCGAGTGCGCCATGCAAAAATAGAACGGCGTATGCAGCATCGGGCGGCACCCCAATCCATGATTTCTGAACAAAAAGCCTGCCAGAGCCAGGGCATAAAATCCGCACTGGAGGGCAAGCAACAAGGAATAGAAAACCGAGCCGCCCGCCAGGAAGAAACTGGCGATCCATGCGGCAGTCAAAGGAATTGGCACCAGGTAACGCAGCGGCTTGTGAGACCACAGCTTTACGGAATGAAAGCCGGTACGCAACGGATTCAGAGCCTGACGCAGTTCGCATACTGATCGGATGACATGGTTGGCCACCCGCACCTTGCGCCGGAATTCGCTATCGGCCGAAATCGGCGGCTCTTCCCAGACAACTGCCTCCGGCTCGAGGACCAGTCGCTTTCCCTGGAGTGGAACATATCCGGAGATCGCAAAATCGTCGGCCAGAGCCGGATTGGCGCAACGGTGAAATAATTCTCGCCTGATGGCGTACAGGGCCCCGTCGGCCGCGATGGTGCTTCCGGTGCGGCTTTCCCACTTCTTCAAAAACTGCTCATATTTCCAGTAAAAGCCTTCTCCAGGGACCATAGATTCGGAGGCCGTTGCCCGGCCCACCTTTTTGCATCCGCAGACGCCTCCCACATTCGGATCTGCAAAATGCGCGATAAGAGCCCGCAACGCATGCGGCATAATCCAGGTGTTGGCGTCTGTAAACACAAGAATATCCCCGCGAGCCTGAGCGGCTGCAGATTCCAGTGCCCGCACCTTTCCGCAGCGTGCGAGGCGCAGAAGACGCACTCCCTCCGGTGCATAGCGCGCCGCGATTTCATCGGATCCGTCCGTCGAACCATCCGACACGACAATGATTTCAAGCTGCTCATTCGGGTAGTCAAGCGAGAGCGTGTTTTCAAGCTTGTGCTTGATCACGGCTTCCTCGTTGTGCATCGCAATGATCACGCTTGCGGCCGGTGTAATAGGCGCCCTCCGTGTCTTTCTTTCCCTGAGGCTGCCAAGCAGCCACAGCATCGCCGGGTAGCCCACGTAGACGTAAGCCACCAGGCTAAGACTTGCAAAGAGAATCAGTTCCGCCTTCATGATTTGTCCCCTTTTCGGGTTTTGGAATCTCTTTTTCCTTTATCCTGGAAAATCCCAGAGGCTCGATAGCTCCAAGGACCGTCCGATGCTGTGCTGCAGGCTCAAACCAATAGCCGGGCTTGTTCATCACCGGCGGCCAGGCGGCAATTTGGTGATCCGGAAGCTCCATGGCATTTGAGTTTCCGATGCTTCGTCTGCTCGTGAGAATCGGCTCAATTGCCAACGCTAACTTACGGCCGCGCGCACTCCAGTCTTCCTCAAACCCGATAGACCGGCGGGCTTCATCTGCGAGTCGACTGCGCAATCCGGCATCGAAGAGAAGCATGCGCAGAGCAGCCGCCAGTTCCTCCCGGTTGCCGGGCTTGAAAAGCAGGCCTGTGTTGAGGTTCCGTATGATCCTGCGCACGGGCGGCAAATCGGGAGCGACGATGGCGGCGCCGGCAGCCGCGTACTCGAACAGTTTCATCGGATTGCAATAGTTGGTGCTCCCAGGCAGGACACCGATGTCGAAGCACCCAACGAGTTCGGGCACCGCTTCCGGAGATACCGGTCCTGTGGCGGTTGTGCGGACTCCCAGGCCCAGACTGTTCAGTTTCTCCAAAGCCGGCTTGAGGGCAGGGCCGTCGCCAACCAGCAACAGGTGCCATAAGGGATTGTCACGAAGCGTCTCGAGAGCATTCACGAGCAGGCCGCTCGCATGCCACGGTTGAAAAGAGCCGGCGAATCCGATGACGCAGGAATCCGCAAGACCTATCCGCTGACGCGCATTCTCCACGGCCGCACGCGTATAATCACGCAGCGCAACTCCATTCGGTATCAACCGGATTTTTTCTCCGGGCACGCCCTCCCGGGCCAGGCTCTCCGCGATCTCTTGTGATGTGGCGACGACCAATGCCGCGGTTTGCGCCAGGCGTCGCAGCGCATGACGGGCAAGACTGGGCAGCCCTGCTCCGAGGATTTCTTCTTCGCAACTGGGGGAACAGTCGTCCAGAATCAGCGGCAGCCCCGTTTTTTTGGCGGCGACGGCGCCCGAAAATGAGAATCCCACCTGTGTTTCGACGATGACGTCCGCGCCGAATCGGGTTGCCTGAAGTGCTGCACGCCGTCCATGTTGGATAGAAGCCAGCCAGCGGCCTGCATCCCGTGCTACCATGGCAGGCATTGGAGGAAGCACGCGGCTGAAGACCTGGCGGTAGGCCGACACCGCAGGGGGCGACCCAAACTCGACAACCCTGACTTCGTGGCCAATCTGCCTCAGAGCCTCAATCATTCTTTTAGCGCGAACCAGATCTCCGCGGCTCGAGCCGAGGCGCTCACCCCTTGCAGGAATGCTCCAGAGTATTTTCATCGTGCCCTTCGATCCATGATTTCCGACCAGAGCTCCAATGTCCGCCGGACCTGCAGTTCCAAAGAGAAATTCTCTCTCGCGTGCGCTCGCGCAGCTTCGGAAAACGCCTTGAGTTGCTTGGGATTGTTAGCCAGATCGCCGACTGCGGCCGCCAGCGCATCCGGATCGTTTGGCGGAACCAGCAAACCGGTGCAGTTTTCTTTGACCACTTCGGGCGTCCCTCCAACTCTGGTGGCCACGACTGCGCGTCCGGCTGCTGCCGCCTCGATCAACACCGTGGGCAGGGCTTCAGACATGGAAGGGAGTATGACCAGATCGCAGGCGCTCAACAGAATGGGCATCTCCGAAAAGTCGCCCAGGAAAAGCACGCGATCTCCAAATGGCTTCGCCTGCTGTTTCAGAGCGAATTCACATGCTCCGCTGCCGGCAAACAGTAAGCGGAGGCCCGGAATCATCTCCTTAAGGCGAGGCATTGCGGCAAGAGCCACTTCATGGCCTTTGCCCTCGCGCAGCGCCGCAGGCATCAGGACAACAAAGGCATTCGGGCTCAACCTAAGCTTTTCCCTGAGCTGTCTACCCCGCGCCGGCAGATCGCTCGCAACAAATGGCTCCAGATCGATGCCATTCGGGATTATGCGGATTTTCGGCCGAGGCAATCCCGCGATATCGGAAAGCCGATGGGCCGCAGCTTTCGAAACTGCTATAACGGAGTCAGCTCGTCGCAGCGCCAACAGAGTCATCTGCGCGCGGCACTTCTGCCGTATGTTCCCCTGCGGTTCATCCAGCACATGCCTTGTTATGATCAGAGGATGCGGGGAAACAAGCCTGGCCGTTGCCCCCAGAATGGACGCATCTTGGCCGTGCGCATGGATAATGTCCGGCTGCTCGTATCGCAACAGACGAAGCAGGCGGACCAGGGCGAGCGGATCCGCCAGGCGGCAGGCTCCCAGGTCGTGGCGCACAACGCCGGATGCCTCGATTTCCTTGGCTAGCGGGCCATCGTGCCGGCTGGTTACCGTGCAAATGCTGACCCTGTGCTCCGTGCCATGCAACCGCCGAAGAAAACCGACAGTCACTTTCTCAGCCCCCGCCGTTGGCAATCCGCTGATCAATGCCAGTGCGCGCGTCAAGCCTGCCTCCAATGCCTCCGCCGGTCGATGAAACAGACCGGCTCGCTTCGTTCGGCGTAGATCTGAAAGAAACGTCGCCACATTCCTGACCGGCGGGAGGGCTTTTCTGAACGAGCTCCTCTCAGACGCGAGAACGTCGTTTTTGACCCCCCGGCTATGTATGCACCTTCGCCCCCAGACCCTCCTGAAGATTCCTCCAGCACTCGCCTGGCTATGAAAACGGGGAAAAACAACTGGAGCAGTTCTGTCGAGAGTCCCGTAGCATTACAGTATGTGAGCAGGAATTTGCGCACATGATCGGCGATTTCGGTCGCCTGCAGATAGGTGGCCCGGAAAGCGGTTTCGCCAGCAGCCCAGCGCGCGATTTTCCAGGGATAATTCAGCCCATAGGCAGTGGAGAAGAAAAACAAATCGTCGAATGGAAGGGTTTCGGATATGAAATGTTCCCAGTCGATCACCCCCGCGGTGTTTATATCAACCACGAGATTTCCACTCCAGAAGTCGCCATGGCCTGAGACCAGGAGCAGCTGTGTTCCAAAAAGCCGCTGGGCGAGGTTTTCTGTGCTCTCTATCAAATGAAGCTCTGCGGTTGACAGGCGATGCTGCTGTGCAAGTTTCTCAAGAGGCCGCAACACGTAATCCCGGACTGCGGATTCGTTCAGGGATACCTTTTTGATTCCGGCAGCTTGCTGGAATGCCATCAGCCATTCCAGGGCGAGGCGAAAGTGCTTGGGAACATGCTGCAGGGCATTCCAACTGTTCCGCATTTCAAAATACGCGGTTCTGCCTGGCAACCAGCTCTCCAGCATGACCGTCCATGGCGACTCTTCAAGAAATCCCAGGGATTGCGGTACGAGTCCGGGTTGTTTCCCGCCGGATATCGAGGCGAGCTTCTTTATGGTCTCGTATTCATGTTTGAGTACCGGCGATTCACCCGGGTCGGAGCTGAATTTGGCGACGGCAAGCGGGACAGGCGATACATCATCAAAAAGGAAGGATACGGCTCGGCGGACTCGGGCGCGGCCATTGTAGTTGCATGTAAGCAGAGCGAGAGAATCGGATCGCAGGGGCTTCCGCGACTCGCGGCCCAGGCACAGCGATTTGGCCATTGCTTCTCCTGTGGTTTCCGGTTGTGGCCCATGACATACGCCGCTGTTTCTCTTACTGGAGGCCAGCAAAATGCCATACTTGAGCCGCGGCCATCTGCGCGCCAGCACTGTCCAGATCATCTCAGACAGAGAGTGCGGCACTGCCAGGTGATCGAGGTAGAAGCGAAACGCGGACGGGCAGGCAAGCGGGATTGCGTATCGGCGATTCAAGCCGTTAAATGCCGACGGGGCCTGAGCCGTCGAGCACATTGCCATCTGTTCCGGTTGCGGCCGGATTTCTGCTTCATTCAATTGCATTTGTTAATCCTCCCGCACGCCGGCCAACCAAAGACACAATCCCGGAGCGGATCCGGCAAAAAATTGCGGGGCTGTTGAAATATAGCACCGCCGCGTAACCGGCTGCCCCGGCGCATGCCGTCAAGAAGAGAATCGCAGCCGGCGGCCAATTTGCAGCCAGCAAGCGAACAGCGAGAGCCGCCAGCACCATGCCGACCGATCCAACAACTGCAGGCCGCAACTCTTGCCACCAGGCGCGGCGCGGTATGGCCAGAATCCGTCCCGCAATAATCAGCGTTGCCAGCGTACTGGCGGCCGTCACCGCTGCCTGGACGGCTGCCACGCCGGGGATGCCCCACCGTGTACTCCAGATCAGTGTCGGCACGAGCAAGACTGCGCGGGCAATGCCAATTTTGGTCAGAATGTCGGGCCGGCCGGTAGCCTTGAAAATGTTTCCTGCATGCGAACCCAGCGATCTCAGAACCGCGGCAAATGACAGTCCCACAACCACGGGCGCAGCGGGCAGCCATCGTTCGCCGTATAACAGCGACACGGCAAGGTCCGCAGTCAAAGCAATTCCCAACCCTGCCGGAAGTGTGACGATCGAGACGTACCGCAGAGTAGCCCGGAAAGCCCGGCGTAGAGCGACGAGGTCGTCCTGGAATTTTGTGAAGGAAGGGAAGGCCACAATGTCTACAGCCCAGATCAGCATGGTGATGCAAACATCGGGGATTCGGGAGGCAAGAGTGTAAAAACCGAGCGCGGCGCTTCCAAGAATCCGGCCGACGATCAGCAGATCAAAGTGGTGGACAATAGTCGACAGCACATTGATGGAAGCGATATGGCAGCCGTATCGAAGCATACGGCGCGCCAGGCTCATCGGGGCTCGAAATTTCGGGCGCCATTCCATCAGTGCCCAAAGCGCCAGAGTCCATATCGCCGCTCCGGCCAATTGCCCCCAGACCAGGCTCCACACGCCCCAGCCCTGCCAGGCAAGCGCGACAGCACAAATAGCCTTCGTGAACGAGCGGGCGTAATCCGGCACGAGGCGGCGCCCGAACGACAGATTGCTTCGGAGCAATGCGTCATGGGTGTTGCCGAGAGCCGTGATAGGAAAAATCCAGGCTAGCGCCCGCAGCAGAGGCTCCACCATTTCATCATGGAAAAAACCTCCGGCAAACGGAGCCAGAGCTGTGACGGCACACCACCACAGGGCCCCTGTAATAAGGTTGATGCGAAAGGAGGTCTGCGCCGCCTCCTCTGATTTTTTCCGGTAGAAAATCAATGCGGAGCCGGCGCCCAGGTCTCCCAGTGCGTCCAGGTAGGTAATTACAAGCAGGGCAAACCCGAGTTGTCCGAATGCGGAGGGCGTGAGTATCCGCGCGAGCACAATCAAGCTGGCAAACGCGGCCACCCGGCTGCCCGCCACTGCGGCGTATGTCCATGCTACGCCCCGTATGGTCCGACCGGCCCAGATGGTGTAGGCCTGATCTGCCGCATTCTTCTCGTTTTCTTCTTTCACCGGAATCATAGCAACACTTCAAAATGTCTTCGATAGGATCGCAACAGACGTTCCCTCCTCGAGCCGAACTGCGCAGAATGCGACGGATCCAGTTGCGGGTTATGGGCCATTCGCTTCACGAGGGCCTGCAGCTCGAAAATCTTTATTAAATCAAGTTTTAGCGGTCGCCGCCCGGTATAGCCGGCCAGAAAGGCTTCGCGAATGCCGCGGCGCAGGGAAGCTCCCGCATGGTAGGAAGGAAGCAGATCGACCAGCACCAGGAAATCGGCCACATCCTCGACAGGATGCCCGATTCGAAATCCTTCGAAGTCGATCACCAGCGTGCGCTCAGGAGATAAAAACACATTATGAGGGCCAAAGTCGCCGTGGTGTCCAGTCCATTGCAGGTCAGCCGCTAAAGCCACCGGGAATTCACGCGCGAAACGCCCGGACACCTGGAGCGCCAGCCTCTCGTCCAGGCCCAGCCGGGCGCAGGTCTGCAGGTCGCTTTCAAAGAAGCTTTCGATATCATATCGGATCTTCGAATCTGCCGCCTCGTGCCGAAGCGTCGCCTCGTGAAAAGTGCCCAGCCATTCTCCAGAGGCCGCAGCTCCCCTCAAAATTGCCGCTGTCCCGAAGCTGCCGCGACGAAATTGCGCCCAGCGCAATTGCCGTCCGAGGTTTTCGCCCGGGCACTCAGAAATCAACAGCGCGTTGAATTCGGGAAAGAAGGCAAGGACTTCCGGAACTCCAAAGTGCGGCGAAAGGCGCGGCAATTGCTGAGCCAGATGAAGGAGTATTTCATACTCACGTCGGGCACACTGCCCTGCGTTTTCCGGCTTCTGTCGGGGCCGATGCTGCTTCAAAATCAGGCCCGGATAGAACCCATGGACTCGGACCACGAAGACCGAAGAGTCGTGTCCACCTGCTCCCGGGTGCAATGCCTCTATCGCGATCTGCATTTCGTCTGTTGCGTGTCCGCTCGAGCCGCGGAGGAGAATTTGCCGGATACCTGCGACCAGCTCTGGAGAAACGTTGTTAGATTTCCGTTGAAATGCTGAATTCCCGGATGATGCCGCACGAAAGAGCGAATCCAGACTGGCGACGTTTTTTCTCAGTTGAAAGCCGGCGGAAACTTTTTCTCTGCCACGTAAGCCGAACTGGTCACGAAGATCTTGCCGGAGACACAGCACCGATAAAGCTTCGGCCAATGCTGATTCATCGCCGGGTGGGACAAGCAGACCGCTATGGCCATGGTCGATCAGTTCGGGAATGCCGGAGATTTGCGTAGCAATGACTGGAATTCCACTTGCCATCGCTTCCATCAGCGCCACAGGAATTCCTTCCATCTGCCCGTCTTGGGCCACGACACTCGGCAAAACGAAGAGGTCCGCGCGGCTGAGTCGCTCCGCGACTTCGTCTTGCATTTGGGGACCCAAAAGGTGCACTTCCCGCTCGAGCTGCAGCTCACGGATCAAGGTTGAGAGCCTTGTGCGATCTCTTCCCTCGCCGATTATCGAGCATTGAAATTCCGGGACAGACCGGCGCAACCTGGCGCACGCGCGGATCAAATACTCGATCCCCTTGTACGGCTCCAGACTGGCGACGCAGAGTATATGCGGAATCGCCCTGTCGGTGTGGTTGCGGAGCGGACGGCGCCCGTATTGCTCTGGGGCCACGCCGCACCGGACGACATGGATTTTCTCTTCGGGGATCCCTCGCGCGATGCGGAGGAGGTAACGCCTGTTGAATTCCGAGATGGTTACCACGAAACGCGCACGTTGGATCTTCTCTCGAAGCATGCACCTGTGAACGAATATGTCGTGCGCATGCGCCGTGAAGCTGAATCCCATTCCGGTCAGGTCTGAAGCAATCATGGCGGCAAGCGCCGGGTGAGTGGCAAAATGCGCGTGGATGTGTCGGGCTCCTGAAACAGCAATCCGTCGAGCGATGCAAACAGACTTGGGGAAAAGCGCAAGTCCGCGACTCCACAGATAAAGAGAGCCCCGGTTGCCCCAGAACACACGGAAAAATGTTTTCAGATACCTGCCCGGCGAACGCATGATGTATTCCAGGTTTGCCGCAAGCACTTCCCGCGACAGATAGGGCGTATAGTGGATCCTGCCTGCCAGCATGCTGTTTTCTGTGTGACGCACCCGTTGTTGTACGGAAAGCAGAGGAAAAACCAGCACGGGCTGACCACGGCGTTGAAGTTCAATGATCTCGCGCAGAATGAACGTTTCGGTCAGACGCGGAAAACGTGAGACTATGTAGGCTATGGGCGGCGGCACAACCGTATCTGTGCGTGCAACATTTTCCGTGATCATGGCAGCCGCGTTTGTCATGCCGGCCCACTGATTCCCTTATCGAAAAGTGTTTTTTGCGCGATCTGAGCCGAGGCGGCGATAAGCGCCAGCAAAAGCCAGAGATAGCGCGGGTAGCTCGCGTGCAGAAAAAGGCTCGTTGTCAGATATCCTGTCAATCCGATCATTAGCGATGTGACAAGCCGCGCGGTCTTCAGGTCTCCGAGTCTGCGAAAAATCCGGACCGCACTCCATCCTTTGACTCCGACGACAATAAGGATCGCCAGGAACACCGACAGGCCTGCCAGACCGGTTTCCGCGCCCGTTTCCAGGTAAAGGCTGTGTGCAAACCGTTCTTCGCCGAACTCTTCATAACTGCTTACGTCGGAACCGACCCGGTCCGCGTACTCCTGATAGCGCGCCGGGTAGTTCCCGGCGCCCACTCCTGCAATTGGATGGTCGCGCCACATCTCCCACGCCGCCCGCATCAGCAGGGCACGCTGTCGAAAGGAACTGTCGGTTTTGGCAACCGCCGATTCGTTCGTATCGACGAATTGGCTGAGCGTGCCCAGGCGCTGTTCGAATTGCGGGGGGATCAGCAACACCGCAAGTCCCAGCAGAGCGACTCCTGCCAGGCAGTGCTTCAGCGGCGGGCGAAGAATCATGAGGAGGATGCCCAGCATTATCCCCAGCGCCAGAATTGCTCCCCGGGAATATGTGAATAACAGCGTCAGCAGACATACTGCCGATGCATAGGCGCCGAACAGTCTCCGCCACGCGGATTTCTCGTCCCGCAACCGGTAGAGCCCCAATGGAATGAGCGGGATCAGAATCTGCGCGTAGAAATTAGGATCGGACAACGGTCCGCTAACCCGTGGCCGGCGCATATCTCCCACAATCTGCGCACCTTCTTTTATGCGGCCGAATCCTCCGAAATCCCAACTATAGGAAGAAGTTAAAACCTGTAAGGAACTGATTGTGCTCAGGGCCGCCCCCACAATCAGGATCGTCCATGTGGCCCGGTCCAGGGTTACACGGGAGCGAACCAGATTTATCACCAGAGCGAAGATGAGCAGGCATTTCGCCTGTTCGATAAGCCGTTTGTCTGCGAGCGATGGATTCGCCGCGAGAGCGGAGGAGGCGAATAGCACAATGCAGTAAGCCGCCGCCAGCATTAATGACATATCGCAGCGCAACTTTTCACGCGGTTCGCTCAGCCCTCGGCCGACAACCACCAACCCCAAGAGCAGCGCCAGCCCTTGCAGGATGGATGGCAGCCCGTGGAAGCGAACAGCCACTTCCGAAGCATTACTATAGAGCAGCGCCAGGAGCAGAAGCAGACCCGACTCGGGCTTCCGATACAGGAATGCGAAGCCAAGCAGTGCAGCGGCCAGGACCAGCATGTGTTCCAGCCGCAACGGATCGAAATTGACTATTCCCGGATCGGTGCCTATCCATTTCCCCGCTATCGCGGCGAACAGGATTGAGCACGCCCCCGCAATGAACCACAGTAAGCGCGGCGAAGCAGATAAGCCGGGCAGCCATCGTTTGGCTTCTATACATACTGTCAAAGACATGGCTCGCTTTGCCGGTCCTCTGGAAGATTTGTTGCCGACACTCCTGCGTGTTTCGGATGGAGCCGCTCGATCAGAAAAGCCAAACCCAGCGCTAGAAGCAAACCGATCAAGGCACCGCTGGCAATTTTTCGGAATATGCCGGGATCCATGGCTTTTTCGGGCATCGCCGCTCCGTCAAGAACGTCGAACGTGATGATCCCACCATAGATCTCATGGATCATCTTCTGCGAGTTTCGAACCACAGAGTTGGCGAAGTCGGCCGTTGGTTGAGGGGCCGGGCCCTGGACCGTAATCCGAATCACGTTGGTATCCGGCAAAATCGAAGCTCGGACGCCGTAATGGCGCGCCTGTTCTCTGATCAAAGCCAGTTCCCGGATCACGCCCTCGCGGACCGTGCGGCTGGAAGGAACCTGTGAATAAGTAGCCATCACGTTGCGCTTGCTCACTATGTCCAGGCCACGAAGAGCTTGCTCGTAATTCCCTACTTGAACGCTGGGCCCAACAACAACAGTCGTCGAAGCTTCAAAGCGATCTGGCTGCTTCTGAGTGTAATAGGCCGATGTGCCGCCGCCTGCCAGCACGGCCAGCGCGACGAACCATCCATAGCAGCTCGCCATTCGTCTCATACCCGGCAATTTATTTCTCCTTTCTATTTCTATGTCGGTTGACGTTCCAGAGGGGGATCACCTTGCGCCTGTAGCCCTGAATACCTCGCGGACGGTTTTAGCCAGGAGCTTGATATCCAGCAAGAGAGACCAGGAGTCCACATATTCAAGGTCTTGCCTTATCCGGTCCCAGTCGGAAGTGTTACTGCGACCGCTTACCTGCCATATGCATGTCAATCCGGGCTTCATGCTGAAACGCCGAAGAAATTCCCACTCCCCAAAGCGGCGCAGCTCACACTCTAAAATGGGTCGAGGGCCAACCAGACTCATCTCGCCTTTCAGTACATTGAACAACTGAGGTAATTCGTCAATGCTATACTTTCTGAGGAATTGGCCCACTTGCGTCACACGCGGATCGTTGCATGGCTTAAAAAAAACGGTCTTTCGATCCCTCTCAAGTCGGCGTTGTTCTTTTTCCGATCCGTTCGCCATGGTTCTAAATTTCCAAATCCTGAACCTTCGCTGGTAAATGCCGGGCCGTTCCTGACGAAAGAAAACCGGTCCCGGTGAGGTCAGCTTTATCAAGCCTGCAGCCAGCAGGAATATTGGAGCAGTCAAAACAAGAAGAGCGAGAGCGCCGAGGAAATCGAGGGCCAGTTTTAATTGAAGCCGCAAGCCACGAAAAGAAACCGGCGAGGCCGACGGGAAGGGCAGGCTGAAAATCAACCGGGCGCTGCCCTCTTCAATGGTTATATGGGTTATGGACATGCCGAGAAGGTCCTCTCACAATATTGCATTTAAATAGAATCACTCGTTTTATCTATTATCGGCAACATCATGGTCTCAGGTGCCGGGAAGTTCTGTGTTCTGGGACACAAAAACTGGCGAAAGCCGCCATGTACGAGCAGCTCTACAATTCCGTCAAACCCGGGAAAACCACCTTCGGCTGCGTTTTGAAGACAATCTTCAGCGCGGGCCTCTACCGCTGCAAATGAAATCCATCCTGACGATATGCTGCCTTCTGCTGCAGGCCGTCGCTTTGCGGGCGGCCGACGTGTCCCTGGCGTGGGACCCGAGCGTCACATACTACAGGATCTATCACGGCAATTTTCCCAGGAGCTATTCGGCCTACGACCACCTGGGCAACG
>JAFGIY010000171.1 GCA_016929335.1 Acidobacteriota bacterium | reverse complement strand
TCTAAAATCTCAATTTAAACCTTCGATCCTGCGATAAAATAGCCTTGATTTCGATAAATCGACAAGGACGGAGGTTTGAAGTTTACATAAGCTGTCCTTATCAGAAGCCAATGCTGCTGCCAGAGGGAGGATTTGCGACCAAAATGGCAGCTTATGTTACCTATCCTTCTCGTCGACGGCGAAGCTCTCTATTTCGGCGTCACCTGCTTCGACCGCACACCTTCCGCCGTTATCGCAACTCAACTCACACGAGATGCCGAACTGGATGTGGATGACAATATCTCGATCGTGATCGATCCGTTTCTGGATCATCGAAACGGCTTCTTCTTCGACGTCAATCCCACCGGCGCGCGGGCGGACGGCCAGATCGCCAACAGTTCCGAGTTTACGGACCCGACATGGGACGGGATCCGGGACGCACATGCCCGCATCACCGAGGAAGGCTGGGTCGCGGAGATTGTCATTCCCTTTAAAACGCTCCGCTTCAAACCCGGCCAGACCGTCTGGGGCTTTAATTTTGAACGGGGCATCAAGAGGCATAACGAGACGAACCGCTGGTCCGGCGCACGCCAGAACATCTGGCTGACCAATCTCGCCGAAGCCGGTCAATTGGAGGGGCTGCCGAACGCCCGCCAGGGTATGGGACTCGATATCCGTCCATATGGACTGGTAGTGCACAAAGAAGGAAATGATTGGGAAGTCGATGGCGGCCTGGATGTATCAAAAAATCTGGCGCCCAACCTGAATGCCTCGCTTACCGTTAATACCGATTTTGCGGAAACCGAAGTTGATGCCCGGCAGGTTAACCTGACGCGTTTTGATCTTTTTTACCCGGAAAAGAGAGCCTTTTTTCTGGAAGGCGCCGGTGTTTTTGAAATCGCGACCGGAAATAGTTTTTTCCCTGACCTCATACCGTTTTTCAGCAGGCGCATCGGGCTCATTGAGCAGAACGGGATCTCAAGAGAAGTCCCCATACTCGCCGGAGGGAAGATTACGGGCAGGCAATCCCGCTACAACATCGGCCTGATGAACGTCCAGACCGACAAGATCGATGAAATCGGCCTAGAAAGCCAGAACCTGCTGGCCGCGCGATTCAGCCGCGATTTCTGGAAGCAATCCTATGTCGGAGGCATTTTCACGCGCGGCAATCCCGATGGCACAGGGGACAATTCACTGATAGGCGCCGACGCGCGTTTTGCCACCTCCAATTTCAGAGGCGACAAGAATCTCATCCTCAGTCTTTTCCTTCTCCGCACGGATGACGAATTCAGCGACACGTCCGATTATGCAGGAGGATTCTCCATCGACTACCCCAATGATATCTGGTATGTCGGAGTCGGCTGGAAACAGGTGGGGAAAAACTTTCATCCCGCCCTCGGATTTGTCCCCAGAACCGGGATGCGAAAAACAAACGGCACGCTGATGTTCAGGCCCCGCCCGGAAAGGGGGGGGATCCGGCAGTTCACTTTCCATGCCTTTCCTGAGGTAGTCACCGACCTGAATGATCGGGTGGAAAGCTGGAGTGTTGCCATTTCGCCCTTGGAGGTTGAGTTGAATTCAGGGGATATGTTCGAGTATGAAGTCATGCCCCAGTTCGAGCGCTTGTCTTATCCCTTCCCTATCAGCCGAGGCGTTACCCTTCCGCCGGGATCCTATCAATTCACAAGCTATGGCATAAGAGTTGAGACGGCCACCAAGCGGTTCTGGGTTGTCGAATTTCATTCCGAATTCGGAGATTTTTATAGCGGGACACAAAGAAATTTCGAGGCCGAGCTGATATTGAAACCCAGCCACCACTTGCTTTTCGGACTTGGGGCGGAACGGGCTGACGTGGATCTTGTACAGGGAAAGTTTTTCAAACAGCTTTTTTCCGTGCAGGCCAACTATAACTTCTCGCCCAATGTTTCCTGGTCTAACCTGGTCCAGTATGACAATGAATCAAGAATTCTCGGTTTCCAGACCCGCTTCCGCTGGATCCTGCAGCCGGGCAACGATCTCTTCCTGGTTCTGAACCGCGGCTGGTATAAAACCTACGAGCGTGATTATGTTTCAAGCTTCGACAGGGGAACGGTTAAACTGCAATATACCTTCCGCTTTTAGTCATGGAGGATTCCTATAGCAGGACTTCGAGTCTGCGAACGGACAACTCAAAGGCTCCAGGTCTCCAAGTCTCGAAGGCGCCGGACTTATGTATCTGCTGACCGAGCTGATTCTGTTTTCTCCCCTGATCATTTATTCGTGCATCCGTGTCCGGATTCCAGACAGTTTTGAAACATAACAGCCGCAGATCGTATATAGAGAACAATGTGGCTGAATTTTTGTATATTGCGGTGAGGTAACGAAAGGAGATTATCCATTGAGTCTCAAAGACCCTGAATCGAGCAATTTGCCATCCAACATAAAAAAATCGCAATGGACCCGGCGGGAATGGCTGCAGCAGGCCGCGATGGCGGCGGTGCTCCTGCCCCAGGATTATCCGGGAGGCTTCGGCGGCTGGGGAGGCCGGGGACGCGGGCGGTTCCGGCCGCGCCGGACCGTGGATCCCTCTCAAATTCCCGCCTATAAATACCGGATTCTGCCCGTAAGCCGCTTCCCTTCTCTTCAGAACGAATATAACACCGCGCGGAGTAACACCCAGCTGGGCAGCGCCAAACTGTATCGTGACCAGATAGTTCCCTTGAATTTCAAGGTGCCCGCCGATTTCACGGGCGCCAAATCGGTTATCGTCGTTGCCGTCTATTCGAAAAACATGTATTCGAACTTCATGCTGGATGGGAATTCCTATCGGGTTATGGTCCCTTTCCAGTATTACAACGATGATCTGAACTCAGAGAAGCTAAAAGCCATCCTCCAGAAGGAAGTCATAAAGAGTCCCGGCCGCCGTGTTGTTGATATCTCTTCCAACGTGCCGCTCAAGCTGCTGGCTGCGCGCAGCGGCCTTGGGCATTATGCGCGGAACAGCCTGATTTTCGTGGATGGGATGGGCAGCTATAACATGCTCTACGCCTTCCTGACAGATCAGCCATTCACCGAAGACCATTGGACGGAGCTCCGCATTCTCGAGGAATGCAATCATTGCCATGCCTGCGTACAAACGTGTCCGACACGATGCATCAACCGCTGGAACTACAGCGTCAACATCGATAAATGCCTGACGCTCTTTAACGAAAACCCCGGAGAATTTCCCAACTTTATCTACGGAAGCATGCATCACGCTTTAATGGGCTGCATGAAGTGCAAGGAGCCCTGTCCGGCCAATGAGGGGATTGCCGAGCTTTCGGGCAAGCTGGAAGATGTCTCGGAAGAAGAAACGCGCAAAATATTGAAGGGTGCGCCGGACGACGCGCTCCTGAAATCACTCCAGCGGAAACTCCGCCAGTTCAAGGCGGCTGCGTCCAGAGAACAGTTCCCCATCCTGAAACGCAACCTGAGTGTCCTGATCCGAGCCTAGTAAAATCGGGGTCGGGGTCGGTATCGGGGTCGAAATGTGCGGAGGAAAAAGCCGACCCCGATACCGATACCGACCCCGATTGAAGGCGGTTGGGGCTGCCTATTTCGAACTTCCGGGAGAAACAATCTTTTGGCAAAAAAATTCTCATCTATTCACCGACGGCTCCAGCTTCTCCGGATCTTCAGCCAGATATTTTTCTTCGGCCTGTTTGTTTATCTCCTTTTGGAGACGCGCTACTCAGGAAAGGATTATATCGGCGCGGTTGAGCGCTTCTTTCACTTCGATCCGCTGCTCGGGTTGACAAGTTTCCTGGCATCCAGGGCCTTTTTAGCGGCCTTCCTCTGGGCATTGATCCCCGTCGCTCTGGCGCTTATCTTCGGCCGCTACATTTGCGGCTGGGTCTGCCCGTTTGGCGCTGTACTGCAATTCTTTTCATACCTCTTTAAGAAAATGAAATGGCATGCGCCGGAAGCCGCGGGGACTCGCCTGCTGTATCTGAAGTACGCAATTCTGATCGCCGTGCTGATCGCATCCATTTTCGCCCTGGATCTTGCCGGTTATTTCGATCCGCTTTCTTTCCTTTATCGCTCTTTTATCACAACGGTTCTGCCGGCATTCGCCATCACAGGCGATTCGGCAACATCCGTTCTTCCGAACTTTGGATCAAGCGCTCCTCAGGAAGGCATCCGTCAATTCCTGCAAAGTCTCGCGATCAACAGGACCTTTCATCAGGGACTGTTGATCGGTCTGATATTCCTGGCGGTGATTCTTTTGAATCTCTACAGGGAACGATTCTGGTGCAGATACCTCTGTCCAACCGGCGCACTGTTTGCGCTCCTGGCGCGATGGAACCTGGTCAAAGTAAAAGTCGATGCGGAAAGGTGCACGCAGTGCAAGCTCTGCACGCTTCACTGCCAGACCCAGGCAACTCCTTTCCCCAATGAGGACTGGCAGCCGGGTGAGTGCGTTTATTGCTACTCCTGCGCCGCGAAGTGTCCCACCGCGGCGATCACTTTCCCGATCCTGGCCGCGCCGGTTGAGGCTAAATCGATCGACTTCGGACGGCGCAAATGGATTTTTACTTCAGCTCTCAGCCTGGCCGTTATCCCGCTCTTTCGGATATCGACATCCGGCAGACCGTCCGAGAAGTTGATCCGGCCTCCCGGGGCTCAGCCTGAACCGCAGTTCCTTGCCGCGTGCGTCAAATGCGGTGAATGCATGAAAGTCTGCCCTACGAATGCCCTTCAGCCTGCCCTGAACCAGGCAGGACCCGAAGGTTTGTGGACGCCCGTGCTGGTGCCGCGAATCGGTTCCTGTGAGTATTATTGCTCGCTTTGCACGCAGGTATGCCCGACCGGAGCGATTAAGGAACTCAAGATCAAAGAAAAAATCAAAGTTAAGATAGGCTCGGCCTGGATCAAAAAGGACCGATGCATCCCTTACGCTTTGGGCGATTCCTGCAGCGTATGCGAAGAGCAATGCCCGACATCGCCGAAGGCCATCCATCTCGTAGAAACGGAAATGATGATGCCCGACGGCACATGGGCGCCGCAGCGGTTGCCGGTGGTGGACCTCGATGCCTGCATCGGCTGCGGCATCTGCGAAACCCGGTGCCCGGTTGAGGACGATCCCGCCATCTACTGCACCAGCCTCGGCGAATCGCGCGCCCTGATAAAGACTATTTAACCGCGGATTTACACAGATTTGCACGGCGCGGCAGAGCCGCAACCAAAATGGATCGGGGTCGGCTTTTAAAATGAATCACTGTAATTCCGATTGCGCCTTATATGGCTCTTGATTCGACCCCGATACCGATACCGATTTATTTTGGTTGCGGCTCTGCCGCACCGCGAAAATCGGTAAAGATCCGCGGTTAATTATTCGGGCCGCTGCCGAAATTCTGTTCCTTGAGCCAGAGGGCGCATTCGCGCGTCCACATGTGCCGGCTTTCGGGGTCCCACTGCGCGGAGCCGAGGCCCATGCCGTGCGCTCCCTTGGTATAGATGTGGAGAGCAAACGGCACGCCCTGGCGCTTGAGCGCGGCGGCAAACTCCATCGCATTTTCCACCTTCACCGTTGCATCTTCAAATGTGTGGACAATAAATGTCGGAGGCGTGTCCTTCCTGACCTGCTTTTCATTTGAAAGCAGTGCCACCAGCCCTGGATCGGGATTATCGCCGAGCAGGTTCCGCTTCGAGCCCTCATGTGTATCGGGGCCCATCGTGATGACCGGGTAGCAGAGGATTCCCAGATCGGGCCGCGAACTGACCCGGTCAACCGGATCCGCAGCCGCGGCGTCTCCCGCATCGAAATGAGTGAGCGCCGTAGAAGCCAGATGTCCGCCCGCCGAGGATCCCATTACCCCGATCCGGTTAGGATCAAGGCCCCACTTCTCTGCATTAACGCGCACATACCGGATGGCCCGCTGCACATCCTGCATCATCACCGGATGCCGGTAGCCGCCGCTTCCCAGACGGTATTTCAATACGAATCCGGTAATTCCCTGCTCATTCAGCCAGAGCGCGTAATGAAATCCTTCGTGCGGCGCCAGATGGCCATACCCGCCGCCGGGGCAGATAACAAAAGACGTCCCGGTTGCTTTCGCCTGCGGAGCGAAATACGGAGTCAACGTCGGAATATCCTTTGCTTCTTTGCCAAGCGCACCGGGAGCGTTTCCTTCCCACAGCGGGAATTCAAAACGGGGCAGCCCGGCCGGCGCTTTGGTTTGCCCTGAGGCAGGGAGTGATATTAAAAAGAGGGCAAAACAGAGATAGCCCGCTGCATTATAGGTATGTCTAAAATCTCAATTTAAACCTTCGATCCTGCGATAAAATAGCCTTGATTTCGATAAATCGACAAGGACGG
>JAFGIY010000170.1 GCA_016929335.1 Acidobacteriota bacterium | reverse complement strand
GTTGGCCGCGTTTTTTGCGGTCAACCCTGGGAGGAACCGTGCAAGAAGCCAACCCTGGGCTTCGTTTCGCAGCCGCTTCGCGGCTGTCTGGGTCCCTCATTTCAATCCGGTCTCAAATTATAAACTTCAGGCCCAGGGCTCTCGCCCACTTTGTTATTTGCCTGCTCTGCGTCCAATTCCGGAATTATCGGGCTGCGACGCGCGACGGAATCCGGCAGCTATCCACAACGCACACGAAATGATAGCACATAGAAAAACGAATGCATCGCCATAACGCGTGTACACCGTCTTCACATCAAGGAATGCAAACCGTCCTCTGCTTATGGCTTCCTGCAGCAACCCCGTCGCGCCCTGCACTCTTCCGCCGGGATCGATAATGCCCGAAATACCCGAATTGGCCGCCCGGATCAAAAACCTGCGATTCTCGACAGCCCGGAATCGCGCAATAGCGAAATGCTGATAAGGCGCTGCACTGTCGCCATACCATGCATCATTCGTCAAATTGATTATCAACCTGCTCCCCTGCCGCACAAAACGCCTGACCAGATCAGGGAAAACCGCCTCAAAACAGATAATGGCGTTCGCGGGCTTGCCTCCGATATTGATTACCTTATAGTCCTTTCCGGATTGGAAAGCGCCCACATCCCTTGTAATGGTTTCGGCAAAAAAGAAGAGCTTTTCAAGCGGTATATATTCTCCGAACGGAACCAGGTGTATCTTGTCGTAGATGCCGGTCTGCACCCCCCTGCCATCCAGGAAATAGGCGCTGTTGAAATACCGCGTACCCTCCTTCGTTTCCTCCATCCGGATGTTGTTGAAAATCAGTCCGAGCGAATAGCGCCGCGCCAGATCCTCCAGGGTCCGGCGATAGGAAGGATCATATTGAAAGGATATGGGAGATGGCGATTCCGGAAGGATGAGAAGGTCCGTTTCTGCCGAATTCAGCTTGTCGGCCATTTTCACGTAACCGCGCTGGAACTTTTCGGCCAGGACAGATTCGGTATCGTCGAATGAAATATTTCCCTGAAGCATCGCTGCCCCAAAAGGGCTTTCTATATTATCCCAGCGATTCAGGGCAATCCGGCCGTAGACAAGACATGCCGCAATCAGCAGAACAGCAACAATCAGCGGCGCGCATTTCGATCTTTTGCTCCCGTTATGAAATGCCAGCCAGACAATGGCCGCGCCTGTCCACAGGATGATGAACGAAATTCCGAAGACGCCCGCAATATCCGCAATTTGTATCATGCTCAGATAATCAGACTGCGAGTAGCCGGCCAGAAGCCATGGCAGGCCGCCGAATGGGAATAATGTCTGCGCATATTCCTGCACAATCCAGACGGCAGGAAATAAAAGGAAGAAAAATTCGCCGCCGCGTTTTGTGAGATATTTGGAAATCGCGCAGCCGGCCGCCGGAAAGCACGCCAGCATGCCAATCATCAGCCCGAAAGCAAGCCATGCAAGCGCCGTGGACAGCCCGCCATACCGCAGCATCACGCCGGGGATCCATATCATTAACAGGAAGATTTCAATTGCGCCGGCAACGAAACCGCCAAGAAATGCGTGTCCCGCGTTTTTGGATTTATAGACAAAAGCAATCAGCGGAATATAAGCCACCCAGGCCAGATAGCCATGGCCGATGCGCGGAAAAGAAACCGCAAGCAGCACCCCACTCAACACCGGCAACAGCATCAACATAGCAATAATTAACAAAACATGTGGGTCGCTTCAGAAGCGACCTGGAGTTTACACATATTGCGGAGAAATGAGCGTCCCGTTAGGGACGCACTTTTAGATCCCTCCGTTGCCGCTCCCTCAGCCGCGACCTGGAGTTTATATATATTGCGGAGAAATGGGCGTCCCGTTAGGGACGCAATGATTTTAGCCCGGCACTTTAGTGCCGGGATCCGGGGACCGCCGGAAATAATCAACGGAGTCCCGTAGGGACGACTGAATTCATCCCCAAACATATTTTTCGTCATATTCAATGCAATTTTTTTTGAAAAGGACAGGTATTCCTCATGAAAGCCTTTAATTCTACGACGTTCTTCCTTGCTCCCGGCCTACGATGCAACTTCCGGCAATTACCATGCCCCGCATATAGGCAAATAAACTTTTGCGAAAAACAGATTGCAGAATAGGCTCTTTATTATGCGTGCTGAAATTTATGTGAATAAAAATTGATGTATGGGAACTAACGTACCCTCTCAATCGTCCCTACGGGACTCCGTTGCTTTTTTCCACTGACTCCCGGCGCTGAAGCGCCGGGCTAAAATCAACTCGTCCCTAACGGGACGAATTCTTTGCCTGCCGCAGCTTCAGCCGCATGCACACGCGGAGGGATGAACTCATACACAACATCCATCGGAATCAGTTGGTCTTGATGAAGGAACTGATGCCGCTCTTCTTCAACCGGAGCTGCATGGCGACGGCTTCGGCGCGGGATTTGAACCTGCCCACCTTAAGAAGAAAAAGCCCGTCAGAAGAATCGGGAGGCTCGATTCTGCCTTCAAAGCCCTTGGCCCGCAGCTGAGCGGCCCGGGTTTCCGCCTGCTCTTTCTGCTTGAACGCTCCTACCTGCACGGAATAGCTCGCCGCTTTCGATGCCGTCACAGGCGCCGACGGCTTGATGATGGGGGCGGCTGCCGCCTTGGCCGGCGGACTGGCTACGGATGGTTTTGCAGTTTCGCGCTTCCCTTCCCGCTCATTTACATTCTTATACCATTCCAGAGTGTGATCTTCCGTCTGCTCATCCGCAGCTTTCGCAGCTTCCTTGCCGGCAGCCGGAGACTCCGAAGGCTCCGGTTCATCCGGAATCAACTTCATCGCCGTTTCAGCCGCCACCTGGGATCCCGCC
This sequence comes from Acidobacteriota bacterium, assembly GCA_016929335.1. Classification (GTDB taxonomy): domain Bacteria; phylum Acidobacteriota; class UBA6911; order UBA6911; family UBA6911; genus UBA6911. The sequence goes on along the minus strand of JAFGIY010000170.1, from coordinate 26,947 downwards.
TGGTATCCCTGGCGCTTCCCTTCCATGAAGCCGACGACGAAGAAGCACCCGCATATCAAAACAACTACTGCAAACGTAATGATGAGCTTGCGATTATCCAGTACCAGTTCGTATCCGGAATCCGAATGTTGATCCATCATAGATTTCTAACCCTGTTTTTTCGGTTGGATCCAGTCTTTGATAATGTCGATAGGAACGGGGAAAACCACGGTCGTATTTTTCTCCACGCCTATTTCGGTTAGAGTCTGCAGATATCTCAATTGCAGTGCCATAGGTTCCTTATTAATCACGCCCGCGGCTTCGGCCAGTTTGGCTGACGCCTGGAATTCTCCGTCGGCATGAATAATTTTTGCCCGCTTTTCGCGCTCGGCTTCCGCCTGCTTCGCCATTGCCCGCTGCATTTCCTGGGGCAGATCGACCTGCTTCACTTCAACGAGGCTTACCTTGATGCCCCATATATCCGTATGCTGATCCAGAATCTCCTGAAGCTTTACATTGAGCTTCTCTCTCCGGCTCAGGAGATCATCCAGATCGACTTCGCCAAGAACGGACCGCAGCGTCGTCTGCGCAAGCTGTGAAGTGGCGTAGAGATAATTTTCGACCTCGACGATGGCCCGCGGCGCATTCATCACGCGAAAGTAAACGATGGCGTTCACCTTCACCGACACGTTGTCGCGCGTGATGATGTCCTGCGGCGGGACATCGAGCGTCACAGTCCGGAGACTGACGCGCACCATCTTATAGACAGGCCAGAAAACGAATATCAGGCCCGGACCCGCGGCGTTGGGCACCAGCCGCCCGAGGCGGAATATCACGCCGCGCTCGTACTCTTTCAGAATGTTGATCGTGCTCCAGAGGTAGAGCACAACAATAATTAATCCAAATAACCAAGCCGATCCCATGACCACCTCCTGGACAGATAGGGTTTATTTCGACATTTCTTCCACGATCAAGGTCAGGTTTTCAATACTCACCACTTTTACCGGCTTCCCGGCCTGTATATTGGAAGAAGAGCGCGCGGCCCAATATTCTCCGCGTATTTTGACACGGCCGCTTTCATTGATCTCGCTGTCGGCTACGCCGGCCAGCCCGATCATGCCTTCGTCGCCCGTTGCAACTTTCTGCCGAAACGATCTTAGCAAAGCAATCATCAGGATCAAAAAGATTGCCGCAAACGGCAGGGCCAGCCCGATTGCCGTCCATAATCCTATCCGGACGGCAGGATCCGGCGAATCCACGAGGATCAGCATCCCGATTACCATAGCCACCAATCCTCCTATTCCAAGTACGCCGAAGCCTCCCACCTTGACTTCGGCAATCAGCAATCCGATCGCAAGCACAATGAGCAGAACTCCCACATAGTTGATGGGAAGAAACGAAAAACCGAGTATGGAGAGCAGCAGGCAGATGCCGCCGATCACTCCGGGAGCGATAAATCCCGGATGCGTAAATTCAAAATAAAGCAGGATCAGCCCCACAACGCCAAGCAGCAGCGCCAGGTTCGGCTGCGTAATGGCCGCCAGCATTTTTTCGCGCGACGTCATCTCATAGTCGACAATAGACTGCCCCTCCGTCCGGAGCGTGCGCTCTTCGCCTGAGAAGGATCGCATTTTATAGCCGTGCAGTTTGGCAAGAAGCTCGGCCTCATCTTTGGCGATGAAATCAATCAGATGGGCATTGAGCGCTTCCGTGTCCGTAAAGGATTTGCTCTCCACCACCCCTTTTTCCGCTTCCTCAACGTTCCGGTTGCGTTTGCTCGCAATGCTGCGCAGAAAGGCAGTTGCGTTGCTGGTGATTTTCTCCGTCAGCGTCTTGCCCGCCTGGCCGCCATCGACGGGAAATCCGCCGATCGCCATGAGCGGATGAGCAGCGCCCGTATTCGTTCCGGGAGCCATGGCCGCAATGTCGGAAGCAAGCAGAATGAAGAAACCGGCGGAGGCAGCCTTCGCACCGCTGGGCGCAACATAGACAACGACCGGCACCCGGCTGCTCAGCATTCTCGTAATGATGTCTTCCATCGAAGTGCTGAAACCGCCCGGCGTCTGCAGACGGATCAGTACGAATTCGGCTCGCTCGTTTTCGGCTCTCGTGATACAGCGAACGATAAACTCCGACGTGACGGGATCAATCGCACCGTTTAAATCAATGCGCGCGATATCCGCCCGGGCAGGCAGGGCGGAGAACAGGATAAGAATTGCCAGGGCAAAACATCCGATTTTGATCATTTCAATATTCGCCTATAAGCTTATGATAGCACAGTATTCCCAGCCGCGAATGACACGAATTAGCGGATGCCTGTTTCCAACTGCTCTGCGTGATAGGAAGACCGCACGAGCGGATTCGACGCGACGCTTCGGAAGCCGAGCGAATAGGCATAGTCCCCGAAATCGCCGAATTCCGGTGGAGAATAAAATTTCTCTACAGGCAGATGATCGCGTGTCGGCTGCAGGTATTGACCGAGCGTAACGATATCCACGTCCGCATCCCGCAAATCCTTCAATACCGCCAGGACCTCTTCCTTTTCTTCGCCCAGCCCAAGCATCAGGCCCGACTTCGTTGTTGCCGGGATTCCAAAGGATTTGGCATTCCGCAGATGATTGAGGGATCTGCGGTAGTTGGATCCTGCGCGCGCCCTTGGATAGAGCCTGGGAACCGTTTCCACATTGTGCCCCAGGACATCAGGCATCGCTTTAACAACCGTCCCGAGAGCATCGATGCTGCCTCGGAAATCGGGAATCAGCACTTCAATCCGAATGCCGGGACAGGCTTCGCGCGTGCGGCGGATGGTTTCGGCGAAGACGAACGCTCCGCCGTCCTCGAGATCGTCGCGGTCGACGGACGTAATCACGGCATACCGCAACCCAAGCGTTCGAATCGCGTCGGCGATCCGGCGCGGCTCATCGGTGTCATAAACCGGCGGCAATCCGGTTTTGACGGCGCAGAACCTGCACGCCCGGGTGCAGACATCACCGAGGATCATAAATGTAGCGGTCCCGGCGCCCCAGCATTCGCCGATGTTGGGACAACGCGCGCCTTCACACACGGTATTGAGATGCAAATCCCGGACAAGGGCTTTCAGACGAAAATAATTCTCGCCTGAGGGAAGCTTGACTTTCAGCCAAGAAGGCCTCGGTTGCCGAATATTGGACATATTTATTTATCATATCAATCAGCCACGAATTATCACGAATTATTCGTGTAATTCGTGGCATAATATTCGACCCATGTCACAAATTGATGTGCTTGGACGGCATGTCCGCGAAAATATTAAGAGCCGGGGAAGAGATTATTTCGTGCGCAAAGCCGTCCGTATCGTATTCGCCGATCATGAATTCGTAGCCGCCAAGGTAACCGGTTCCCAGGTATACGATGTCGACCTCGAGCGCGACGGCCGGGTGTTAATCTACTCCTGTGACTGCCCTTATTTTGAAGATCATCTGGATGTCTGCAAGCATGTCTGGGCAACGCTGCTCGAGTTGGAAAAGCGGGGACATTTCGCCAAGTGGTCTCGTGATTTCCCCACTGATCTCCTTCCTACCGATTCCGACGGCGACATGGAAGACGAATACTTCGACGAAGATGATTTCGACGAAGAAGACGAACTTTCCATCGATCCGGAATCCTGGCAACTGACCCAGCAGGAAGAGCCGTCCGCTTCCTCTCAGCAGACAAGTTCCTGGCATCTTCTCTTAAGAAAGATGAACCGTTCGGAAGAACCGGGCATTGCGCAGCCTTCATGGCCTGTGGGTCGTGAAATCATCTACGTTCTCGATTACACCCGTCTCCCTTACGGAACCAATCTGTCCATCCATATTAATGCTCGCGACCCGAAAAAAAGCGGTGAGTGGAAAAAGCAGAAGCCTCTGGTGCTTTCGCACAATCTGATTCCCACGCTCCCCGATCCGCTCGATCGGGATATCCTGAACCGCCTCGTCGGAGTTCATCGCGGGAGATGGAGTTACGGACCCGATGAATCGACTTACCACTTTCAGCCGACACGCCATGACCTTCTGACGCTCTTGCCCTTATTTTCCGGCACAGGCCGCCTGTTTTTCCGGACGGCGGAATTGGACGAAGGCCGCGCGGTGCGATGGGATTCGTCCGAGCCCTGGGAGTTCTGCATCGAAGTCCGCCGGGATGACGGCGGCAGCCAGTACGAAATTTGCGGCGCATTTCACAAGGACGGCGTGCGCCTCAATCCCGCAAATCTGGAGTATGTTTTCAGCGAAGGCATTCTCATTACAGGCGACTCGATCGCGCGGTTCCGCGGCTCATTCCAGTGGATTTCGTTTTTCCGGAAAGAAGGCTCTTTCTTCGTCCCCTTCGACGAAGCGGACGAGTGGCTCGAAATCATGCTGGGCATTCCGTCTGTTCCGCGGCTGATTCTTCCCGAGGAACTGCGCCTCCAGGAAATTACCGCGGATCCTCAGCCTCTCGCCAACATCAGCGCGCGGCAGGAATCCTGGCAGGCTTCAAATCTTACCGCCGAAGTCTTCTATAAATATCTGGACCATACGATCGGGGAAGCGTTTTCGGCTTCGGGAATCGCCCTGGTTGCTCAGAAGCAGAGAATCCTGCGCAACCGGGAGGCCGAAGCCCGGTTCCTGCAGCAGTTCGAAGCCGCAGGATTCAAACGCAGGACCGATTACCATGGACGGACTCTGTGGATGATCCCGCAGTCCCGCCTGCCCGGAGCCGTAAGAGACCTGGTGGCAGCCGGATGGATGGTTGAGGCCGAAGGCAAGCTGTTCCGCAATCCTAATTCATTCAGCATGCGCATTTCTTCGGGAATCGACTGGTTCGAACTGCACGGAACCGTGGATTTCGGCGAAACCCGGATCGCAATGCCTAAGCTTCTGGCTGCGCTCAAGCGCCGCGAAAGCACCATTCTGCTGGACGACGGCAGCTACGGCATGCTGCCCGAGGAATGGCTGGAGAAATACGCCATGCTCGCGGGAATCGGCTCTTCGCACGGAGATCATGTGCGCTTCCAGCGCAATCAGGCCGGCCTGCTCGATGTCCTGCTCGCTTCGCAGCCTGAAGTAAGTTGCGACGAAATGTTTGACCGCCTGCGCAACGAACTGAAATCCTTTACCGGAATTTGCGCCGCAAATCCTCCGGAAGGATTCCGGGGCCAACTGCGTCCTTACCAGCAGGACGGCCTGGGGTGGCTCCATTTTCTTCAGAATTTCGGTTTCGGCGGCTGTCTGGCCGATGACATGGGACTCGGAAAGACGATCCAGGTTTTGTCGCTTCTGGAAGAACGCCGCGTGCTGCGCCGTACCAATCGCGAACCCGACCGCCCGCCTCCGTCGCTTGTCGTCATGCCCAGATCTCTCGTTTTCAACTGGAAGCAGGAAGCCGCACGCTTTACGCCGGAACTGCGCATTCTGGAACATACCGGCGGCGTGCGCATCCGCGACCACAGGCATTTCGACGATTACGATGCCGTCTTCACAACCTACGGCACGCTCCGCCGCGATGCATCCTTTTTCAAAGACAAGCTGTTCGACTATGTGATTCTCGACGAAGCGCAGGCGATCAAGAACTCTTCGACCGAGTCCGCAAAAGCCGCGCGCCTGCTGCGCGGCCACAACCGCCTGGCCCTGAGCGGCACGCCGATTGAAAACCATCTGGGCGAACTATGGAGCCTGTTCGACTTCCTGAATCCGGGCATGCTCGGCTCAGCCACGGTGTTTAAACTCGGGAAGGGCGCCGGGATGAAGCTCAGCGATGAACAGCGCAACCAACTCTCACGCGCATTGCGGCCGTTCATTCTCCGGCGCACCAAGGCGCAGGTCGCAAGCGATCTTCCGGAAAAAGTGGAACAGACGCTGTTCTGCCAGCTTGAACCCGCGCAGCGCAAGATGTACGACGAATTGCGCGACCACTACCGGCGCACTCTGCTGAACCGCATCGAGCAGGACGGCTTGAACAAATCCAAGATTCATATACTGGAAGCCCTGCTGCGGCTGCGCCAGGCGGCTATTCATCCGGGACTGATCGACCGCTCGCGCGCCAATGAAACAAGCGCGAAACTGGAAATGCTGATGCCGCAGCTCGCCGAGATCCTGGATGAAGGGCATAAAGCCCTTATTTTTTCGCAATTCACTTCCATGCTCGCCATTGTGCGCAGCAGGCTGGATCAGCTGGGGATTCGCTATGAGTACCTCGACGGCCAGACAAACGATCGCGCCGCGCCCGTCGAGCGTTTTCAGAATGATCCGGAATCGAAGCTGTTTCTCATCAGCCTGAAGGCGGGAGGATTGGGATTGAATCTGACTGCGGCGGAATATGTGTATCTGCTCGATCCGTGGTGGAATCCCGCTGTCGAAGCCCAGGCCGTCGACCGGACACACCGCATCGGCCAGACGCGGTCCGTTTTCGCCTACCGCCTGATCGCAAAGGATACCGTGGAGGAAAAGGTTCTCGAACTGCAGGAAACGAAGCGCGAAATTGCCGACGCCATCATCACCCAGGACAACAGCCTCCTGCGCAACCTCGGCACCGAAGACCTCGCCCTCCTCCTCAGCTGAAAAGCAGCCACGAATTCCACGAATCAGCACGAATTATGCATGGGCGGCAGCGCTGCGCACTGCTCGAGTGGTTGTCCGAGCGGGAAGGGAGAGCGAACTCCTGCTCTCCCTTCCCGCTCGGACAACCACTCGGGGCCGGAGGCCCGCCCATGCTTCTGGATTTTAATTCGTGCAATTCGTGGCTAACAGAAAGTATCGACGATTGCCGAAAGACGGGATTCATCAAACAGCGGGGCGACCACCCTGACGTTTTCCGGCAGAGCCTCCGCATTGGGCTCCGCGGCGGCGTCCACAACGACGAGACACATTCCCCTCTTTGGATTCATCGCGCTCAGATTGCGGCTCACCTGCCCCAATCCCGCCGGATCCGCCAGCTCGCTTTCCGAGATATGCTCCATCATCCAATCCGGACTCGTACGCTTCAGATCGAAAATATCCGCAATAACCGGGATATCATCCGCCTTCTCCATGAAGGAAAGCAGCATGACACGCGTATCCAGCGCGTAAGAGGTATCCCCCGTCTTCTTCCTCGGACGCACCGCCGGCTTGAATTGCGCGGCGTAGCTTTCTATCTCGGCCGCCAACGCCATCTTGACCGCCACATATTTATTCAGCTTGCGCGAATGCAGGACAAACTCCGGAATCCGCATCGTAGGATGATGGGCCTGCCGGCCGAAAGCAATCGTCTTAAGCTCCGCCGGATAGGGTTTAAAATCTTCGTCCAGATCAACGGAAAACGCCTCGTCCGGATCGAGCAGCTTGATCACCTCCAGCGCCGCCCACTGCTCATATCCCAGCCGGAAAAGCTCCGCCGTCGCCCACTGGAGATCGGACAAAGCCATCTGCTCAAATTCCTCGACCGTGATCTTCCCCTGAATCAGGTCGAAAGTCCTGGTATAGAGGACACGGACTAGTCCTTCCCTCGGATTGTGCACAAAAGCATGAAGGTCCTTCGGTATCTCAATGCATTCCACCTTCAGCAGCTCCACGACCTCTTTTTCTATCTTTGTATAGTTTTCGCAGAGCGCATCAAAATCCACAGACACTGAAGAGCGATGAGCCTCGATGACAGCCTGCCGAAAATCATCAAAGCGCCGGTAAAACTCGTCCCGCAGCTCCTTTGGGATGGAGATTTCTGTCGGATTGATGACTATTTCCGCATGATCCGCAATGTATTTCCTGAGCGCGATATATTTCTCTTTCCAGTCCATATCTTTTCAAACCTCTTTGCCTGAAGTATTGCATTTAACATTTATTACACATCATCGCCAAAAATTCAGCCACGAATTTCACGAATTAACAGCACGGATTTCGCCGGGTACGAAAATGTGGTAGAGTCGATTGGAGCGATTATGCCGGATGTTTTACCGGAGGTTTTATGATCAGAGGCTTTTTCCTGGTTGCGCTGCTTCTCACACTTTCACCAGCCGTCATTGCCCAATCCGAAGATATCAGTACGATTCCAAACAAACAGGAAATTACCGACAAGATGCTCGAAGTAAGCCGCCTGTCGGCCCAGGAGCAGGACAGCAGAGTCAGCCGCATTTTAAAAGAACAGGCTCACAGCAAAACGCCGCGCTCCGACTTCATGTTCTGCACCGGACTCGCCTACCTCGGCAACTACAAAGGCCAGATCTGCCTCGGCTGCGCCAGCGAAAACGGCCTCGGCATCGTCGACGATCTTTCTCAAGCCTACACATGGTATGAGCTGGCTTTGACCAATAACATCGCCGATGAAGCAGACGCAAAGCGCGCGGAAGCAGACAGAGACCGGGTGAAGCTAAGACTGCTTTCCGCTTACCCTCATCCTACCGAAGACGATCTTGCTGACATGGTAAACGCGCAGAAAACCCGAATCGAGCAATATCAGGAACAAATGAAAAACGCCCCCAAATAGAGACCCATAGCCCCTATGGCTGAGAGTGGAACAGCAGAAAGGATTTACTCATGCGCTATCGGAGATTAGGTAAAACAAATGCAGATGTATCCGTTCTGGGATTCGGCGCAATGCGGCTGCCGATGATCGGCGCCAAAGGCCCGATGGATTCCTTCGATCCCAAAGTGCCGATTGACGAAGTCGAATCAACTAAAATGATCCATCATGCCCTCGAACAGGGCGTCAATTATTTCGATACGGCTTACGGATATCACGGCGGGAAGAGCGAAACCTTCGTGGGCAAAGTCCTGCGCGAGCATCGGTCCAAAGTCATGATCGCCACCAAATTGCCGGTGTGGAATCTTGAAAAACCGGAGGACATGGAAAAAATCTTCAACGAGCAGCTTCAAAAGCTCCAGACGGATTATCTGGATGTGTACCTCGTCCATGGAATCGGCGCGACTACCTGGGAGAAAGCGAAGAAGCTCGGCGTGCTGGATTTCATGGATAAACTGGTCAAGAGCGAAAAAATCCGGTTCGCCGGATTTTCCTTCCACGATGAGATCAAAATTTTTAAGGAAATCATCGACGCATACGACTGGTCGGTTTGCCAGATCCAGTTCAACTTCTACGACCAGGATTACCAGGCAGGCAGAGAGGGTCTGACCTATGCGGCGGCGCGCGATATCGGCGTCGTAGTCATGGAGCCGCTGAGGGGCGGAAGGATCGTGCAAAAGATTCCTCCGCAGATTCAGGCCATCTGGGATGAAGCTCCCGTCAGGAAAAGCGCCGTGGAATGGGCGATGCGCTGGGTATGGAATTTCGAGGGAGTGTCCACCGTGCTCACCGGCGCAAGCTCTCTGGCGCAGTTGCAGGATCATACGCGAATCGTCAAGGACGCGGCGGCGGATTTTCTTTCTGCGGCGGAATTGGCTGTGTTTGATAAGGTGCGCGCCGCTTATCGGAAGATGCTCCTGGTGGACTGCACCACTTGCGGCTATTGCATGCCGTGCCCCACCGGAGTGAATATTCCGCAGAATTTTTCGCTTTACGGCGATGCGCAGTTATTTGACGGCCGCGACTCAAGCGCCTTTTTCTATAACGGCATGTTAACTCCCGAGGAACGGGCGTCCGCATGCACGGAGTGCGGAGAGTGCGTGGAGAAGTGTCCGCAGAAAATCGACATTCCCAAAGAGCTCAAAGAAGTCCACAAGCTCCTCGGCAAAAGCTAATCCCATTCCTTTCTTCATGCGGGCGCGGGCTTCGGCCCAGGGTTGTCCAAATTAGCCGGCAAATCAGAAGTGATGGATTTTTTTTATTGGAATTGGACACATGGAAAGCACAGAAGTCAAATCAGGTTGGCGATATGTTTGTATTTCTTGACCGTCATTCCTATCAATCTCATTGCCAACTGCCCCAACGGGGCAGAGCAACAAAGCCCAGGGTTGGCCGCGCCTTTTGCGGCCAACCCTGGGGACGGAACGGAGAATGTTTCAACCCTGTAAGGGTTGAGCCCTCGCGCAACCCTTACAGGGTTGATGGAACCGATCAATCCCATCCCAGGGTTGGCCGCAAAAAGCGCGGCCAACCCTGGGCTCTGATACGCTGCCCTTTCAGGGCAGCCATTATTTTCGATTAACTTAATTTGGACAGGCCTGGGCTTTAACCCAGACCCATTTGTTGCATGTTGGATGATGAAGGCATAGCAGGGGGTGGACATTATGGCAGCAACGCAGGAAATGGAAAGAGTTATCAAGGCGCTGAAACTCAACAACTATAATCCGGTGCTCTACGTGGACAAGGCGAAGGATGCGGTTCCCATCATTCTGGACATGATCCCCGCAGACGCCTCTATAGAAATGGCCGGCGCCGTTTCTGTCTCACAGCTGGGCATCCAGGATCTTCTGAGAAAGCGCGGCAATAAAGGCATGGAGTTCCCCAGGCCGGGAGAATCTTCTCCCGCGCGCAAGGACGTCCTGCTGGTCAGCACAAACGCCGTCACGCTCGACGGTAAACTCGTCAACACCGACGGCATGGGCAACCGCGTCACCGGCATGGCATACGGAGTGAAAAAGGTCATCCTGCTCATCGGCGCAAACAAAATTGTCCGCGATGTCAACGAAGCCCTCGATCGTGTACAGAATGTGATCGCGCCCTATCACGCGAAATACATCGGCCTCAATACGCCCTGCGCCCTGACGGAAGCATGCAGCGATTGCGATTCGCCGCAGCGCATATGCAACATCACGACAATCCTGCTGAAAAAACCGCCGATGACGGATTTCGCCATCGTCCTGACCGGCGAGGATCTGGGATTAGGTTGGGATCCGGCGTGGCCCGAGGATCGCATCGAAAAGATCAAGGCGGCTTACCGCGTGGAAATGGAAAAATTCCGCGCGATGCTTCCTCCGCGGAAAGATTAGCCACGAATTACACGAATTATTTGGTGGAGGCTTTCAGCTGTTTTTCTTTTTCCTGGACGCGGGAGCGCACCAGAGCCGCATCCTCGGCATCGGGCGCAGCCTTCAGATACAGGCGCATTTCCTGAATCGATCCCGGTTCATCGTTTCTTCTGGCCATGACGTTGGACAGAATCAGGTGCATCTGCGGATACTGATTCCCGAAATCCAGGCGCAGACCACGCCGCGCGCTTCTCTCGGCCGTATCCATGTCATCCAGATAGTAATAGGACAGCGCATTCAGCATATACGCCTCGGGAAAGGTAACCGGATCCAGCTCGAGCGCCTTGTCCGTCAGCTCCGCCGCTTCGTCCCAGCCGTTCTTCGCCAGCGCCAGCCGCGCCAGCGTGATATAAGGCCGCACAAAGAAACTGTCTATGTCGATCGCCTTCAGATAGTTTTCTTCGGCGTCCTCGTTGCGCGCCTGAAGGTGATAGCTCTGCCCCAGCAGGAACCAGGCTTCGGCGTTTTGGGGATATTTTTCAATAGACTCTTTCAGGATCTCTTCCGCTTCGCTGAATTTGCTGTTCTTTAAAGCCTTTGACGCACGATCGATCGACTTCCGGACTTCTTTCGGCGCCATCAGGCTGGTGGCGCTCACGGAAGTCCCCTGAACTTTTTCAATCCGATAAATAATGATCGGACCCACTTCCGTTAATCCGAATATTTCCCCGGGAATCATCCGCACCGACGACGACCGGTAGCCCGGATATTGCGCCCTCACTTCACAGCGCAACAGCCGTATGGAAAGCGGCGTCCTCGTAGACGATTTGAGGGCGCCATAGGCCGACGAAACCGTGCCCTCCGTGCTCATATCAAACGGATCGTCCTCAATCTGATCGCTGGCGTCCGGCATGACCCGCCCGATCCTGTTATTGCTGCCCACCTGGAATCCATAGTGCCCATCCGAATGCACCGTAGCTTCTCTCGTGACGGTATCGCCGCAATCGAGCTCTATTTCCGTTCCGAAGGGCGGAGGCGATCCGTCCTCCTGCATGACATAGCCGGTAATATAGATCGTCTCGGGTATCGTCTGCAGCCTCGGCAGTTCGGTCGAAGGCGTCGTTACGACGCTCGGAACAGAAGGCGTTTTGGGAGTCGGCGTCGTGGTGCCTCCCGATCCTGTGCCGCTGCCGCTTCCCTGATTGCCCTGCGTCTGCGCAACCGCCCATGGCAGCAAAGCCATTAAAATGGCAGCCGGGAGAAACTTTGCAAGGCCATGCAGCTTCATAAAACGCCTCAGATCTCTAGGTAAAACTACCTATAAGTAAGATACTCCACTCCGGGTAGAAGAGCAAATTTCGAGGAAAGTTAAGGACGGTCGCTTGAAATATTGCTGCCAATTCGTGTAATTCGTGGCTTATAGTTCTGATGAAGGAGAAACAGCATCATGGCGAACTGGGACCCGAAATACATCGTAACGGAGCTGCACGCGAGCGTCGGCGACGCGCCCTGGACACCGGCATTCACCGAGCAGGAATCCAATCGCGTGCTTTCGCTGGACAGCAATGTCGTCAAAGGCGCTTTTTATTCGGAGACCGCGTGGTTCTGGCCCGGCAAATGGCCGGAGACCAAAGGCGAGGAAGGCACGATCAAGGAGCACACGCATGACTATCCCGAGGTCATCGCCTTCATCGGCAGCAATCCGGAAGACGTCACAGACCTGGGCGGAGAAGTCGAGCTGTGGATCGACGGGAAGCAGAACATCATTAATAAGAGCTTCCTGGCTTTCCTTCCCGCCGGAGTGAAGCACGGTCCGCTGAGGATCCGCAGAATCGACCGCGCCATCTTCCATTTCACCGCCGGCATGGGCACCTCTTACGTTTAGTGCAATTCGTGGCTGCTTTAAGGGGGAAGAATGAGACTTGATGGGAAGGTTGCGCTAGTTACGGGCGGAGGTACGGGAATCGGCGCCGCGGTGGCGCGGCGGTTTGTTGCCGACGGCGCGAAGGTCTGCATCGCCGGCCGGCGCAAAGAAATGCTGGACAAGGTAGCCTCCTCGCTGCCGCCTGAATCCGTTATGACCTGCGCAGGAGACGTCTCGCGCTATGAAGACGTCGAGCGCATGGTGGAAGCGACGTTGAAGCTGGGAGGCAGGCTGAACGTCCTGGTCAACAACGCGGCGAAGGATCAGATTCCCCCGGCAAACGTCGTCGACATCGATCCGGAACTCTGGCAGCAGGTGCTGGCGGTCAATCTCACCGGACCCTTCTTCACCATGAAGGCGGCCATTCCCCACATGATCAGGGACGGCGGCGGTTCTATCATCAACGTCGCCTCCGTCGCCGGAATCCGTTCCATCCCGAACATGCCTGCGTATGTATCATCGAAAGGCGGCATGATTGCGCTATCCCAGCAGGTCGCCCTGGACTTCGGTCCCATGCGTATCCGGTGCAACGTCATTTGCCCCGGAAGCATCCGCACGGAAATGTTCGAAGGCGCAATGGGCCCATTCGCTAAAAAGCTCGGGACCGATCTGAATGGGATTTTTTCGCTGTTTACCAAAGACGTGCCGCTGCGCCGCGTGGCATCGAGCGACGAAGTCGGCGGATTATGCAGCTATCTGGCCGGCGACGATGCTTCATTCATGACAGGCGTGGTCCTGCCCATTGACGGAGGCACCGCCATCGTCGACATCTCCGGCGCTGCCATCAACAATATAGCCACGAATTGCACGAATCAGTAGCAGAGATAATCGTTGGCTTTGAGGATAAGTTTGGTGGGGCGGCTGATGTCGTCGATGCGGCGGATTCTTGAATGTTTCCTTTGTTCGAGGATGCGGCTTACAGTGACGTCTCCCAATCCCGGGACGCGCAGCAGCTGATTCTTTGAAGCTTTGTTGATGTCGAGCGGAAAATATTCCGGATGGAGCTTTGCCCATTGCTCCTTCGGATCGATTTCGAGCGAAAGATTCCCCGCCGGGTCAAAGCAGATATCCTCTTCCGTAAAACCGTATTTGCGCATCAGGAAATCGACCTGATACAAACGGTGCTCGCGCATGAACACATCGGCGGGACGCTGCACCTTCTGCTCATCCAGCGCCGTATCTCCAAGACCTTTCTGGTAGGCGCTGAAATAAATCCTCTTGAGATTGAGCCGGTCGTACAGGCCCCACATATACTTGATGATTTCGGAATCCGTCTCCTCTGCTGCGCCGACGACAAACTGCGTCGTCTGTTTCACGCGCGAATATTTATTGCCGCGTCCGGTCAACCGGCTGATCAGCTTGATAGGTTCGACGATGTCCTCGATAAAGCGCTTCCGCTCGGAGAGTTTTGCCAGATGCTTTGCTCCGGGAGTTTCGATATTGAGCGAAACGGCCGTCGATAGCGAAACGGCTTCTTCGACAGCGGCGGCGCTTGCTCCCGGGATGACCTTGAGGTGGATGTAGCCTTTAAAGCCGCGCTTGTACCGGAGAATCCGCGCAATGCGGTTGAGCCGTTCCATGGTGGCATCGGGAGTGCCGAGGACGCCGGAGGTGAGGAACAATCCGAAGACTTCGCCGCGGTGGAAATAATCGAGGAACGTATTAACGGTTTCATCTTCGCTGAGCGTGCAGCGGCGGACGTCCTGGTCAGCCCTCAGCGGGCAATATTTGCAGTCGTTGGTGCAGACATTGGAAATAAGTGTTTTGAAGAGGACGCTGGTTCCGCCGCCGGGCAGCGTAACGGGATAAATCCATTTATCCTGAGCTCCGCGCCTGCGCCGGTCGTCTTCGCCCGTGCCGCAGGCGCATGCGAGATCATATTGCGCATCCGCGCTCAGTATCTCCAGCTTCCTCTGCGTATCCGGCACTCCAATAATCGCCGTCATTTTCGTGCAATTCGTGGCTACTTCTTGTTGATGTGCTGCCGGGCGGCGCCGATGGCGGTGATGAGGCCGAGGACCACCATGATTCCGCACAGGTAATAGGCAATGGCTGTATCTATTAATGGCATTGTGCCGCCTCCATCCTTACCAGGTCTTCCCGCGATGCGTCAGCCGCCAGATGATGTAAAACACCAGCGCCGACCCCATTGTTACACCCAGATGAAATAACAAAATCTTCCATGGCCACGCCATGACGCATTCTCCTTTCGATAACTAAGCATTCCTTCTTTCGTCCTCTGCCTTGAACCGGTGGATATATGCAGGCTCGCCCGGCAGGATGAGGTTTAATCCGACACCCAATATCACGGTAACAAACGTCGTCGGATACACATTCAGGCTCATATTGGCCGGCCACCACGACGGCGTGGCAAATGTCCATATGAAATTCGCCAGGTATGCCGCGAGGATGGTGATCCATGCCGCGACTTTATTGACCTTCCAGAGCATCCCCAGCAGATAGACGCCGAATATCGGGATCCCGAAGGAAAAGGTCCACATGAAAATCGAAAAAATGTACGGCAATTTTAAAGCAGGCAAAACCACCAGCCCGGCGCAAACCAGAATCATCACCCTGGTAAGAATCAGGAAGGTGCGGTCGCTCATCTTTGGATTGACGGCCCGCTTGAAAATGTCATGCACAATAATATGAGACGATGACAGAATCAGCGTGCCTGTAGTCGAAAGCGTCGCCGCAAGAAGCGCAATCATCAGGACGCCGACCATCCAGGATGGAAGAGCCGCCAGCGCAATCCCGGGGACAGCCAGCTTGGCGCCGTTGGCCGCAATGGACGGAATGGCCATTCCAACCAGAGCCAGGATGACCCACGGATACGCCGCCAGGCTGTTGATGAATGCAGCCCAGAACACTCCGCGCCGGATGTCCGGCTCGGATCTTGCCGCCAGCATCGGCTGGTTCTGCGCCTGCGATGCGCTCTGCAGGAAAATCACCAGAATCAGGCACGGGAAGATAATGCCGAACATGACATCGGGTGAAAAATTAATCATACTGGTCTTCCACGGTGTGCCCGCTTTGGCATAAAAATCGGCAATGGATTCCCATCCACCGCGCCCGGACAGCCATGATCCCGTGGCGAAGACGGCCATAAACGAACCGATAATGAGCATGGCGGCATTAAATACGTTCATCCATGCGACCTGCATCAGCCCGGCGGCGACGATATAGAGAATGGTCAGAATAACGGCCAGCAGAATGCAGTGCGGAGCAAAAGGAACGCTCCCGCCGCCCAATGTGTAGAAAGCCGTCGCCGTCGCCGTAACTTCGGCGATGCAGATGCCGATCAATTGGGCAGGCATAACGGCGGAGATCAGCCAGCCGATCCTTTCGCCGAAAATCTTGCCCATCGCTTCTGGAAAGGTCTGTACCTTCATCCGCCGGAACCATGGGCCGAACCAGAGCAGGAATAAAGGGACGAACAATCCGCCGGAAATAATTCCCCACCATAAAACAGAGGCGCCCATATTCGACGAGGCTTCCCATAGCGAGAGCGTATGGCCGCTGCCCAGAGGCGCCAGGACAAAGGCCGCCATGATCAGGGGCCATGCCAGCGTGCCTCCGCCGGTGACGAAATCGCTGCCGGATTTGACTTTCTTTCTGAGCAGAAGACTTGTGCCGACACTTAAGATGAAGAAATAAGCAACCGCGATCACCAACGCCGTTGACATCGAATTACCTCCTCCAGAGCCAAAAAGCAGTGTTTTATTTCGTGGAATTCGTGGCGTTTTCAGATGGTACGCCTGGCAGGGTTCGAACCTGCGACCTTCGGTTCCGGAGACCGACGCTCTAGTCCAGCTGAGCTACAGGCGCACCCCGTGATCATATTTGATTTCCCCCTCGAATCCAATCAATTCGTGTAATTCGCGGCTCTTTTTTTGAATAGCACTTGAGTGCCACGAAAAATGGCACCCCGGTGCTATTGCCCTTTAGTGCTATTTGTAATTAAATAGCGCTCATTCTTGCATTTACGGTTCTTTTACGAGGGAATATGGGTATTCGCATACTGATCGCCGATCGCCTGGACATGCATCGTGAAATTCTGAGACACCTGCTGGAAGCGCAGCCTGATTTTGAGGTGGTCGGAGATACGGGCGACGGCGAACAGCTCGTACGAATGGTCGCGCAACGAAAGCCCGATATTTTGCTGATTGATCTGAATCTTCGCCGCCTGTTCGGCCTCGAAGCTCTCCGCAAGATTGCCGAGCTGAAACTGGAAGTGCGTCCTATCCTGCTTCCGGACGTTCTGGAAAACAACGAAATCATCCAGGCGCTGGTTGTCGGTGCGCGCGGTGTGGTGTACAAGCGCGAATCCACGCAGACGCTTTTCAAAAGCATCCGCACCATCATGGCCGGCGAATACTGGCTGAGCAACGAAGGCGTTTCCGAGCTTGTACGAAATTTGCAATCTCTCGCAGCGCAGGTCGAGCAGCATACGCGAATCCGGGCTAATGGTCTCAGCAGGCATCAGCAGAAGATTGTCGAAGCCATTATGGCCGGCTGCTCCAACAAAGAAATCGCGCAGGATTTATCCGTCAGCGAACGCACGGTGAAGTATCACCTGACGCGCATTTTCGGCAAGATGGGCGTCTCCGGCCGCATGCAGCTTGCCCGCCTCTCATTAAAAACCGACGCCACCGATCTCCCGCAAGCCTGAAAAGAAAATATTAACCGCGGATTTTCACAGATTTTCACGGATCTTTATCTGTGAAAAGCTGTGAAAATCCGCGGTTAAATATCAAATACGCTGTCCGGATTCTGGACAGCGAATCATGGCACCTAAGTCCAGCGACATTTCCACCATTGTGCCATTTATTAAGATTGTATAAAGAGCTAGTGTGCATGCAGCATGCATAAGATTTGCGAAGATTTTATGACAACTCAACACCTGGCTCTCACGGCTCGAGCTCAACGATTTCCGCTGCACTTCCCGCTCCGCTTCCGCAAAAGCGGCATGGCGCACTGGCAAAGCGGCAGGACCATCAACATCAGCCGCACGGGCATTCTCTTCAAGACCGACGACGCTCTTCCCAAAGATTCTCTTCTGGATATTCAGGTCCGTCTCCCGATGAAGATGTCGATCGCCTGCCAGGCCACCGTCGTCCGCTCCGAAAAGACGCAGTTCGCCGTCCGCATTCATCATCATCGTCTGATTAAGAAGGCCACGAATTCCACGAATTAAAAAAATAGGTAAACCTCCGCCGGAAATGTGGCGATTTCTAATAGCACACAGGGGTAAGGATATACCATACCCTTGGACTATTGCCTGATAAGCGAATGTAAGACATAAGTAATGCGCTCAAAAAAATCGGTAAGAAAGTGAGTAAGCATGGATTCCTTACCCTGGTATGCATTGCATGTACGGCCTCGCTTTGAAAAGGTCATTGCTTCGACATTGCTGGACAAGGGTTTTGAAAGTTTTCTGCCTCTTTACCGCCATCGCAGCCGCTGGTCGGACCGCATCAAGGAAGTCCAGCTGCCGCTGTTCCCGGGATATCTTTTCTGCCGCTTCGACGTCAACAAGCGCCTGCCCATTCTGATCACCACGGGAGTGATCCACGTAGTCGGCATCGGAAGGATTCCGCATCCCGTAGCCGATGGGGAAATCTCGGCGCTTCAGCAGATTGTGCTGTCGGGTCTGCAGACGGAGCCGCGGTCGTATCTGAACATCGGCCAGAAAGTCCGCATCGAAATCGGTCCGCTGGCGGGAGTGGAAGGCATCCTGGTTGCGATGAAGGGATCCAACAGGCTCGTCGTATCGGTCAGTCTTCTGCAGCGCTCCGTCGCGGTGGAAATCAATGAATCCTGGGTGCTCCCGGTCTCTCCTCTGCCTATGCTGCCCAGCTACGCTTAATCGAGGGTTATGGTCTACTGGATTGATCCGTCAAAAGATCCCCGGTGGGCGGAGTTTGTAAACCGCCATGAATCCTCGTCTGTATTTCACACGCCTGAATGGCTGCGCGCGCTGCAGCGGACTTACGGTTTCACGCCCCTGGCAATCACCACATCACCGCCGGGCAATGATCTTGAGGACGGCATCCCTTTCTGCCGGGTGCGCAGTTTCCTCACCGGAACGAGACTGGTTTCCCTTCCCTTCACCGACCACTGCCAGCCGCTTTCGGCGCCGGAGGAAATTCTGCAGGCGCTGCCGGAGCATTGCCGCAGGGAAAAACTCAAATACGTGGAGCTGCGCCCGCTGACGGCGCCGGACACATCAGGATTGACCGCATCGCAGCGATACTATTATCACGTGCTGGACCTTCGTCCTGCATTGAACGACATATTGCACAGGTTTCACGCCAATTGTGTGCGCCGGAAAATCCGCCGCGCGCAGAGAGAAAATCTCACCGCCGATGCAGGCAGATCGGAAGAGTTGATTGAGGATTTTTTTGCCCTGCAGGTAACGACGCGCCGGAGGCTGGGCCTGCCTCCGCAGCCGCGGGAATGGTTCCGCAATCTGATGGCGGAGATGGGCGAGAAGGCCACCATCCGAATCGCGCGCAGCTACGGGCGCCCGATAGCCGCAATTCTGACGCTGCGCCACAGGCGGACGGCCGTCTACAAATACGGATGCTCGCTGGTCACCGACAACAATCGCGGCGGCATGCAGCTGCTTCTATGGAAGGCGATCGAAGAAGCCAGGCTCCAGGGGATGGAAGAAATGGATCTGGGCAGGTGCGACATCGAAGACAAGGGCCTCGCCGAATTCAAGGAGCGCTGGGGAGCCGAAAAACGCGAAATGTCCTACTTCCGATATCCCGCGCAGCGGCACAATGCCCCCCGCCGGTCAGCCCTCATAGCCGCCCTCCCGAAGCCCCTCCTGACCGCCGCCGGCCGCATCTTATATCGCCACTTCGCCTAAAGCCTCTAATTCGTGCAATTCGTGGCATTTAGAAACACAGAAATTTGTGATTCGCCGCACAGATTTTGTCGATCAAATACCCGATACTCGAGGGTATGAAGATCAGACTAAATTCATTCCTTTATGTTTTCATAATATTCATTCTGGCGCCATTCGCCGCCGCAGGCGACGTCACCCTTGCATGGGACCCCAACACCGAACCAGAACTCCTCGGATACCGCCTCTCCTACGGCACCGCCTCCGGATCCTATGACACGCATGTCGACGTGGGAAATGTAACCACTCATACCGTCTCCGGACTTCTAGCCGGGACCTATTATTTTGCCGTCAAAGCCTACAGCGCCGACATGGAAAGCGCCTACTCCAACGAAGTTTCGGCAACCGTCTCCGGAGGGGGTGATACACAGCCTCCCTCAATCAGCAGCATAGCCAGCTCCGGCGTGACCTCGAGCGGTGCGACCATCACCTGGGCCACGGATGAAGCATCCGACACCCAGGTCGAATACGGCGCCACAATCAGCTACGGCAGCAGCACTACGCTGAACAGCTCCATGGTGACCTCACACTCTCAAAGCCTGAGCGGACTGACGGCCTCCACGACTTATCATTATCGCGTCAAATCCAGAGACGCCGCGGGCAACCTCGCCACTTCAGGTGACTACACATTCACCACGGCTACTCCGCCCGACACGACGCCGCCGACAATCAGCAATGTGAGTAGTTCCAACATCACAACCACCGGGGCAACCATTGCGTGGACTACAAACGAGGCGTCCAATACCCAGGTCGACTACGGGACCTCAACAAGCTACGGCAGCAGCACTACGCTGAACAGTTCCATGGTGACCTCGCACTCTCAAAGCCTGAGCGGACTGACGGCCAGTACTACCTATCATTATCGAGTCAAGTCCAGAGACGCTGCGGGCAACCTCGCCACTTCCGGCGATTACACATTCACCACAGCCACTCCGCCCGACACCACGCCGCCGACAATCAGCAATGTGAGTAGTTCAAGCATCACCACCACCGGGGCGACCATTACTTGGACCACAAACGAGGCGTCCAATACCCAGATCGACTACGGAACCTCAACGAGCTACGGCAGCAGCACCACGTTGAACAGCTCCATGGTGACCTCACATTCTCAAAGCCTGAGCGGACTGACGGCTTCCACGACTTATCACTATCGCGTGAAATCCAGAGACGCCGCAGGCAATCTCGCCACTTCCGGTGACTATACATTCACCACAGCCACTCCGCCCGACACCACTCCGCCGACAATCAGCAATGTCAGCAGTTCGGGAATCACCAGCAACAGCGCGACCATCACGTGGACCACCAACGAGGCGGCTGACTCCCAGATCGAGTATGGACCTCAGGCGAGCTACGGCTTCAGCACGACTCTGAATACATCCATGCTGACGTCGCATTCTCAGGGCTTAAGCGGACTTTCGGCGAACACAACTTATCATTATCGAGTCAAATCCAAAGACGCCGCCGGCAATCTCGCCACTTCCGTCGATTACACACTCAGGACCACGGCGCTGCCCGATACAACCGCTCCTACAATTACCGAAATAAGCAGCTCAGCGGTCACCAGCAGCAGCGCAACCATTACCTGGACTACCAACGAGGTTTCCGACTCCCAGGTGGAATATGGGACATCAACAAGCTACGGCAGCAGCACCACGCTGGACAGCACACTGCTGACGTCGCACTCGCAGGCTTTGAGCGGACTGACGCCCAGCACGGTCTATCACTATCGCGTCAAGTCCAGGGACTCCGCCGGTAATCAGGCCACCTCCACTGATAACACTTTCACAACCTCGGCTCCTCCCGACACAACTCCGCCGACAATCAGTAATGTGGCCGGTTCAGGAATCACCACGACCGGGGCAACCATTACGTGGACCACAAACGAGGCGTCCAATACTCAGGTGGAATACGGAACCTCCACCGGCTACGGCAGCAGCACCACGTTGAACAGCTCCATGGTGACATCGCATTCTCAGAGCCTGAGCGGATTGACCGCGGGTACGACCTATCACTATCGAGTAAAATCTGCCGACGCTGCCGGCAACCTGGCTGTTTCGACCGATTACACATTCAGGACTTCCGATCCGGTCGATCCGGACGCGCTGTCGATCACCAACGTAGCCGGCTCAAACATCACGAGCACCGGTGCGTTGATTACATGGAATACAAATATAGCGGCCGACTCTAATGTTGATTATGGAACGACGACAAGCTATGGCAGCAGCGCAACCTCTACCACCACTACGACGAAGACAGACCGCTTTGTCAAAACGACAAAAACCGGCACGCGGCCCAGCACACGCCGGACAACGACAACGAGCGAGCTGGTGACATCCCATTCGGTGGCTCTGAGCGGATTGACCGCCGGCACAACTTACCACTTCCGTGTAAGATCGACGGATGCTTCAGGCAATCTTGTAGTTTCGGCCGATTACACATTCGTCACCGCCGAAGCCGCAGACATAGCCCTTGGCCTGGTGGCAGCCTACGCATTCGACGAAGGCACAGGCTATGTAAGTGAAGATCTCTCAGGAAACGGAAACACCGCTTCGCTGAACTCTGCCGGATGGACTTCAGGCAAATACGGCAACGCCGTTTCTTTGAACGGAATCAACGGCTATCTCTCCGCGGGAACCGCCGGCCTGCCGGCCGTGAATGAGCCGAAAACGGTTTCATTCTGGATCAACGTAACGAAGAAATCCACTTCTCCCAAAACTATCCTGGCGCTTGCCAACCCGGCTCTGGAAGCGTCTTTAAAGCACAGCTACAAGAGTCTGCAAACCGGAGTGATGGATTCAGACAACAAATGGTCCGTGGTCGGCAAGCTTCCGTCACTGAATAAATGGCACCATTTCGCCTATGTCTTCGACGGCAGCGAAAACCAGCTTTACATTGATGGAGAGCCTGCAGGCCGGTCCACCATCGCATTGCCCGAGGCTCCGGTCACAAGCTTCGAGATCGGCCGCTGGATTGATGGAAGCGAATATTTCGAAGGCAGCATTGATGATGTGCGCATCTACTCGCGGGCGCTTACTCAGGATGAATTAAGCCATGTCATGAACACACCGGCGGCCGAATCCGGAGTTCCGGCTGACGGCGAAGTTATTCCCGATGCCGGCGAGTCGGCTCCATCCGAAGAACCGGCCGTGCAGCCGGCAGAAATGCCCGTAGTGGACCTGAAGCTCGAGCGGCGGACTTACCGCCAGGGAGACACCGTGCAGACCGGCGAATTCTGGATCAGCAATCCGTCCATGCATAGCCGCGACGTGGAACTCAAGATGTGGATCGAATTGCCCGGACTGCAGCCGATATCCCTGGGCAGCCTGAGCATCGAAGAAAAACTTACGCTCGAAGCCGGCTTCAACCACAACTACGGTGCCATGACCCTGCTTGAAATCGCCGAAAATGCTCCTGCCGGCATATGCCGCATCGGCGCCCGGCTGATGGATCCGGTGACCGGCGATGTCCTGTCGGAAGACACTCAAGCCTTCACCATCGCCGCCGCGAAAGGCACGCGCTCCAGATCGCGCCTTGTCGAGAGCCCACAGATCACGATGACAAGCTACGCGGAAGGTTCGCGGATGCATTACGTCATAACAAACAAAGGCAACGCATCGGTCGAAATCGAGCTGAAGCTCTGGCTCGAAAATTCCGACGGCGCCGTCACCCCGGACTTCTCCATCGGCTCCGAAGGCTCGCTAAAACTTGAGCCCGGCGACTCAATCACACTCACATCGCCGACAGGCGCACGCGTCTTAAGAGCCAGACTCCTGAACGCCACCACCGGCGCCCTTTTAGCCACGAATTCCACGAATTAAAATTCGTGCAATTCGTGGCAATTATTCCTTGTATATTGAACACATATAGTTCAATATACAAGCATAATGAATAACCTCATTGCTCGTCCACAGTTGGAGCAAGCAGTCCTTAAAAACCTGGATCTATTTCCCATCACAGCAATTATTGGCCCGCGTCAGTCGGGAAAGACCACTTTAGCCCGCACTCTTTCCGAGTTTCAGGCAGCGGAGTATTTTGACCTGGAGGATCCAAGAAGTCGCGAGCGCCTGCAAAATCCAATGACGGTGCTGGAGCGGCTAAACGGCCTGGTGATAATCGACGAGGTGCAATTACAGCCGGAGCTCTTCCAATTGCTGCGCGTGCTCGCCGACAGGCGGCCCTTGAAGGCAAGGTTCCTGATTCTTGGCAGCGCATCGCCGGATCTCATTCGTGCCAGTTCGGAATCTCTAGCAGGGCGCATAGGGTATATAGACATCGGCGGATTCGACTTGGGCGAAGTCGGCTGCGGTCAAATGCATCGATTGTGGCTGCGAGGCGGCTTCCCGCCATCTTTTCTTGCTTCGGATGACGAAGCGAGTCAATTATGGCGGGAAAATTTTATCCGGACCTTTCTTGAGCGGGATCTGAGGCTTTATGGAATTGAGACTGCCCCATCGGCTCTCCGGAGATTCTGGAATATGCTTGCCCATTGCCACGGACAACTCTGGAACGGGTCGGATATTGGCCGTTCGTTGAATGCCTCGCACACCACGATGCGGCGGCACCTGGATATTCTGACAGGGGCATTCATGATCCGGCAGTTGCAGCCCTATCATGAGAATCTGAGCAAGCGGCAGGTTAAGTCACCTAAGATTTACATCCGTGACTCCGGACTGTTTCATACGCTGATGAGGATCGATTCAATGGCTGCTCTGGAGGCGCATCCCAAGCTCGGAGCTTCCTGGGAGGGATTCGCACTCGAGCAGGTATTGCAAAGGATCGGGGAACGGGATGTCTACTTTTGGGCAACGCAATCAGGCGCAGAGCTTGATCTGCTGTATTTCCGGGCTGGACGGCGGTTCGGAGTCGAATTCAAACATGCGGATGCCCCTGCAATCAACCGTTCCATGCGGATCGCCATAGCAGATTTGAGGATCGAGCATCTGTACGTTGTCTATCCCGGTCCGAAGTCTTACCAATTGGGCAATGGAATCAAAGTGCTGGCCATGCAGGATCTTAATGAATTGAAAAATTCGTAATACTACTTAGCCACGAATTCCACGAATTAAAATTCGTGCAATTCGTGGCTTTCATGTGAGAGATCGCACAGTATTATTTTTTCATCTCACCGATAATCCCCCACATGAGATTTACGAAGTACCTGGTTGTCGCCGCATTATTGCTTTTTCCGCAATTTGCGTCCGCAGGAGATATCACCCTCGCATGGGATCCGAACACCGAGCCTGAGCTCTTAGGCTACCGCCTCTCCTACGGCGCCGCCTCCGGCCAATACAGCACGCACGTGGACGTCGGTAACGTAACAACGCATAAGGTTTCGAGCCTCCCCTCCGGCACATACTATTTCGCCGTCAAAGCCTACAGCGCCGACATGGAAAGCGCCTTCTCGAATGAAGTAAGCGCAACCGTCTCTTCATCCGCAGACACTCAGCCGCCGGCGATCAGCAACGCAGGCATTTCAGGAATAACCAGCAACGGCGCGACAATCACATGGACCACCAATGAGCCTGCCGACTCGCAGATCGAGTACGGCCCTCATGCAGCCTATGGCTTCAGCACAACTCTGAATACCTCCATGGTGACGTCGCATTCGCAGGGTCTGAGAGGGCTATCGGCGAACATGACCTATTATTACCGGATAAAATCCAGAGACGCCGCAGGCAACCTCGCTATTTCCGGCGCTTATACGTTCAGAACCCTGCCGCTGTACGATACAACCAAACCCACAATCAGCAATGTAGTTAGTTCTTCAATTACGGCTACAAGCGCCAAAATCACCTGGACAACCAATGAGGCGGCCGACACTCAGGTCGAATACGGAACCACCACGAGCTACGGCAAAAGCACCGCGCTGAACAGCACAATGCTTACCGCGCATTCTCAAAGCCTGAGCGGACTGACGGCAAGAACAACCTATCATTACCGCGTTAAATCCAAAGACGCCGCAGGCAACCTGGCAACCTCCGGCGATTACTCATTCACCACCCTGGCTCCGCCTGACACAACCGCGCCGACCATCAGCAATGTGGCCAGTTCTTCAATTACGACCACGAGTGCCACCATCACCTGGACAACCAATGAGGCGGCCGACACTCAGGTCGAATACGGAACCACCACGAGCTACGGCAAAAGCACCACGCTGAACGGCACAATGCTGACTGCGCATTCTCAAAGCTTGAGCGGTCTGACTCCGGGGACGACCTATCATTATCGCGTTAAATCCAAAGACGCCGCAGGAAATCCGGCCACCTCGATCGACTACACATTCAGCACCATTTCTGTTACCGGCATAAATGCGGGATTGGCCGCAGCCTACTCTTTCGACGAGGGAATCGGCACATTAAGCGCCGATGCATCAGGCAACGGAAACGCCGCTTCAATCTATTCCGCTACATGGACCACGGGGAAATACGGCAATGCTCTATTCTTCAACGGAACCGGCAGCTATGTCTCAGCGGGAACGACGGGACTGCCGGGAGTAAAGCAGCCCAAGACGGTTTCCTTCTGGTTTTTTCAGGCTGAGAACGCCGTGCCAATTCAGACCATGCTGGCGCTTGCAAATCCGTCCTTGAGCAAATCGGTGCATTTTGACCGGAACCTTTTCCATATAGGCGCGCTGGGCTACGAAAATACATGGATCGCAGTTTCCGGTTTTACGGCGCTGAATGTGTGGAGCCATTTAGGTTATGTCTTCGACGGCTCAAAGAACTTTTTATACATCAACGGCGTGCTGGCCGCCACGTCCACCATAGCGCCGGCGGACGCTCCTGTGACCTCCTTTGAAATCGGCCGCCTGGCCGGCGGCACCCGTAACTTCAAAGGAAAAATCGACGACGTCCGCATCTACACCCGCGCACTCACCCGGGCAGAACTGGTGGAAGCAATGAACACGCCGGTCGCTGCTGAAGCGCCCATGGCAACGCAAGGCCATGAGATGATTCTGGCGTCCCGATCCGATGATTCCGATGAAATCGCCTCGGATTTGCCGCCAGGCGCTTCAGGTAATCCGGTCGTTGACCTTCAGCTGAGCCGCCAGGTCTACAGGCAGCGGCAAACGGTGACCACCCGATCGCTATGGATCAGCAATCCGTCCATGCAGAATCGCGACGTAGAACTCAAGATATGGATCGAGCTCCCCGGCCTGCAGCCGATTTCGCTGGGCAGTCTGAGCATCGAAGAAAAACTCACGCTCGAAGCCGGCTTCAACCACAACTATGGAGCCATGCCGTTGCTCGAAATCTCCGACGATGCCCCTGCCGGCATATGCCGCATCGGCGCCCG
>JAFGIY010000169.1 GCA_016929335.1 Acidobacteriota bacterium | reverse complement strand
ATTGATGGATTATTGGGTGCTTTCGCAATCAATTATTGGCAGCCATCACGTATCTGCCACCGAAAAAAAGAGTTATGCAAGATTATGAGTAAACCAGAACTGCTGGAGCCAAATTCACTTTTAGCATATTGCACTTTAAAGGTTTATACTCCGTCCACTAACAATCGATTGCGGAAGCACTGCTAACGCCGCCCCAACCTGGGCAGCTCGAATTCGCTCCTTTAATTCAACAAGGAAAGTGCCATAGCCTAAGGGCTTAAACATTCCACTATTCATTTTGTTCGTCCCGAATATTTTTTCTTCTTTTGTACCACGAATTCCAAGTTGGAGGCTATGAAAGCCTTCAAACACTGTGTTGGGGCAGACGACCGACAGCTGTTTTACACTGCCTGGGAAAATACGATTCCATTGTTCGAACAAAAAACAACAAAACGGTTCAGCCTCGCTGATTTCGGCACATTCTCAGCACGGCTCTTGCAACAACTCCAATCACTATGAAATCCATAATAGCTACAAAGACAAGCGCGGCATCTTCCTCCGTGCCATTTCTGAAGAAAAATGCCGATATTGCCGTGCTTAGGATCGCAACCCATATTCCGAGACCAATTATTCGTATTCCCGTTAACATAGGCTTTAAAAACCTCCTTCGCAAAAGAATTGCTGACGCTTCTTTCACAATGACATGAGATTTATTTGCAGAGATCTGCCGGCAAGCATCAGCTCACCAATTCGTTAAACAGATCATTTTCAAACACAATGCCTTCGCGAGCACAGCTGCATTTGACATCCTCCACAAAATCCGCCATGGAGTAATTGGCTCGGCCGACCGAGATATCCCGGATCTTGTGAACGATTCTCTCAAGGCGCTTTTTCTGCCAGGCGCGGTTGCGCGGATCCGGCTGGGCGGTAATTTCCTTGACGAAATATTTGAAGCTGTTGATCTTTGTCGGCGTTCGACGAACAACGGTTTCTATGACCGAGGCGATTTTGTTTGCCGACACACTTCCGATGTTGTTTTGCTTGTAGGCTTCGGAATCGGATTGATTCCAGCGGTTCCCGGTTGCTTTCTCATACGCTTCGCGCACGAGCAGAAAATTCTGTTCGGCGGTTTCTTTCTCTCGCGGCGCAGCCGCGCAATTGTGGTTTTCCACAAGCGCGCCGCCCATTTCGATTTCTTCGCCTTTTGATGATGATGATTTATTTTTTATTTTTATATCATCATCATCATTTTTAATGCACGCACCTCGTGCCACCGTGGCATGTGGTGCTAGGGTGGCACCAAGTGCCAGGGTGGCATCACGTGCCATGCAGCCGGTTTCGGTTTCATCATATTTTTCTGGCGGAATATTGGGATTGTTTGAAGGAGCATTTTCCGGAGCCAGCACTTGGTAAAAATTGCCGCGATCTTTTCCGCCGAGTCTTGATCCGAGCCTTCTTACCAATCCCCGTGATTCGAGATAACTGATTGTGTTTTGGACCTTTCGCTGAGACATCAGCACCAATTTTGCGAGTGCGGGAAGGTTAATCAGGCAGGTATCTTTGTGAAAACCATATGACAACAAATAAAGCTGGTAATAGACCGCTTTTGCGAAGGGATCGAGGGTCGGAAAGAGGCTGAAACTGATTGTATTCGGAACGTGCAAATCCCCATCCACCCTGGCATATCGTGCTACCGTGGCATGTCGTGCCAGGGTAGCATGAGGTGCCAGCGTGGCACCGTGCCATGCAGGAATGTCCTTCTGTACCACCGTGGCACGTGGTGCCATGCAGTTTTCCACAGGCATTTCTTGCCGAATATCAGGCTCCGGCTTGCTGACGATTCCATTCAGCGGAACGTACTGCTTTAGCAAATCTCTGGTTGCGGAATTGTCACCCTGGCCTTGAACCAAATCCTTAGCGATTGATGCTTTCAGCTGCTGCATGTCTCTCTTGTTCATGATCCATTTCCTCTTTGAGCTCGTTGAACAGTTTTGTGAAGTCGAACGTGGCGGATGTAGCAGCAGTATTTTCTACTACTCCTTTCTTCAAGGCCGTTGCTTCAGCAACGCCGACATAGCGATGAATGATTGATTCAAGAACCAGGCTCTGACCGAAGAATTCTTCCACTTGCTGGCGGATGACTCGGTCCAGGTTTTGTCTCTTGTTGAACAGTGTTGTCAACACGTGGATTTTCAGATTGGGATTATGTGTTTCACTGATTGCGGCAATGGTCTTGAGCAGCTGAGTCATGCCTAATAAGGCAAACGCACTGCTGTCTATCGGGACTATTAGTGAGTCTGCAACTACTAAAGCGTTAACGGTTGCTGCTCGCATTGCCGGCGGAGTATCGATCAGGATGACATCAAAGTCTGATTTGATCGGTTTGAGTTGTCGGCGAAGGAGAAGCTCCCGGTTTACTTTCTTTGCTTCCAGGAGATCTTCGGCCTCGATATCAATGGAATTAGGCAATAGCTTCAGCTGAGGCCGAACCTCGATAAGATAACGGCCGATATCGAGAACCTCGCCGATCAAAAGTCGATGAGCGGTCATGTTCAGCTGATTCAGGTCAACGCCGAGACCGGCGCTGAGATTCCCTTGCTGGTCCAGATCAATGGCAAGGGTCCGGTACCCTGCCTTGGCAAAACAAATCGCCAGGTTTAAGGCGACTGTTGTCTTGCCACAACCACCTTTGGCGTTGGCAAATGTGAGGATTTGAGCCATAATACACTGCCTCCGTTAGCTGCTACTTCGTATTTCCTGGGCAT
>JAFGIY010000168.1 GCA_016929335.1 Acidobacteriota bacterium | reverse complement strand
CGCAGTTGGAAGACTCCTGGATCAGGAGGGGATTTCCAACCTTGTTCAATCGTTCTTGCTGGCCGGGGCGCGATCAGTCGTGGCCAGTATCTGGCCCACCGAGGATCGTTCAACGGCCGATCTTATGTCGCGCTTTTATTCATATCTAGCCCAGGGAATGGACAAGGGATCCGCCCTCCGGCATGCCAAACTGGATTTCATTAAAAAATACAAGGAAAGAGCGCTGCCAGTCTACTGGGCGGGGATGGTAATGATTGGCGACAGCTCGGATTCCATTCTTAATGAGCATCAAGACAACAATGCCGGAGAAGGATTCATAGATTAGCTACCCTCGATGAATGTCTAGATAAACCCCTGATTCCTCCAACTGCTAGAATTGCCATTATTTGCAATCCCGTTGCCTGTCTCGCATAAATTCAGAACTCCTGACATGGCACCCGAAATTCCGGGGAAATAGCCAGTTTTGCGGACATGGGTGCGGCGCCAAAACTGTCCGCTTTTTTTCGAGTGCAAATTGTATAGTTCCATAAAATTGAGCCTATACGATAGCCCTCCTGGGAAATAGCGGACAGGAACCTCAGAGACCATGTCAGGAGTTCTGAAATTCCGCGTCCATCTTTCATCCATGCTTTATTCCCGCCTGTATTTGCCAACTCCATCGGTTCTAGCTACTCCAGAATCGCCGGCCTGGCAGGCATTCCGGCTTGTCATTGTTCGAGTGGTTCCGATAGGCGGTCTCTACCTGGTCTGTGACTTGAAGCATAAGTTGGCCGCGACGGCCAGCTTATGCTTCAAGTCACAGATCGAAAGAGCCACTCATGAGAAACCGCTCAGGCATGGCAATCAGAGAAGTATTGCTATCCCGCTTGCTCGATCCAGCAGATCACAAGGTATGCGGAACAGATTTTCCGTCGAAACCCATGGATAGATTTGAGCGAACGGTATGCAATCCTGACGAAAGCTCCTCGCGTACAAGGCTTATGGCGTTGTTGAGGATCTTCCGACTCCGGAATCTGGGAGGCTGTATGATAGTGATTATGCGTCTGTAGGTTGGCTGAATGTCCGCATGTTGGAGGATCATCAGAGCCTCACGGACATCAACTTCGAAGGCTTTGTGTTCTTGAGCACGGGCATCCTCTTTGTGTCTTTTATACCGATCGCGAAGACTGCGGCAAATGCGGGGAAACGTCTGTCGAATGGCTTGCGGCTCGATGCGTAATCTCTTGAGAACCGTGAAGAATGCCGGCGCCGGATCCTCTAACAGGGCGGCCTCCAGCTCATGAAGGGCTTCATTGAGACGGTATGCTTGCCGGGATGGCGGAAAGAGACCTTGGGGACCATGGGGCCGCGCTGGTTTCACCTTTGGAACTCGTTCGGTGATTGACTTGGCTTCCCGACTTACTCGCCGAGCAACATCAGCGATTGATCGCTCAGGTTTCTCGCTTGGCGCAGTTGCTAAGGACAGCATTACCTCTTCGTAGTGTCGCTTCTTGATCGTGGCGTTTTTCGCAGCTATCGCATGGGCTAAATCAGCCAGGCACTTCTCCTTGTAAAGACGCCTGGTGCTCCGCAATCCCAGGGAGGCAGCTACCGAACCCACGGTGGTGTACGAGTCATTCGCCACCGCCTTTTCTAATGCTCGCCGAACGACATCTCTTGGGACTCCTGGAAGATGTCTGGCATCCTTTATATTGCATGCTCCTTTCCAGAGTTCGGTATTTTTTGCCACTATCGCGTGGACTAATTCAGAAAGGGATTTATCCCTGTAAAACCGTGCTACGCTTCGAAGTCCCAGTGATGCAGCTACCGACCTCAAGCTGATATAGGTGTCCTCTGTCAGGGCGTCTTCGAGTCCTCTTTGAACAACGGCTCTCGGTACGCGTTTGATTTTGGTGCGGGAGGAAGCCATTGCCCGATTCAATGCTTCCGTTAAAGAGGATTCTTCGCGGGCATTACCATGTCTTTTGAGCTCAGCATTTTTCGCTGCAATCGCATGGGCCAGATCTGAAAGAGGCTTCTCCAGGTAAAACCGCTTTGTGTCATTTAGCCCCGCCGAGGCAGCCACTGCCTTCAGACGAGTATATGAATCCTTGGCAAGCGCGTCTTCGAGCGCTTTCATCACAACAGATCTTGGCACCCCGGCAAAATGGCGGACATCGGAGCAAGTGAGCGCCGGGAGCATCCTCAATGGTTTCGTAGAGCCCCTATAATCAAAGTCGTGAGATCGTTTTCTGAGTCTGGCGTTTTTCGCGGCTATAGCATGCGCCAGTTCAGATAATCGATGATCCGCGTAAAACCGCCGTATGGTTCGCAATCCTAATGAGGCAGCCACTTCCCGAAGAAGTGTACAGAAATCTTTCGCCAATGCGTCTTCAAGCGTCGAAACGACAACAGCTCTCGACACGTTTGGCCTGCGTCCAGTTTTGAAAAGCGATGCTGAGGAAGCGTTGATGCGTTCAGCAGGGCGATGGTCTTCGACGATGTGACGATGCCAGACATGATCGTCTCGTGGGATAGGTTCAGTTAGAAGCCTGAGCGGGGAGATGCGCCACAAACCACATAATTTTAGAAGAGTATCAATGCGCGGTCTGCTCGTACTGCAGAGCCAAACTCGAACATCCACCTTAGTTACCTCTCGGAGCCACTTTAGGGTACAGTCAGCGGCGTTGATGAATTGGCGCACGTTCTCGCGGAAAATGTCGGCATTTACCTGGGCGAAGATCCGGTGATTGGCGGCCAATAACTCTCCTACTTTCTCTGCCACCCATATCTGCTCTGAAAGATTGCCATCGGTGGTTTCCGAGGCTGCCGCAGCGCTTTGATTGGGAGCCAACCAACTCCGGCATCGGGAGCAAAAGCCGGGCCGGGACTTGGAAGAGAAAACATATTGTGTTCGGCCGCAGACGGGACAATTTTGTTCAAGGATGCGCCGATGGAAGGGGCAAATGGTCACGATCTGAAACATCCACAAGAGCGGCTCATAAACCGGAAGACCGGCAGTACGCCAGCCCTGATAGCACTCTGGACACCATGCTCGAATTGTGCGAAGCAGATGAGTGCGCGAAAGCCGATCCGCCCATGGAAACAAAGTCAGAAGATCGAGATGCTTGACGCCAGTTAACTCCTCGAGTGCGGACACCCAGTGTCTCGGACACATTCCAACTCCATTCAGAGCATGAGCTCCATCGAAAATCCACCACTTCTGCGATTTGCTGCGCAGATGTCCGGCAAATAGGCCATTTGTCTTCGGTATCCGATGCAGTAGCACATGATTTACAAGGGAGCCGACTTCAATACCGTGGGCTTCTGCCAAACGGGCGATGTACCCAGTAAAGCTTTCTACTCTCGGTGTTCCAACGCCGATCGGCGGCAATGAATATAGATAGCTCCGATTTGGTAGATCAGAATGAAGGCTATCCCACCCAATGTAGACCATTGGATTACCCACACGCGGACATTGCGCCCTCTATAGGGTCTCTTTGTGGCCGACGCTGTCCAACCTTTTTTGCTTTTGTAGTACTTGTCTGCACACATGTGTGCTCTACATTTTGCGTCGCCGGAAGTCCAATACCCATGAGCGTCCGGAGGCGCGAACGAGAATCTTCTCTATCGTTAAGCTGTGCTTCGCCCTCTCGGGATTCGAGGAGGATTTTTTCACACTGGGAAACAGAGAGAGCTGTATTCTCCAGATCCTTGAGCGACAACGTAACGCTGCCATGTTTCAGCGAAGCTATAGAAGCTCGCACCAGCCATTCTTTCAGAATGCCGACGCAGCCGACTGACCGCTCATACAAATACTCCCACAGATTATGCAAATCCGGCTCTTCTGTAAACGGCAACTGTTTTTGAAAGGTTAGCAGGATATTTTGGAAGATTTGCCGGTCCTCAGGATTATCGACTGAGTACCGCGCGAAATGCAAATCCACACTTCGGCGGCTCAATTGACCACTAAGATTGCGGAACGCAAGCAGCTCATAGGTACCCAGGAGAACGTGCACGATCTGTGTTCGATTGGCTATCGATTTGATAACGTCTAATTGATCGGATAGCTTGCGGCCGGAGGCAATCCGACCCAGATGTTGCGCCTCGTCGATAAATACAACCTGGGGCCGCCGGTATCGGAGAGCGCGCTCCATAGCATACCCGAGATCGGAACTGCTGGAGTTAGCTATTTCGGGATTTGCCGTAGGCGGATCACAAGTCGAAGACTCCGGAAGTCTTATCACTTTGCGGTTTATTACGGGCTCGGCCATGGCCATTAAAAACCTGCCAAAATAATCCTTCCAACGGAAACGGCCATTTTCCGGAGCCATGACTTCGACGCTGACGAAAGGGAGACGTCCGCGATCGGAGGCCAAGACTTGTTCCATCTGCAGAGCCAAGTGATGTTCCGTTTTTGCACGTAACGTTGTTTTGCCCACACCCGTTGGTCCCAGCAGCATTACAAGGGACCCAGGAGCGGCGCCGTCAATGGCATCCATGAGCTGATCGCGCGCGGCGAGCAAACGAGGATGCGCCATGGTGAAAGCGCAAAAGTTCTCCAATCGTCCGATCAGTTGAGGATCAATGCTGGACAGGCTTTCAATTCTCATTACAGTTCTCCGTACGTATGTATAGATCCTTGTTGTCGCATCGGAGCCGCTCCGCTTTCTATCTGCGGCACCAGTACAGGTCTTGGATAACCAATTTGGATTTTGGTGGAAGCTCTAGCCGGGCATTCAAGGCTCCGGGTTTCAAGGTCGGCTAATCGTTGTGCAAGGATGGACTCTTCTATTTCGATAGCCTCCAAAAACGCAGCAAGCTTTTTAGCTGTCACCGGGAACTGCCCGGAGTGATTTTGCCAACGCTTTTTAAGCTCCTCGGTTGCCAGGTGCATCTCACGTTCCGAGTGGCCGTGGAACGTGGCAAAATACTCAGAATGACATTCAACCCACTGTTTGCCTACAAATGCAAAAGCAGTTCCGACGTCAAAGGGATCGTAGCGAATCGGAACCAACTGCATTTCATAAGCCGGGCTGCGGAACTGCTCATTCCAGTAATAAAGATGATTTATCTTCACTCCTCGTCCGGGAGAGATTTTGGCGACTCTTTTTCGCGTTGTTGGGAGGGTGAATATCAAGAACTCCTGATCATAGGCGATTCTGCGATGTGCGCGCGGACCGGTGCGAATAATCCCAGCTTCAAAAGCTTCGCGCGGACTCTGACCAAGAGCAGGATGATCGAGTGTATCGTAGACTTCGTACGCATATTCGATCAGATGCTCAGAAAGCTCCTTCAGCGTCCAGACAGCTTGATTCCGGGGATCCACGCTCTTTGTGATCTGTCGGGAGGAACGGGACAGCTGTGTGTTGCCTGCGAGATTGTGAAAAAAGTGTTGGTTGGCAGTTCCGAAAATGCGCTCGCATGTGGAGCCAAATCGGGCTTTGGCGGACGGGCGGGTCTTCTTGGTGATCTCGTACCTGGCGAGCAATGTTTCGAAGTAGGTGCTTTGAAAATCCTTTCCTCCATCAACGACGATAATCTGTGGAAGGCGTGAGTGCCGGCGGACGCATTCTCGCAACACCATCATGCAGGAACGATAGCTCGGCGGATCAAACGTGATCCACAGAGCTAGAATGCGCCGAGAGAAGGCATCGCTTAGAAAGGTCACCCATGGCCGTCCCAGCACACGTCCGGTCTGAGAACAAACAACCCAAACGTCGGCTTGCGTGTGGTCAATATGCGCAATCTCAAAAGGGCGATCTCCATGTCGTGGAGTCCGTTGCTCCAACTCCCAGAAAAAGGGCTCCTGCTGATAGGCGGCTCGTGGCCCTCTCCTCTTCATTGTTTGTTGGAAACCAGCCCTTTGGTGAACTGCTTGGCTGAAGGTCTTATAGCTGGGGACTGGGATTTGCTCGCGTTCACAGGCGAGCTGGAAAGCAGCCCAGGTTGAGTATCGGGTTTTTTGTTTCAATGTTTCGTAATCTCTTTCGATAAACTCCGTCATCAGCATTCGAGACCTTTCCGGCAGCTTGCTCGATCGATTTCCCGGTCTTGGTTTCGGCAGCAAACCTAAATAGCCGCTGCCATGCAAAGCCTCGGCAACGCGATAGGCGGCGATCCAGCGACGCACAGTGCGCGCTGCGACAGGTATCTCTTCGGCGCGCATGGATTGAGATACCATTTGAAACCGATAATTAGCGGCTGCAAGATCGGCTTCGCTGGCCTGAATCAGCCGCTGGCGAACCTCGTTATCATCTCGAATGCCGGAACCCGCAATGATTATTCCTTTGCCTTTGATATATTCTTCGAATGCGGGCAGCGGCACATCGAGGACGGTTCGTTGGTCATTTAATAGGGTAATCGCGGTGCAGCCAATATTGAGAATCTGATAATCCTTCCCGTCCCAGCTTAATGAGTCGCCAGTGCGAGCGGTTGATAAATTGACATGTCGTTTGGAGGCCGGCAGAACCGCCGTCGGAGTGAGCGTCTTTTCAAGTGTAACAATAACCTTGTCGGCATCGGATAAAGAGGCTGAAGATATATCCACATAGAGGTCGCCGCAGGCGATCAGAGAATAGATGTCATCCTGATTTACGCCAGAACCGCTTGGACTGAGCAGGTCCGCCAACGAGCATCCCGGCCGGGCAGCAATATATGCTTGAGCTCGTTGCTTGGAAAGCGGAGATACCGCTTGAGCGCTTCTTAGATAATCCTCCAGAAATTGGATGTTCCGCTGAAAGATCCAGTTGATCTCGGCAGAAGAGCGTACACGATAATAAAAACCGAACCGATTGGCATACGCATCTCCCGGCGCGCAGATCCACCTTTCTCCCTGGCGGCAATACCGATTTGAGTTGCGCTCCGACAAAAGGTGCAATTCTTCTTCGGTCTTACATTCTTCCCACCCTGCTTCTTTCTTTCGGATTACGAAAAAGTCAGGCGTATGAAGCACACCGAGCCGTCTGCCTTTGGGAGTGCAGTAATCCAGTTTGAATGAGGGCGGCTGATCAAAATATTCAAGGACCTCATCATCATGCTCAAGTTCATAGATGGCGGGCAGTTCGACTCGATGGCTCTCAAATTGAATCGTCACGCCCATCTTCCGGCTGGGGTATCTTCCGGTGACGTTGTGCCGTCCGCCGCCCACGCGGCGAGCGGGCTCGCTTGATCGAACGTTTTGTGCGACCGATTGGGCATCCTCTGAAAGATTATTCTGCCTGGCCCATGCCAGAAAATCTTCCTGACTCAGCACCAGATCTCCTCTCGCACACGCCCTTAACGGCGGGCTTTAATGGCTTTGGTGCGCTGGACCTTGAGAGCATCGGAATAACGTACTCCGGCTTCATTGATCAAATCATGAAGGCGTCGGCCATTCGCAATTGCTTTTTCGACCTCGGGGACGAGTTCATCGGGAATGTAGAGGCACAACCTTTTTCCTTTGCGACGTCCGTAAAGAGCATAGCTGGCATGGCCTTCTCCGCGCCTGCAAATGGGGCAGTTTGGGCGAATGCATGGACTCCGGCGCAGTGACAGGGATCCAGTAGCAATAGGCCATAACTTGAGAACCGCAGTCTGAAACCACTCTTTTACCTGCTCAGGTGTTTCGCTCATTTATATATGTATTATTACATATATACAACACGCTGTCAATTACAATTGCTTTTCCCGGACAACCCTCCGCATCCCTGCTACATCCCCATTGTAAACATGATCAAAATGACATATAAGCATCGAGGCAAGATCATATGTCGTTGTCGGAGCGGCCGTCTTATGGCAAAGCTGATCGATCGTAAAGAAGAGGAGCTATTCGAGCGGGTCGCCGAGATCATCGAGTCTTCGCGTGGCCATGTTGCTCGCACAGCGAACTCGGCCATGGTTCATGCCTATTGGCTCATCGGCAGGGAGATCGTCGAGGGCGAGCAGCACGGCAAGCAGCGCGCGGGTTACGGCGAAGATCTCATGAACCGGCTCGCAAAGCGTCTTACCATCAGGTTCGGTAAGGGTTTCGGGCCGCGCACCCTGCGCCGTGTGCGTCTCTTCTATCTCACGTTTCCTAAGGGTTCCACACTGCTTTCCGATCCGAGCGTTGTCGACAAATGGACAACACCGCTGTCCAAATCGAGCGGCCCGGAGATTCGGACAGCACTGCTGTCCAAATCGACAACCATCGAGAGCGCTCTTTTCCCACCTCACCTCGGCTGGACCCATTATCTCATCCTGACGCGCGTCGAGAATCCGACAGCCCGCGCGTTTTATGAAATCGAGGCTACCCGCGAGAACTGGGCCAGCCGTGAGCTCGAGCGCCAAGTGGCTTCGCTCCTGTTCGAGCGACTTGCCAGAAGCCGCGACAAGGACAAGGTCTTGGCACTCGCGAGAAAAGGCCAGGAGGTGGTCGTCCCGGGCGACGTCATCAAGGACCCTTTTGTTCTCGAGTTCCTTAACCTTCCCGAACGCCACACCTGGTTTGAGCGCGACCTTGAGCAGGCCATAATCGATCGCCTTGAGGAGTTTCTGATGGAACTCGGAAAAGGTTTCTGTTTCGTGGCGCGCCAGAAGCGGCTGAGCATTGACGGAGATCATTTCTATGTGGATCTGGTCTTCTATAATCGGCTGCTGCGCTGCTTTGTGCTCGTCGACCTCAAGCTCGGGAAGCTCACGCATCAGGACCTCGGCCAGATGATGATGTACGTGAACTGGTTCGACCGTTTTCAACGTGCTGAATTCGAGCAGCCCACGGTGGGGATCGTCCTCTGCTCCGAGAAGAACGATGCGGCAGTGAAGATCACTTTGCCCGAAGACAATAAACAGATCCTCGCCGCACGCTACCAGCATTACCTGCCGACCGAGGAGGAACTGCGAGCCGAGGTGACCCGCAGCCGCGAAGAAGTCGAGCACCGGCTGTTTCTCGAAACTGATGAACTTCCAGAGAGCACGTCGAGAAGTAACAAAGCCCAAAAAAAAACGGCTGATTCATCATCCGGCCAGGGTCCACGAGTTAGGTGCCGGACGTCGACAAGGCGAGGGCAAAGGTAATACCCTAACTGGGTTCTAGGCAATCAAACACACGAGGACTAAATACCGTCCTCAACCATCGCGCTAGTTCTATTGGCCATGCTTGCGAAATCCATCCGCGCAGCCATACTCCGCCTGTCATCCGAAGGCCACAGCATCCGTGCGATCACATCACTGCTCTCGGTCGCCCGGAAGTCGGTCCGCCGGGTCATAAGGAGCGCGAGCGATGAACCGCCGAAACTCCATCGCCGGAGCGCAGTTGAGCACCACAGTGACACGATTATGCAGATCCTTTTGGACGTCGATGGCAACGTTTCTAAAACGCGGCGCACCCTTTCTGACAGGGGCATCAAGATAGCATATGCGACACTGACCGCCTTCTGCCGGCGCAATAATCTCGTCAACATCAACTCCAATCCCGTTCGCTCCGTCAACGGAGCGGAGCGCTGGCTTTGGGATCTTCCGCGCGACACAAGGGAGTTTGACCGTCTCCGAACACGACTTGGCGCCGACATCAGTTCGTTACTCTCTTACCTGAAGCACGGTCGAGCACGACAAAGGAAGAAGGCCGCGACAATCCTGGCTAGAACACGAGGCATCCCTAACTTGATTACAGCGAAAGCACTTCACTCCTCTGTTAAAACCACGAGACGCTACTACAAGTTTTACAAGGAACGTGGTGTTCACGCTCTATTCGCTTGGAATACAACCCGCACATATCCTTCTGCGGAGCAAGACCCAATTAATACGAATCGTATTCTTGAGCTGCTTCATAATAAGCCCACATTTTTTGGCATCAATCGTACTAATTGGACTCAGCCTGCACTTCTTGCTGCGTATTCACGCTCCTTCAATGAAACTATTGGGCGGAGGACCTTGACCAGGCTCCTGCAACAAGTCGGCTACAAATGGCGCAAGGCACGCCGGGTCCTCACCAGTCCTGATCCATGCTACCACGAAAAAGTCGAGCTACTTCTTGCGACTCTCCATTCGCTCGCTTCCGATGAAGTGTTCTTCTTTCTCGATGAGTGGGGGCCAGTGCAAGTCAAGAAGAGAGGAGGCAGGGCGTATCGCCGCGGGAATCTTGTTACTGAGATTCCTCGCCACCAGACACCAAGAGGAACGGTTTCTCTTGTTGGCGCACTATCTGCGACAACAAACCGCATGACGTGGCACTTCGTCGATACTAAGAACTCATCGGCTATGTTGGACCTGATCGAGATCCTCTTCAACCAGTATCCCGGCACTCGAAGACTGTACGTAACATGGGACGCAGTGGCATTTCACAATTCCGCATCTCTACTCGATACCCTCGACCAATTCAACGAGGTCAGTCTTCGCTCATCATGCGGCCCCGTTCTCGAGCTAGTTCCGCTGCCAACCTCGGCGCAGTTCCTCAACGTCGTCGAAGGCGTCCTCAGTGGAATGACGAGGGCGGTTGTGGACAATTCTGACTACCCGTCAACTGACGAGATGAAGCGCGCGATCTCAAGACATTTCGTTGAGCGCAATGAGCATTTCCAGAACAATCCGCGGCGCGCCGGGAAGAAGATCTGGGAACTGGACTTCTTCCGCGATGTCGACACGATTCGAGCGGGCGACTACCGCGAGTGGTGAGCCCAATGGCACTTTCCCGCAACCCCCAAGAGATCCTCGCCTCTGCGACAGAGCCGACCGCCGAGGCAAAGAGACCAAAACGCGTCCCTTGTGCGCTCACTTTCCGCCTCGAGTACTTCCCGGATCAGATCGGGTCCTTCCCCGATGTCCCTCGACCGGCTCCGCTTAACAACTGGAACCGCGTATTCGAGGTCTCAGATAAGATAACGCTGGAGCAGTTCGCAACTGTTATTGTGGATCTGCTCGGCTGGGAAGAGGACCATCTCTACGAGTTTCATGTCGGCGAAACCGTCTTTGTGCACATGGGCAACCCGGATTGCTCCGATTACTTCGTTGACGCCGTCAACCCATGCGTGTCGTGTGCAATTCGCCTGCACTATCTCAAACTACCGCCAGGTGTCGAGTTTGACTTCGTGTTCGACTTTGGAAGGTGGCACCTCTTTCGACTTACGTTACTGATGGCTTCTCCGAACCACAAGGAGAGGCCACTCCCGTCACTGATTTCGTATCGAGGAAAAAATCTCCTGCAGTACGGGGGGCCAATATCGAGGAAGGAACGGTGGCTTATTGAAGAGAAAGTGCCGAGTCTCAGGCCCCCACCGCCAAGTACCAACACCTCTTCAGTGATTCGCTTCGTTCGAGCTGAGGACCACGCTACACTTCTAAAATGGCGTGCCTCAAACGACAAGACGTTGTGGGAGAAGGCTGTCACGGTCCTGGAGAATCGCAATCTGTCTTTGGAGAAGATCTCCGAAAAGATCGAAAGACCGGTCAATATCATTCAGCAATGGACGATGGCATTCAATCATCGCGGGATGTTCGGTCTCAACCCACCGCGAAAGAAGCGGACCCCAGGGGAACGCGAAGCTGCGGCCGAGACGAGGAAGAAGCGACTTCTCGATATCCTTCATGATCGTCCCCGTTCCTTTAGCATTAGTCGTGCAAGTTGGAATCTGCCATCCTTGGCGAAGGCGTACGCAAACAAATATGGCGAGCGTGTTTCTAGTTCCAGCGTAGGCAGGGCTATCAAGAAAGCCGGATACTCGATCAAGAAGGCACGGCGAGTTCTAACGAGCCCGGATCCCGAGTACCGAGAGAAGGTCGAGCAGGTTCTCAACACTCTTCAGAACCTCACGCCGGACGAGCTCTTTTTCTTCATCGACGAGCTTGGGCCGCTTCGAGTGAAGAAGTACGGTGGGCGAACGTTCGTCGCCAAGGGCGATGTGCTAACAATCCCGCAAATGCAGGCGCCCAAAGGCTCGATCACCATGGCAGGGGCGCTGAGCGCTACCAAAAATCAGGTCACATGGTTGTTTAGTCCTGCCAAGGACACGCAGTCCATGATCGATCTGATCGAGATCTTGTTCAACCAGCACCCCACTATCACCAGGATCTTCCTCACTTGGGATGCGGCCTCGTGGCATAGTTCGGTATCGCTGGTCGAATGGCTGGATGTCTTCAATGCACAGACGCTGGAGACTGGCTTTGGCCCCACGATTCAGCTTGTTCCGTTGCCTACATCATCGCAGTTCCTCGACGTGCTTGAAGCCGTGTTCAGCGGAATGAAGAAAGCTGTGGTGCATCATTCCGATTATCAATCGGTAATCGAACTCAAGACGGCTGTCTCCTCCCATTTCGTTGAGAGGAATGTCTTCTTCCAGGAGAACCCGAAGCGAGCTGGAAAGAGAATCTGGGACGTCGATTTCTTCCAGGACTCAAACAATCTTCGATCTGGGGACTATCGGGAATGGTAACGACCGACGCACTGTTCCTCATCGACAGCACCTTCTTGGTCAAATCCAGCGAGGCAACTTTTCTGGGAGCACCCCTTCTCGTCGACGAAAATGGACGCGATCATACGAGGACATTCGGTGTAGTGAGGGATTTACTGCGGCTCCGCAAGAAGTTTGGCATAAGGAACGCCTTGGTGGTGGTGGGCGAAGAAAGTGTTGCTGCCACCTGTGAGGAGGTTCTAAACGACTTCATCACGCTGCTGCAAAAGATACGTGCCCCCGTGCTTCAGGTGGATAGTGCTCGGGCCATCGATATATGTGCAGGAGTGGCGTCCTTGGCGCGCTGGATCGTCAGTACAAATCCCGCAGTTCAGCAGTTGGTTAACGACAGTCTGGGAGTCCTGATTCCGCGCGTCGGCGAAGACGCTGAGGTAGTTACAAAGAACGCGCTATGGGATGCGGGAATGCGGCCCGAATGGGTGCCCGCCGTGCTTGCCCTCTCTGACGGGAAGGATGCCCTGCTGAAGCGCAGGCAGGCTATTCGGTTGCTCGAACTCTACGGAAGCCTCGAAGCTGCTCTTGCCGATGCATCGAGTGCCCCGTCGGCCGATTGGAAGCGGAAACTCGCGCCCAACGCTGACAGCCTCCGCCAGGCCGAAAGAGATCTGCAGATTCGTCCAGTGGTCATTGCCTCGCCAGTGCCGAGCCATGAGTCGGTGTTCGTCGAAGATTCCGACGCAAGCGCCACAGCGCTCAAGGCCCACGGCTTTTGGTCTTTGGTTAGGATGTTGCCATTGCCAGAGCCGAGCGACATCGGCGTTGTAGCTTCGTCAGAAGGTAAGATGGACTACCGCGCAATTCGCTCTGCCGAAGACCTGCGGATGCTTGAGCAATATCTGGCAAAGGCGGATGTAGGCGCGATCGACACGGAGACGAGCGGAAAAGATCCCCGCAGCGCGATCCTCTACGGCGTTTCCCTTGCTGTAAAAGAGGGGCAGGCGTTCTACGTCCCGATGATGCACTCAGACCTAGATGGCCTGCGTCCGGATGACGTGCGTGCTCGGCTAAGGGCAGCGCTCTCGCGGAAAATCAAACTCGTGGGGCACAACCTCAAATATGACTTCACTGTCCTCCACCGCCACGGCATCGACATTCGGGAGCTTCACTTCGATACGTTGGTTGCAGCCCATCAGTGCTTCGGGGATTGGGACTTCTGGAACCTAGCCGCGGTCGCAAAGAGGCTTCTGGGCGCGTCAGTGAAACGCTACCGAGACATTATCGCGGATGGCGAGACGTTCCTAGACAGG
This sequence comes from Acidobacteriota bacterium, assembly GCA_016929335.1. GTDB lineage: Bacteria > Acidobacteriota > UBA6911 > UBA6911 > UBA6911 > UBA6911. The sequence continues at coordinate 2,143 of JAFGIY010000168.1, read as the reverse complement.
CCATTCAAGGAACTCGTTGAGCACGCCTGTTGCGATGCCGACATGGCCCTGAGGTTGTATGCGGTATTGACGAAGGAGCTGCGAAAACGCGGCGACGAGCAACATTTCCTCGACGGACCGATGCAGGTGGAGCGGCTTCTTGTTGAGCGCGAGCGCAACGGCGTGCGAATCGACATGGGACGAATGAAAGCGGCTGGAAGGGAGGCAAAAGCTAATGCGGAAGTGCTGAAGGTAGCTGTCATTGCAGCTGCTGGATGTGAATTCGATGTGGATTCGCCCAAGAGTGCCACGGAAACTCTACGCAAGCTTGGCATCTGGGAGAAAACCACGCGGCCGCTCGGCGAATCGCAGATGGAACAGATCGGTGGAGATATTCCGCTCGCAGCAAAGATCGTGAGATACAGGCGCGAGCGGAAACGGCTCAAAGATATTGAGGCTATCTGTGATTCTGCGAAAAAGGGGCGCGTCTACCCATCGTTTAGTCAATGCAGGTCCGCCCACGGCTCGCTATCATCGGTTTCGCCCAATCTTGATGAAGCGTTCGCGGCAGGCGCAGTTCTCGATAAAGCAATTACGGGCCTCTTCACAAGCGCTGCGGCTTCACTTGAGATTCTTTTAGAGGCGAGTGACGATGCTGTCTTGTGGAAAGACTTGAGAATGCAGCAGGGGAAGGACGGGCTCATCCCGGGTCTTTCGATAGTTGAAGCCGCTGAGGAGCGCGAGGCTCTTCTCATGACTGCAATCGGCGAGCCTGATCCCGTGATATCCCGCCGTTTTCTGATCGGAAGAGCGGAAGCGTCTAAGCTTCGAGGCGTTTTCACTTCTCGCTATTCATCCCTGTTCCTATGGCTTCAGGAATTCAGAAAGTCCGCGCTGGCGAACGGATTCGCAGAGTACTGCGGGAGGCGAAGGTATCTCGCAGGACTTCGCAGTTCGGATGTTGATAAGCGAAATAGAGCAGTCCGGTCAGCAATCCGATGGCTTTCAAAATACTAACTAAAGTGCCTTAGCCTGACCTCATGACCTCCCTATCCTGCTCTCCGGCCACTTCATGCTTCATTTTGTCGCTTTCGGCCAGCTTATGCTTCCACGTTGATACCCAACAGGATCGGATCTGTGTTGTCAGGGCATCATTTACTGACATAGTACGGCCAACTCATGCTTCCAGCCGCGGCCAACTTATGGTTCAAGCTACATGGTCAGGTGTGATCGCTTTTTTCTGTCCCTTGTTCTCTCGGGCACGGCTTCGCTTGACGGCATGAATGCCTAGCCGCGCCCTGCGCTCGCCTCCGTTCTGCTTTCTTGGCACCCCCAGCCAAGATTCCGCCCTTCGGGTCCGTTTGCTTTTCGCTCTCCGGAATCTCGTCCGGTTCCCCCAAGAATGCACTTCGGCTCACCGCTCTCGCTCTTGGGAGCGGCTCCGCTCGCTCTGGTGTGCCCCGAGAGAACAAGGGGCAGAAAAGGAGCTTCACCATGAACCAGAAGCGAGCCCCCTATAGCAAAACCCTCAGCAAAGCCGCTGAAATCAACAATGCCAACAATCAGCTTCCGCTCGCATTTTTGCCCCAATCCGACAGTGACATTCTGAACAACCAGCCGCCAAAACGGCTGTCAGCAAAATACATTCCGGTTTACCACATTGAATTGGTTCGAGACCGGACGATCAAGGTTGAGTCCAGTCATTCGATTCATAATTCCGATGATGTGGTAGCCATTCTTCGAGATGAATTGCTCAATGCTGACCGTGAAAAGCTTATTTGCCTCATGCTGAATGCCAAAAATGCCGTAATCGGCATGGACATCGTTTCGGTCGGCAGCCTCACAGCCTCGATAGCTCATCCAAGAGAAATCTTCAAGTCCGCCATCCTAAAAAATGCGGCTTCGATTATCCTCAGCCACGGACACCCTTCAGGCGATCCGACACCGAGCCGTGATGACGCCCTAATGACCGAACGTGTCAGCAAGGCAGGCGAAATTCTCGGAATCAAGCTGCTTGACCATGTCATCATCGCCGAACATGGCACCTTCAGCTTCGCCAACGCCGGACGGCTGCCGTGATTGGCAGCTTTTCCAAATGCGATCAGACTGTTTGAATCAATTCCACTGTCTGAAGCTATCATTGGTCAATTCCCCATGATTGAGG
>JAFGIY010000167.1 GCA_016929335.1 Acidobacteriota bacterium | reverse complement strand
TCGACCGAATTGTAGAAATCCAAAGAAGAAGTCTGGAGATTCTCAATCAGCTTGCACCAATGGGAAATGATCGTGATTCGAGCCATTTCTGCGGCCTCCTGTGCGATTGCGGTTTCAGTTTTGGAACTTGGATGGCGGCAATTGTATGCGGAAAGGCATGTTAAAGGCAAGCAAATGAGAAGTCTTAACTTCTATGGATATAGCCGATTAAACGGAGGGAAAGAGTATTGGGTCCGGGCGGGTTAGCGGGAAAACTATTGGGCACGGAAAGTAAATGTCGGGTTATAGTAAGAATGAAATATGGGCCAAAGTAAAATTGACCTCAGAGCAGGCTTACGAATGAAATTATCAGGATCAAAGAACGGACAACCGGGACGATGCGTTCATTGCCTGCGTTCCAGCGAGGTGCTTGAAGCAGATCATGTTTTCCCTAACTCATGGTATCCGGATTCAACGCCCGCAACGATTCAGCGATGGACTGTTCCAAGCTGCCCGGAATGTAACCGCAAACTGGGGCAGTTGGAAAAAGATTTGCTGATTCGCCTAATGCTTTGCGTTGACCCGAAATTGGAGGCGGCGTCAGGACTTCATACGAAAGTGTTTCGATCCCTTGGAATAGATGCTGATGATTTGCCGAAGAGAGAGCAGGCTATCAGGGCCAAGCTTAGGGAGAGGGTTAAGTCTGAAATGATCCCAAAGGACACAGTCTCCGAGCTGCCGGGGAAAATACCCGGATTGGGACCCTCTGATGCTGAATCGCCATGGTCCCTCCCTATACCATGGGCGGGCCTGTCAATTATCATCGAGAAAATTGTTCGTGGGTGCGAATACCGGCTGAGACAAAGATATATCGAGTTGCCCTATGGTATCCGAACCTTTGTCGATCAACCTTATGATGTTCTTCGGGAGCCCTATGAATCAGCTACAACCACGATCGATTTTGGCCCCGGCTGTAGAATCAAAAGAGTTTTTGCACGAGAAGATCCAGATGTTGTTCTATATTGGATAATTATTTGGGGAACTCTTTATTCTCACGCTCGCATTGATCTTGAATCCGAGCTTATAGTTGCCGAAAAGTTATTTGGTCGGTCTGAAGGTATTTCTCCTTCCGATTTGCAGGGTGGCATGTCGATTTCTGAATATCTTCGAAGCTTCAATCAAGATGACATGAATAAACGGTAGGTAGTTTCCGCCACTTGAAAGGGTTAAGGAGCTTTGCATCCTCGCTGTCAATCACCATCGGTTGCGTTCTTCCTGGCAGTCTCACCGTTGTGAGTCATTTGTGCGGATTTATTTCGTGCCAGGAATCGGTCCAGACGGAATTCCATGGATACTGGCCATCCAAGGGCATTGCCCTTGAAAGTCTTGCTGTAATCCTCTCGTCGAACTATTTCATATAGCTTCCGATCGCCGTGAGGCTCCGGCATCAAAATAATCCGTTTTCCAATAATGGCGGCGATACACGGCAATGGTTCTGTTATGGCTATCAAAGTGGGCTCCTTAAGGGAGGCTTCATCATTCAGTGTTGTATGAAATCTATTGCCGATGATGTCTTGATCGGGTTGCAGAATCTGCTCACGTACCGGGCGCAGATTTGGATGCAAAGCAAAGCGATATCCGAAGAAAGCAAAAGCTGCCAAAAATGCAGTCTTCAAGTCGCTAATTGCGGCCTTTGTATGGAATGCCTTGCGTGTCACCTCAATCCTAATTTCTTCACCTTGGCCTGTGCCGTTGCGAACGTGTGTTTCGAGTACATCCTGCGCACCTTGCAGAGCGTCGGGCTTGCTTGCCGATTCCACAAGCTTCAGTTCGGTAAATCCGCCCGAACGCGATACTCTTATCTGAACCCTATTCCCTCCAACGATCATCTCTGCAGCTCTGGGATTCGCATCCTCCTTTCTGCCCATAATAACATCTAAGATGGATTCCACATCTTCCCGGAGAGCTGCAGCCGAGTCTATGGAATGACCAGAACCGCTATTGCAATCCTTACACGTTAGGACCAGCGGTTTGCCGCCCAATGATTTCGGAGGAACGTGCTCCAGAGTAAGAGTTCCGTCAATGACGGCCTGAATCAAATATCCCCGTCTACAAAGGGGACAGAAATACACCTCTTGATTAACTTTGAAGTATAGCGATGCTGCTTTGGCGCCAGTCGCGAATAGCTTTAGACGTAAATCGTTTCCTCTGCTCATATCCTATTCTCAGATATATGAATTATAAGTGATGGAATCTTACTAGGCAGCAAGTTCTTCGCCTTTATCTTTGCCGGTCCTGCCGGCTGAGAGCGATATCTATATTCTAGCAGTTTTGAATTTGATTATTTAAACTTATTTCCATTAACGTATCAGCACTGAACGGCTTCGACACCGCGCCGTCGATCATGAGCTTCAGATAGATGCCGTAATTAGGCAGATTGATTAAATCTGCCGCGCTGAATTCCGGATAAAATTCCTTTTCCAAAATTTCAGCATCGGATAGTCCAAGCCGGAAAGAAACGATTGTGCCTGCGTTGCCGAGGATAGCGTCGCGGATCAAGAGATCAAGTTGGGAAAGATGCTGATGCCCCAGTGTCAAATTCACCCGATACTTACGCAATTCCGAAAGCATACTGGCAAAACTGAGAGTCGTAAAGCTTTGGAACTCATCCAGGAAAACGAAAAAATCCCTGCGATCTGATTCTGCGGTATCCGCCCGGCTCAAAGCTGTTTGTCCAATCTTGGAAACCAGCATGGCCCCCAGGAGTGCAGCGCTGTCCTCCCCGATTTTGCCTTT
>JAFGIY010000029.1 GCA_016929335.1 Acidobacteriota bacterium | reverse complement strand
AAAGTTCCAATAATGCTTTCGAACGAAATTATTATGGATGAGAGCCGTCAACAAAATGTAAAGTTATTGTTGCGCGGGCCCTAAGTCCGCAAAGTGTGGGCGGTTTGCCTTTATAAAAAGCAGCATATGGCTGCCATCAATCTTGTGTCCCGCCCTGAGAACACAGAACTGCATCCTGCCATTTGCGGACGGAGTTAATTAGAAAGATTCGTGAACAATCCGTCAGCTCTCTGATCTTGATAGTCCGCTCATGGATCTGGCCGGTTTCGAGAAGCCATTGCCGGAAAGTGCCTGCAAGCAGTCCCGAATCTTGCGGCGGCGTAAATAGACCCTCTCCAATTTTCACTACAACGTTGGCAACACTGGACTCTGTAATTTCTTCTCGTTCATTCCACAACAACACATCATCATAGCCGGAACAGGATCGCCGTGCATTCTCATATATATTTCTGAAGGTAGTCTTGTGGTATAGAAAAACATCTGCAGAATCGACAGGCTCCTGTGCAAGCATTATTCGAAGGATGCGGTTCGATTCTCTTTCTTCAATCAGATCCTTCTGAATCTCAGAGCCTCCATCCGAATGGACAAGCAGGCGAATTTTCATTGGGTCGCGGTTATAACCGGATGACTCAGTCAGCAGCTGTTTCCTCAAATCGTTGATATTAAGGGGATAGCCGAAATACTTCGCCGAGCCGGCGAGTCGGCGCAGGTGATATTCCAGCAAAAAATAGGATTCTGCCGGTGTCCAAAGCAGTGTTTCGAGAAGCGAGAATTCCGGGCGGCGCTCCGTTAGCACACGCGCTTTAAGCAGCGCCTCCCTATATTCCTCTTCACTTGCTGAATCCCATATAATGCCTCCACCCGATCCATACTCAATCTGTGCGCTATCGCGATCCACCACCGCCGTGCGAATCGCGACATTGAACTGAGCTCTGCGGTCTGGCGCCAGAAATCCGATAGATCCCGTATAAATTCCGCGAGGAGATGTTTCCAGTTCCGCAATGATTTGTGTTGTCCGAATTTTAGGCGCACCCGTAATGGACGCACATGGAAAAAGCGCCGCCATGATTTCAGCAAAGGATCTCCGGCAAGCGGCCGTGACCGTGGATGTCATTTGCCATAGCGTCGGGTGCATTTCCACCTCAAATAATATTGGGACTTGAACGCTTCCGACTTCTGCGACCCGCCCCAGATCGTTGCGGATCATATCCACGATCATCAGGTTTTCTGCACGGTTTTTTTCTGAAGAGAATAACCATTCGGCGAGAATCGTATCCTCCTCAAGTGTGCGCCCGCGGCGCACGGTGCCCTTCATGGGTTTGCAGGTCAGTTGACCTCCATCAAGACGAAAGAACAGTTCCGGAGATGCAGAACTGATTGCATAGCGACCGGTATCTATCCAGGCTGAATAGCCCGCGGACTGGGCATGTACCATCGCCAAAAAGAGCTGAAAGGGATCGCCTTGAAAAGAGGCCTTCAGACGCAAGGTGTAGTTTACCTGATAGGTATCGCCGGACTGGATGTAATGCTTGATGTGTCCGATAGCCCGCCTGTAATCGGATGGACTGATTGCCGGAGCCAATTCTGAAAGAGCATAAGCGCTAAAATCAGGGAATGAAAGCTTGTACGTTTCGATTTCCGGATATAGGCCGAACCACAGCAGCGGAAAATCCGAGATGGAATGCACATGCAAAGCAGAATCAAAGGCACTCGCCGCCTCATAACTGATGAATCCGGCGGCATACCACTTATGCTTCTGTACAAGGCTTTCAATATGCTTCAGCGAATAAACTACTTCCTCAATCTTGCTGGCGATTATAGTCTGATCGGGATTCCTGAAGCGAAACCATGTATCACCGGCTGCATCATGGAGAATAACCTGACCTTGCGAATATGTCTGATTGCATTTCATCCGCGTGCCTTCGGGCCGCAGGAACATCCCTGTCGTTATTAAACTGCCCTTCAGCCCTTAAATTGGCTCGCCTTCATTGAATAACGAATCTACAAAAGCCTCCGGAGAAAACTCGATCAAATCCTCAAGGGACTCTCCTATTCCGATAAATTGGACCGGGATACCAAGTTCTTGCGAAATGCTGAACAGAATGCCTCCTTTGGCTGTTCCGTCAAGCTTGGTAACGATGAGCCCTGTTATTCCGGTAAACTTCATAAATTCACGGGCTTGAGCCAATCCGTTTTGTCCCGTTGTTGCATCGACTACCAGCAGAACTTCGTGGGGAGCGCCGGGGACTTTACGCCCGGCGACACGGCGCATTTTGTCAAGCTCCTGCATCAGGTTGCTTTTGGTATGAAGGCGTCCTGCTGTATCGATAATGACCACGTCGCTATTGCGAGCGGTTGCCGCGGATAGTGCGTCATGTAAAACAGCAGAGGGATCCATCCCTATCTTGCTTCTTACCAGTTCCGCTCCTGAACGTTCTGCCCAAATGGACAGCTGTTCTATCGCTGCAGGTCGAAATGTGTCGGCCGCACAAACAAGTACCCTTTTGCCCTCTCCGGAAATACGGGCCGCAAGCTTGCCGATTGTTGTCGTCTTCCCTGTTCCATTAACTCCGACAACCATCCAAACCTGCAGTGCAGATTCAATCTCCTGAGAATCGGCGGATGCTTTTGGCGTCAGAATGGACAGCAGCTGTCTGCGGATTTCCGCCTTTGCATCATCCGGAGTCTTGATGAGCTGCTTTCTGTGATTTTGCCGGATAGCATTCATTATTCGTTCAGTAACCAGAACGCCAAGATCGGCTTGAAGCAGAGTGCCTTCCAGATCGTCCAACGCTTCATCATCGATAGTGGATCGCGATGCTAGAACCGATTCAATCCTGCTTACCAGATTCTCCTTGGTGGCAAAGAGGGCCTTTTTCATCCTCTCAAACAAACCCGCCTTTTTTTCCGGTGTTTCATTGGAGGATCTTTTAAAAAGCATGCCGCCTCCTTTGGGCGATAGAGATTAAGCGTTTTATCTCTTTGAATTCCCCGAGATTCGGATGGTTTCCGCGAACAGCGTTTCCACCTCCCCGTTTGAAGATTTCACGAGAAGAGCTCCTATTTCACTAATCCCACAGGTAGTAGCCTTCCGGCGCGTTTCGCCTTCTCCGATTAAAACCGGGATTCCGTTCCACATCGAACAAAAGCCCTTCCAGCGATCCAGCAATTCATGATGTCTTCCCTGTTCGAAATCAAGATAGCAGTGCTGAAAAAAATAAAGGAAGCGAATCAGCAGCTGTCTGCGCGGTACTTGTCCATGGGCGATTTCCTCTAAACAAACGGCCTCAGATGCCAGGGATTCAGGGATGCTATCCTTTCTGATATTAACGCCGAATCCGACTACGGCCGCCGGATTTTCCACATCACTCATCCACGTTTCAACCAAGATACCTGCACATTTCCTGCCTGAAATAAGGACATCATTCGGCCATTTGATATCGACGTCCAATGAATCCGGCATAATGTTGCGACAGGCAAGGTCCTTAATTGCATCTACAAGAGCAACAGACGCGGCGAGGGTAAGCAGAGGCCAAAATCGCAGCGACTGCTTTGGTCTCAAAATAAGCGAGCAATACAATCCCGCACCCGGAGGAGAAATCCACCTTCGATCCTTCCTGCCTCTTCCAAGCGTCTGCTCTTCAGCAAAGACAAGAGTCCCGGCCGGCCATCCTTGACTGGCCAGATCCAATGCTTCACTGTTAGTCGATCCCAAACGCAAAAAACCTTTGACTTCTAGCCGCTCCCAGACCACTGCCGGCGTTTCATTACGGATCCAGTCGGGAATAAGCTGATCCTGATCAAAACGCAGTATGACCCGTTCCCTATCAGTTTGCAGATTGAATCCCCATTCTCGGCATATTTGCAGTTCCTGTTGAAACTCCGGATCTCGACTTATGGGCAAGCCTTGCTTGCCCGCCCGCCCCAAATTCATCAATAATGCCGGATGCGATAAATTGCACATTCTAATTTAGAGGCAGGTGACTGAGGTTCGATTCAAGCTTGCGCAATTTTTCCAGCAAATCGTCATGACGCGTCCGGTTTTCCTGTATTACATCCTCCGGAGCACGCGAAATAAAGTCCTGGCTGTTAATCTTCTTCCAGACTTTGTCGATTTCTTCTTTTACGCGAACCGCTTCTTTTTCCAGCCGTTCGCGCTCCGCTTCCACATTGATGGCGTCCTGCACATCGAGCCCGAACTCGCCCATTTTGGAAACACCGCGCAACAAGGCTCCGGAAAGCGAATCCATGAATTCAATCTTTCCCAATCTGGCCAAGGATTGAATCTTTGATGTGCTTTCCGCAATCAGACTCTTATCTTGCGGATCTCGTATAATGAGAGATACATCGAGAGATCGTTTGGGATCGATATTCATTTCGGCGCGCAATCCGCGGATTTCTCCTATCAGCTCCATCAAATCCTGCATTCTCTGAGCGGCTTCCTGATTTTCCCGAATGCCTCTGGGAGATGGAAACGACTGCATCATGATGGATTTCCCTTCATGCGGTATTTTTTGCCAGATTTCTTCCGTAATAAACGGCATAAACGGATGCAGCATCCGCAAAGAAAAATCAATTGTATGAATAAGGACTTTAATCCGAGGTCCGCGTACAGCATCCGGAATGGATGGGTCCGTCAGTACCGGTTTGATGAGCTCGATATACCAATCACACAGCTCGTGCCAGATAAATTGATATATTAATGCGGATGCCTCGTGAAAACGGAATTTGTCCAGAGATTGAGATATCTCTTCGGAAACGCGGTTTAACCGGTGGAGAATCCATAGGTCTTCTAATGGAGTTTCTTCTTTCTTCTGCACAAGCAAGTCGTCGACCGTCTCGGGACTCACAAATCCATCTTCATCCTTGAGATTCATCATCACAAAGCGTGCAGCATTCCAGACTTTATTGGCAAAGGCGCTGTACCCTTTCATCCGGTCCGATGAAAAAGGGATATCCGTGCCCGGCACCGCCATGGATGACAGCGTAAATCGAACAGCATCCGCCCCGTACTGATCGATCAATTGCAGAGGCTCGATAATATTGCCTTTGGTTTTGCTCATTTTCTTCCGGCTCGCATCCCTGACAATCCCATTGATGTGAACCTGACGGAACGGGATGTCTCCAGCGAACTTTAAACCCATCATAATCATCCGAGCGACCCAGAAAAAAATGATATCTGGTCCGGTGATTAGAATATCGGTCGGGTAAAAGGTGCGAAAATCCTGCGTCTCTTCAGGCCAACCCAGGGTGGAGAACGGCCACAGAGCGGAGCTGAACCAGGTATCAAGAATATCGCTTTCTTCCCGGAGGCTTCCGCCGCATTTTGTACACCCGGTTGGAGTGGATCGCGATACGATTATTTCTCCACAAGCATCACAGTACCATGCGGGAATTCTATGTCCCCACCACAGCTGACGTGAGATGCACCAATCGTGTATGTTGTACATCCATTCAAAGTAGCGTTTTTTAAAGGCGTCCGGCACGAACTGGATCTGACCGCTTTCGACTGCATCAATGGCCGGCTTGGCAAGAGAGTCGATTTTAAGATACCACTGGATTGAAATCTTCGGTTCCACGACCGCCGAACAACGATCACAGTGTCCCACATTATGCTCATAATCCTCAGTCTTTACCAGAAACCCTTCCGCAGAAAGCTGCTCGACCAGTTTCTGGCGGCATTTGAACCGGTCCATTCCCTTGTAAGGCCCGGCGGATTCCGTCATGATTCCGGCATCATCAATCACCGTTACCTTGGCAAGCCCATGGCGCATGCCGGCTTCATAGTCGTGCGGATCATGGGCGGGTGTCACTTTCACGGCGCCAGTGCCGAATTCTCTGTCTACAAAAGCATCGGCAATAACAGGGATTTCACGGTTCATTACCGGCAGCAGTACCTTCTTCCCGATCAGGTGCTGATAGCGCTCGTCATCCGGATGGACTGCTACTGCCGTATCTCCAAGCATTGTTTCGGGACGAGTGGTAGCAACCGTGACGACCTCTGATCCGTCAACGACAGGGTATTGGATATGCCAGAGCTTTCCGCGGGCAGCTTGATACACAACCTCCAGGTCCGATATGGCGGTTTTGCAGCGCGGGCACCAATTTACGATATATTCCCCCCTGTAAATTAATCCTTCCTCATACAGGCGGACAAAGACATCGATCACGGCACGCGATAGCTGATCATCCATGGTGAATCGCTCGCGGCTCCAATCGCAGGATACGCCCATCCGCCGCATTTGATTGAGAATTGTCCCGCCGCTCGATTTTTTCCATTCCCAGGCAAGCTTTAAAAACTCTTCCCTCCCGAGGTCGAAGCGGTTTTTCTTCTCCCTTTCCAGCATTTTATCCAACACATAATGAACCGCGATGCTGGCATGATCCGTCCCAGGGAGCCAGAGCGTATTAAATCCGTTCATTCTCTTCCATCTCACCAGGATGTCATGCAGCGTGTGCTGCAAAGCATGGCCCATATGGAGAGACCCTGTTACATTGGGCGGAGGAATGACGATCGAAAAGCGAGGCTTCTTCGAAGAAGCATCGGCTTTAAAAAAACCTTCGCTTTCCCAGAAGGAATACCATTTATTTTCAAATTGAACCGGTTCATACGATTTAGCGAGCAGTTGCCGAGACATTTGCAGACCCTCTTTTCATCATTGAGACTGAGCGCAGGAATAAAAGGAGGAATTTTATTCGAATTGCAGGAGTTAGTCTAGCATCAGGCCCTTATAACATCCTCAGGAAGGCCGGAATGCCGATTTGCCTGATAATGCGCAATACGGATCGTCAGGACTTGTTCTGTTCCTCAATCGCGCGACGAATGATGATCTCGGATAGTTCCGGGACCACTTCCCATGCTACTTCCCGGATAATGTCCGTCGACATATGCCGCATTACCTTATCAACAACAAGATTGAGCATATTCTCCGAAAGCGTCACATCCGGCAGTTTGACTTTCCTGCTGCTGGGCGCACTTGCGATTGTTTTGGGACTGAATTTTTTGGTTCGCGCCGCTTGCGCTGCGCTTACAGTATCATCATCAAACAAGTCCAGAATTCGATCCGATCCCGTATATGAATCCCAGACCTGCAAGCTGACAGGTCCCCTTGGCTCTGGTTGGCGGATCTCCGATCCTGAAACAGGTTTGGTTTGTATGTCCATAACAGGGACCTCCACAGATCTGTCGCTTTCGCCGACGGTTGTCCGATTCTGTGCGAGCGAAAGAACCGTCTCAATAAGTTCAGATGTATCAAAAGGTTTTGTCAGATGACCATCGGACTTTATTCGGAACGCTTCCATTTCATCAAACGGCTCAAAGGTTCCGCTCAGGAGCACAACCGGAATATGAGCGAGTTCTTCATCTTCCTTGATGCGCGCACAGATTTCATAACCGCTGCAACCGGGCATGAACACGTCGGCAAGTACTACATCGGGCTTGAAGCTTCGAATAGATTCAAGAGCCGTATCGCCATTGGAGATGCATTCCACAACTGCGTCTTCGCTACTGAAAGCCAAAGCGACAATCTTTTGTATCGTAGCACTGTCATCAGCAACAAGAAGTTTTAGAGTCATAGCGATCTCACGAAGGTTTTTTGCTGTATCTTTTCTTGTTTTTCTGGTCTTCCTTCTTATCAGCGTCTTTGTCCGGATCCGCTGTTCCCGGCGTCTCCTTTAATATTGTGGTATCTCGAGTTTCACCCGAAGCGCTCTTTCTGATAATGGTTTCAATCTGGATATCATCGGCGGCTCCCTGCTCGGTTTCAGCTCTTTTGCCGGCGGTCTCCGCCACTTTGGCCTTTTCAGCCTCAATAATCCTTTTTGCCTCTGCATACTTGTCCGGAGGCGCCACAAATCCCAAAGCTTTGCCGAAGTCAATAAAGGGTTTTAAAGGAGAAAATCCTTCGGGAGGCCGTATTTTTGCCTGATTCTCAGCCGCAAGTTTCGTATTCACCATGGGCACCGGTTTCCCGAGAGCAACCAATCTTGCCTTCGATTCCTCAGATCTCTTGCTGAAAGGATACTCGCTGACCACTTTGCCATAATAGATAGATGCCTCGTCCGGATTATTGGCTTTCTCCATGATGCCAGCCAGTCTGAAGTAAACTTCAGGCATATCCGAATAATTCGAGTAGTTATCCGTAATCTCCTTATAGCGTCCGTTCGCCCCGGCAAGGTTGCCTCTATCTTCATAAAACTTGCCGACTAGGTAATCACCCCTTGCAAGACTCTCTTCGACATCTGCTTCGTACTGCTTTACTATCGGTACAAAATCGTTATCCGGAAACTGCTGCAGGAAGCTCTTTATGACCTGTCTGGCTTTATATGCATAGTGCTGATCGCGATCCGGAGCGCCCATGGATCTGATATTGACGGAAATGACTTTCATGAGAGCGTCCGGAGCCTTGGGGTGAGCAGGATAGAAAATGATAAAATCCTTAAACTGATTTTCTGCCTGCAGCAGGTTTTCCGTCCCTCCCTCTTCGTAAAAGGAGTCTCCGATCGCGAAATAGGATTCTGCGGCCATTTCACTATCCGGATAAGTCATAATCAAGTTCTGAAAGGTCAGGCGCGCCTTTATATACTGGCTCTTTCTCAGATATTCGGATCCTGTTTCGAACAGGGTTTTATCGGGAGGGATAATGTTTTTCTGAAGCTTTGCGCTTTTTTGTGCGCATCCCCAAGAAAATACTAGGATGGTGCAGAAAAAAACATAGCGTATCCTGGATTTCATCGCTTCATCAACTCCGTGTCATAGAGGACAGCCTTATTACGAGCACAGGCTCCAACCAGTTGAATGCCGGCTCTTATGCCTGGCACTCGGCAATCCTTCTCAATTCCCGCACCGATTCGTCTGCATTTTTCTGAGCGCTAAAAATGGCGGATCCTGCAACAATTATGTCCGCTCCGGCGGCAATAACCTGCTGGAGGTTTTCCGTACCTATGCCCCCATCTACTTCAATACGCGCGCGATATTCATTGGATGCAATTATTTTTTTGAGTTTTCGAATCTTGTCCAATGACGACTCTATGAATCTTTGGCCTCCGAAGCCGGGATTTACCGTCATAATGAGCACATAGTCGGCCATAGGGAGAATTTCTTCAAGCAAGTTCAACGAAGTTCCGGGATTTATGGCGACTCCGGCCTTAATACCGTTTTCTCCCAAATAGCGAAGCGATCGATCCAGATGAGCATCCGCTTCCACATGCACTGAAATCCAGTTGGCTCCGGCGCGGATAAAATCATCAAGATATCGCTCCGGCCTTTCGATCATCAGATGAGCGTCCAGAGGCAACTTTGTTATTTTTCGGATGGAAGCGACCGCGGGAGGACCTATTGTCATATTGGGAACGAAGTGCCCATCCATGATATCCAAGTGAATAAGGTCCGCATCGGCACTCTCCACCTTTTCAATCTCGAGAGCCAGATGAGCAAAATCAGCAGACAGTATAGAGGGCGCTATTTCAATAGTTCGTGCCAATTCAATATCCCACCAAAGACGATCCTTATAGGTTCGGTGAAGAGTAGCACAGCATATAGCCGGTTTCAAGAATCTTGCCGTCTAACAGCTTGTGCGAAAATAACTTGGAGAATGTAACCAGATCCGGTGCTTTAAGGATATGAGGCGCGGCACGCCTAAGTTTAAGAATGCCTCGTCAATAAAGCCGCAAAAAAACCATCCCATAAATGGTTGTCCGGAAATGTGCGAACCATCTGGTCACGATTTATCCAGCGCTCGATTCCCGGAGGAAAATCCGGACGCATAATCCGAAATCCACTGTGTGTTTCCAGAAATGACTGAATGACTTGCTCGTTTTCCTCCGGCTCAGTGGAACAAGTGGAATAGAGCAACCGTCCTCCTATCCGGACCATCTGTGCTGTATTGTGGAGTATTCCTCTTTGAACTTCCTGCAAACCGGCGAAGCTTTCTGGACGGAATTGCCATTTAATCTCCGGATTTCTCCGCATCGTTCCCAATCCGGAGCAAGGAACATCAGCCAGCACAGCATCGAAGCTTTTTAAAAATGGCGCAGGTCTGGATGCATCAGCCATAAGGACATGCGTATTTACAGTCCCGCCGTTTTTCAATAACCGGCGCATTCGACGGATTCTCATTTTCTTTAAATCACTCGCGACCACGTATCCGGTTTTCCCGCAGAGCATTGAAAGAATAGCGCTTTTCCCGCCAGGCGCTGCACAGGCATCCCATATCTTCCATCCAGGCAACGGATTGAGCAGGTGCGGTATTAATTGGGAAGCTTCGTCCTGGATTTGAAATTCTGCCGATTCCAGACTCCCATCCTGTTTAAGTCCGCTGATCGCAGAAGTTGCGATATAAGCTCCGGGAACCCATTCTGAAGCTTTCACTGGAAAACCCAGCCTTTCCGGTCCCAAACATCCCGCGGCCAAACGCAAAGCTTGCTGCGGCAGCGAGTTGAGGGAAAGCGCATATTCCATAGCAGCTTTTTTCCCAAAGCGGGCACTCCACCGTTTCCAAAGCCATTCCGGCAATGAGGCGCGAACGGAATCCGGAGCTTGCTGCAAAATGGTTTTCTTCTTCCAGGGATGTGTACGCACCAATTTTCGACATATGCCATTGACAAAACCATCGATGCCTTTCCCGAGATCTATTTTAGCCAAATCAACAGCATCATTCACAAGCGCATAGGTCGGTATGCGATCCATTCGCCACATCTGATAAAGGCTCATTCTGAGCAGAATCCTGGCTCCGGGCTCGACTGCGGACCAGGGCCGGGAGCATACACCGCTTAAGATATAGTCGAGCGATGCCTGCCAGCGAAGCGTGCCGTAGACAATTTCCGTAGTGAGGTGCCGGTCCCGGATTTCGAGTTGGCGCATGGCATCAGAGTTCAAGGCCTCGTCACTGAACGCCCGACGCAACTCAACGTTTTTGAGGATTTTGTAGCAAAGCGCTCGCGCTGGGGAAATCATTCGAATTACAGGGTCCCAAAACCTGGATGCATACGAAAAAATTCCTGCCGGACCATTATGACTCCGGCCTGTCGGATTATCGAATTATTGGAAAACCAATTTACCGGGATTCAGGCGCGCACCGTTTGCAAATTCACGGCCACTCACAACGCTTTTTGCAGGCAATTGAACCCGCAAAATTTCAAGAACGGTTTCTTCTCCGCATTGCACAAGAATTCCACTCTTTGTGCAATCCAGCAGCATTCCTGGTTTTGCAGAAGCACTCCCGGCTTGATCCACAGGCATGCTGCGCCAGATGCGCAGATTCTGTTCCTGAAAGAGCGTCTGAGCAATCGGCCACGGATTCATGCCGCGGATCTGGTTGTGAATGTCTCTTGCGCTCTTATCCCAGGAGATCTGAGCCCTGTCTTTCGTCATGCGTGGAGCCCAGCAGACTTTATTTTCATCCTGTGGGATAGGATTCACAATGCCCTTGTGCAATCCGTCCAAGGTATCGATCAGCAGGTTTGCTCCCACCATCGAAATCTTCTCGGCCAGCTCGCCCGCCGTTATTTCGAAGGGGATGGGAACTTCCCGCTGCATCAAAATAGGTCCGGAATCCAGCCCCTCATTCATCAGCATTGTTGTGACACCGGTAACCGACTCTCCATTCAAAATTGCCCATGCAACCGGGGCGGCTCCGCGATAGCGTGGGAGCAAAGAAGCGTGAATATTAACCGGCGCAATTCGTGCAGAATGCAAAATCCATGAAGGCAGAATCTGGCCGTAGGCGGCTGTGACTATAAAATCAGGGCCAATATCCGCAAGAATCTTTCGATTTTCTTCATTTCGAATCAGGGGCGGCTGAAAAACCGGAATTCCCTTTTCCTGTGCCAGCAGCTTTACAGGACCTGGCTGAAGCTTCTGGCCGCGGCCGGAGGGGCGATCAGGTTGAGTAAATACCCCACAGATTTCATAGGAGTGTTGAATCAGCATCCGTAATGCGGGAACGGCAAATGACGGAGTACCCAGAAAAACAACGCGCATTGTCTACCATTCACCGGCTTTTGCCAGCTTTTTGATTTTGTTTCGGATGAGATTCCGTTTCAGAGGGCTGAGATGATCGACAAAAAGTATGCCATTCAGATGGTCGATTTCGTGGCTTAAACAGCGAGCCAGAAGCCCGTCCGCATCGATTTTGATTTCCTCTCCTCTAAGATCATATCCGTGAACGGCCATCTTAAGAGGACGCGTTACCGCTTCGTTAAAATCCGGAATGCTAAGGCAGCCTTCCTCGCATTTTTGCGTTCCCTCTGTCGAGAGAATTTCCGGATTACAGAGGATTATCAATTTGCTGTCATCTTCACCAACGGAAAGATCGATAGTCGTAAGACGGATGTTTATTCCCACCTGAGGCGCTGCCAGCCCTATGCCGGGAGACGCATACATGGTTTCAATCATGCTTTTTGCTATTTTTGCAAGCTCATCATCAAAGGCATCGATCAGATTGCTTTTCTCTCTTAGTTTCGGGGCTCCGTATTTTAAGATTGGCAGAATCATAACTATATAATTTTAATAGAGATAGCTCCTCAAGTAAAGGATCAACGCAAGAAGCATCCGCTTTAGGACATTTCCCTGACTTTTCGCGCCCATCCGGATCAGGATGTGGAATAAATCGGGCTTAATCCATTGGCTTGCTAATACTGCTCAAGCATACGGAGAAAGCCGGCGTAATTCCTTTCAACTTCCTTCATGGAATCACCGCCAAATTTCTCAAGAAACGCATTTGCCAGAACCAGGGCAAGCATCCCTTCGGCAACTATGCCCGCCGCAGGAACTGCGCAGGTATCACTTCTCTCAACCGCGGCACTGGCGGCCCGCCGGGATCTGATATTCACAGAAACCAGCGCTTTTCGAAGGGTTGGAATCGGCTTTATATAAATCTTGACTCTTATATCCTCACCGTTGCTGATACCTCCTTCAATTCCCCCTGCATTATTCGTCCTGCGATAAAACCGCTTTTTGGACGAATCATAGAATATTTCATCGTGGACGAGGGATCCGTTCTCTTGAGCACATTTTATCCCGTACCCGATGTCCACAGCCTTCGCGGCAGGGATGCTGATCATCGCCTGAGCAATCTGCCCGTCCAATCGCCGATCCCATTGGATGTGAGATCCCAGGCCCGGAGGGATCGGGCCGGCCACGACCTCGGTTATGCCTCCCAAGGAATCTCCTGCAGCAGCGGCTTCGTCAATAAGTTCGATCATGCGGCTGGAGGCGGTCAGATCCGCGCATCTCACGGGAGATTCAGGATTAATGGAAAACACGCTGTCACGGTCGAGAATCTCATACTCTTTAGCCACTCGTTCCCGCCCGATCGCCAGAGTATGGCTTCCGATTTGTATCCCAAAATGTGCAAGAAATAATCTGCAAAACGCACCGCCGGCGACGCGTGCCGCAGTTTCGCGCGCACTGGCCCTCTCCAGAACATTGCGCATATCGTACGTTTGCAGCTTAAGGGCGCCTGCCAGATCCGCATGTCCGGGACGCGGCAATTCTACTGAACGAATGTCCGCTCCTTCAGGAACGGGATCCACCGACATCGGGATCTGCCATTGATTCCAGTCTTTGTTTTCAATAGTAAAGGATATGGGGCTTCCAATTGTACGCCCATGCCGCACCCCGGACGTGATTTTCACCGCATCCTTTTCGATATTCATCCGACCGCCGCGGCCATAACCGAGCTGACGCCTTCTCAGATGTTCATTGATATAGGCAACGTCCACGTTAAGGTCGCCGGGCAGTCCCTCGACAATGCACGTCAGGCAAATTCCATGTGATTCACCTGCTGTCAAAAAACGGAGCATATTTCCCCTTTCAGTCGGATTTTACTTGAAAGGCCGATCGCTTCAAAGAATCTACTGAGTTTGCGGTCCGTGCTGCGCCGGCAGCTGAAATCCGGAGCCAAGTTATTTTTGTGCAATCTCTTAGAGCAACTCCATCCGGCATTTGTCCTTGACTTAACAAAGTGCCGCCCAATAAACTTCACCGAGGCTAATCAATGCTATGAATAACAACATAACAAGAGTGTTTGGTTCTCCTCTCCGAATTCTCGGCAAGGCGATCTGGGAGATTCAATCCTACACTCTTCTGGCCAGCCGGGCTATCGCGAATCTTTTCAGCAAGCCCATTTATTGGCGTGAAATCATATTGCAGATGGATAAAATCGGGGTCGGATCTCTGACGATCGTGATCCTGACGGGTTTTTTCACCGGTGCCGTCCTGGCCATACAATCCGAAGGCGCCCTGCGCAGATATGGCGCCGTAAGCATGACGGGGCAGCTCGTCGCTTTGACGCTGATACGCGAACTCGGCCCGGTCCTTTC
Source organism: Acidobacteriota bacterium (assembly GCA_016929335.1). Taxonomy (GTDB): domain Bacteria; phylum Acidobacteriota; class UBA6911; order UBA6911; family UBA6911; genus UBA6911. The sequence continues at coordinate 16,746 of JAFGIY010000029.1, read as the reverse complement.
CGCTTTAATGCTTGCCGGACGTATCGGCTCCGGGATCGCTTCCGAGTTGGGGTCGATGGTTGTCTCCGAGCAAATCAATGCGATGCGATCCCTTGGAACGGATCCGACACGACGCTTGGTTACGCCTCGAATGATTGCAATGATTATCATGCTTCCGATGCTCACCATTATCTGTGACACAGTGGGCATGTTTGGCGGCTGGATTATTGCATCCTATAAACTCCTCATCAGCTCCAGTCAATATTGGTCCGATGCATTCAATGCAATGCAGTTTTCCGATCTAGTGGGTACGTTATTCAAACCGCTCGTTTTCGGTTTTATCATATCCATGACCGGTTGCTATGTCGGGCTGCGGACTCATGGAGGGACAGAAGGAGTCGGACGATCGACGACTCAAGCTGTGGTCAGCAGCTCGGTCCTTATAATTGCTGCAGATTTCTTTTTAAATAATCTTCTCATTTATCTTTCTCCCATGATGAATCCATGATCGAATTTCGCGAAGTTTGCAAGCAATTTGATGATGATATCGTGCTGAAGGATGTCAGTTTCAGGATCAATCCCGGCGAAACCAAAATCATCCTGGGCGCGAGCGGCTCCGGCAAATCAACAATCCTGAAGCTGATTCTGGGATTAATCCGTCCCGATTCGGGACAAATCCTTATCGAAGGGCGTGATATCACCAAAATGACGGAACGCGAGCTCGTTGCAGTCAGGAGCAACATCGGCATGGTTTTTCAGGAAGGGGCTTTGTTTGATTCTCTGAGCGTACGGGAAAACGTCGGATACCGGCTTACAGAAGAAGGACAAATGAACGACAGCGAAATTGAAGCCGAGGTTCTGGAGGTGCTGGGATTTGTGGGGTTGGAAGAGGCCATTGACAAAATGCCGGCGGAACTCTCAGGTGGAATGAAGCGCAGGGTTGGAATAGCTCGAGCTCTTATCGGCACGCCGAAAATAGTTCTCTATGACGAACCTACAGCGGGGTTGGATCCCATTACGAAGCGGACCATCGTGGAACTGATGATCAAGCTGAGAGACAGAGAGGGAGTGACGAGCGTATTCGTTACCCATGACCTTCACGCGGCTTCCATCATCGCTACGCAATATGCATCAAGCGATTTAGACGGGAATATTGCTTTTCAACGTGGAGGGGACTCGTTATGCCTTCTCAACAACAATTTTATCATGCTCCAGGATGGAGCCATATGTTTTGAAGGCAGCTATCAGGAATTAATGACTTCCGAGATCCCCTATATTAGAACCTTTACTTCGTAACGCGGGAGAGTGCTGTTTCTCTGTCATACCCGCTCTTCGAACGATATAAATGCGAGCGCCAATCGGGTGCTTGTGGAAAGGAGCCACATGCCAGCCAAAAAACAAGTGGCGTTAGCCCAGATGAAAGTGGGAATCTTTGTCACGATTGCACTTTTGTTGCTTGCGACATTGATACTTCAACAGAGCTGGGGTGTTAATTGGTTTAAAAAGTCGGTTAAGATGGTGACCTACCTGCCGGATGTCGGCGGTCTGAAATCCGGAGCCCCTGTCTGGCTGGCTGGAATCGAAATAGGCCGTGTCCGAAGGGTTTCCATCATCCCTGCCGAGACTTTTAAGGGCAATGAATCCGTCTATCAGCGCCTTGCTGAAATGGAAAAAGAGATAGCAGCCATAGATCGAAAACGGCCTGCGGCTGAGAAAATGATTGATGAATTGCAGGATAATATCCGCAATCTGAAGACGCAAATCCGGATGGTTGAAGTCCAACTTGATATCCGGCAGCAATATCTGAACAGAATCAGCCGTGACTCGGAAGTCAGCATTTCCTCCAGAGGGCTTATTGGCGATTCCTTTATCGATATATCTCCAGGGACCTATGGCGGGCTTCCGCCCAAGAGCGGAGATTATTATGTTATCGAAAGCATTCAGCACCCGGGATTCCGGGAGATTATGACCGGCGCAAACGACGTGGTTGCCAACTTCGGCGTGCTTTCGGAACAATTCAAGAGCATCTACAGCAAAATCAACCCTGAAAAAATCGGCACCGGCGTTTCCGATACCCTGGGCGATCTACGCAGTACCGTTCGCAAGGCTGGAGATGCTTTCTCGAATACAACTCAGCTGGTGGATTCGCTGCACCACGGCAAAGGAACCTTCGGCAAAATTGTCACTGATCCGGAGCTTTATCAGCGCATGGTCCATGCATTTGAGAAATTCGATAGGATTGCCGACAGCATTCAAAGCGGCAATGGCACCATCGCCAAACTTATCAATGATCCTGAATTTTATAATTCGGCCAACGAAATGCTTAAGAAAGCCGAAGTGGTAATGAATAGAATCGAGAAAGGAGAAGGCACGCTCGGCAAGCTGTCAAAAGATGAGGCGCTTTATGAAAACAGCAAAAAGGCACTCGGCCAGTTTGCCGCTCTGATGGAGGAGATAGAGGAGGGCAAAGGTACGATGGGAAAACTCCTAAAAGATCCCGGCCTTTACAATAATCTCGATCAATCCACCGCAGAGATCAGTAAGCTTCTCTATGATTTGAGGCAGGATCCGAAGAAATATTTGACCATTCGCTTCCGTGTGTTTTGAACTTGACAAGGATTTTGAATCTGTCTAGCCTTACGCCATGTTTAGCAACGTAATCGGTCGAGGAGGCAAGTTCCTGCTCGACCAAATTGTCAGGTTCCTGACTCACTTCAAGATCAATCCCAATATCCTTACCTTTACGGGTGTCCTGATCAGTTTCTGGGCAGCTTTCGAATTTGGCTACGGCAATTTTTTCCGCGGCAGCCTTGTTGTCATCGCAGCCGGCCTCTTTGATATGCTCGACGGCGAAGTCGCCCGTGTCAGCCGGACAGAATCCCGGTTCGGTGCTTTTTATGATTCTGTAATTGACCGCTATTCTGATGTCATTATCCTGCAAGGGCTCATGGTTTATTACGCTCGAGAACAGATGCTGGAGTATGTAGTTCTCGTTGGTGTTGTTTTTATGGGCGCCGTATTAACCAGCTACGCCAGGGCTCGTGCCGAGTCGCTGATACCTTCCTGCAAGGTCGGATTCATGGAGAGGCCCGAACGGATTGTCCTGCTGATTATCGGTGGTTTGGCCAATCGCATGGAAGCCGTATTGTGGATTCTTGCCATATTGGGCAATTGGACGGTAATTAACCGGATTTACTATACTTGGAAGGAATTGCCCAAACAGAAGCGCGCCGAATGACGCCTTGCTGGACGGCGGCATGTACCGATTTCATCCATCGCGCCCTAAAGCTTTTGAACTTCCGCGTCAGCAGGCAATTGTTGCTCGAATTTCGAACCCGGTATCTTGGTGTTGAGCTTTTCTTCAAAAAAATTGAGCAGAAGATAATCCTTGGTAGGCTCCTGAAACTTATACTGAGCAGGTGTTCCGTTGGAATCCTTAATCCATATTGTGATGGATTCAAGGCGCGCGGCTGTCTTGGCCTCCTTGGGCACAAAAACAAGCACCGAGCAGGCAGCCTTGTCAATCGTTTCCGTTCCGAGATAGGATATTCTGAATTTTTCCTGCAGCTTTCCGGAGTATTGCCCGATTCCGAGAGCAAGATATTCCACAATATTCTGCATTTTCTCTCGGTTGGCAATTTGAGCTTCTTTGATGGCAGGCCGATAGACGGTCAGCGTTTCGCCCTTAATCGTGAGAATTCTCTTCCCAGGGCTCATGACTTCATGGCGTAAAAGCACCGATCCGTCTTTGGTGCGCGAATAGAAAAATTCGCCTGTTTCGGGAGAATCAAATTCATTCAGCACTTCGGTGAATTTTTTCTGAGAAAACCTGGCAGTGAATGTGCGGAAGTTTTTGGCAACTGCATCCATTCTGTTTAAAACCCTTTGCAGTTCGGATGCCTCACTCCCCAAAGCTCTGGAATTTGAAATCCCGGAAATGGTCGCCACGAGACAGAAGCAGACGAGGCAACTCAACATTGGCCGAAGAGCATACGATAAAATCCGGGTCCGTTTGATTCTCTTCATCGGCGCATTACGGATTTTTGGTTTTGAGCGACTACCCCGGTGTTTTGATAGGAGGGACGGGATTTATCAGCTCTCTTGGATACAAAGCAGCTGGGAGGAACCAAAAAGATGAATGCCAAGATCAAAGCACATATAATGTCGTATTGAATCGTTCCGCGTTCATACGACCAGACAAAAATATTGTGGATCGTCCTCCGTAAGTTCTTCATATGCTGTTCGCTGCTTCTTTCAGACTCCGGCTCAATGCGAAATGGATTGCGGGATTAAGGATCTGTCCGTCTTTCATTTCTATCACGCGACTGGCGGTTGAAGCCGCATCGGAGTCGTGAGTAATCATTACAATGGTTTGGCCCAGCTTGTCGTTCAGATCCCGAAGCATTTGCAAAACAGTCTGAGAATTACGCGAATCAAGGCTGCCGGTTGGTTCATCGGCCAGTATTATCGCCGGTTGGTTAATTATTGCACGGGCTATGGCAATGCGTTGTTGTTCTCCGCCGGAAAGCTCTGCGGGCCGGAAGTGAATCTTATCCGTCAGCCCGAGCATGCGGAGAATGCGACCCACGCCGTTCTCGTTTAAATGACCATTACCGTGGATCTTCTTAGCCAGCTCTATATTGCCCTTTGCCGTAAGAGTAGGGAGCAGATTAAATCTTTGGAAAATGTATCCGATTTTTGAGCGGCGGATGGCGGTCCGCTCCGAATCGCTTAATTTGGATATATCGGTTCCATCAATGAGGATTTTGCCGTGGGTTGGCTGCATTAATCCGCCCAGCAGATGAAGCAGCGTTGATTTCCCGCATCCGGAGGGTCCCATGACTGCGATAAATTCACCATGTTTTACGGCAAAAGTTACATTTTGCAGAGCCGGGACTTCGACTTTTCCCGACTTATATGTCATACCAAGTTCAAAGGTTTCTATCGCATTGCTTGAGGATGCGTTCTCCATAGGCTCCGCTTTCCTACTCAAAACTTAGCGCTCTGACTGGATCCATTCGGGCGGCTTTATATGCCGGATATAGCGCACCCAGAGTTCCCGCTATCAATCCCAATACCAAGCCGCGTAACAGATCATCAAAACTCATTGCCACTTGCAGAGTCGGGATCTTCGTAATGATAATCTTGCGTATAATTTCGCTTACAACAATCCCAGACAGCGCGCCTAAACAGCATATGATAGCAGATTCTTTCAGAATCATGCCAATTATAAATCGTCGCGAGGCGCCAAGGGACTTCAAAATGCCGATTTCTCTCGTTCGCTCAAAAATGGTTGTATACATTGCCAGGAGAATCACCATGAAACTGAGCGACATGGAAACCAACACGACCGTTATGCGGAACTCCTTCAATCCCGGCAATGGAGTCTCCGCCAAAAGAAGATTCGGATCCGAAGCCCGAATAAGAGAATAATGGGGAAATTTACGCTGAAGCTCCTGAAATACTTCATCTGGATTCGTTCCCGGAACCGCTTTGGCAAACATGATAGTCACCTTATCGGTTGTTCCAAGGAGTTTTTGGAGCGTTTCGAGCGGCACAAAAACGCGAACGATGGAACCGGCCCTGCAGATACCGGTAACCTTAAAATCATGATCGAGGGCTTTTATCGTGTCGCCCAGCCTGATCTTTTTGGCTTCGGAATATATCTGGTCTACGACGATCTCGTCACCCTTTAGGGTCGGATTCCCTTCCAGCATCTGCAGCCGACCCGGAAAACGGTTGTAGCTTTCCAGATCGATCCCGAAAATCAAGCCGAAATGAGAGGAACTGAATTTGGATAAAACAGGGGTTACTTCCGCTATTCCGGGCGTTTGTTTAAGCGCAGGCGCAAGTTTTGCATTCAGAGATGCATCACTGAACGCATACAGTACTGACGAACCGGGAGGTTGCAGTATAAAATCAGCGCCAAGAGCAACCGTTCGCCCTAAATATTCGTTAAGAGTGCCCGAAACGATTCCCCCTACAACCAGCATGATGATTACGCCAAGCGCAACAGCCAGGATGCTTATGAGGGTTCGCGTTGGACGAGACCGTATGTTTGCCGCTATGAGATTTTGCATCTAGAAAGCCTTCTCTTTAAGATGAATTATTTCAACTCCCTCCGGAGGAGTTAAAACAAATGCATTATCCGCCAGATCGGGATTAATCCGCCAGCTTTTAAATTCCAAATCCAGTGAATACCCATCATGCGGCCGATTGATATATATTTTAAGCGGCATTAAAAAGCCATCGATAGTATTGTGGCCGGAGTAAGTAATGTCGCTTGCTATTTGACCTTCATCAAGATAAATCTGTTGCCGGACAACTGTCAGGCTGGAACGTTCAATCCATATCCTGCGTTCGGTGTGTAGCCTCAGTTCCGCCCCTTCCTTATAAAAACCAAGGACATAATACTTGGCATTGCTGTCCTCTTCCTCTATCAGAGAAAAACGGGTGCCAGGCAAATCCATTTTGACATTCTGCGGGAAAATGGCATCAAAAATATGTTCTCCCCGAATCGGGATTGTAAATCCTGCAGAGTCATCATCCTCCTCAACTATCAACTCCCTGGCGCTATTTTTTCCCAAATAAAGCTTATTTCCGCGGCGGACCCATACAGATAAATTGTCCCCCAGAGATATCAAATCCAGTTCTCTGCTTTTGGAAACAAAATTTTGGACCAGCAGATGTATGGAATCCGGACGTCTGAGCCAAATAATCGCCGGTTGCTTTCTTATCTTCAGAATCTCCCCACTTTCTTTCCATCCCGAGAAATAAGTTACTTCCAGGTTACTGGACAACAGGCTTTTTATTCTGTCATAGCTTTGAATAAGATGAATCAGATCAGCCAGAGTTGCAGTCCTGGCCTGCAGGATTTTCTGGGGAACCTTTGTTTTAATTCTCTGCTTAATACAGCCGGTGGCACTTGATCCAATCACCAGAGAGACGGCTAGTCCCGACAGAACAGCTATTCGACGCAAATTCACCCTAAACGCTGGTATTTTCAGAATTTCTCTCATCAAAACTCAGATCGCCCAATGGGAGGGGAAATCTAACAGACTGGGACTAAGTTGTCAATAAATCACCATTTAGATGATCTAGCCGGAGTTCTGCTTTTTTTGCGACCTTATTCTGTACAGGCAAAATCCAAAGACAGCGGCTAAAACCAATCCGAATATAGCCAGCAAGGCCGTTCCGACCGAATTCAGGTTCTGCTGCATATAATTTTTAAAAGTATTTCCATAAAGCACAGCCAGAATCCCCCAAAGGGAATAGCGGATTGTTCTTCCGATTATGACCGCTGTGAGAAATACAAAAATATTGAGGCGAAATACTCCTGCGCTCAGGACAAATATTTTAAAAGGGAGAGGGGGCGGAAGAATGCTCGGGATCATGATAGTTAAGATTCCAAATTTTTTAAAAAGCATCTCAGCCCGATCTATCTTCTGCTGGGAAAATTTTCGTCTTAAAAGCGGGCTTCCTCCTTTGCGCCCCACTGAATAAAGCAGGAAACATCCGATAACTGAGCCTATTACGGTCATGCTGACAAAATAGGCCATATTTCCCCATGATTTGCCGGTTGACAGTATGATAATCAGCAAATCATTCGCTTCCGGTACCGTGAGGAAAGAAGAATCACATACGGCAAGAAGCAGGACGCCCAATCCGCCCAGACCGGATACAGCCGTGCCGATAGAAACGCCAGCTTTTGCTATCCAGGTTTGATCGCGCAGCATAAGTGAATGAACAGTAGAGAAAGGCATTTTATCCCGCTATCCAGCCATTTAATGGAAATGTTCACTGGCTGGACCTGTGCTTCATTGGCGCACGAGCTTAAGCACTTGAAGGTAACATAGCGCCTTTTGCCTCGCAACTTAAACAACTCGATTAAGGCAGGAGACCCGGCCTTTTTATCCCCTTCTGGGATCGCCGGGCTATGAGGCTGCTGCCTGTAAATATCTGCAAGCAATTGACAAAACACGTGTTTAAAAGTAGAATACTTACTTCCATGTAGTGCAGATCAATTTCAGCCCGCGGAACCGACATTCCGCAGAACCTTTATTTCGCTATGGGATCCGTTGCTTCGGATTTGAAATCAGAACGTCAAAAACGAAACATCTCGCTGGCTCAAATAGCCGCGGACACTCGGATAAGTCTTCATTATCTTGAAAGTCTGGAAGAAGGCCGCTATAACGAATTGCCAGGCGGCATGTACAATCGAGCGTTCTTGCGGGCTTACTGCGAGAGGCTAAATCTGAATCAGCAGGAGATATTAGGTCGATACGAGGCGGAAATATCTCCGCCTATGGATAAAATCCTTAAATCGAGGATTAGTGTACATCAGAAGAATACGGTCTTAAGACCTAATTCGGTGATTATCTGGAGTCTAATGCTTTTGATTTCGGCTACCGGCCTTTTTTTCAGCCGGAAGTGGATATCAGCCGTTTTCTCTCCTTACTTTTCCCGCAAACCGGCTGTAACCATCTCTCCCGAAATCCGACAACCACCACCGCCTGTTGCGAAAATCCAAACCCCTAATTCTGCTGTAGCTCCGGTTACCGCACCGGAAGTGTCCGGGCAAGCCGTACCTGCACAAGCCGTGCCCGGCCAGTCCGCCGATCCGGACAGAGCGGCTCGCTTGGCCGATTCCGTCCCAACGAACGCGGCGGCAAATTCAGACAGCCCGGTTCCGGCGGCCCGATCAACCAACGCTCCGCTTCGACTCGAGATTGGAATAAGCGAGCAATGCTGGGTCTCGATTGACCGCGACGGCAACCCGGCCGTCCGTAGATTAATGGACCCGGGAGAGGTCCAGTCTCTCGATGCTAATGAGCAATTTCTCCTTATCGTGGGGAATGCCGGCGGTGCGCATCTGAAAATTAACGGCAAGCCTGCAAAAATTCTGGGCAAGTCGGGGGAAGTTGTCAAAATCCTTATTGACGCAAAAAATCTGCAAGACCTTCTTGATCAGAGTGCGGGCTAGAGAATGGCTCAAAGCAATCTGCCACAATCCATTCTAGCCGGAACAGCCCCGAAAAAAATGCGCATGCTGATTGCCAAGGGGCTGGCGCCTATTCCTCCGGATGAAATGCTGCCATTGCTGGTGTGCCTTATTAAAGACACGGATTCCGAAGTAAGCACACAAGCACTGCAGACGATCGCTGCCTGGGATGAAGAAGAAATCCGGACCCAGCTGAAATCACCCAATTGCAATTCCTCGGTATTGGAATATTTTGCGTCAGCGGAAAAATCGGACACCGCGCTTCAGACAATCATTTCCAATCCGGCTTCTCCCGATTCAGCAATCCGGTCCATCGCAGCCACGGCGCCTGCACATCTGCTGGAGGCTATTCTCGACAACCGCGTTCGCATCATAAAATCGCCGGATATTCTTGAGAGCATCAAGAAAAATCCTCTGTCTTCTCCTCAGATAATGCGCCTGGTCCGGGAAATCGAAACCGAGTTTTTAGGAGATAAAGAGAAGGGTTATGAAGTAGAAGAGCCCGCTGAAACCGAAATCTCTCAGGCATCATCCGTAGAACTCGAATTTGACATTCCTCCCGAGGACCTATCTCTCGAAGGTTTGCCGATAGATTCAGATGCACGTGAATCTGAGATAATAAAACGTCTTGCTACCCTCCCCATGCGGGAGAAGATCCGTTACGCCCTTTTCGGCAACCGGGAAATCCGTTCCGTGCTGATTCGGGATACCAACCGGGAAGTGGCGCGCACAGTACTTCGCAGTCCGAAGCTGACGGACAATGAAATCGAGGCTATCGCAGCTATGCGCAGCGTTGGGGAAGACATCCTGAGAGAGATCGGCAATAGCAAAAGCTGGGTAAAAAGCTATACAGTCGTACAGAATCTCATCAAAAATCCTAAAACTCCCCCGGTCGTAGCGCAGCGTCTTCTGTTTCGGCTGAGGCTTCAGGACCTTACGCTTTTGACACGGGATCGGAGCGTTTCCGACGCCGTCAGATATAGTGCAAGCCGCGCACTGCGCCAGCGCGCAGCACACAATTCGGCAAGATAAAATTTTTTCCGCAGCGGCGCCGGAAGCGGACTGGGAAACCATTTCAGGGAATTGATATGACAAGCCCTTCCCGTGTTCAGAAGATCCCTTATCAGGGTATTCTCCGCGCTGCAATCGGAGATGCCGCATTTGTCGATTTATACAGGCAACGGGTTTTGACGCAGAACACGCGCACGATTCCTCTCCTGGGACGCAAGAGTTCTGCCAGAATTATTAATACGCTGCTGGGTTATGAGGTGCAGGCTTCCTACAAACGCATCCAATGTCCCGACATGGTGACGGCTCGCTATCTCAGACTATTCTCTGAGCTGGGATGCCATTCCATCAAATTGCCCTATGATCCAACACTTACCGCCCAGGTAATTCCGGAATTTGAAGCTATGCTTCACGCGCTTGTACGGCGCATCCGTGAGCTTTTTCCACGTGATCTGCGTAAGCAGCGACTCGTCATTCGCAGAGTTTACGCCATCATCCGTCATCAACTGAAGAATGCCTAGCCGCATTTCTCAGAGCATTTCGCAGTGAAACGGCGCAGACGGGCATGGATAAGCCGCTTCGCTAACCGGCGCGCGACCAAGAATGCCGCAGACCTGCCAGTACATCGAGAATCCGACGGAGCCCGGCGCGGTGGATAGGCCCGCGAACCCGACGTCGCAGTATAAAGCCCGTTAGAAATGCGGGCCGGCTTTCTGTGCAGGCTGAAACAGCCGTAAAGATCGCGGCCGGCTCCTCGCATATTTTCCGCAATAAAAATTGCAGCGAGTGCTTCCGATTGTGCTATAAGACTATTCAAAGAATAGAAAACCGAAATTTTGGGAACAATCCGGGCGGATTTGGGCGTTCCGGATGCAAAGAACAGAAACATTATCCGGAAGGAGGGTATTCAATTCCCTGATCAAGCGTCGGCTGTCGCCAGCCGCGAATCCGGAAATCCTATAACTGTTGCGGAACTTCATTGTCTTCCTTTAGGGAATAGAATGACTCCGTTGAGCGTGATTGGAGAGGATGACGCCATGCAATTTCCTAAGGTTCGAATGTGTTGGGCATTGGTACTCCTGGTCTTCTCATGGAGCGTATGGGCTCAGGCTGTAAATGACCGCGAAGCTGTGATTCACAAGAATGTGAAACTATTCATAATGGCCGCCAAGCCGGATATCCCCGAAGATATAGCCAAACAGTATCAGAATTTTCTGCCAATATTTGAAGAAGTGCTGAAAGAGAATACGACTGATGAGTCGGATGCATGTGCATTAACGATACGCATTTCGATAGGGATCAAGGAGATTGGATCCGCCAAGACAAAACGCCCAATGGCGAGCGTAATTGCATATCGGCGAGGCTCCAAACAGGAATTTGTGGCCACTTTCCTTCTATATAGCTACACGACATCGAGTCTGGTGAACAAGGAGGAAATAGAGCAGTTTCTCAAGAAGCAGATACTTGAGCCTTCTAAATGCGAAGCCACCTAAAAGGACACGCATCTTTAAGCGGTCGAATCAAGGGCCCGGGATAGAACCTCAGATTTGATCCAAGGCAAGATCGACCTTTCAATTGATCCTTGAGGCGTACGGAGGTCTGGTCGCACTCCGGGTTATTCTTTATTTGGATCAGAGGAAACCAGAAGGTCCTTTCGGACAATTTCCAGATCCTGCGCCGGAAGAAATAGACGCAAGAGACGGCCGTTCGCGTCGACAAACAGATTACCGCTCCATAGGCCTACAAATTCAATCTTATAATTCCCTGCCCGTATGGATTCTTTTTCAGAAGCCAGATCCGCATTTCCAAGAAAAGTCAGGGCCAGAGGAATATTATCCCCAATCAACGGAATAAAATCGGCAAATAGCTGCCGGCCTCCCTTTGTCATATCATATTTGCGGACCACGTAGTCAAAGTGGTGGTAAACATTATAATCAACAATGACCATGTTTAGCGGAACGGGTGCGTGAACCTCATCGCTGCGGCCGCCCCTATTCAACGTCCGGGTAACTGCACCGTCTTTTACCATGACTTCATAGGAATCGCCCGTCGTCCCCGTCGTATATTTGTAAGTATAGGAGATCGGAGTCCACGAATTCTTATCCAGAACCATTTTTGTCGAGAACGTCGTGCGTTTTGTCTCAAGTCCGTCGGAAATAATCAGTTCATGGTCCGAGGCCGATATCAGGTTGCCGGATTCGTCAATCGTCTCGGTAACAGTCTCACTGCCCGCCGGAACCCCCCTGATCAGAATTGCATAGGACTGAAAATAGCCTGAAGATTCATTCCCGGCAGCTGCCGGGAATGAACATATCAGAAGGCAAAGCCATGCCAGATGGATAGAGTTCATCAGATTCACCGCGAAGTTCGGACTATTTTAGCCGCGGGCACGCGCACCAGTGCGTTGCGGATCGATCCTGCCAGAGAAGGAGAGATCTGTTCATGCACAAATTCAATCATCTCCTCCACCTGTTTCTGCAATTGTTCCATTTTCTCCCGCATATTAAGTATAACTTCAACACCGGCAAGATTCACGCCGAGCTCGCGTGTAAGCGTTAATATGACCTCCAGTCTTTGAAGATCATCATCCGTATACAGCCTTGTGTTTCCCTCGCTCCTGGAAGGCGTCAGCAGTCCCAGGCGTTCATACAGGCGGAGCGTCTGTGGATGGATCTGATAGGTCTCAGCCACAGAGCTGATCATGTAACCTGCTTTCTTGCGGCGATTCACGGATTGCTCTCCCTCAAATCTGATTCAGGCCGGATCGGGGGTTCTCCGGATTAAGACGGGCAAGTTCCTTCAAAATCTCTTTCGAGCGCTCGTCTGCCACTTTCGGTACAATAACTCGAACTTCTACAATCTGATTGCCCGGCAATTCTCCTCGGATGGATGGAGCCCCTTTCCCTCTTAATCGAAACTTCTGACCACTCTGTGTGCCCGGAGGTATCCGAAGCAGGGTTTTCCCATCGATTGCAGGAACCTCGATTTTGGTCCCAAGCGCTGCTTCCGTCACAGTTATGGGCACCGTACACACGATGTCGTTTCCTTCTCTCCGGAAAAATTCATGCGGTCTAACCGAAATAATCAGATATAAATCGCCAGGAGGCCCGCCCGTTCTTCCGGCATTGCCCTTTCCGGGGACCCGCATACGGAAACCATTTGCAACTCCAGCCGGGATTCGAACCGTTATCGTTTCCTGATAAGGGATACTTCCCGATCCGCCACAGCTTTTGCAGCTGACTCCAACCTTTCCTGAACCGCCGCAAGCCCTGCATGCGCTGGAGAAACGCATAAATCCGTGTGCTTTTGCCTCCTGCCCGGTGCCATGGCAACGAGGGCATGTCTGCTGACCGGCAGCCCGGTCATTGCCCGATCCGTTGCATGCCGGGCAATTGCTGCCGCGATTGATAGTCAGGCGCGTAGATAAACCCTGGATACTTTCGATAAAAGAAATGTTCAGATTATGGCTGAGATCTTCTCCTTTGACAGGGCCTGAGGGATGGCTGCGGCCGGCTCCGCCGCCGAAAAATTCAGCAAAAACATCCCGGAAGCTGCTTTGCCCTTCTTCACTGAAATCCATACCGGAAAAATTGAATCCATGAGGAAATCCTCCGCTGAAACCACTTCCCTTTGCGCCGGCCTGCTCCCTGAAATTTTCGGAATAAAATCCATATTGATCATAGATAGCCCGCTTCTTGGGATCGCTTAGCACATCATAGGCTTCCTGAATTTTCTTGAATCGTTCTTCGGCGGATTTATCTCCAGGATTTACATCCGGATGATTTTTTCTCGCCATACGCCGGTAAGCTTTTTTTATCTCCGCTTCCTTGGCGCTCCGAGAAACACCCAGAATCCCGTAATAGTCTTCTCTGTTGGACATTGGATTATCTGTAAATGCATGATGCATGATTCCTCATGCATCGACATCCCGGATGATGCCTGACTCATTTCATTTCTGGCAAAAAGTAAAAATCTCTTTCAAAAAACATAGCCGAAAACAAGAGCATTATGGAGCTTGATCCCGCATTGGCGCCGGCTTGAGCGTTATCTATGCCCAACCGGCGCCATAGAGAATGTTACTCGTTCTTATCCATATCGACATACTCGGCATCAATGACTTCATCCTCTTTCTTGCCGGATTCCTGTCTCGCTTCTGCACCGGAGGGGCCACTCGCTCCACCAGGGGCTCCCTGAGGTCCCTGGCCAGCCGTCTTCTGATACATGATTTCCGCAAGGCGATGGGAAGCGCGTGTAAGCTCATCAAAAGCAGCGTTAAGCTCAGCAGCGTCTGAGGAGCTTTCCAGCACCTTTTTGGCATTGGCTAAGGCGGAGTCCAAATTGGACGCATCCGAGTCGGAAATTTTCTCTCGATTCTCTTTCAGGATTTTTTCAGTGCCGTAAATGAGGCTATCCAGCTTATTTTTGGCTTCGATCTTTTCTCTATTCTTTTGGTCCTCATCCGCATGAGCTTGTGCATCCTTCGTCATCTTTTCAATTTCATCCTTGCTCATTCCGCTGGACGCCGTAATTGTGATTTTTTGCTCCTTGCTGGTTGCCAGATCCTTTGCCGAGACATTTACGATGCCATTTGCATCAATATCAAATGTAACTTCAATCTGAGGCACGCCCCGCGGCGCTGCGGGAATTCCTACCAGATGAAACTTGCCCAGAGTCCGATTGTCTCTCGCCATGCTTCTTTCGCCCTGTAATACATGAATTTCCACCGAAGTCTGATTGTCGGCTGCCGTGGAGAAGATTTCGGACTTCCTCGTTGGGATCGTCGTGTTCCTATCTATGAGCTTTGTAAATACGCCACCCAGCGTTTCAATACCCAAAGAAAGCGGAGTAACATCCAGGAGAAGCAGATCTTTGACATCTCCCGCAAGCACGCCCGCCTGTATTGCGGCTCCTACGGCAACGACTTCATCCGGATTCACACCCCTATGGGGTTCCTTGCCGAAATATTCGCGAACCAGCTGTTGCACACGCGGTATTCGTGTAGATCCTCCAACCAGCACGACTTCATCGATGTCGCCCGGCTTTAATCCCGCATCCGCTAGTGCCTGCTTCAAAGGGGAAACGGATCTCTGAAGTATGTCTTCAACCATTTGCTCGAACTTGGCACGCGTCAACTTCATATTCAGATGCTTGGGACCTGATGCGTCGGCTGTGATAAAGGGCAGATTAATCTCCGTTTCCAGAACCGTAGACAGCTCCATTTTTGCCTTTTCCGCAGCTTCTCTAAGCCTCTGCAAAGCCATCTTGTCTTTGGAGAGATCAATACCCTGATCCTTACGGAACTCCTCTATAATCCAATCCATCAGTCTCTGATCAATATTGTCTCCCCCCAGATGCGTGTCACCGTTGGTCGATTTGACCTCCACCACACCCTCTCCAACTTCAAGGATGGAAATGTCGAATGTCCCGCCACCAAAATCATAAACCGCTATTGTTTCATCCTTTTTCTTATCCAAACCGTATGCCAGTGCAGCGGCTGTCGGTTCGTTGACGATCCGAACTACTTCCATACCTGCTATTTTCCCCGCATCTTTGGTAGCTTGACGCTGGCTGTCATTGAAATAGGCAGGAACCGTAATTACGGCCTTTTCCACTTTCTCACCCAGATATTCCTCGGCCGCCTGACGCATTTTCTGCAGGATCATTGCGGAAACTTCCGGGGGATTATAGGCCTTATCACCCATCCTTACCTGGGCATCACCGTTGGGTCCAGCTACGACCTTGTAGGGAACAAGTTTCGCTTCTTCACCTACTTCGGCGATTTTCCTGCCCATAAACCGTTTAATGGAAAAGATTGTGTTTTCAGGGTTTGTTACGGCTTGACGTTTTGCCACCTGTCCAACAAAGCGCTCGTTGTTCTTCCCCAACGCAACAACAGATGGGGTAAGCCTTCCTCCCTCCGGATTAGTAATAACCTTAGGCTCTCCCCCCTCCATCACCGCAACAACCGAGTTTGTCGTGCCAAGGTCAATTCCAATAGTCTTGCCCATTGCTTTCCTCCTCCAATAATCATGCCCGCAAAATTGTTATTCCAATCAATAATGGCATCATATCCGAACCAAAACTCACTTAGCGCCATTGATATATAGAATTTGAGTGGGTTATTGTCAATAATTCTTAGTGTGAAGTTTCAAGAAATTCCTGACTGAGGAATATCACCCGCCTAAGCCGGCCCATCGGCGGCATCCAAAATCCTCTATTATTGGTGAAGTCAGCGCGCTTTCCGCTTTCGGCCGTCAGTTCCCGTGCCTGGTGTTTTTGGTTTCAGCTAATTTGTAGACTCCAAGCTCAATGAAAAATAGTAAGAATTCTTTGATAAGGGCCCTAACCAACCTTATTCATGAAGGTTCGTCGCGAGGCGGTGCAGACGGGCGTAGCTGCAAGGCACACAACGGGCGGCTTCCGATGGAGTACCTGCAGCGAAGCTGCAGGCCTTGACCAGTACGTCGAGGAAGCCGACCGAGCGCAACGCGGCAGACATGCCCGGATCCGCCGCAACAGCAGAAGCTTCATGAATAAAGCTGGATAATCAGCTGATACTCCCATTTTTTGATAGGGTTCCTGCCTCTGCTCATATTCCTATCCGACATTATCTTCAGACGCATGAGGATCGCAAATTTGGAGAGTGAAGAGCCATTTACCGCCATTTGATCTGCTTAGGGCCCGCGCAACAATAACTTTACATTTTGTTGACGGCTCTCATCCATAATAATTTCGTTCGAAAGCATTATTGGAACTTT
>JAFGIY010000166.1 GCA_016929335.1 Acidobacteriota bacterium | reverse complement strand
TTTCTTCAAACCGATTTATTTTCATATATTGATGCGTTTCGCATTTCCCGCTAAAAGCAAAATTGCTTTCAACGGGGAACGGGAAACCTAATCGGCGACAATTCCCCCGTCGACGGGCAGCGCATGGCCGGTTATGTACGAAGCCTCATCCGAACACAGAAAGATGGCTGCGGCGGCGACTTCTTCAGGCTCGCCGATTCTTCCCATAGGAACTTTCTGATCCATGGCTTTGACTATTTCCGGATTTGTCGCCGTCAACTCTTCATTCATCCCCGTTCGCGTGGGACCCGGGCACACGCAGTTCACGCGTATGCCTTTGCGCGCAAATTCGAGCGCAGTGGATTTTGTTATGCCCACGACTCCATGCTTGCTGGCAGGATAGGCGGGATTGCTCGGGGCTCCAACCAGTCCTGCAGCCGAAGAGGTATTGACGATAGAGCCCTTCCCCTGTTTGAGCATCTGACGAATCTCGTATTTCATGCACAGCCAGACGCTTTTGAGATTCACATTGATCATCTCATCCCAATCTTTTGCGGTGAAATCGACTATGGAGACAAACTGCTTATGGATGCCGGCGTTATTGAATGCGCAGTCGAGTTTCCCATAGGTCCAAACCGCCTTGTTTACCAGAGCTTCGACATCCGCTTCCGAGGAAACATCCGTTTTCACAAAGATGGCGTCCCCTCCTGCGTCTTTGACGCGATGCAGCGTTTCTTCCCCCCGCTTGACATCAATGTCGGCGATGACTACCTTCGCGCCGCGCCGGGCAAAGCCGATCGCGGCCGCCCTGCCGATACCGTAGGATCCCCCCGTCACCAGAACAACCTTGCCTTGATATTCGCTGGGCATTGCATTCTCCTCCGTTTCCCGTTGCCGGTTCCCCGTTTCCCGTTAATGGCGGCAGATTCCAGACGGGAAACGGGCAACTCGAAACGGGAAACCTAGTCTGCGACAATTCCCCCCGTCACCCATGATTGCTTCTTTGCTGTTCCGTTTCCCGTTGCCGGTTCCCCGTTTCCCGTTGTCCTTGTTAGTTCCTTCGCAAGTTGCCATGCCTCGATTTCTTCGAACCGTTCTATCTTCATATATTGATGCGTTTCGCTTTCCCTCCCAAAGATCCAATTGTGTTCAACGGGAAACGGGCAACGCGAAACGGGAAACCTTTTTTGCATTCTGCCATGGCAGTCAGACCCGTTGAATGATCCAGATCATACTCCGCCCATACGGGCTCGGACTAAGATAAATCACCGGCATTTAAAACGAAATGCATGTTTTGCCACACTCGCGCATTTTATCTTGGGACAGCCTTAGAGCGCAGAGAGGCGGCGAGTTTTCCGGCCTCGATGGTTTCAGGAGCGTCGGCATCAGCCCCCTGCCATTCTTTATGGAACAGATCCATTTCGCGGCGCGCATCGGCCGGGGCATTGTCGGCATAATGAAGCCGCGCCAGGTGAAGGTGAGCTAATGCATAGTGCGGATTATAGTCGAGGCTTTCGTTGTAAGCCTGAACCGCATCTTTAGACCGCTTCATTTTTTCATAAATCTGTCCGATAGAATCGAAAAAGAAGGCACGCTCGTAAGGCTTATTCCAGTATCCAAGTTTGAGCTTGATCCATTTGATATCGCTGATTGCGGCTTCAGCCTCTTCCTTCCTCCCCTCCTCTGCAGAAATCCATGCACGAAGATGCAGCCAGTATTTGTAGGCAGGTTTGTAATTCATGGCGTTAATGGAATTGGCATCCAGAATCCCGCGCAACTGCCCGAGAGCGCGGCGGGCTGCAGGGATATTATGGCGCTGGATCTCAATCATTCCGGCTATCCAGATCAGCTCGTCATGCGGAGAATCATATTGGACGGGACCCAGAAGATTCAGGCCCTGGTCGCACATTTGCCTGGCGGTCTGCAGATTTCCTTCGCGGTACTCCAGGAATGCAAGTGCCGCATAAAATTGCGTCCTCCGCACCTTGTCATCCGTTGCTTCAAGGAGCGGTCTCAGCCTTTCGCCGGCGCTTTCATTCCGGCCCCGCAACATATCGATGAATGCAAGATTCCGACTGGCGTAATAAATCTGAGGATCCATTTGAATCGCCTTCAATTTCATCTGCTCTGCCATCGCATAATCACCGGCAAGCATATGTATCTCTCCGATGCTGTCATACGCATTGGCGGACTGATGGAGGTCCAGATAGCGTTTGCAGGTTTCGAGAGCTTCGGCATGCTCGCCCTTCCATGCAAAGCAATAAGCCAGGTGGTTATAGGCAAGAGCGTATCGTGGATCCAGACTCAAAGTGTCCAGATATTTGGTAATGGCGTCTTCCACATTAGCGGTATGGAAATAGGATTCTGCAAGCTCATAAAGAAACTCTACCTTATATGGCTGAAGTTCGATCAGTTTCTGGAGATAATCCCTTTCTTTAAGAGGTTCGCCGAATGCACGTGCAAGCAATGCTTCCACCCGCAACTGATCCGCCTCCAGAAGTGCCTGAGCCTTGGCCCGCGCAGTCATGATCTCCGATTGACCTGCATCCCACTGGTTTTGCCAGACGCGCAATTCTCCCAACATGAGATGAGCAAGAGCAAAGCCGGGATCCACTTCCATCGATGACTGCAGTTCCCGCTCAGCCAAATTCATTTCACGGCGTTGCCAGGCTTTTGCTCCGCGAAAATAGTGGCGCAGCGCGTCCCACCGCAAGGAGAGCAATTGCACTGCTTTTCGATAATTCGATTGCTGACTTCCGGTATGGCGTTCTGCGATACGGGAATCGTATTGATCCAATACATGCAGAACCAGTGAATCGATGCCGTTGTTGAGCAGATCATCGACTCCGCGGAAGCGGGTCGTGAAAGAATGCCTTTTGCCCCGGACTTTCCCATCCAGCCTTATCTCCAGATGGCCCAGAGAATCACTTACCTGTCCGGATAGAACGACCGCCGGCTCCAGCATTCTCCTTTGCCGCGGGATGATACGCTGAAACCATGGGGCGCCGGCTTTTTCGGATTCCTCTGTCTTTTCGCGAGCTTTTTCAATAACCAATAGAGTGTTGAATTCATCCCGATCCAGCACCGCGACTTCGGGAAATTGAGAAAGCGTCCTCTTAAGAGCGAAGGCGACAAGCCGAGCGTCCACCGATTCCGATCCGCCCGCAAAATCCTCAAAAGCAATGGTTGGGAAATAGGAGCGACTGCTGAAGAAAATATAAGCGGCAAGCACCAACGCCAAAACCGCAGTCCCGGCAATCCATCGTGCAACCTTCGGCTTCCGAAAAACCCGCAGGAACTTCTGCAGGATTGCTCCGGGCTTTATATGGGATGCGCTCAAAACAGGTGACGACGCCGGATCCTCTGCAAGATTTCCCTTTATCTGCCCGACAGCACCGGCCTTATCGGCAGATTTCCCTCGCTTCAGATCCAGGTCTCGTTTTGCCCGCTTCAAATCAGCGCACAGATCCGCTGCCGTCTGATGCCTGAGTTCACGATCCTTCTCAAGAAGCCTGCAAATGAGCTCGTCCAATTTCGGCGGGATTTCGGGATTCATTCCTATTGGAGAAACCGGAATCCTGGTGAGGATTTGCTGAAAAAGGACCGGCTGTGTTTCACCGGCAAAAGGAGCCGTGCCCGTTGCCATTTCGTAGAGCACAGAACCGAGTGAGAACAGATCCGACCGGGCGTCCACCTCTTCTCCCAGAGCCTGTTCGGGAGACATGTACGGCAAAGTTCCGATCGTGGCATGAGGAGAGCTTACATATTCGGCAGCGATCTTCCGCGGTTGAGGCGGACTATTTACCGGTTCCGCCGCAATACGGCCTGCAAACGCCAGCGTTGCCAGACCGAAATCAAGTATCTTGACCTGTCCGTTCGGAGTAACCAAAATACTCGCAGGCTTGATATCCCGATGTATATAGCCTTTGGCATGCGCCGCTTCCAATGCATCTGCGATCTGGAGGGCGATTCGGATGATCTGATCCGCAGGCAAGGGCTTGCCCTGAATCAGCCCCGCCAGCGTCTGCCCTTCCAGCAGTTCCATGGCAATGTAGGGCCGGCCCTGATATTCTCCAATATCATAAATCGTGCAGACGTTTGGATGGCCTAATGCCGATGCCGAACATGCTTCCCGCCGAAACCGCTGGAGATCAACGGAATTGTATGTGAGATTCTCGCGCAGAAGCTTAAGAGCAATTTCGCGGCCGAGTTTTGTATCCCGGGCACGATAGACCTCACCCATGCTCCCAACCCCGAGCCGGTTCAAGATTTCATAATGCTCAATCATATTTCAATTATAGGGGGTCGGACCACGATAAGATACTGATATTAATATGTTTGGATGCAATTTTGTATGCCTAAAACCCTCTTAGACTGAAAATCAGTGGGGGTATTTTTGGCTGTAAGAATTTCCCGCCATCCGGAATCAAAACGAAATCCTCCTAGACGCAAAATATTGGCCCCCCAAAATCAACCTAAGGCCTGTTTTTGATATCCAAAAACAATTTATCGTCAATCATCTGAATGCTTTATCGTGGTCCGACCCCGTTAAAGCTTTTAGGGTGAGGGGGGAGAGGAGGCCGGAAACGATAGGGCGAATTCTGTTCATATCCTGGGGATCGAAGCGTTTGCCGTAGCGTAGATTGAGCAGGCGATAATCCGGGAGTGATCGCCCGGCCATATGATTGACTGCCGTATTGGCTACCAGAATCTTTATCTGGTTTTCTCCCCGTTTCAACAATCCGGTCAAATCGATCAGATACGGTGGACACCACACGGAGCCTGCGCGGCGGTCATTAATATATACAACGGCGGCTTCGCGCACCGGACCATCATGCCAGGCTTGCATGCCATTTAATTTCTCCGGGAGCTCTGGCAACGGTTGTCCGGCGCCGAAATCCAGCTGCAGAGTAATATTCTGCTGCAGCATGTTGTCCGGCACCGCGATGTTTTTCCTGTAAACCGCAACTCCCGAAAAGTAGCGTGTCGTTTCGTCATCGGTCCAGGAACTCAAAGATTGCATTGATTTGAGCAACCCGGTCTCTCCGAATGCAACCTGCCAGCTTTCACTGAGATCCAGCTTCGAAATCTCGTGCTTCTTACCGGCATCAGCCCGATGAGATGCCCGTGCCGAGAAAACCAGGAATCGTGCGGCATACGGATCGAGATCCAGTTCCACGGACGTCATCCCTTCCCCATCTGCGGAAACAGCCGCAGGAATTATTTGACCCGACATCGGGTCCCACAATTCGGCCTGCATGCCGCTGACCCGGAAGGAGGCCGACGCAACATGCCGCGTATTGGAAGTGTTGGCCAGGAAATAAATTTCGGCGTCGCCGGCCCTGCGATGCACAAAACCGATATCCGGTGTTTCAGGCATCAAACGGACGTCCGGTTGAAGAATGCTGCGGAGAACCGCGGAAAGCTGCTTCTTCTCGTCTTCAACATAGCGGGATTTCCCGGACGAAGAAGAGAACAGGCTCCGGCTGATATCGCGGATTTCGGCATTTTCAGATTCCATAGCACCGAATCCCGGTGCGGCTGCCGGCTGACGTCCGGAGGCGATCAACACTCCTCCTTTTTGTACAAATTCAGCCAGCACCCGGTAGGATTCCAGAGGGATGCGCTCCACATTCGGTAGAATGACCGCACGGTATCGATTGGAACCAAGGACAAGAGCTCCGCTCTCCACCTTGCCGATCTGCCTTAAAATGTCATCATCAAAGAAGTCAATGCTGCAGCCTGCGTCAAGCACGGCTCCAACGGCATGCGGTCCGACACGGGTGCGAAGGCTATCGATCAAGTTGGCATTGCCGGGAGTAAAGCCGGCGTAAGCATCGGACACCGGCAGATAAACAGCCACATCGCTCACCGGCTGTCCCTGCCTGAGCACATAACTGGTTCGCTGCAAATAGCGCGCAACATCGGGCATCACGATCCACCAGGGATTCTTTTCATTAAAAACGCCTGCCGCATAGAATCTCCATCCCGGATATTCGGCGCTTTCGGCGGAATAAGGCCAGCCATGCCCGATCAGCTGGTTGACGCCCTGCAGAAAATGAAGATTTGCCTCAGCCTTCAGATCCAGCGGCGTTGCGCGAAAGACAGGCGAGTGCAGCCACGTCCACGTTTCCGAAGCGGTCACTATGCGTCCAAAGAGATGGTTTGCCGAAGCCGCCCACCGCGATGCCGATACCGTTTTCCAGCGAAAGCCCTCACCTTCCGAAATGTCGGCATGCGCATTGCTCGCGAGCGTAGCGGGAGGAACTCCGTAGCCCTGTACCCGGAAAAGCGTACGGTTGCTTCTGGACCATTCGTGTACCGGGACCATGAAGCGGTCGTTGAAAAGCTCCGTCAACGTCCTGCCCCAGTCGCAGCGGATTGCGGGAGTCATTTCGCCGAGATCGAGCACCAGCGCCGGCAGATGCGGCTTTAAATCGTACCCGCGCCTTTTCCTGAATTCTTCCAGGAAATCGGAGGTCCAGTCGCTTTCGAAAACTTCCAGGCTGTCGCAGAATACCGCATGCGGAGGATGCGAGCGCAGAGCCTTCATCAGGCGGTCGCCGACGTTAGTCAAATATGCCTCCACTGCAGCGCGGTCATAGTGATTCAGGACAAATCCCTCGGCCCCGACAGCCGGGCGCTTCACCATCATTCCCGTGCGGCTGGAAATGAAGAAGATAACCTCCTGCTTTCCCTGAAGCCCTTCAGGAAGCACAATTGCACCATCCTTGATTTCCTCCAGTTCGCGGATATCCGAGCCCGCGCGAAGAAAGGCTCCGACAAGCTTTTCACCTGCGCCGATATCCGGCACAGGCATGCGGCGCGTATTGTCAGGCAACGAGTTTCTGACAATGCGAAGCTTGCCGGCTGCATCACGGACCGAGACCAGCGGCCCGCCGTAAGGCCAGCCGCTGCCAAGAGTCAGATCCATGCGCAGTCCGAGTTCATGGGCTTTTTCGGAGGTGAAACGGAGGGCATCAAGAAATTCATCGGAAAGATAAGGAAGGTTTCGGATGCCTGCCTCGGCATCGTCCAGGGCAAGAGGATATACCGGCTGCACTTCAAATCCTCCGATGCCGCCGTCTTTCATGAGCTTCATTTCGCGCTCCAGCTCCTCCCTGGTCACGGCCGGGCCGAACCACCACCAGCGCATCATGATGCGGCAATCGTCCGGCGGATTCATAAAGGATATGCGCAAATCAGGGCCTGCGGCAGCGGCCAACATGACGGCGAAGAGGGCTATAGATAATATTTTCATCAGTACGTCCTCAAAAAATTCAAGACTGCAGGGATCCGATAACTCTGTTTTAGCCTATACTGACAAATTATGAAACTGCGATTATTTCTCTTTCTGTCGGGATTCGTGCTGGCAATGGCCTGCTCCGCTGCGGCCGAGCGCATCGTTGTGCCTTTCGATGAAGAATGGAAGTTTTTTAAGGGAGATGCACAAGGGGCGGCCGCCATTACTTTTGACGATTCGAAATGGCGGATGCTTGATGTGCCGCATGACTGGAGCATCGAAGGACCATTCAGCGCGGCGAATACGACGGGCGCAGGCGGGGGATTCCTGCCGGCGGGAATCGGCTGGTACCGCAAATACTTCAATCTGCCCGGAAAATATTCCCGCCGCCGTGTTTTTATCGAATTCGACGGCGTCATGGCCAACAGTGATGTATGGCTCGACGGCGTGCATCTCGGAAAACGTCCCAATGGATACGTCAGTTTCGGCTACGAACTGACCCGGCATCTTGCCTTCGGAGACGGCAAAAAAAATGTTCTGGCGGTGCGCGCCGACAACGCGCGCCAGCCGGCCTCCCGCTGGTACAGTGGCGCCGGCATCTACCGCCACGTGCGGCTGGTAGTCACAAATCCGATCTATTTCTCAAAATGGGCAAACTTCATCACGACACCGGATATCACGGCAACGCAGGCGACGGTTCGTGTGCAGAGCAAGGTCACGAATCAGTCCGGTAAAACACGACAGGTTGCATTGCAGGTTGAAATAATTTCTCCGACGGGCAAATCCGAAGGGACGGTCCGGTCTAAGCCCCGAGTAATCCCGCATGGCCAGACAGCTGATTTCCAGGAGGACCTTCTCATTTCAAATCCCTTGCTCTGGCAACCGGATCGTCCGTATCTTTATCAGGCCCGATTGACGGCCCGGTCCGGAAGATCGGCGCTCGATGATGAAGCAGTGACCTTTGGCATACGGGATGCCCGTTTCGTGGCCGAAGCGGGATTCCGGCTTAACGGCAGAAATGTGAAAATTAAAGGCGTATGCCTCCACCACGACGGAGGTGCATTTGGCGCCGCGGTCCCGATGCGTGTCTGGGAAAGCCGGCTTGAACAGCTGCGCACCCTGGGCGTCAATGCCATCCGCACGGCGCACAATCCTCCGGCGCCCGAGTTCCTCGAATTATGCGACCGCATGGGATTTCTTGTGATGGAAGAATTATTCGACTGCTGGACAATTGCCAAAACACCGTTTGACTATCACTTGTATTTCAACGACTGGTCCCATGCCGACGTCCGCGACACGGTGCTCCGTGATCGCAACCACCCAAGCGTCATTCTCTATAGTGCGGGAAATGAGATTCGCGACACAATGCAGCCGGAACTGGCCAAGCGAATCCTTGCCGGACTCGTCGGAGTCTTTCATCGAAACGACCCGACTCGGCCGGTAACGCAGGGCCTCTTCCGCCCGAATGTAAGTCATGATTATGACAATGGTCTGGCGGATCTGTTGGACGTAGTGGGGACAAACTATCGCGATCTGGAACTGCTGGACGCATGGAAAGCAAAGCCTTCCCGCAAGATCATCGGGACCGAGCAGAGACATGACCTTGCCACGTGGCTTGCGGCGCGCGATCACCCGCAGCACGCGGGCCAGTTCCTCTGGAGCGGCATTGATTATCTTGGAGAATCGCCAAAATGGCCCATGATTGCCGCAAATTTTGGGTTGCTCGATCGCACGGGCGCCTTCAAGCCGATGGCTTATGAACGCCGGAGCTGGTGGAGTGATACGCCGGTTGTTTATCTTGTTCGCGGACAGGCTAAGCTCGCGGACTGGACTCCGGACGGTGAAGTTCCTCATGAGGAGACTGTGGAGGTATACAGCAATTGCGAAGAGGTCGAATTGTCTCTTAACGGCAAGACAATCGGCAGCAAGCCGCGCAATGCGGACGATTCGCCTCGTACCTGGAAAGTGGGATGGCAACCGGGAACATTAAAGGCGTCCGGCCGGAACCGCGGCATCGTTGTCGCAGAGCATGAACTGCGCACCGCCGGAAAGCCCGCCAAAATCAAGCTGAGTGTGGATCGGGATAAGCTCGCTACGACCTGGGATGATGTGGCCTTTGTTACGGCGACAATCACAGACCAAAATGGCATTCCGATTCCTGCCGCCTCTGATTTGATTTCATTCGGCATAGCAGGACCCGGCGTCATTGCCGCCGTGGACAACGGCGACAATTCAAGCATCGAACCCTTTCAGGCTTCCTCAAGGCGAGCCTGCCAGGGCCGCTGCTATGCGATGATCAAAGCGCGTTCGGAGCGCGGGGCAATTACCGTCACCGCTTCTGCTCCCGGACTGGACGGAGCTTCCATCACAATCAACAAATAAACCTCGCTTTAAGGCGGCAGCAAGAAGGCTGTATCAAAGCCCGAATGCTTGCCGGGAGCGCCGGCGGGACGCCGAGACTTTTCAAAAGCCGCAGAACAAATGGAAGCGAGGCATCGATTCAAGCAGGAATGATGTGAATCCTGTGGGTCGCGGCTTCAGCCGCGACCACTGGAGTTTATACATTTGAGACTGGAATGATAATGGACGACCCGGCAAACAGCCGCGAAGCGGCTGCGAAACGAAGCCCAGGGTTGGCTGCGTTTTTTGCAGCCAACCCTGGGGATGATGTGCCA
>JAFGIY010000165.1 GCA_016929335.1 Acidobacteriota bacterium | reverse complement strand
TTGACATGGAGTGATATGAGACGAATGGAAGCGGGTTTTTTCGGGGTCGGGGTCGGGATCGGGGTCGAATCGGAAATGATATAAAGTTCAAACACAATTGATATGCTCCATGACAAAAAGCCGACCCCGATACCGATACCGACCCCGAGATATCAAAAAGCGCCCCGCTGTGCGGGGCAGGCTGAAGCCACGGCTTCTAGCCGTGGTCGATCACACGTTTTAGATCAGAGGAACAATTGTGCTTAAAAACGAATGGGAAAAACTAGAACATGCATATGGTAATGCGAGCGACATTCCCGCGCTTCTTGATCGGCTAAAATTGTTTCCCTCTGAAACATCATATGCCGATGAGCTATGGCATTCACTTTGGAGCGCTCTTTACCACCAAGGTGATATCTACACTGCCTCATTAGCAGTGGTTCCAGAGATTGCCGTTATTCTTGCCAAGGCACCGGAACGAGCAACGCCAAGTTTTTTCACTCTCCCCTCCTCCATAGAGGTTTCCCGCAATAGATTAGGTACACCAATTCCTGAGCCTTGGAACCTGCAATACCATAATGCTTTGGCTCAACTCGTAATATTTGCAGCGAGTGCCCTTGGTCAAAATCACGATCCTAAATTGGCACGCGCTGCATTGGCTATTTGGGCGGCTGCATCGGGTCAGCACGCAAACGCGGAGTTTGTTCTAGAAGTACCCGTTGATGAGGTCGATGCAGTTCTTGAATGGTATCAAGAGCGCTGATCGCTATCTACCCGCTGAAGCTGACGTGCACTACGCGCCGCAGCTGAACGATACGTTCGGTGACAAAATGAATATCTTCTCCGACATTTTTTGGATGGCTGGTCAAGCATTTAGTGGACTCTTCGTCGAAGGATGGAACACTCTGGCTGTTGCTGTTATTTTTTTATTGGGCCTGATTTGGGACATAACCAGAAAAAAACTTTCATTAGATCTTCGCCTATTATTTCTTTTTCTTCCCCTGATCGGGACATTTGTTATTCTTTTAACTGGTGCCATTTTTAAAGAACAACCGGGTCTTAAATTCTTACCCTATTTAGGCTTTGGGGTTTGCGTTCTTTTATGTGGCATTTCCGCGTACAAACTCAGACCGGCTTGGTGTGCCACTGTTGGCGCATCCCTATTCATTCTCTGGTATTCAGTTTGGTGTGGATTTGTATCTATGATGTCAATCACTAACGATTGGCTATGAGTCTCCGAATTATTCGCTCCAGCAGCCGGTCCGCTTCGCGTCCCGCGGCTGAGCGGCAGCGTTAGAGAGCCCTGGGGTGGTAATGAGTTCCAAACACGTTCTGTTCGTCAGCGGATCGATCGGCCTGGGCCACGTCACGCGGGATCTTGCCATCGCGCGCAAACTGCGGGCGCTGGCCCCAGTGGACATCACGTGGTTCGCGGCAGCTCCCGCAGATTGCGTTCTTCGGGATGCCGGCGAGGCGCTGCATCCAGACTGTCCGCGACTTGTCGATATGAGCGCCCTCGCCGAGGCGCAAACGGGCGGTGGGCGGCTGAGCCTGATCCGATAAGCCCTAAGTGCGCGGCGTGCTTGGGGGCAAAACTTCGAAGTCGTGGATGAGGCAATGGCGCAGGGCGAGTTCGACATTCTCCTCGGTGACGAAACATACGAGCTAGCGCTTGGGTACAGGAAGGAGCCAGCTCGGAAGAAACGTCCCTTCGTCATGATCTACGACTTCGTTGGCTTCGACGCCATGTCGAAGCATCCGCTTGAGCAGTTGGGGGTTTATCTCTGGAACCGCACCTGGGCCGGGAAGGGTGCTGGAGCGCGGACATACGTGGACCTCGGACTGTTCATCGGTGAGGAGGAGGACGTACCCGACGTGAACTTCGGGCCCTTTTTGCCAAGCCGCCGGGAGTGGGCGAGGACGCGCTGCAGGTTTGTGGGGTACGTTCTCGAGTTCAATCCCTCGCAGTACTCAGACACCGCCGCGATCCGCCGAGAACTCAAGTATGACCCGTCGCCGCTCGTCATCTGCGCAGTGGGTGGCACCTCCATCGGACGGGAGCTTCTCGAACTCTGCGGGTCCGCGTATCCGCTGCTGAAACAAGCGCGCCCTGATCTTCAGATGATCCTTGTCTGTGGGCCACGACTGGATCGCGACGGCCTGCGGGTGCCACACGGCGTGAAAGTGGAAGGGTACGTGGGCGCGCTTTACAAACATCTGGCGGCCTGTGATCTGGCAGTAGTTCAGGGCGGTGGCACGATAACGCTGGAGCCGACAGCCCTGCGGCGCCCCTTCATCTTCTTCCCCATTGAGGGGCACTGCGAGCAAGAGATCCACGTGTCGACCCGTCTCACACGGCATCGGGCCGGTATTAGACTTCGCCAAAGCACTACAAGCCCTCGTCAGCTCGCAGACGCCGTGTTGGGAAACATCGGAGCGCAGGTCCGGTGGCCGAAGATTCCTGTCAGCGGGGCACGATTGGCGGCCGAGGCGATCGCTGACTTGCTGTGATGCGGGCGCGGCGGCTCTCTAACAACGGCTTGCAGCGGCGGGCGCTGCGCGCCGCCGCTGAAGCCGGGCGTTTGCCGTGTAAAGCTCCGAAGATCCTTAAACTTGCGGAATATATAAAAATATATATAGTGTTAATATGGACGGCAAAGAGTTGAGGTTCGTCGCATCGAGTCTTGATGATCTTCGGAATTTTCCTGAAGAAGCGCGCAGGATTGCAGGGTTCGAACTCCGCGCCCTTCAAAATGGGCTTGAGCCTCAAGACTGGAAGCCTATGAGATCTATAGGCTCTGGCGTTAAGGAGATACGCATTCATGTATTGGGTGAATGGCGAATTGTCTACGTGGCAAGGCTGGCCGACGCTATATATGTGCTGCATGCCTTTCAGAAAAAGAGCCAAAAGACCAATAGGAATGACATCGAGCTGGCTCGTAAACGATTCAAGGAGATTGGAGGCATATGATGAGGGAATCCGCCATCAAATCATCTGGAAACGTCTTTGTTGATCTTGGCTATTCGCCAGATGAAGCCGCTATCCTGCAAATGCGCGCGGATCTTATGGCAAATCTCCGCAAGTTCATCAAAGCCAGGAAGCTTACTCAATTAAAAGCAGCCGAAATGCTTGGCGTAAGCCAGTCGAGAATTTCCGATCTCACAAGAGGCAAGTGGGAAAAATTCAGCCTCGAAATGCTGATTATTCTTGCGACAAAAGCTGGAATGCGTGTGACACTTAAGACAGCGGCGTAGAAAATAGCGCGAAAAGCAAAACCCTTAGCCTGATGCATCACCTCGCTACATGCATTAAGGGTCGAGAACGGCTAACTACTCGCTTCAGCGGCCGTTCCGCTGCGCGGCCGGCTGCTGAGCTCAGGAGCTAGGCGCACAGGAGACAGTCACCGCAACCTGGCAAAGGAGTGCCATATAGTGGATCCCGATAGAACCCGTGATTATCAGGGAGAGGATGCCGCCCAATACGAGAGCCAGGCTGCTGAGGTTGGCTGGCATGGCCATGAAATCATATTCGGCCTCATGTATGAGTTCATTGAACCTGATGAGACTCTGTTGGATATTGGGATAGGCACTGGTCTTGGCTCGAATTTGTTCCATCGAGCAGGGCTTCGCATATCCGGCTTCGACAACTCCATCGAAATGCTGGAAGGGTGCAAGTCCAAGGGCTTCTCAGGAGAAATCATACAGCATGATCTGCGGGATGCACCGTTTCCCTACGCGACAGATTCATTCCATAACATCCTATCGCTTGCGGTGTTGAATTTCTTTGAGGACCTTGCGCCGGTGTTCAGAGAGGTGGCACGCATAATCAGATCGAAGGGTGTTTTTGGCTTTACCGTTGAAGGGAAGAAACCAGGGCAGGAAGCCTGCTATGCCCTGCGTGTCAATAGGGGAACAAACCTGACCAAGGGGCAGCGTGAAATATCCATGTACCGTCACAGTGACGAACAGATCAGGGACCTATTGGAGGATGTCGGTTTTCGCGTGCTTAAAGAGTTCGAGTTCCTGACAGATCGATATCCCGAGCAAGGAATCGAGGTGTACCTGAAGGCATATGTTGCCAGGAAGGAGTGCGTCTAACCTGTGGCTGTCGCTGACGCGGCTACCATAGTCGGTTTGGGAGTTGACTAGACCTGCCGTAGAGGTATGTGTTGGAGGGCCGTCGCCGAAGCCGCCGCGCAGCTCAGTCGCCAACGTTGGAAAGAGAAAAGACGAGCATACATAGCAGCGATAGGGAGATGTAATGAAAATCCGCGATATTGTTGTTATGCTTGAAGAGGATGGTTGATCGTTGGCACGCACGCGCGGGAGCCATCGGCAATACAAGCATCCACATAAGGTTGGCATTGTTACGCTTGCGGGCAAACCTGGAGATGACTTGGCGCCAGGGACCCTGAATAGCGTACTTAAACAAGCTGGTCTAAAGAAAAAGGAGTAGAACGATGCGCTATTTAATCGTTATCGAGGCTAGCGAAACAGGATTCTCTGCTTACTCACCAGACCTTCCAGGTTGCGTCGCCGCAGGAAAGACAAGACAAGAGGCAGAGGATCTCATGCGGGAGGCAATCGAATTTCACATTGAAGGCCTACGCGATGAAGGGCTGAATATCCCTCCTGGAACTAGCTATTCTACCTATATTGAAATTCCTGCCTAGCTATTCGCTCCAGCAGTCGGCGCAAAAGCGCCCCGCCGCTGCGCTCAAGCGTTAGGCCGATAGGAGAACACCGATGCTGGGTGCAAGGATAGGTATTTCAAGCTGCCTTTTTGATTGCGAATCCTCTGACGCAAGTTCTGATCAGATGTATACGGTGAGGTCTGCGTTCGAGGTCCAATGAAGGACCTGAAGCTAAAACGGCAGCCAATCCTTTCTATCCCTACCGCCCATACCCGGTTTGCCTCCCGGTAATACAATTGCCTTCCGTCCTTTAACCAAATGGGGTCGGTGCCTCCCTCTCGGGCTGTCCGGTGAAAACAGGAATCTCGAAAATAGACACTGTGCTTGGGCCAGCATCGACCATCAGGCCATTGATTGTTCTCAAAGATAAATCATCTATTCCTGAACTCTTCGGTCTTGCCGCTCCCTGCTTCCCCAAGCACCACTACGATCCGTCGGTTGAGCAGATCTTTCCATCCCAATCCTCCATCCGGCGATGGCCATATATAACTGTGGAGGGCTTCGTCTTCCTGCATTGCCCCCTTATTCAGTTCTCGAAAACGCCGGTCAAGCTCAATGAACCCAATCATCAGCTCTCCTGTGCATTAAAAAACGCATCCCATTTCCCAATCTGACGTATCACTAACTGATTGGGTCAAGGAGGAAGGCGATGAAAAGCAAAATGATACTGGCGGGATTGATATTTAGTATCGCATTGGCCCTCTACGTTGTCGCACAGAGCGAGCCTACTCAGGAGCAGGGAGTTGGCTCCTATTATTATGCTAGGAAGCAAGCAGGGAGAGCTCCAGTGACTCTCTGCATAGGCCCAATTATGGCAACAGAGGGAACTGCAAAGTGTCTGTATCAAGCACTCCCCGCTTCTGGAAGACTCCATATCGAAATGCAGGACGGGTCTATCCAAGAGATTGACTTAAAGACCGTAAAGAAAATGACAGTGAGCGATCGTTAACGCTGCTTGCCGCTATGGATAGTTGTCCATAAGTCTTAGGTTTTATCGAAAACGCACGCCAGCCATCGATGGAATTATGCTATTTTGTGCCGTGAGTGCGTTTCCGATAAAACCTAAGACTTGGGGACAATCGAGGAAAAAACTGAAATTCGCCATGTCCCTAAAGCATCGCTGCGTAATCCGGCGATGTTGTCCAGGCATTCCGATTGAAGTTGTCCACTTGTTCCGGGGATGTTGTCCACCCATCGGAGCGAAGCGA
>JAFGIY010000164.1 GCA_016929335.1 Acidobacteriota bacterium | reverse complement strand
TGCGAAACGAAGCCCAGGGTTGGCTGCGTTTTTTGCAGCCAACCCTGGGGATGATGTGCCATTGGAGTCAACCCTGAAAGGGTTGAGGGAGGACGCAACCCCTTCAGGGTTGGTCTGGTGCAAGATTTTTCCCAGGGTTGACCGCAGAAAGCGCGGCCAACCCTGGGCTTTGGTACGAAGCCCTTTCAGGGCTTCAGCGGCGCAGGTGGCGGTTCTATCCATGGAATAGATTATGCAACGCGCTGCATTAATATCGGATTCTCTTGAGTTCAGCTTTCACGGATCAAGGGAAACGTAGTACCTCCAGAGGTATATTTTACGGGAGGAACAGTGGAATCAGGGGCGAAGGACGGCCGAGCTCCGGCTGGTTTCTCGAGGTTTTATAAGGCGCGCCGGCGCATTTATGGTTTGCTTCTGCTTTTCGTAGTTGCCGTCGGCGTGTCTACGGCATCTGTTCCCAAACTGCGCAACCGGCTCGTAACGCGTGCGCTGGCGATATGGGATGCGGCTACGGGAGAACACGAACCGATGATGGTACAGGTCGGGCAAAACCAGGAACGGCTGCCTCAGGAATTCGAGCGTCCCGCGCCTCACGCCATGCAAATACCGCGCATGCCGATTCCTAAAAAAGCCCTGACCACGCCGGAAGGCGGCTATAGGCCGGGCAGCGACGGAGCGCGCGCTTCGTCGGAAGGAGCAACTGCTTCGGAATCCGAGCCGGAGGAATCCGACGGCGGCCCAAAGTATCAGCAGGGCACGATGGAACAGGAAGCCTACGATCTGCTGCTCAGCTCCACTCCTGGGATTGCGGAAATCGTGAAAGGAAATAATCCTTCCTATATATTCAAATCGTGGGATGCTGCCGGCAGAGGAGACGATATCTACTGGGTTCGGTTAAAACTGGAGGCGGAAGGAAAGCCGGCCGCCGATTACATCTGGCAAGTCAGGCTTGGATCAAAACAAGTCAGCCCGCTCAACTTCAACGCCCGCCGCATTTCAGCCACGAATTTCGCGAATTAGTGCTATTCGTGGCATATACTCATATTCATGCATCCGCGTTTGGTTAAAAGAATACGCTGGTCCCTGATCGGCCTCATTGTCCTTGTCCTCCTTGCTGTGGCTTTTAATTACATTTATACCTGGTACCAGCGCGCCCGTTCGGTGCAAAAGGCCGCGCGAATCCTCAGTTCGGATATGCTCCGATCGTTCGATCGTATTGAATACACCGAATACGCCGACTATCAGAAGACGGTTCCCCGTTTCAAACTCAGCGCCCGGCGCGGTCATGAGGACCGCGAGGGAAGGAGCTTTCTCGAAGAGATTGAAGCCTATGACTTCAATCCCGATGGAAGCGTCCGCAACGAAATCCGCAGCCGGAAGGCGGAATACGACAAAAATCGCAAACTGGCCGATTTTACCGGTGATGTCCGTCTGTTTCTGGGCAAAGGCGTGGAATTGAGAATGCATTCCCTACACTACGATTTTAGCTCCAGGACGGGCACTACTGAGGACAAGCTGGAGTTCATTACAGACGCGGCCCGCGGATCGGCGCGAGGCGCACGATTCGATCAGAATCATGGCTTCATGGATTTCAAAAATGAAGTTGATTTTGCCCTGACCACAAGAATCCCCGACGCGCACGGCTCGGCGGAATCCGAGAAATTTCATGCCTCGTCGAACAGGGCATTCTGTACGGACCAGCTGTACAAAATCGTTTTCCAGGGCAAAGCCCGGATCGAGTCGGAGTCGAGCCTGCTTTCGGGCGATGACATTGAAGCGTACCTCGGACCGGAGCGGAAAGCGCTCACTTCTCTGATAGCCATTGGAAACGCCCAATACCGCTCGGGAGACTCAGCCCAGACACAAGCCCTGCGCGGAGACCGGATGGTTTTCAACATCGGAGCATCCCAGACGCTGGAGAAGATAAGCGTAACGGGACAGGCTGAGTTTTTGTCCTCAAACACGGCAGGAGAACAGGTTTTGCGCGGCGGGGAGATCGATCTGGAGTTCGACGCCGTTACAAATATGCCCGGCCGGATTCTGGGCAGGAATGGCGTGTCATTCAGCAGTAAGCACGGAGGCGAGCAGATGCAGGTCGCAGGAGAACAGCTCACGGCGGCCTTCATCTCGGGAACAGGCAATCTGGAGAGCATCCACGTTGAAAAACAGGCAAGCATGCTTGTCCGGAACGACGCCGAAGCCATGCGCAACGAGCTTCGAGCCGCTGATATCCGGATAGGATTCCGGCAGGCGGACGAGCGAATGATGATGGATAAGCTTCGCGCAGAGGGTTCGGTGCGATGGCTGTTGAAACCTCCGGCTGAGCGGTCCTCAGGCCGCCGGGAACCGGCGAGAACTCTTACCGCATCCGTTCTCGAAATGTTTTATTCAAAAGAAGGGGATTTCTTTGAATCGGGGACGGCTTCCGGGGGGGTCGAAATCCGGGAGAGCGGCAATGAATCCGGCGCCGACGGCCAAACGCGCCGCATGTCGGCGGACCTCGTCCGCTTCCATTTCTTCCCGGGGAATAACAGGCTCCGCGAAATGGAAGGCGAAGGCCATGTCCGACTGATACAGGAGAAGAAAGGCGGTTCCCGGGAAAAGTCCGGGCTCGGCAGTTTCCGTACAAGCAGCGAAATGATGAAGGTTGTTTTTTCGCTGCAGCAAAAAGAGAGCGCCGTTGAATCCATGGCTCAGTGGGGCAGCTTCCGGTATGAGGATGCTTCGATGACGGCGACTGCCGGAAGATGCGATTATGATGCGCGAAAGAAACTGCTGACGCTGAGGGAGTCTCCGCAGATCTCGAACGACAGAAATTCCACCACGGGGAAGTGGATGGAATATGAACAAAGGGCCGGAGTGCTCAGCGTGCACGGCCGAGTCCGGTCTCTGCTGAGCGCCGGCAAGGATCAGAATTCTATTTTTTATTCATCCTCTTCTTCGTCACCGGCCATCGTCACGGCGGATGAGATGAAATATTGGACGGCCGACCGGCGGGCGCGCTATTCAGGCAAAGTGCAGCTACTATCCGAAAACGGGCAGCTCCAGGCGGGTTGGCTGGGCATTCTCGAGAGCGGCGAGAGCGTCGAAGCCGGGGACGGCATCCGTCATTACTTTATTCCGGAAAGAGAAGAGTCGAAATCTCCGCAGCGCACCGATAAGAATATAGAAGCACAGAGTCCGGGAAGCAAAACGGTGATTATTCATGGTTCGAGCCTGAACTATCTGAGAAAGAGCAACACCATAAATTACCAGGGAGCCGTCACCGCCCATTCCGGTGATATAGATATGGCGTCCAAAAGCCTCGAAGTCCGGGTTGCCGATGAAGGCGGGAGCATCGAGCATGCCGTCGCGCGCGGCAATGTGATCATCCGGCAGGGCGCCAGAGTCGGCAAAGGAGACAGGGCGGAATACTTCCTGGATCAACGCAAGTTCGTTCTGTTCGGCAATCTCGCAGAGTTCAGCGATCCTGAAAGAGGCCGCTCCTTCGGCAGTCAATTGACATACTTCATCGCCGATGATAGGATTCTGCTCGAGAGCAGGTAGATTGAGTGTAAGTGCTTATCTATCAGATAATTAAGTATGGAAAACGGCATATTGCAGGCCTCCGCTCTGTGCAAGTCTTATCACGGCCGGAGAGTGTTAAGCGAAGTCAGTCTGGAACTGCGGCATGGTGAAGTGGTAGGGCTGCTCGGTCCGAACGGGGCGGGGAAAACGACCACTTTTTACCTGATTGTGGGCCTGATCGCTCCGGAAAGCGGCCATGTTAAGCTGTGTGGAGAGGACATTACCAGTCTGCCGATGTATCAAAGGGCGCGCTCCGGGATCAGCTATCTGCCCCAGGAGCCGTCGGTATTCCGCAAGCTCACGGTTGCGGATAATCTCCGGTGCATTGCGGAGACCTTGAGCATTTCCGCGGAAAGAAGGGAAGAGCTTACGGCTTCTCTGTTGGAGGAATTCGGCATTGCGCATCTGAGTCATCAAGGTGCTTATACTCTTTCGGGTGGGGAGCGGCGGCGGCTGGAAATCGCGCGAGCCCTGGTGCTGACGCCCCGGTTTATTCTGCTGGACGAGCCGTTTGCCGGAATTGATCCGCTGGCAGTGCTGGACATACAAAGGATTATCGGCGGACTCAGGGAGCGGGGGATCGGCGTTCTGATTACGGACCACAATGTTCGGGAGACTTTGAATATAACGGACAGGGCCTATATAATAAATGACGGCAAGATTTTACGTGAAGGTTCGCCGGAGCAGCTGACGAACGACGACGAGGTCAAGAAGGTATACCTCGGAGAAAATTTTAGACTGAGTTAGGAATCATGAATCGGAGACCATTTCTGCGGCAAACACTGGATTTACGTCTGAGCCAGAGGCTTGCCCTTACTCCATCTCTGCTTCAAAAGATCGAGCTGCTTCAACTCAACAAGCTGGAACTCCAGGATATGTTGAACCAGGAATTAATGGAGAATCCGATTCTGGAGGAAGTGCTGGAGCCGGAAGTTCCCGCAGAGCCTGCGGAAGACCGGCCTGCGGAAGATGCGGCGCCGTCGGAAAGCGAGCGCGCGGACGGTGAGCGGGATTCCTTTGATGAGATCGATTTCCGCTATTTTTTTGATGAGTATCTCGATACGGGATACAAAAACCGCGAAGTCGAAGATTCCGAAAAACCGTCATTTGAGACTTTTGCCACGAGACCGCCCTCTCTTGAGGAGCATCTGAACTGGCAACTTGGGCTTTCGGACACGACGCCCGGAATTGCCGAAATTGCCCGGCAGATCATCGGAAACCTCAATGAAGACGGATATCTGATCATCGGCCTGGAAGAGCTTTGCAGCATGGCTAATTGCACAATGGAAGAAGCCACCGAAGCGCTTCAGCTTGTGCAGGCCATGGATCCGGTAGGGGTCGGAGCGCGGGATTTGCGCGAATGCCTGCTGCTGCAGCTGGATTCTCTGGGCCTTACGGAAAGTCTTGCCCATAAAATCATCCAGGAGCATCTTGCGCTGCTGGAGGGGCACAAGTTCAGAGAAATCGCATCGCGAACCGAAACCGCTTTCGAAGAGGTCCTGCATGCTGTGGATTGCATCAAGCACCTCATTCCGAAACCGGGGCAGAAGTACAACAACCAGAGAACGAATTACGTGCAGCCCGAGGTGACCATCTCGAAGGTGGACGACGAATTCGTCATCATCATGAACGATGAGGGAATGCCGCAGCTGCGCCTGAATGCAGGCTATAAAGATCTTCTGAGAAACAAAGGAGTGAGCGACGAGACCAAAACCTTTCTGAGGGAAAAGTTCCGATCGGCCGTCGACCTTCTCAGGAGTGTGAACCAGCGGAAGCAGACGATCTACAAGGTCTGTGTCTGCATCGTGAACAGGCAAAAAGATTTTCTGGAAAGCGGCCCCGCGCACCTGCATCCGATGTTGATCAAGGATGTGGCCGCCGAGCTCGGCGTCCACAGCTCCACCATCAGCAGGGTTGTGACGAATAAGTATGTAGACACGCCGCAGGGCGTCATGGAGTTGAGAAAATTCTTCACTATGGGTGTGGAGAATCCGGATGGAGGAGAGCTCTCCATTGTCCAGGTCAAACTTCGCGTCAAAAAGCTGATCGAGGAAGAAAACAAAAGCAAGCCCTATTCGGATAACCAGATAGGCCAGCTGCTGCGCCGGGACAACATCTTCATTACGCGGCGCACCGTGGCAAAGTACCGGGAGCAGATGCAGATCCCCGGTTCTCGCGAGAGAAAAATCGGGTATCTCTTCTGATTCTAAGAAGAGGTTTTTGTGCTCTTTTCCCGTTGCGTTGAGATACCCGCCCTATTGTTTAAGAACCGTTTCAATAATCTAGCTGGAAGGGATATTCACCATGAATGTGGAAATAACCGGTAGACATGTCGTTATTACGCCTGCAATTCGCACCTATGTCCTGAAAAGACTGCGCAAGTTTGCCAGGATTCTGGGCGAAGACATCAATTTTCACGTCATCATCGATGTCGAAAAGGAGCGTCAGACCGCGGAGATCCTGCTCAAATCGAAACTACTGGATTTGACGGGAACGGGAGTGACCGACGATATGTACAGCTCGATAATGCGTGCCATTGAGAAGCTGGAGCGGCAGGCATTGAAACACAAGAGCAAAATAATCGAGGGGAAACGCCAGCGCGCCAAGGCGAAATCGGTTGCCAATAAGCTGGGTGTCGCGGAAGCTACCGCGCGTGTTCTGGCTCAAAGAAGAAACGGTATCCAGGAAGAAGAAGCGCAGAAAAAGCCGATGGTGGTGGAAGAAGCCGTATTGGAACTGAATCATTCCGATTATCCATTTGTGGTTTTCCGGAATGCCGATTCCGGAAATGTGAATATACTTTACCGACGGAAGGATGGAACGCTGGGATTGATTCATGCATGAGCTGACCGCGCATTAACACGAATATTCCAGTCGTTTCATGGCCGGGGGATCTTTGTCGGACAGCAAAGGAGTCGGGAAAGAAGCATGCGGGGAGAGAGCGGGAGTCGTTGTTGTCCGCGACTTGCTGGAGGATCCGTCTGTCGGTTTGGATTTTGAGCTGTTGCAGGGCCGGGAAGGGCTGGGAAACGAAATCCGGTCTCCGCGAATACAGAAGCTGGGCATGACGCTGGCCGGCTTCGGCGGTTATATCCATCCGGATCGCCTGCAGATAATCGGCAGCAGCGAACTGAATTACCTGCAGACTCTGACTCCGGAAATGCGCATTACGGCG
Source organism: Acidobacteriota bacterium (assembly GCA_016929335.1). GTDB lineage: Bacteria > Acidobacteriota > UBA6911 > UBA6911 > UBA6911 > UBA6911. Next base: position 16,727 of record JAFGIY010000164.1, on the reverse strand, counting down.
ATCCGCCGTTTGCTTCATCACAAGATATGCTGCGTTCTGATTACAAAGGGGCTCGAGATTCCTGAGGAGTTCTTGCACGTATCGAGCGAAGGACTCATCCCGCTTCTGCGCTCGAACGCCCTCAGTTCGATTTCCATTGCGCGCGTATCCTCCTATCTTGAAAGGAAGCTTGCGCCGCGAACGACAATTCACGGGGTTCTGCTGGAAGTTTTCGGTTTGGGAATGCTCATCATGGGGCCTTCCGGCATCGGCAAGAGCGAATGCGCCCTGGAACTGGTGTTGAAGGGGCATCGCCTGATTACGGATGATTACGTGGAGCTTACGCGTCGAAGCATAGACAGGCTTACGGGAGAGGGCGGCAAGATTCTCAGGCATCATATGGAATTGCGGGGACTGGGCATTATCGACATAAAGGAGCTGTTCGGAGTCTCCGCAACCAGCCTCTCACAGGATGTCGACATTGCCGTACGTCTGGAGCGATGGGATTCGGAAGCGGATTATGACCGGCTGGGCCTCGATCATTCCACCATCGAATTCCTGGGCGTCTCTCTCCCCTTGATCGCCATGCCTGTCGCCCCGGGCAGAAATATCGCAACCCTGATCGAAGTGGCTGCGCGGATACACCTGCTTCGCCAGCGCGGGTATCGCCCGCTGGATACAAATTGACGATTTACGATTTACGATTGACGATTGAAAACATACATGCCTGTAGAGGATCATATGGCTATTATTGAAAGAAATAAATATATGGATTTCGGCCTCGATTTGAAACGGGAAGTCGGTCCGGATCAAAGCGTAAGTCCAGGTCTATGAACCCAAATTTGTGTGATATGCTTCAAATCGTCAATCGTAAATCGTCAATCGTAAATCAGTCATGAGTCTACAGGATCTTGTTTTCGTCACCGGAATGAGCGGTTCCGGAAAAGGAACTGTTCTTAAAGCGTTTGAGGACCTGGGATTTTTCTGCATCGACAATCTTCCAGTTCCGCTCATTCCGAAATTTGTCGAAAGTTTTCACTACTCCGGCGGTGAATTCACGCGCGCGGCGCTCGTCATCGATGTGCGGGCAGGCGACAAGTTGCGGGATCTGGTGAAGGTGATCGTCGAGCTGAAAAGATCCGCGTTTCGTCTGTCCACGCTGTTTCTGGAGGCGCGCGATGCGGCCCTGGTCCGCCGATTCAGCGAAACGCGCCGGCCGCATCCGTTGGCCGACGGCAAGACGATCCGCGACGCGATTCGAATGGAACGGCGCCGTCTGCGTAAACTGCGGGAACTGGCGGATGTCACGATCGACACGTCGGACTACACCGTGCATCAGATGAAGGCGATGGTGACCGAGCGCTTTCGGAAACATCCGCAGTCCTCGGAGCCCAATATCAATCTGCTGAGCTTTGGATACAAGCACGGCCTTCCCATGGAATCGGACCTGGTTTTTGATGTGCGATTTCTGCCGAATCCATATTTTGTGCCGCGGCTCAAATCGCTGAGCGGCAGGGACCGCAGAGTCAAGGCTTACCTGCGTTCGTTCCCGGAGGTGAGGGAGTTTGTGCAGCGCGTAGCCGATTTCCTGGAATATCTGTTGCCGAAGTATGTGCGCGAAGGGAAAAGCTATCTTACGATTACGGTCGGTTGCACGGGCGGACGTCATCGCTCGGTGTTTTTGGTCGATGAGCTTGCGAGGCTGTTGAAAAAAAGCAAGCGGACCATCCATGTCCGGCATCGGGACGAAAACGCTTAGTGCAGTGCATCCAACAGATCTTTGCATTTGTCAGGAGAAAAACGCCACGAATTTCACGAATTTTACGGATTTAAAATTACGGTTGCATGGGCGGGCCTTTGGCCGCGCTTGATGGCCTATGCGGCGGGAGAGAACTTCGCTCTCTCCCGCCGCATAGGCCATCAAGCGTGCTGCGCTTTGCGCAGCCGCCCATGCGCTGATTCGTGAAATTCGTGGCTGCTTGACGCACCTCACTGGAATGGAGTCAAGAATACTTATGATCGGAGCATTGGTGGTTACACACGGGCACCTGGGCCAGGAACTGGTGGCGGCGGCCGAAATGATTGTCGGCGAAATTTCCCACATCAAAGCCGTCTCAATAGGCTGGCATGACGATGTCAACGACGCCCAGAAGGACATCGAAAAGCACATTTCGGAGGTCGACAGCGGCAAAGGAGTGATTCTGCTGACGGACATGTTCGGAGGCACGCCGTCGAATATCGCTCTTTCCTTCCATAATCCGGGAGTTGTAGATGTCGTGACGGGCGTCAATCTGCCTATGATCATCAAAATCGCCAATCAGAAGGAAGGGGACACTCTGGAATCGCTTGCTCGAATGGTCCGGGATCAGGGACGTTCGAGCATCGCCATGGCCAGTGATTTCTTGGGCGCATGATTCGTCAATCCGTACTAGTTTCCAACAGGCTGGGACTGCATGCTCGGGCGGCTGCGAAGCTGGTACGACTTGCATCGAAATTTTCGAGCGACATCTACCTGTCGCGGGAAGACGCCGACCAGCAGATAGATTCCAAGAGCATTCTGGGAATTTTGATGATGGCGGCTTCAAAAGGGACTCATCTGGTGATCTCATTCGAAGGCAAGGACGAAGAGGAAGCGAAGGAAGCGATTTGCCGGCTGTTCGAAACCGGATTTGGAGAGGAAAGCTGATGGCCTCGAAGCCCGAAAAGATATTCCGCGGGAGCGGCGTTTCCCCGGGCGTTGTCCTGGGGCGGGCGCTTAAGCTCGACAGTCACAGCCGGTTTGTTCTGCGGATGCATATCGAGAACGTCGATGATGAAATCCACAGGTACCTGCGCGCCATCGAAGCGGCCAAGGAGCAGTTGAAAGCTTTGAAATCGCGGCTCGAACAAAAGCTGGGCAGCGAGCACGGGATTATTCTGGATGCGCATCTTCTGATTTTGGAAGACAAATCACTGAATGCCGAGATCATCGACAGCATACGAAAGCATAATGCCAATGCCGATTGGGCGGTGATGCAGGCTACCGACCGGCTGGTGCATGCGTATCAATCGCTCGAAGATGAATATTTCCGGGAGAGGCACAGCGATATCGAGCATGTCGCAGAACGCATCCTGCTGAACCTGTCCGGCAAGCGGCCGTTCAACTGGGGGCATTTGCCTGAGAACCAGATTTTGGTTTCGCGCGATTTCAATCCGTCGAATTTTGCAACGATGGACCTTCACAAAATCCGGGGGCTGGTGATGGAAACCGGAGGGCGAACGTCGCACACGGCCATTATCAGCAGAGGGCTGGGATTGCCTGCCGTGATGGGCATCGGCGATTTCCTTTCCGAACTTGTAACGGGCGATACGTTGCTGCTGAATGGGGACGACGGCCAGGTGATCGTGAATCCTACTCAGGAACGGATCGGCAGCATGAGCCGCCGCCTGGAAGCATTTGGGGCGAAGGCGGATCTGTCGCCGGTACTGCCCAGTTCAATAACCAGGACCAAAGACGGCAAGGCCATTTCACTGCGAGCCAATACGGAGATGTTGCGCGAATTGGATGCCGCCAAAAGAGGCGGAGCTGAGGGAATCGGGCTTTTCCGTTCCGAGTTCCTTTTTTTCGGACATCCGCACCGAATTCCCGGGATGGAGGAACAGCTCGCGGCCTACCGGATGCTGGCCAGAGAAATGAGTCCGCACCCTGTGTCCATCCGGACTCTGGACGCCGGGTCCGAGCGGCTGAGCGAGATCCCGGATCTGATAAAGCCTGAAAATCCGAGCATGGGATTGCGCGGCATTCGGTTGAGTCTGCGCTCCAATGAGGAGGCCTTTAATGCGCAGATCGAGGCAATCCTGCGCGCCAGCAGCGACGGCAGAATCGAGATTGTTTTGCCGATGATTTCCACGATAGAGGAAATATGGGAGGCCAGATCCCTGATTGAGAAAACGCGCTCCAGGCTGGCCGGCATACCGGGGCTTTCGGTGCATGCCGTTCCCATCGGAGCCATGATAGAAGTTCCCGCCGTGGTTCTTTCCCTGGAAAAACTGGCGAAAGAAGTCGATTTTCTTTGCGTGGGCACCAACGACCTGATTCAGTATCTGCTGGCAGTGGACCGGAGCAATGCGCATGTAGCGTATCTGTTTCAGCCGCTGCATCCCTCCGTCCTGACGTGTCTGAACCAGATCCGCAATATTGCCAGAAAGACCAGGAAGCCGGTAAGAATATGCGGCGAAATTTCTTCCAATCCGTTTTATGCGGTTTTATTGGTTGGGATGGGTTTCAGGCAGTTGAGCATGAATCCTCTATCGATTCCCATGATCCGCAAAGTACTTCACGAAATCCCGATGAGTGCGGCGCAACAGATAGCGAAGAAGGCGCTGACCTTCGTGACGGCAGCCGAAGTGTATAAGTACCTGACAGCCGAAGTGGCAAAGCTCATCTCATGGGATCTTTCCTCCTACGCCAAGGAAATCGCCCCCCCAAACGGCCCCAGCCATGCCTGAAGAAATTTCATGAATCATGTGTGCCGCGGCTTCAGCCACGACCTGGAGTTTATACATATTTTGGGGAGATGGACGTCCCGTCAGGGATGGAATGATTTTAGCCCGGCACTTTTAGTGCCGGGATCCCGGGACCGCCGGGAAAAAATAACTGAGTCCCGTAGGGACGATTGAATTCACCCCCCAACATATTTTCCATCATATTCAATGCTATTTTATTTACAAAAGACAGGTGTTCCTCATGATAATGTAGATAAAAATGGATGTATAGGAATTGGCCACTAACGTATCCTTTCAATCGTCCCTACGGGACTCGGTTTTTTTACCATTGAATCCCGGCGCTGAAGCGCCGGGCTAAAATCAACTCGTCCCTGACGGGACGAATTCATTGGCTGCTGCCGCCTCCAAAATGTATAAACTCCAGGTCGCCTCTTCAGCCGCGACGCACAGGGGAAATACATCTGATACTTTTACAAAGGAGGCGCATCTGATATGGTGTGAGGTAAGAAACCGTAACCGCAGGGGAGGGTAATCATCATGGCCCGCCGCATTTGCTTATTATTCCTGGCATTTTCACTGACCGTCTTTGCCTGGGCTAAGCCGCAGGACAAAGAAGAATATACGCGTCTCGCGCGTATTTCCTATATTGAGGGACCGGTCAGCTATCAGCACGCCACGGATGTCGATTGGTCCGCTGCCAGCATTAACATGCCGCTGGAACCGGGCGACCGGATCTATACAAGCCCGGACGGAAGGGCGGAGATCGAGTTCGACGACGGCTCCGTTTACCGGTTGGCGAGAAACACGGACGTCGAAATCCTTTCTCTAAGGGAAAACCTGATTCAGTTGCGTGTTCTGGTCGGCCTTTCCAGCCTGATTGTCAGGAGCAATACGGATTTTGAGATCAATACGCCGGCTGCCGCATTCAATGTATTGCGCGAGGGTTCTTATCGCTTTTTCGTCGACGAAAACGGCGATAGCGACGCCATTGTGCGAAAGGGGAAGATCGAGGCGGCGAACAACAATTATTCGCGCAAGATCGATTCGGGTGAAATGCTGCATTTCACTCTGAGCAATATCGGCAATCCTGAATTTGCACGGTATGAAAGGCGGGACGACTGGGACGAATGGAATGACCGCCGCAACGCCGATATGACCGTGTACGTCAGCAGGAAATATCTGCCGGACACGGTATACATCGGTGCCTCCGACCTGCACCGGCATGGCCGCTGGATTGAAATCGAAACCTATGGGTCTGCCTGGGTCCCCTTTTCCGTGGGCGTCTCCTGGACTCCCTATTCGGTGGGCCGATGGAGTTACCGTCCTCTGTTCGGCTGGACATGGATTTCCTACGAGCCGTGGGGATGGTTGCCGTACCACTACGGCCGATGGTATCGCAGCGCGATTTACGGCTGGTGCTGGCTGCCGGGGCCGGCGTTCTCCTTTAACTTCTGGTCTCCCGGCCTTGTAGCTTTCTACAACGGACCCGGATGGATTTCATGGTGTCCTCTCGGTCCCGGAGACTACTATAACGTCCACCATTATCATTACAATCGCGGGATTTTCGCTCATCAATTAAACGAGTTGGCAAGATTGCACACAAGGCCTCAAGGGCATCTCTTCCACCGTGATGCTCCCGGGGCGTTCCGCACCACCCATGTGGACCGGTTCAGAGACGGAAGTTTCGGCGACGGAAACCGCGGTACTCATTGGACGAATGTCGATCAGCCGTGGAAACGCGGAGAATATGTAAGAGACAGCCTGTCTATTCGGCCGACGTCGACCAGCTATCGAGCGGCTCCTGATCGGCAAGCTTCCCGGCCGCAAGGTACAAAACGGCTTCCGGCAGTCGTCCGCAGCAGTCCGGCATCCAGCTCGAGAGGGTCCGAGCATTTTGCCAGGATCACGAATCCGAATATCCCGGCTCTCCCTTCAAGAGAAGAAAGGACGCGGAGCATTCAGGAAGAAAGCCGTTCCACTTATGTTCCGAGAACCAACGCGCGCGCAGTTCAGACACCGCAAAGACAGGGAGGGGACGCTGCGGTTCACACACCGCAAAGAGAACGCTCCGGTCCGGCAGTTGACAATCCGGCCGGAAACAGGCCTGCGGAAGAAAGCGGTCGGCGGATGGAGACTCCCCGGAGTACGCGGGCAACCGACAATAATCGGCAAAGAGCCACGGTGAGAGAAAGCACCACGCAGAGGGAATATTCCACTCCCGGCGAAAGCTCCTCGAAGGGATCGCGTTCAGAGAGCGGATCGGGCGCCGCGCGGCAGAGTACCACAAGAGGGAGTTCTGAATCCGCAGCTCCGCAACAGAAGCAGATTCAGCGGGCTCCATCCGAATCCAGACCTCAGAATGAACGGGCTCAGCCGAGCAAGGCGGCTGAGCCGCGTTCCAGCGCTTCGGGGCGATGGAATGCTGAAAATCCGGCGGCAGCCTCAGCATCCCGGGCCGGCCGCTCGCGCGCATACAGCGCCCCTCAAACATATGCTGCTCGTTCCTATACCGCCCCCGAGGGCAATGCTTCCCGTGCATATACCAAACCTCAGGCGAGTACTCTCCGTTCCTATGCCGCGCCTGAAGCCGGCGCCTCACGCACCTATACCCGGCCTCAGGCGAGTACCTCTCGTTCGTATAGCACTTCCCGCTCAAACAGCTCTCCGTCCTTCAACTCGTCAAGGCAGTCGAGTCGGTCCTTTGCCGGATCCGGTAATGCAAACAGGTCCGGGTCGAGAAGCTCCTCCGGCGGCGGACACGGCCGTCGATAAAGATAGGCCACGAATTGGCACGAATGAATTCGTGAAATTCGTGGCCTTGACGTGCCGCCACTTCTTCGTTAGTCTCTGGATCGCAGTTTAGGTGATATAAGGACATCCAGAGACGCAGCCCATGAAAGATATCCGAAGGCTCTATCCCTTTATCCGGCCTTACCGGAAGGGTCTAATCCTGTCGCTGCTGCTGCTCTCATTTGCCGGAGTCCTGCAATCCACAACTACAACTCTGGTGCTTCCGCTGTTCGATAGAGTCCTGATGCCCGGTCAGAACTTAATGGACGGCGAGGGCCCGGGGATGGGATTCATCGACCGGTACATCTTCTTTATTCTTTCTCTCGTCCCCGGCAGCATTATCACGCAGATTTCTCTGGCGCTGCTCATCCTCACCATTTTTAAGGGCATCTCGCTTTACTACTCCAACTATTCCATGAGCCGCATCGGGCAGAGCGTGGTGATGGATCTGCGCAACGAGCTTTTCCATCACGTGCTCGGGCAGTCGATGAGTTTTTTCTCGGTGAATTCAACGGGCCGGCTCATGTCCAAAATGGGCAGCGACGTCGAACAGATTCAGGAATCTGTTTCGACGGTACTGGCGGAGCTTGTTCGGGAGATTGTGCTGCTTGTGTCGTTGATTGTGGTGGCTTTCAGCGCAGACTGGAAACTCGCACTGCTCTCTCTTCTCATCGCGCCGTTTGCCCTGGGCTTGACTCTTGGAATGGGCAAGAGCATCCGGCATGTCAGCATCCGTGGGCGGGAAGACACCGCCAATCTGAACGATCAGCTGCAGCAGTCCTTGACGGGGATGCGCATCATCAAGGCTTTCGGAATGGAGCAGCACGAAGAAAAAAGCTTCCGGAAAACTGCGGCCAGGCTTTTTCGCAGCAATTTGAAAGCGGTGGCCATCCTGTTCATCAACTCGCCCGTGATGGAATTGCTGGGCGTCGTGGCGTTCATTCCGCTTCTATATTATGCCTATGCCCGCATGACGGGCGGCACGCTGACGGCGGGCAAGTTCGGCCTGGTGATGTTCGCGCTGTTCAGCATGTATGATCCCATCCGGAAACTGAGCCGCATACACGTCCAGATACAGAGGGCATTCGCCTCGTCCAGCCGGATTGTGGGATTGCTGGATACTCATCAGGAAATTCAGGATCGGCCGGGAGCGCGGACCATGGAGGAATTCCGCGGCTCCATAGAATTCGAAAATGTATGTTTTAATTACATCGATCAGAGCGGCGAAACGCACGTTTTGCGCGATATCAATATTCAGGCGACCCGCAACCAGGTCATCGCCATCGTCGGCAGCAGCGGAGCGGGCAAAACAACCCTCGTCGGATTGATCCCGAGATTTTACGATCCCACTTCGGGTTGCGTGCGGATTGACGGGACGGATATCCGGGAATATACGCAGAGCTCTCTGCGCAAACACATCGCGATGGTGACCCAGGAAACCTTTCTGTTCAACGATACCGTCCGCAATAATATCGCCTATGGTGATATCCGGGCTTCTGAAGACAAGATAGCCGAGGCGGCTCAGGCTGCGCTGGTGCATGACTTCATCATGAAATTCCCGATGAAGTACGACACCCTGATAGGGGAGCGAGGACAACGGCTCTCCGGGGGCGAACGCCAGAGGCTTTCGATCGCGCGCGCCCTGCTTAAGAACGCCCCGATTCTGATCCTCGACGAAGCGACTTCCTCGCTGGATTCGGAATCGGAAAAACTTGTACAGCAGGCTTTGGCCAATCTGATCCAGAACCGCACAACGTTCGTGATCGCCCATCGGTTGTCTACCATCCGGAATGCGGATCTGATCCTGGTGCTCGACCGCGGCAGAATCGTCGAATCCGGCACGCATGACACGCTGATGCAAAATGACGGTCCCTACCGCAGGTTTTTCCGTCTTCAGACCGAAGAGCCCTCCGAATGATCATATTGGACCGATAATTCCCCGCGGTTTTTTGATTCTTAGAGCCTTTGCGTCTTTGAGCCTTAGAGTTAAAGCAAAGCTCCAAGGCTCGAAAAATCAAAGGTTAAGGCTTGACGGAGAGTCCCCGGCAGACTACATTAATTAGATTTTCGGTGAAAGGGCGTGCGTCCATGATTCTGAGCATGACGGGTTACGGAACAGGTTCCGCTCAGAACGATAACGCCTCCGTTTCCGTGGAAATTAAAACCGTCAACCATCGTTTTCTGGATTTGCACCTGCGGATAGCGCGCGAATACCAGCCGCTGGAGGGCGAAATTCAGCAGCTGGTTCGAAGTGTGCTGGACCGGGGGAGAGTTGACATAAGCGTGACGGTCCGGAGTGCTGTTGAAGGAGCCTTCGAATTGAACTCGAACCTCCTGAGGGGCTATCTGGAGACTGCCGACAGGCTTAGACAGGAGTTTCATTTTCAGGACTCTTTGGATTTGAAGACGGTATTAAGCCTGCCGGGAATTCTGCAGAGCAAGGAACCTGTTCGGGCGGAAGCCGCTGCTGCTGTTTCCGAGTTGCTGCGTACGAGCGTAAAGGATGCGCTGGCGGGCGTTCTGCAAATGCGCGTCCAGGAAGGCGAGGCTCTTTGTTCCGATATGCGCCGGAATCTTGCGGTGATGGAAGAAAGCGCCGACCGCATTCGCGAAATCAGCGGCAACTCCGTAGAGGAGCATTACAAAAAACTCCGCGAACGTCTGGATCAGCTGCTGCCACAGGGCGGTGTGGATCCCCAGCGGCTGGCGCAGGAAGCCGCGCTGCTGGCGGACAAATGCGACATATCGGAAGAGCTGGCGCGCCTGAAGAGCCATATTGAACAGTATCGTTTGCTGATGGATTCGAAGGAGAAAGTCGGAAAAAAGCTGGATTTTCTCCTGCAGGAACTGCAGCGCGAGGCGAACACGATTCTATCGAAATCGGGAAGCCTGGAAGTTTCAAACCTCGCGATTGCCGTCAAGACGGATATCGAAAAGCTTCGCGAACAGGTTCAAAACGTTGAGTGAAATGGGCCATGCCGGCAATTTGATCATTGTTTCAGGGCCATCGGGAGCCGGCAAATCCGTTCTTGTTTCAGGCGTGCTGCAGGAACTGCCTCACGTGAAGTTTTCCGTTTCCTATACCACGAGGGCGCCCCGCAGAACCGAGAAGAACGGAGTGGAATACTTCTTCGTCAGCCGGGAAGAGTTTCTATCCCGGGTGCGCGGCGAGGAGTTCCTGGAATGGGCCGAAGTCCATGATAACTATTACGGGACTTCCCGGAAGTATGTGGACGATCTTTTGCGGCAGGGAGAGGATGTTCTTCTGGATATCGATGTGCAGGGCGCCCGGATCCTTCGTGAAAAACGCAAGGATGCCATCAGCGTTTTCATCCTGCCGCCGTCCTATCAGGTGTTGCGCGAACGTCTGATGCGCCGGAGCCTGGATGCCGGATTCGAGATTGAGAAGCGCCTGAAAATCGCCTGCAGGGAAATTGATCATTACAGGAATTATGATTATCTGATTATAAACAAGGAACTCGGAGTTTCGGTGGAGGAGCTTCAGTCAATCATACTGGGCTCGCGCTGCCGGACAGCCGTCCGGTCCGAGTCCGCAAAGTCTGTTTTGGAAACTTTTGGAGGAATAGATGCAAAAGATCCCTGAAAGAATCGGATCAAAATATCGGTTTATCATCATTGCGGCCGAGAGAGCGAAGCAGTTGCAGAATAATGCGAAGCCTAAAATCAAAACGCGCTCGACAAAGCCCGCTTTGATTGCGATGAAGGAGCTGGAAGAAGATCTGGTCAGCTTCGAGGTGCTTCCGCCGGTGGAGCCTTCGAGCCAGTCATAGGATTTGAATCGTGAAGATTGCACTGGGAGTTACGGGATGTATCGCGGCATATAAAGCCATCGAAGTAATGCGGGGGCTGCAGAAAGCCGGCGTATCGGTGCAGGTCATCCTGACCCGGTCTGCTGCCGAGTTTGTAACTCCTCTGACATTTGAGTCGCTTTCCGCACAGACCGTCATCACGGACATGTTCCAGCAGGGGCTCAACCGCGATATTCACCACATCAGCGTGGCGCAGTCGATACAACTGCTGGCTGTAGTGCCGGCGACAGCCGATATCCTCGGGAAATTTGCGCACGGCATTGCGGATGATTTCCTGTCCACGCTGTACCTTTCCAATCCTGCGCCGGTACTGATAGCGCCGGCCATGAATGTGGAGATGTGGCGCCATCCGGCGGTCCGGGCCAATGTGGATATCCTGAAAGCCAGGGGCCATTATTTCGTGGATCCCGAGCCGGGCAAGCTGGCATGCGGGATGGAAGGAGAAGGACGCCTTGCTTCCGTGGACGTCATCGTCGCCCGGATCCTTGAAGTGCTTCGCGGCGGCGATTCCCTCGCAGGACTCAAAGTGCTGGTTACGGCAGGACCGACGGTTGAGGATATCGATCCGGTCCGTTTCTTATCCAACCGCAGTTCGGGGAAGATGGGATATACCGTTGCTCAGGCCGCTCTCCGGCGCGGCGCGGAAGTGTTCCTTGTATCCGGTCCGACAAGTCTGCCGATACCTTCGGGAGCGCAGTTTATTCCGGTTCGCTCCGCCGCCCAGATGAAAGATGCGGTGCTGAAGCTTTATCCTGAAATGGATATTGTCGTAAAAGCCGCAGCTGTTTCCGACTATCGCCCGGTGGAGCTGTCTGCTCAGAAAATCAAAAAGGGCGGCGCTGCCATGAGTCTCAGCCTGGCTCAAACCGACGATATACTCCATCTTCTCGGAAAACAGAAGAAAAGGCAGATCCTCGTAGGCTTTGCCGCCGAAACCGAGCGGCTCCTGGATTCCGCTCATAAGAAGCTGAAGGAGAAAAACCTGGATCTTCTCGTCGCGAATGATGTTTCAAAAGGCGTCTTCGGATCGGATTCTTCTTCGGTAATCATGCTCAGCCGAAGCGGTGAAACTGTGAATCTTGGGAATCAGGCAAAGACGGCGATCGCGGGCAGGCTTCTGGATCTGGCTCTTGAAATGAAGAATAGAGAAGACAGGAGACAGAAGACGGAATGAATCATGCCGGAATGATGGGCAGATTATCTTCACAGATTGCGGGCGATGCTCTTTGCCTTGCCGATGCATCGGGCCTGCCATGAAGTGCGGCACCGTAGCAATTATCGGGCGGCCCAACTCCGGGAAATCCACACTTCTGAATGCACTGATCGGCCAGAAGATTTCGATTGTCTCCACTAAGCCGCAGACCACGCGTCACAGGATCCTTGGGATTGCCACCGAAGCGCGCGGGCAAATCGTGTTCATAGACACGCCTGGAATTCACAAACCGGCTTACCAGATGAACCGCCGTATGCTGCACACGGTCTACGAGAGCATGAAGGGAGTGGACCTGGCTCTGCTGGTCGTGGACGCGTCGATCTCTTTCGGCGCCGGAGAGAGTTACGTTCTGGAGACGGTAAAGAGGGCGGAAGTCGCATCCTTTCTGCTGCTCAATAAAATCGATAAAATCGCCAAGCCTGCACTTCTGCCCATCATGCAGCGATATGGCGCCGCGCATGATTTTCGCGAAATCATTCCCATATCGGCGAAGTCGGGCGAAAATCTGGATCTGCTGCGCGAAAAGATTTTCGACAATCTGCCTGAGGGTGAGCCGCTGTATGAAGCCGAACAGATTACGGACCGGACGGAACGGTTTCTGGCCGCAGAATTCATTCGCGAAAAGCTGCTGGAGAGAGTGCGCGAAGAATTGCCTTATGTGTCGGCCGTGCTTATAAGGAAATTTGATGAAAGCCGGCGGTCGGATCAGAATCTGGTCGTGATCGAGGCGGATATACTGGTTGAAAAAAGATCGCAGCAGGGTATCATCCTCGGCGCCGGGGCGTCTCAACTGCGCGATCTCGGAATTGCCGCCCGGGCGGATCTGGAGCAGCTCCTGGGCTGCAAGGTTTATCTCGGACTGCAGGTCCGGACGGCGCGGAACTGGCGCAACAACGAATCCGTGCTGGATGAACTGGAGCTTGGCACATGAAGGATAAGGCTTTCTTACGCAAACAGGTTCTGGAGCACTTGCGGCTTTACAGCGATCTGGGAGTCCGCTGGATGCGGGCGCCGGAACCGCGCAGGAAATCCGCTCCCAGAAAGCCCGAGAGTCAGAGAAGTGCGGCTCCCCCAGTTGCCATGGCCGACACGCGCCCTGCGGCGGCGAAGATTGCCGTCAACGCGTCGATGTTCGATGTCGTGCCTTCCTCCGATGAGTCGCTCGATGCTATCCGGAAGGAATTAGGGGATTGCCGGCGCTGCAAGCTTGCTCCCACGCGCACGAATATCGTCTTCGGCGCGGGAAATCCTCATGCGGATCTCATGTTTGTCGGTGAAGCGCCGGGCGCGGATGAAGATGAGCAGGGATTGCCTTTTGTGGGACGGGCGGGTCAGTTGCTGACGAAAATCATCGAATCCACCGGGATGCGGCGCGATGATGTTTATATCTGCAACATTCTCAAATGCCGTCCTCCGGGCAACCGGAATCCGGAGACCGACGAGATCGCTTCATGCGAGCAATTCCTCTTCCGCCAGATTGCGGCGGTGAAGCCGAAGATCATTTGTGCACTGGGAGCTTTCGGTGCGCAGACGCTGCTGCGGACAACTCAGCCGATCGGCCGCCTTCGCGGACAGCTGATCGATTATAGAGGGGCAAAGCTTGTGGCGACCTTCCATCCGGCCTACCTTCTGCGGAATCCGATTGAAAAGCGAAAGGTGTGGGAGGATATGCAGATCGTCCGAAACTACCTTCTCTCCATCCAGGCCGCGAATTCCACGAAATAAATCGTTCGTGCAATTCGTGGCAAATTGTAAATCGAATGAATGAATTTGTTGATGTCGCAATCCCCGTCGGTGTTCGCAAGACGTTCGCCTATTCGGTTCCGCCCGAATTCAGAGAACGAATCGCGGCCGGGATGCGCGTGCTGGTCCCTTTCGGGCGCAAACTGGTAACCGGCTATGTGACGGGAATCCCGGATCAGGTCCGGACCGGTGAATTCAAAATCCGCCCGGTGCGGGAGCTGCTGGAACCCGAATCCACCGTGCCGCCTGCTTTAGCCGAAATCGCTCTGTGGATTGCCCGGTATTATTTTGCGCCGCCGGGAGAAGTTTTCCGTGCGTTGTTCCCTGCAGGGACTCAGGTTTCAGGCGAACGAAGGATCTCATTGACACCTCGCACTGAAATGCTTCTCAGCGGAGGACTCCGGCCTCCGGGATTGCAGCCGCAGGAGGATGCTCTCCTGGATATCCTGGCGCACGAAAAATCGCTGACAATCAAAGAGCTGGCCGCGCGTTCCGGGCTCCGCGGTGCAAATGCCTGGATCGAGTCGCTCAGTGCTGCGAAGCTCATACAGATGGAAATGTCGCTGGAGCGGCCGCGGGTAAAAAGCAAGGAGCAGCTCGGCATCCGCAGGCTGGACGCGGATCCGGAATCGATTGCGGGATTGACGGCCGCTCAGCAACGGCTCTGCTCGGCACTGGGAAGCAGCAAGGAGCCTCTTCTGCTTCAGGATGTTTTGCGCGCCGCCGGATGCACCTCCGGAATTGCCAGGACGCTGGAGCGGAAGGGGCTCGTCGAGATTGCGCCGGCGAAAATACAACGCGTGCCTCCGGAGCTGGCAGACAGCATGAACCAGGTCTCTCTGACTCTCACGCCGTCGCAGAAAGAAATCGTCGACCGCATTCTGGATATGATCCGCCGCAGGAAACCGGAGCGATGTCTGATTCACGGCGTTACGGGCAGCGGGAAAACGGAAGTGTATCTCCGGCTGATTGCCGAAGTCTTGAAGCAGGGGGACACAGCCCTTTTCCTTGTGCCCGAAATCGGGTTGACTCCGCTTTTAAGCCGGTTGGTCGTGTCGCGGTTCCCGAACCGGGTGTCGCTGCTGCATAGCGGAATGTCGGCGGGCGAGCGGTTCGATCAGTGGAACCGCATTCGTGAAGGTGGCGCAAGCGTCGTGGTCGGGACGCGTTCCGCCGTTTTTGCGCCGCTTGAAAACCTGCGGTTCATCGTGATCGATGAAGAGCAGGACGCTTCCTACAAACAGGATGAATCTCCATGCTACCACGCGCGGGAAGTGGCGTGGCAGCGTGTGCAGCAGACGGGCGGAGTCCTGCTGATGGGATCGGCAACCCCGTCGATTGAGACGTATCATTCATCCGTGCAGAAAGGCGGGATCAGCTATTTCCATCTTCCTGAGCGGATCGAAGCCAGGCCTCTGCCGCGTGTGACTATGGTGGATATGAGCGAAGAATTCCGGAGGCATGGGAAGAACACAGTCATATCCGTCACGCTGCAGGAGGAACTGGAAGGATGCATGCGGCGCGGCGAACAGGCCATGATCCTGCTGAACCGCAGAGGCTATTCACGGACACTTCTATGCCGCAGCTGCGGCCACGTTTTCGCGTGTCCCGACTGCAGTGTCAGCATGACGTATCATCAGCAGGAGAACCGGCTCGCCTGCCATTATTGCGGCCAGGAAAGAGAAGTGCCCTCGCTGTGCGCGAATTGCGGAGGCCCCTATATTCACTACGCAGGAGTAGGAACGGAGCAGCTCGAGAGTATCCTCGGCACGCTTCTGCCCAAAGCGCGCATCGCGCGCCTGGACCGGGATACGGCGCGCCGGCGCGGAAATCTCCGCACGGTTCTCTACAGCTTTGCGGAGCGGGAACTCGATGTACTGGTCGGGACTCAGATCCTTGCCAAGGGGCATGACTTTCCGGATGTCACCATGGTCGGCGTCATTGCCGCGGATTCCGGACTCTCTTTCCCGGATTTCCGATCCGCAGAGCGTACGTTCCAGCTTTTAACGCAGGTGGCGGGCAGGGCGGGAAGGGGGAATGCGCCGGGACGCGTCGTGATTCAATCATTCTATCCCGATAATTATGCGCTGCACTTTGCACAGAAACAGGACTACGGAGGTTTTCACGACAAGGAGATCGAATTCAGAAAACTGATGGCATATCCGCCGTTCAGGCGGTTGATACAGATCGTCATCAGCGATCCCGATTCGGCGAAGGCTTCGCGCGACGCGGAGCGGATTGCCGGCGCTCTGAAAGCGCAGTTCGACAGGATGGAGCCGGCATCGCGACCGCATATTCTAGGCCCTGCCGCGGCTCCTCTTGAAAAGCTTCGGGGCAATTACCGCATGCAGATTCTGTTGAAAATCCGTCCGGACATTGATGCGACGACGCTCCTGCAGGACTGCTTCGCGCATCTCGAGAGTCAGAAGATACCCTCGAAAGTGCATATTGACGTCGATCCGCTCTCGTTGCTGTAGGTAGCAGTCGGCAGTCGGCAGTCAGCAGTCGGCAGTCGTTAGTAGGCAGTCGGCAGTCGTTAGTAGGCAGTTATTGGCTAATAGTCAATTGTCGATCTTTAACTGCCAACTACCCCCTACCTTCTACCCACTGCCGACTGCCGACCACCGACTAACGACCACCGACTAACGACACCCGCTACCGACTAACGAAAACCGACTACCCACTGC
>JAFGIY010000028.1 GCA_016929335.1 Acidobacteriota bacterium | reverse complement strand
CCCGCTTTATTCATGAAGGTTCGTCGCGAGGCGGTGCAGACGGGCGTGGCTGCAAGGCGCGCGACGGGAGGATTCCGAAGGCGTACTCGACAGTACGTCGAGGAAGCCGACCGAGCGCAACGCGGCAGACATGCCCGGATCCGCCGCCGTAGCAGAAGCTTCATGAATAAAGCGGGTTAAGGTGCTGTCCATCAGCGTCGTTTATCTCGAAATCAGCCATGCAATCAACAGCAGGACCGCGCCCCAGAATATAATTCCCACCCAGGTGCTCAGGCTGAATAAAAGCTCCTGAGTAACGACCGATTCTTTCGTTCCGAATGGCCACTTCGGTTTGCGTCGGCCAAGAGTTACGGCATAGAGAATCAGCTCTCCGGTGCCGTAAATCACCAGCTCAAGCAATGCAATGACCAACTCTCCCATGGCGTTCAAAAACCTCCCGTGAAGGTGGCTGCACAACAATGCTGGATTGACAAAGCACTGATGATACAATCAGAAATCGATCAAAGGAGAGATCGCTCCATGACAGTGAGAATCCTGTTGCTCGCACGTCAGCATGAATTACGGGTTAAGAGCCCAGGAACATAAATCCATAAATACACCGGCAGCACAAGCAATATTTGAAAAGACAGAGCCGGGACGGAGATTGGGAGACGAGCCTATGAAACCGACACATGACGAGATCGTGAAATGGATGAACGATTACTTTGCCGAATACAATGCCAGCGCACAGAATGCGAAAACTGTCCATCGGATGGACACCTATTTCGCCCCGGATTTTACCTTCATCCCGTATATGTATGTCTTCGGCGGGCCCCAGAACGCCATTACCGGCAGAGAAGCTTTTTATAACATGCTGACAAGCCATCCCTCTGACTACGAGAAGTTCATAGTTCATGACATCTTCGTCGATGAGAAGCGCATGGTCTCAGTCGCCTTCGTCGAGGCGACCATTTTTGAAACGGGCACCGACAGAATCAAGGTAAAGAAGAATTACCTCCCTCTCTACGAACTGAAGCTGGACGAAACGGGCGCTCTAAAGATTGCCATTGTACGATTCTTCTGGGAATCGTTGCCGCCCGAGATCGATGGCGCCGCCTATGCAGTCGACAAGTCAAAATGGGGGAAATAACACCGGCTGCGCGACAATCCAGTTTAATGTGGCTGCGGGCTTCAGTAACTTTCCTATAACCAGTTGAACAAATTGAGCAGAAGCCCCGATTCAGGGAAGCATAGGCTGAATCATTTGGGTCGCGGCTTCAGAGGTTGTCCCACGGTGGCCAAATGGAGGGAGGGCTGGACCTGGAGCGCCGGTGGGGGCTCCTCAAAATCCTGAATGGTTCGGGCTTTCAGCCCTCGTCGTCAATGCAACTTCCTTCCTGGGGCAACGCCAGGATCATGAACCAGAATAGAGAACAAGGGCTGAAAGCCCGATCCATAACAGGTTTTGAGACAGCGCCAGCGCTTCCTATGCAGAAATGGAATTGGGACCCTACATCAAACAAAAGGAAAGAAGATGAAAAAAATTCTGATAATCATCAACGACGCCCCCTATGGGACTGAAAAAGCATACAATGCTTTAAGAATGGCCATGATGCTGCAAAAAGAGCATGGAGAAGAGGTGGAGGTTAAAATATTCCTTCTCGCGGATGCGGTTTTTTGCGGCTTGCCGAATCAAACCACTCCCAATGGATATTACAACATCGAGAGAATGCTCAAATCCGTAATCCAGAAAGGCGGCGAAGTAAAAAGCTGCGGCGGATGTTCCGAAGCACGCGGCATTGATACAGTCTCTTTCATTGAGGGCGTAAAATTGAGCAATATGAAAGAGTTTGCACAATGGACCGTTGATTGCGACAAGGTTTTATCATTTTAAGGGATTGAGAACCTGAAGTCGCTTCTGCAGTTTTCGGATCCTGATCTGCCAGGATCGCAATCGCCTGATATTCCTGAGATGAAAGCCATAATGAAGCTTGAGTCCGCTCCTTTGCGTACGGATCGTCTTCCGTAGAGGCTTCATGAATATCCGGGTTAAGCCCAGACTATTAAGAAGCGTTAATCCGGGATTCAGTGAGCGCAATTGCCGGTCCGGCAATCCGGTGATTCTGTTCCGACAAGTGTTTCCGGACGCGATAAAATCGTCCATGCTCTGCGTAACGAATGCTCTACTTAAGACGTAGTATATGTGAGTTTCGCGCAGATCCGGTTGTCTGGTACGAAACAATCCTGTTTTGAATACCTCATGCGACGGAAATGATTCGGCGGATTGCCGACAGCGACGCTCATTCCTGATGAGTCCGGCGCCGGTCTGTCGCAAAGGCCGGTTTCCGCAACGAATACTCTGAAGAACGAGATTCTGGATTATGAATAGCAATACAATCGGCCGCTTTAATCGAATTCTGCTGGTTCTATCCATTCAAATTGTCCTGGCGCCGCTTCTGGCTGCAGAAGATCGCACCGCAATTGTCGTTCCCGTATCCGGCAAAATACGGGTTGATGGGATCCTGAACGATCCGATGTGGCAGGGAGATCCCAGTTCCATTGCATTAACGCAGGTAGACCCCCATCCGGGAGAACCGCCGACAGAAGCGACAAAGGTCTGGCTTGCTTATGCCAGTGAAGCTTTATACATCGCAGTCCGTTGTGAGGATCGCAAAGCAAAACAGATCGTGGCGACGGAAATGCGTCGTGACGCTTTTTTGTCCAGCAACGACAATATTGAAATAGTCCTCGATACTTTTCATGACCACCGTAATGCCTATTATTTTGCCACCAATGCTGCCGGGGCTATGGTGGAAGGCCGCATCACGGAGAATCAATTCGCTTCTCTTGAATGGGATGGCATCTGGAATGTCCGCACTCACATTGATGAAACCGGCTGGACAGCGGAATTTGAGATACCCTTTAAAACGATCGGATTTGATCCCAATATTTCAATATGGGGATTTAATATATCCCGCTTTCTCGCCCGGGGGAGGGAGAAGTCAAGATGGGCATCGCCTTCACCGGACATTCAGCTTTCTCAGGTCGTCAAGGCGGGCCATATCACCGGCATCAAGAATCCTTCGCAAGGGGTTGGGCTCGATATAAAGCCTTTTGGGATTGCAGGATTCAGCAGAGAGAGGGCAAATCATGACCGGACTCAAGCCACTCGGGATGCCGGCGTGGATATATTCTATCGCATCACATCCAATCTGGTTTCCAGCACAACCATCAACACCGATTTTGCAGAAACAGAGGTCGATACCCGGCAGGTCAATCTAACGCGCTTCCGTTTATTTTATCCGGAAAAGCGATCGTTCTTTCTGGAGGATGCCGGAATTTTCGAATTTGCCAAATCCGATGGTGGGGGAATGTTCGGCGGCAGCGATTTTGTTCCCTTTTTCTCGCGCCGCATCGGGCTGGTTCAGGGTTGGACGCAGGACTATGAAATCCCGATCCGCATCGGCCAAAAGCTGACCGGGAAAATCGGGCGGTTTGACGTGGGCCTGCTGGATGTTCAAACCGGCAGATTTACAGAAGATGGAAAATCGGATGGGCTGCATCTGGCAAGCAAGAATCTGGCAGTCGGGCGGGTAAAAGCGAATTTTATGAATCAGTCCTACGTCGGCGCCATATTTACCAACGGAGATCCGACAGGACAAACCAGCAACCAGATGGCCGGAGTGGACTTGAAACTGGCCACGTCCAATTTCCTGAATCGGCAGAAAAACCTCAGTTTGATGCTGTTCGGATCGAAAACGTACACATCCGGACTGGACAAGAAGGACAGCTCCTTTGGAGGCACCGTCTCCTATCCGAATGACCTCATATCGCTTCAATACAAATGGATGAAGATCGGAGAAAATTACAATCCGGCTCTCGGTTTCCTTCCTCGCCATGGCGTCCGGATATCGTCTTTTAACGCACAGATCAGCCCTCGTCCTGAATTCTGGAATATCCGCCGGATACCGTTTTTCATTGCCTATGATGATTATTACAGAATGGATCGCGGGACATGGGAAACAAAGCAGCTGATTGTGGATCCAATCAACCTTGCCTTCAATAGCGGGGACTGGGTCGGCTACGAATGGAGGTATAACCGTGAGAAGCTTTTTGAGCCGTGGCCGATCAATTTTAAAAACATGGTTACACTTCCCGCAGGAGAGTATAGCCATAACAGCCATAACTTTTTCATTATGACTTCGCAGAGCAGAGCGATCTCCATCCAGAATGATTTCGGTATCGGATCATTCTACTCAGGAACTCAGCGGCGCGTTTTTTTGGAATTGACCTATCGGAAAAGCCCTCATTTCACAACTTCGTTCAATCTTCAACAGAACTGGATTCGATTGAAAGAAGGGGACTTCAATACAAGCCTGGTAATCTATCGTTTAGACTACTGCTTTACGCCATTCATAACTCTTTCAAATTTTGTTCAGTATGATACGGACTCAAGCAACATCGGTCTTCAGAGCCGTCTGCGCTGGATTCTGAAACCCGGCAACGAATTCTTTTTTGTGATCAACCACAGCTGGCAGGAGAATGCGTTGAACCGTTTCGAGTCCGACCAGACGCGCTTTCGCGTCAAGCTGAACTATGTCTTCCGCTTATAGCAGATCATCGCAGTCCCCGTTTTATTTCCGGCAACCAATTTGGAATTGACAGCAAAACGGGATAAGTGTCACAGTATAAAAACACTGAGGACAACCATGATTCAGGGGGAATGAAACAGTGATGAATCGAACCTTCCTAATGACATTGCGTGGATTCGCATTATTAACGGCTCTGATGATCGGATCTGCGCTGGCGTTCGCGGCAAAGGAGCCGGAGCAATCCGGCGACCGCAAGTCTCCGCGCCCGAACATCCTGCTGATCATCGGCGACGACATCGGTCTGGACGCGACAACCGAGATGTATCCGGGCCTGATCGACGGCCTAGTCAAGCAGTACGGTCCTTCGGGGCGTAATCATGCCAACTATAAAATGATCGACGGCCACCCGGCGTCCACTCCCGCTCTCAACTCCCTGGCTAGGGGAGGCATGAGGTTCAGCCAGACCTGGGTGAATACATTCTGCTCTCCCACGCGCACGTCGATTATCACGGGACTTTATTCCGTCAAGACCGGAGTGCTGGACTACCTGGGTTACCTATCCCAGAACCATCACTCTTTCGTCCGGGACCTGAAGGAAAAAGGCGGCTACAGCACCGCGATATTCGGCAAATGGCACATTGCCGGCCTGGGGCAGTATCCCGGCATGAAGCCCAAGGAAGCGGGTTTCGATCTCTTCAGGGGCAATCTCCATGGCGGCGTTCAGACTTACCACGAATGGGACTATCACATCCAAGACAGCAGCGATTCCCCCGACAAGTATCGCACGGAAAAAGCGCCCATCCGATCCCTGCCCGGTATTGCGCCGACCACCTATGCTCCAGTCGTGAAAACGGCCGATGCGATCGACTGGATAACCGAACAGGAAAAGACGAATCCCGACAAGCCGTGGTTCGCCTGGTTTGCGTTCAACCTGTCGCATATCTCGGGGCAGCAGATGCCGAACCCGATGATCATTCCGAATGCCGATACGATGGACGAGAAATCCCGCAAAGAAATGGAAGCATGCATGGGTCCTGACGGCAAATTCGGCTCGGCGAACGTCGGATCCTGCTCTTCGGAAGCGCTCATGCGGGCGATGACGAACTCGATGGATACCATGATCGGGTTACTGCTTAATACCGTGGATAAGCTGGACAAAAACACCTACGTCATTTATCTCGGCGACAACGGCACCTGGATGTTCGGCGAAAAGCGCGAGTTCATCGACAACCTCTATATTACCCGGCGAGGGCGCAGCAAGGGCACGGTGTATGAAAGCGGCGTCCGCGTTTCAATGGCGATCCGGGGACCGGGCATCAAGGCCGGATCCCAAAGCGATGAATGGGTCAACGGAGTGGATCTGTTTTCCACACTCCTGGAACTGGCGGGCCTCGACGTGCCCAAAACCGTTCCCAACCGGGATGGCAAGGGAACCGAAGCCATCGACTCTGTCTCCTTTACTCCAATCCTTTTCAAGGGGGCCACGAACCTGCGCGATCCCAATAAAGGCTATATGCTTGCGGAAACCGTAAATCCCGTAAGCACTATAAAGCCCAACCTCAAGCAGGTCGGCGCAAGGAATAAAACCTACAAACTCATCTGCGACGAGAATCCGGAAACGGCAAATTGCACGTTCTACAACCTGGTTGACGACCCGCTCGAAGAATATCCTCTCGCAAAACCCCAGAGTTGCGATAACTACAAGAACGGGACATGGACCACGGCCGATCCCTCGTGGCACTTCTGTCGCCTGCATGAGGTCATCGTTAAGGAATCGTTCCTGGGACAGCCTGATTACGTTAAGCAGACTGTGCCGCAACAGCCTATGGCAAAAAAGCCTTTCCCAAAACGGCCTGCCCAACCTCAATAAACATATGAATGCCGGAGCGGCTGGATTGGAATCCGGCCGCCTCCCCAATCCCGAAATCCGCATCCCAACCGGACTCACTCATCAGATAAAACATCGGCATTACTTTTTGAAGAGCACAGTGAATGAAAATGTGCAGCGTGGGACCTTTGACTGTGCGATGTCGGCTATCAGCTAATCGATTGTCTTGAAGCCAATTTGTACTTGATGCTCCGTATCGGTCTATGCCTTAATCGCAAATATGGAAATTCCTACACCCGTAGTGCGCCAGGATCGTGTCATCCGCGTTTTTATCTCCTCGACGTTTCGGGACATGCAGGCTGAGCGGGAGTTGCTCATTAAGCGCATCTTCCCCGAGTTGCGCTCCATCTGCGCAAATCGATTCGTTACTTTTACCGAAGTGGATCTGCGCTGGGGAATTACCGAAGAGCAGGCTGCAGAAGGAAAGGTGCTGCCCATCTGCCTGGAGGAGATCGAGCGCAGCCGTCCTTATTTCATCGGTCTTCTTGGAGAGAGATACGGCTGGATACCTGCAGCTTTTCCTCCCGAGGTGATAGAACAAGAACCATGGCTGACGGAGCATGTAAGTGGTCGCACGTCGGTCACGGAGATGGAGATACTGCACGGTGTTCTCCGCAACCCGGCCATGGCGAAGCATGCGTTCTTCTATTTTCGCGATCCCGCATATGTCAATACCCTTCCGGAAGCCGAGCGGCGTGAGCTGGTCGAGCAGCCGATTCCGGAGGATATCCGGATTTTTGGCGAAGCCGAAGCGGTTCGACGAACGGAAGAGCGGAGAGCAAAGCTGGCCATGCTCAAGGATCGCATCCGGCAGAGCGGGCTGCCTGTGTTCGATAACTACGCCAATCCCGAAGCACTGGGTGATGCGGTGCGCCGGCAATTCATAGCGCTGATTGACGAACTCTATCCTATGCCGAAAGTGCCCGACGCGCTGACGCGAGAAGCGCAAGGCCATGAATCGTATGCCCGGAGCAAGCTGCTGGCGTACGTAGAGCGCCCTGCGCATACGGCAGTGCTCGATGCGTTTATTTCGGGCGAATCTACCGGCCAGGGGCTTGCACTGACCGGAGAGAGCGGCAGCGGAAAGACGGCATTGCTTGCCGACTGGATGCAGAAACGGAGGCAGAGCGGTGCGGCAGCTCTTGCATTCGAGCACTATTTTGGAGCGACGCCGGAAAGCGCTACGGTTTCGGCATTTCTTGTCCGGCTGATTGGCGAACTAAAGCGGAGCTTCGGGATTACGGAGGACATTCCATCCGATCCGGCCAGACTGCGCGAAGCGCTTCCACTCTGGCTGGCGCAGGCATCGGGCCGGGGTCGGATCGTTCTTGTTTTGGATGGGCTGAATCAGATCGAGGGAGAAGAAGCCGATCGCCGGCTGATGTGGCTGCCGCGGTTTTTCCCGAGGGATGTTCGGGTGATAGCTTCGACATTGACTGGTCCGGCTCTCGATGTGTTGCGCGAGCGGGGATGGCAGGAGCATGAGTTGCTTCCGGCCGATGCCGCCGAGCGCGAAGCAATGATCGAAAGGTTTCTCAAGCACTATCGAAAAACCCTTCGAGCGGATCTGAGTCAGCAGATTGCGAACGCATCCGGCGCAAGGAATCCGCTGTTTCTTCGGACAGTGCTGGAGGAGTTGCGGCAGTTCGGCAGCTTTGAGCGTCTGCCTGCTGAGGTTGCGCGCTATCCGGAAGCATCGACTCCCGGAGAGCTTTTCCGTCTGGTCATCCAGCGCTGGCGGCGGGATTTCGACGGAGGAAGCGCCTTCGTCCGCCGCGCGTTGCGTCATCTCTGGGCTGCCCGTCAGGGTCTGGCGGAAACGGAATGGCTGGAGCTTCTCTCAGCAGAGAAGCCGATCCCGCGGCAGGAGTGGGTGCCGTTGTTTCTTGCGATTGAACCGCACCTGTCACAGCAAGCAGGTCTTTACACTTTCGGACATGAATTCCTTAGACATGCGGTGCGTGCGGAGTGCTTCGGCGATGAGGATGATGTTCGCGCCGCCCACCATGAGCTTGCGGGTTATTTCGAGAGACAGGCGATAGCGCCGCGCAGTTCCGCGGAACTCCCGTGGCAGCTCCGGGAAGCAGGCGAACGCGACCGCCTGCGCACCTGCCTGCTCGATATCGACCGATTCCTGCTGATCAGGAATCGCGGCGAAAACGAGTTGCTGCGCTACTGGATTTGGCTGGGGCAGGAGCGGCTGATGGGAAAAGAGTATCTTGAAGTTTTTGAAGCATGGTCACGCGTGAAAGGCCGCGACGATCATCTAATCGCCTATACCGCCAATCAACTGGCCACCTTCATGCATTACGCATCCCTTTACGTAGAAGCAGAACCTCTGGTGCGGCGCGCCCTGGCCATTAATGAACAAAGCCCTGCGAAAGATCCTCTCCGGATCGCCGCTCTGCTCAACAATCTGGCGCAACTGCTGCAAGCCACGAACCGGCTGGCGGACGCGGAACCGTTGATACGGCGCGCCCTGGCCATTGACGAACAATCTTACGGGAAGCACCATCCCAAAATCGCCCGCGATCTCAACAACCTGGCGCTTTTGCTGCAGGCTGCAAACCGGCTTTCAGAAGCGGAGCCGTTGATGCGGCGCGCTCTGGCCATTGATGAGCAGAGTTACGGGAAGCACCATCCCAATGTTGCCGAAAGCCTAAACAACCTCGCGCACCTGCTGCAGGCTGCAAACCGGCTTTCAGAGGCAGAACCGTTGATGCGGCGTGCCCTGGCCATTGATGAGCAGAGCTTTGGAAACGACCATCCGATTGTTGCCATCGACCTTAAAAATCTGGCGCATCTGCTGCAGGAAACAAACCGGCTGGCCGAGGCGGAACCGCTGATGCGGCGCGCTCTGGCCATTAGCGAGCAGAGCTACGGAACAAACCACCCGAAGGTTGCCATCCGGCTCATCAACCTGGCGCAATTGTTGCACACCACAAACCGGCTGGCGGAGGCAGAACCGCTGGTGCGGCGCGCCCTGGCTATTGATGAGCAGTGCTATGGGAAAAACCACCCGGATGTTGCCCTGGCCCTCAACAATCTGGCGCAATTGCTGCAGGAAACAAACCGGCCGGCCGAGGCGGAACCGTTGATGCGGCGTGCCCTGGCCATTGATGAGCAGAGCTTCGGGAAAAATCACCCGAAAGTCGCTATCCGTCTTAACAATCTGGCGCAGTTGCTGCATGACACGAACCGGCCGGCGGAGGCGGAACCGCTGATGCGCCGGGCTCTTGCCATTGACAGGCAGAGCTTCGGCGAAGATCACCCCAGCGTAGCCAGAGATCTTAGCAACCTGGCAGGCTTGCTGCAGGAAACAAACCGGGCGGCGGAGGCGGAGCCATTGATGCGGCGCGCTTTGGTCATTGATGAAAGAAGCTACGGGAAAGACCACCCGAATGTTGCCATCCGGCTGATTAACCTGGCGGAATTGCTGCGTGACGGGAATCGGCTGGCGGAGGCGGAACCGCTGATGCGCCGGGCCATTGTCATTTGCGAGCAAAGCTATGGGCAAAGCCATCCAATGGTTGCCGGCGCACTCAACAACCTGGCAGCCTTGCTGCAGGCTACGAACCGGCCGGCCGAGGCGGAACCGTTGATGCGGCGCGCCCTGGCGATCGGCGAAGAGAGCTGCGGGAAAAACCACCCGGATGTTGCCATCCAGCTAAATAACCTGGCGCAATTGCTGCAGGCTGCGAACCGCCCGGCGGAGGCGGAACTGCTGATGCGGCGCGCCCTGGCCATTGACGAGCAATACTGCGGGACAGACCGGTCGGATGCCGCCACCCGGCTTAACAATCTGGCGCAATTGCTCAAAGCCACGAACCGGCCGGCGGAGGCGGAACCGCTGATGCGCCGGGCGATCGATATCCTTTTGAAGCTCACGCGAAAAACCGGGCATGCGCATCCGCACTTGCAGGCTGTTATGAAAAACTACGCCGATCTGCTTCGTGCCATGGGTCGCGGACCGGATGAGATTCAGAACACGCTCCGAAGCCTGGCGCCGGAGATGTTTCCCTTGACGGTCGCCGAATTGAACTCTCTTTTGGAAAAAGCCGAGCACTCCGGACGCTATGAAGAAGCTGTAAAACTCGGCCGGCAGCTTGTCGAATCCACGGAACGGGCATTAGGATGCGATCATCCGCAATTTGCCATAGCACTCAACCGCCTGGCGCTGCTTCTTCGCAGAACGGGGGCTTTGACTCAGGCTGAAGCGATACTGCGGCGCGCCCTCCGCATTGAGGAAAAGTACCTTGGTCCCGAACACTCCAAAA
This sequence comes from Acidobacteriota bacterium, assembly GCA_016929335.1. GTDB lineage: Bacteria > Acidobacteriota > UBA6911 > UBA6911 > UBA6911 > UBA6911. The sequence continues at coordinate 7,286 of JAFGIY010000028.1, read as the reverse complement.
TTCCACACCGCCTGAACAACCTCAGCACAATATTGATGATGCAAGGCAAATGGACCGAGGCCAGAGAAACATGTGGCCGCGCATGGCTTCTTAAATCGGGCCGTCGTGACGTTGTGAGTGCCCGGATCCTGTTTGTTCGTCTTGCTATCGCCTGGCTTTCATCGGAGCCCGGCGACCTGTTCGTGGGGCAAATGAAGACCCTGCTTTCCGATTCCTCGCTGCCGCCGGCCGATGGGATTGCGCGATCCGCAGATTATGACCATATCGTGTGGTTTATTTCCCGCAAACTAACGGTTGCGCAAACCGAATTTCTGATCGCACTTTCCGATGCATTGAATGATCCAGGGGAAGTCGGCAAGCTCCATCGTTTTTCCATATGGAAAGACCAGATTCCCGTTCCGATCGAAACGCCGTGGCCTGAGCCAACCTGATTTTCGCCATAATCGGATTAACCCGCACTTGGTCGGCAAACAATAAATGACGCAAACGGCTGCAGGATGATATATTGTTCACCCGAGCTGACTTAATAGCGTCGCAAATTCCTTGACGTTTGGATTTCCATTTTGCGCCGTATGCGCGGCGGATCACATCCGAGAGGCTGCAAAAAGCGCTTGATCCCGGCCATTTCCATTAACGTCTTCGGAACTCAATATCCATCCTGTGTGGAGATCTGTTGGATGCCTTACGCCAGCACATTCGAAATTCTTGATCCCAATGAGAGGAAAATTTCGCTATGACCAGCAAATGCAAAATTTGTCAGCGCAATCTTCGCGATTCCGGATTACGCCCGGATCGACCTGTTACGGAACCCGTGGTGATTGATGCCGGTAATGTTGAGGATTTTTTGGCGTCGATGGATGTCCCTGCACGATATGTGTGTCCTTCTTGCGGAGCTACATACTGCTGCGATTGCCTGGCCGATCCAAAAGTAAAGCTTGGCTTTGGGGAACCAGCCAAGCTCCTGTGTCCGGATTGCAATGCCCGCGTCAGGCTGGGTTAGCAAAGCAACTATCATCCTATTTTAGACAAAGCCGCCGGCGCGGCCTATGGCCGCAACCGAGTTCTCAAAGCATCCTGTAGGCTGAGCGCTGACGGCTGTCAGTTTCTTTGCGGAACACAAAAAAGTCATAGGCTGAGAATCCACTCCTATCCTCAGAACCGATGCTTGATATCGGGGCGTACGAAACCTTCCGGAAACGCTTCCACTTTATGCCCGACGATCGTGTATTCCTTCTCTTTTTGCGTGAAGGATGCCTCCAGTTCCATGTAGCCCTGCGGATCGAACAGCGGCGTGGCGCTATAGCTCATGATTCCGGATGCGGGTGCATGGGTGAACGTATAGGAAACGCTCTGGTCCCTGTAATTGGCGATCCCGTGTTCAAGCATCCCTTCCATGGCGGCCTTCAAGGTGTAATGCGTGGAGCAGCATTTGAATCCGAGCTCCGTCAGCTGATCCATCGTGACGGATGGGATTCCATTGTCGGCGCGCACATCGGCGAATATCTTCCATCCCGGAACCCTTTCCGACATGAATTTACCCTGCTCGTAACTGCCGACCTTGACGATCATGGCCATATCCGCACCCATTTCCATGGACTCGCGCATACGGGTGCAGCCTTCCTCGAATTCTCCGGGATTCTCCGGATCGGCGTTTGTCCTGGCTATGAGCAGGCAGTCGGTGCCTTTCAGCGCCTCCACCGCAGCCCGGATTTTCGAATAGTACGCGTCCCTCGGCAGCAGGCGCGTGCTGTTTTCCATGTCGCCTGCGTCCTCCAGCTGAATGGCCGCCGCACCTGCATTCGCAAGCCTTTTCGCCGAACGGAAGACCGCCAGCGGGCCTCCGAATCCGTCCTCAATATCGGCGATCAGGGGGATAGACGACGTCTGGGATATGCGGCTGACCATCCATTCCAACTCCGTCAAGCCCGTAAATCCGTAATCGATGAGCCCGTTCATCGCGAGAGACAATTCCCCGCCGCTTAGCAGCATGACGGGGAATCCGCACATCTCCACCGCACGCGCCGACGCGCAGTCATATACGCAGGGCACCAGGAAGCATTTTTTGCTCCTTTCCAAAATTACCCGCAGCGAAGTCTTGCCTGGCATATAACGATTCTCCTTTAAGCTGAAAATTCCGCCATGCCCTCAATTGCATAAGCCCGGACGGGAGAGGAATCCAGTCCCCGGATCGGCAATGGGGAATAGGACATGAAAAAAACATCCGACTGCAGCTTGTCGAGGTTCTTCAGTACTTCCAGAAACACGATATTCTTCGCCATTAAAACGTCGTGGAAGGCACAGACGTCCTCATAGCTGTTTTCAATGGACACTCCGTCTCCGAAGCCGACGCATTTCACCTGCTTTTCGGCGAACCACACGGCAAGTTCCCGGCATACAAACAGCCTCTTGTCTTCAGCCGTATTCGTCTTTGAGGTGAAAGGCTCCATCCCGTAAGGGGAATCAAGGATAACGATGTCGTCCATCATGATTTTTGAGCCCCATATCCTTTCCATGTCGGCGGGACGTATATGGCTGTTGGGCGGGAGATCGGGCACCTTTGCGTAGACGGCGCGCCCCATGAACCGGGTCAGAGGCATAGCCAGGACGTCGGGCCAGCTGTCATTGTGATGATAGGGGCATTCCACGTGGGTGCCCAGGTGGCTCACCAGGTCCATGTGCGTGTGAAAATCGGGAATCGGCCCGCCGGTGTTGAATCGGAACAAACGGCATCTCCGGGATTCCGACGCCGGATCCAATTGCTTCGATAGATCGATAATCCTCAGCTTGCCCATCTGAAAAACGCACACTTGCATTCCTCCCTGTAATCAGCAACTCCTTTTGTCTTCCATTGCATGAATAAAGGCGACGACAAACTCGTGGCCCGGAGTCGGCACCTTGTTGCGTTTGCCTGCGGCCACGACTGCTCCGCTTATGGCGTCCACTTCCGTTTTGCGCCCGTCGCGGATGTCGGCATAGATGGAAGTGTATCCGCTTCCCGCGTTTTCAAGCAGGCTCCGGACATCGCCGATGACTATTTCTTCTTCGAATCCCAGTCCTTCTCCATTGGCTGCTGCCACTGCTTCCCTGATCAGCTGCTCGGTCAGGTCCCATGCCGGTCTGCTCCGTAAAAGAAAACCGAGATTGGTCTGAAAAATTGCCGTGAGCGCGCTGGCGGATGCATTGACGAACAGCTTTTCCCAGATTTTCCTTCGGATGTCTTCGGCTATGCGGATCTCCAGCCCGCTCCGGGCGAATGCATCCCGGATTCTTTCCAGCGCCGCCGGGCTGCAGTCTTTCGATCCGATAAACGTGGTTCCTCCGCCGCCGTGGCGCACGAATCCCGCTTCAATAATGGAGCTGTTGTGCCGGGTTGTTCCGATGACGATTCTTTCCGCGGGGACGAATTCCTTCAGAACCTCGTCGTGGCCGGACCCGTTTTGCAGCGTCAGCACAAAGGTTCGCGGGCCGATGAGGTTTCGGTTGCATGCCAGGGCGTTTCTCGTATCCATTGCCTTTACAAATACCAGGACTAAGTCCGCTTCCCCCGGCCCGCCGCCCGGCATCGCCGCTTTTGGACAGGCTGTTGTAACAGCACCCTCCGGTTCCCGGATGCGGATACCGTCCCTGTTGATTTTATCCACCTTCGTGCGGTCCGTGTCGATGAGCACGACTTCATTCTGCCTGGACAGATAACCGCCGAAAAGCATTCCCATGGCGCCGGAACCGAGTATGGCAATCTTCATTTCAACGATTCCTTTTTTTGGGTGCATATCGCGAAGCGCATGAAAATCCTGCGACAACCGATTTTCTCACAGAATCACGATTTCAAGGTAACACCGTAATCCGGTTTTCGGCAGAGTCGGCATAATCGCGCCGGGTTTCGTCCCGCAGGAATCCTCCCTCCGGAACCCCGAGATGCCGGCCGGACGCATTGGTTAGAGCTGGTGAATAAATATCACTCCGGCTCTTTTCATCTGGAGAGGTGATTTGTACCCGTTCCTCCGTCTTCTGCTCTGCGCAAGTCCAATACCCTTGAAAAGAGCTTTCTTCAGCGCAGGCGATTCCGCTTTGCGGAGCACATGAGTCATGGATTCCATCACCATATCCAGGTCAAAATCCGAGTCGGCTTTTATCGGGCGACGGGAAATGAGATGTCCGAGAGCACCGGCGGCCAACGACCGAATGGAAACCGGAAGATCCTGTGCAACAAGAACGTTGAGAGCTTCCGCTATAAGAATGTCCGAAGATCTTTCGATTTTTATGGCACATTCCAGAGCTGCATGAAGAAGCGTGTGGTTCTCTCTGAACCTCAAAATCCGTGCCAACCCGATCTGGTTTTCATCAAGACGGTTTTGGGAAATGATTGCTTCCAGCGCCGCAAGGACTTCATCCTTCCGGCTTAAATTCCCAAAATTGTCATACTGCACCATGCGCCTCCCATATCCATGGATGACCTCCGCATGATCTCCCGGTATGCGGGAAATAACAATCGGGGATAGACTGGATTGTGAGGCTGGAAAAACCGAAATATGCTTCATCCTTCGGTGAAGAACCATTCATCCAAAGGATGGTTTCTATACGACAATCGGCGTTTATTATTTGTCCAGTGAAGTCAGACCTTCTCGAACAGCGAACCTGGTAAGATCCGCTATGCTGCGAATTTCCAGCAGCGCCTTCAGGCCGTCGCACACGATTTTATGATCATCGGCTATCAAGATTCGGATCGTCAAATCTCACCTCCGATCTCGAACTCTCTTCAGCTTTTCTATCGGCACAAACAGGGTCACGCAGGTTCCTTGTCCCCGTTTCGAGGATATTTCGACACGGCCTCCCATGAAACCCAGGCGCTCGCGAATGCTGAAAAGGCCAAACCCGTCGGTTCCGGGCTTCACGCTCGCCCGGGTTGACGGGTCCATTCCAACACCTCTGTCCTCGACAGAGACGGCAATATTGCCCTGCCTTTTCTTTATTAACACCCTGGCTATTGGCGATCTGGCATGTTTCCCGACGTTGACAAGAAGCTCGCGCACTGCCGCAAACAGGGTTACGCGCCATTCAGTACTGATCGGGATCTTCTTTTCGCAGCCGCGAATTTCCACTTCCACACCATATTGCTGCTGGATACGCTCCGCCAGCCACTCCAGTGCCGCTTCAAATCCGAGTTCATAAAGAATAGGGGGGCTCAAGTCAAAGGTCAGAGAACGGATTTCGGCAACGGATTCCGATACAAGACCGCGTATATCCTGTAATGCCTTCGCCAAATCCTTCGAGCCGGCTGATTCTAGCAAGGCTCCCACCCTGATGTTGATCAACGCGAGGACTTGTCCGATCCTGTCGTGCAGCGCCTGGGCGATTCGCCGTCTTTCCTGCTCTTCACTAAGAGCCAGCTCGGTAGCCAGGGATCTCAGCTCTTCCTGATATCGCAGCAGTTTTTGTTCCGACCATTTGCGCTCAATGATGTCGCCCAGTCTTTGAGCGATTACATTGAGCAGATTTCTTTCTTCTTTCAGAAAGGGGCCTTCATCCTGTTCCGGCCGCTTTTCAGAATAGCTTACCGCAACGCTCCCAACCGATACTCCCTGCACTATAATCGGGCACTCCTGCATCCATTCGCCGGCGCAGAATCTCTTCGTTCGAAAATCCTTGTCCTTAAGAATTACCCGGGTTCCGGCAATAGTCGGATATTGCCAGGCTGTTGGGATAACTTGAATCATTCGGCGGATAACGCCATCGAGATTCAGACCTTTTTTGTCAAAAATCTTCGATATGGTATAAAGACAATTCAACTCTTTTAAACGCTCAGCAAGGATTCTTCCTTGAGAAGCATATTTCTTCCTGGTCCGCTGCAGTCCCGGGGAAGCGTTCCTGCCGGGCTGCTTTCCACCTTCTTTTGATATCATCCCGCGCACTTGCCGATCAGCTCCTTGTGAGCAATAGCGGATGGTTCATTCAGGACAATCCCGACTCCGCGTGCATAAATGAGCGTATTTGCAGTTCCAAAGTCGATTTCCAGATCGTTCAAGAACATGACTGCAGCCTTTCAATCGTTTCTGTACCATTAACACGCACGGCAGATGCAACGCAATGAGAATCAGGACATATCCTGTCCCATTCCGATCCTGAGCAATAGTGCGCTCCATAGGTCCGTCGTTTTGCAGCCCCGTTTGCCGATAGTGTAATGCACAATCCTTCAATCTCTTGCGGCTATGCAATTGATTCATAGGAATAATTGATAACTCTCCGTCCATCCTTTGGATATAACGATCCAATCTTTCGGATGACCTGTCTTTCAGTTGCATGGATGACCCATTCCAGCTTCTGCCCGATTGTTTTTCGCTCGCATCTGAGTCACCATATGAAGTGATATTGAAGCGATTCTTGTGCACTTGCTCGCTATACAGAGATAAAACTACCGGGAGCATTCCTGAATCAGCTCCATTGCGATGAAAGCACAGGGAAGAAATGAATCCCCGCTTTTTGATGGGAATCAGCACAATCGCAGCGCTCCTGAAGAGAAAGTACCCGCAGTATGTAAACATCCAGAAAGCGCCTCGCCGTACAAAGGAAAGTGTCGCCTGCAAATTTTGCGGCCATGCTGTCCCGGCGGATGGGCGTTCGCGCCCTCGCCGGGACAGCGCGGCATTTCAGCCACTGTTTTCAATCCTTTTGACCTGATTAGTCCTTATCCCTGATCAGGAATTTTCAAAACGGAAATGGAAAGGAGGCCCTGGGGTGACTAAGAAGCCGGTTTATATCACCGAATATGATATACAGCGACTTATGAAACTGCTTGGCGGAATACAGCATTGCTCTCAGAAGAGAGCTGACCTTGAACTCCTTATTGAGGAAATGGAACGGGCGGTGGTAGTGCCTTCCGAAAAGATGTCGGAGGATGTTGTGACGCTAAACACCCGCATGCGAGTTAAAGATCTGGAATCCAGCGAGGAAACAACCATTCAGCTGGTATTTCCAAATGATGAGGATTTTGAGCATGGAAAGATTTCTATTCTTTCCCCCATAGGAGCAGCCTTAATCGGCTATTCCAAAGGTGATACGGCTGAATGGAAGGTGCCTTCAGGGTTCAGGCATCTGCGGATTGAAGAGATAACGTATCAGCCTGAGGCGGATGGGCTATATTAGGTTTGGGCACGGATCTCAGGACCAGACGGGATGGAAACACCTGGAAAATTTTGGGAAAAGACTTAGGGCCCGCGCAACAATAACTTTACATTTTGTTGACGGCTCTCATCCATAATAATTTCGTTCGAAAGCATTATTGGAACTTT
>JAFGIY010000027.1 GCA_016929335.1 Acidobacteriota bacterium | reverse complement strand
ATCGGGGTCGGCTTTTTGTCATGGAGCATATCAATTGTGTTTGCACTTTATATCATTTCCGATTCGACCCCGATCCCGACCCCGACCGCGACCCCGAAAAAACCCGCTTCCATTCGTCTCATATCACTCCATGTCAACGGGACGCCGGAACGGCTTAGGCTGTCAGGGTCGCACGGCCCGAGGCCGTGGGTTTAGTGGCACTAATGTGGGTACGGGCTCCGATTCAAGCATGCACGCGGGGAATCATGTGGGTCACGGCTTCAGCCGCGACAAGTTCGTGCAAACAGAAGCGCAGGCATATGTTTCTCCCAAATATAGGATTCATCGCGTGTCGCGGCTGAAGCCGCAACCCACATGGAAATTTTTGCTTGCGCAAACTTAGTCATCGCCTACCTAATTATAATTCCGGTTTCCGAGTTTTAAGACAGCCTCTGAAGATCGGATCCACATGTGAGATGGTGCGCCATGAATCAAAGCACCGGAATGCGCCCGGGTTTCAGTACCTTTTAGTCCTTTTCGGATATGCCTGAAAGGGCGTACGCGGTTGAAGGCTGATCCAGTCGGTTTTCCTGTCCAGCCGCGACAGAGAACGAAGGAGATCGAATGTAATCCAGCGGGAGGCTTCGGGATTAGATGGATACTCCCAAAGGCCGTAGGGCCCCTGCAGATTCATGACAAATTTCACCTGTTCGGCTACCCGTTCATCCGACGTATTCGCTCCTATGCGCCATGACAGGTCCAGCATTTGCCCCACATCATACCGTTTATAATAGGTACCGAAGCCCTTTACCGGTTCGGCGCCCGTAATTCTGGCTACTTCAAAACCAAGCGTGTACGCGTGGTGATACTCATGGGCAAGAAGCAGATCCAGCCCTCTTCGCGCCGTGTCGCTCTGCGAGCGGCCCGGATGAAGCGCCAGAGCACTGACCGCAGCCGTAGTGTTTGTCCTGCACCCGAATTGTGAATGCGCGAGGCGCCTGTAGCCTGCCGCGGCGATGTAATTGTCGTTGTGCATTCCCGCCGGCCACCCTCCTTCCGGAAGGGATTTCTTCACCAGCCATTCGTAGGCTCTTTCGGACCGCGGATCCGCGGCGTAGCCCGCCCTGGCTAATCCAAGCAAAGGCAGAGCTGTCTGAAGAGGGGTCATATGATATTTGATATTCTCCTTTTGATCCTCATCCTTCAGCTCATCCTCCACCCCGAGAGGCCATGAACCGTTATCCTGTTGCCTGGAAAACAGAAACTCGGCGCCTTTTTTGACTGCCGGATGATCCGGGCCCAGCCCCATGTATCCCAGTCCGGCCAGAGCCTGAGCCGTGATGCGGATCGATCCCCGCCGGGTTGCGCCGTCTTCCCCCTCGCGGAATGATCCGTCCCTGTTCTGCAAAATCAGGAATCTTTCTATCCAGGGATCCTTTTCCCGGAGCTGCGTGAGATCCATTACTTCATCATCGGTTTCAGCGCGGCCCAGAAGTTCGCGCAGCACAAGCAAGCGAAGGCTTGGCGAAGAGTCCGCAAGTAAAAGAGGCGTCCAGGTGGTCATTTGCATTTATCCCTGTTTATAAAAAACCATTCCGAAACCTTGAAGTGCGTTCGCTTGCTCGCACCTTCGAAGGCCGCAGCAATCTGCCGCTCTCCAATATTCGCTTCGCCTCATCCCAGCAGTTCTCTCAGATATGGGCTGGTGGGCGTATTCTTTTTTACAATAGACTCAGGAGGTCCCTCCGCGATCACTCTGCCTCCGTCCGGTCCGCCGCCGGACCCGAGCTCGATCAGCCAGTCGCATGCGGCCAGCACATGCGGATGATGCTCCACAATAGCGACCGTATGCCCCGCGTCCACCAGCAGGTTGAGCACCCGGATCAGCCGGCTGACGTCCTCCATGTGCAGTCCGAGCGTAGGCTCATCCAGGATATACAGTGTCGGCTCGCCGGCCTTTTTATTCAGTTCCCTGGCAATTTTGAGCCGCTGCGCCTCTCCGCCGGACATGGCCTGGCCGGGCTGATTCCACACGAGATAACCAAGGCACACCTGCCGGACCGTTTGTAGTGAATTCGCAATCGCTTTTGCTTCCCGGAACTTTTCATAAACTTCGTCAAACGTCATGCGATGGACATGCGGCAGCGGCACTCCATTGACGCGTATTTCCCAGGCTTCGGGGCGAAATCCTGAAGCCCCGCATGCCTCGCATTCAACGTACTCATCCGGCAGAAATCCCATTGGGATCCTTTTGTATCCCCAGCCGCAGCATGATGAGCATGCTGCGCCCATTTCAAGCTCGTTCATGCCGAGGGCCTGCGCGTCGTCGCTTTCCGAAAAAACTTTCATCATCGGCTTTATGAGGCCCAGGTATTTGGCCGGGCTCCATATCTCTCTTCTGGACTGGTCGACAATTATGGTGTTTTTCGGACTGTTCTCAATGGCATCGTGTGCGCCGGATCTGACCGGTTCATGTGCAACCGAGGAAGTATGATGTTTCTTCACAAGCGCTCTTCCTATTGTGTCTATAAGCAGCGTGCTCTTGCCCGATCCCGACACGCCGCAGACGCCCATTAATACGCCCATGGGAAATCTTATTGTCTTCTCCTTCAGGTTGTTTTCCCTTGCTCCTCTGAGAATCATCCAATCCTTTGGCTCTCTCCGGCTTGAACGGCTTTTCATCTCCTGAGGTTTGCGCCCGGATTTTTCGAGCCACTTCCCGGTTATGCTTTTTGCTTTTATGATATCGCCCGGTTTTCCCTTTGCGACAACACTTCCCCCGGAAGCGCCCGCGCCCGGCCCCATATCTATCACGTAATCCGCGGCCCGGATCATCAACAGATCATGTTCCACGACGATGACCGTGTTATTGCCGTTGCGCAGTTCGAGCAGAGCGTCCCGCAATGCTTCCAGTTCAGAGGGATGCATGCCTCTTGAAGGCTCGTCGATCAAAACGGTAAGCGACGTCAATCCGCTGCCCAAAAGGCTGGCGAGTTGTATCCTCTGCGCTTCTCCTGCCGACAATGTTCCTGCGGGCCGGTTCAGATTAAGGTAACCTAATCCGACCTTGCGCAGGAACTCCAGCCGCCTTGCGGCGGTCATCAGGCTTGCTGCAACAGACGGCAATGCGGACGGAGGCGGGACCCATTTCACGAGCTTTTCAAGTTCTGCCAGCGGCATTTCACTGAGCTCGTGAATGTTTTTTCCCAGCAATGTGACGGCCAGGTACTCGGGTTTATATCCGGTCCCTCCGCACAGATCGCACGGAGTCTTGCTGGTATATGTTTCGTGAAAATCCCAATCGGCCAACCCGAAGCTCTTGCCGTAGAATCCGTGCCATTGCAGTTTTCTTGTTCTCTCCTGCCCCTTGAGGTTTGCGGATTTGCTGAGATAGTTCAAGGTATAGGTGTTGCCGTCTCCGTAGAGAAAAGCGTTTCTGGCTTTCTCGGACATTTTGTTCCATGGAGTCTCGTACGGATCGAATCCGTAATAGTTGCCCAGCGCGGGGATTATGGGATTGTCCTTGCATAAATAAGTCTCAGGGAAATATCCCGGGGAGTACATGGCTCCTGCGGCGAGAGGTTTATCCGGATTCACGATCAGTTTTTCGGGATGAGGCGCCTGGAGACTGCCGATCCCGCTGCATTTGTCGCAGGAGCTGGAGTAATGGCTTCCTGAAAAGTGGTCGCTTTTCGCGACCGGCGCAACTGCTTTGCACCCAGGGCATAACCATTTCCCCTCTCTCTCCATAAGGGTTCCGCACTTCAAACACTTCCGCTCGCCTGTTAATGCAAGCACGTTAGCAAGATGATGCCGCAATTCTGTGACCGCGCCCACGCTGCTCCTTCGCGTGTACAGCGATATCCGGCTCCATAGATGAGCCACATGCAGGCCCTGTTCGACACTTAAGGTCACACCGAGGCCGGATATGCTGTCGACCATGGCCTGAGGTCCTTCGCTTGTACCCTGGCGTTCATACATGGACAGCGATTCAAGGAAACGCCGCCGCGCCTCCGCCTCCAGCACGTTTATGACAAGGCTGGATTTCCCGGAACCTGAAACTCCGGTTACCACGGTCAGCTTGTTTTTGGGTATGTCAATATTCACTCCCTTGAGATTGTTCGCCCTGGCGTTTCTGATGCTTATGATTCCCCTGTCAGCCTGTTTAATCTTTTCCGGTTTACGCGGTTTGATTTCGCTTTCCTGTTTAAAAGCCCTGCCGGTCAGCGATGATTGGACGCTGCAGATTCCACCCGGAGGGCCCTGATACAGAAGGCTGCCTCCCCTTGGACCGGCTCCGGGCCCGAGATCCACTATCCAATCCGCGGCCCTCATGAAATCCGTGTTATGTTCGACAACAATGATTGTTGCGCCGCTTCGCACAAGACGGTCCAGCACCAGCAGCAGACCGTTCAGATCCCTGGGATGGAGTCCCGTGGACGGCTCGTCCAAAATGAGCAGATGATCCTTCAGATTGTTCCTGCCGAGATATTTGGTGAGTTTGACTCTCTGCGCCTCGCCTCCGGAAAGCGTGGTCGAGGGCTGGCCGAGTTGAAGGTATCCCAGGCCTACATCCCTGAAGGCTTTTAAAATGCCATCCGCTTTCTTTTTGTATGAAGAGGAATATAGCGGCGACTCGGATAATAATCCGCTTGCTTCCTGAATCGGCAGGCCGTACAACTCGGCGATAGTCAGATTCCTGTCTCCCATTTTCAATGTAGCGCTCAACGCTTTTTGATTGAACCTGAGGCCGCCGCATTCTTCGCAGGGTATCCACAGTGAAGGGAGATATCTCATCTGCACTTCAGTCGCACCGATCCCTTCACAGGCGGGACATGCGCCTTCCGAGCGGTTGAAGGAAAAATAGGACTTTGACAAACCTGATGCATCGGCAAACAGGTCGCGTATGACTTCTGAAAGCTTGGTATACGTTGCGGGATTCGACCTCGGATTTCTGCCGATCGGGCTCTGATCAACCATAACCGGCCGCATGTTGGGGCAATCAATTGAACTGCAGCCTGTCGGAGACTTCCCTTCCAGTGTCTGCAGAATGACGTCTTCCACAAGACTGCTTTTGCCGGATCCTGAAACTCCGGTGATTACGGTAAGCCTGCCCAGGGGAATAGTCACATCTATGCTTTTAAGGTTATGGGCGTTCGCCTTGCGGATTGTCATGAACCTGTCCGGCACGGGCCTCGGCTTCGGCGTCATCACCTTCTCGCGCAGGCTGAAGTAGCGGCCGGTCGGCGTATCAGCGATCCACAATTTATCCGGCGAACCGCTGAACACTACTCTGCCTCCGTTCGTCCCGGCATCAGGACCTATGTCGATTGCATGATCCGCGGAAGCCGCGGCAGCCCTGTCATGTTCGACGTATATCACCGGACCCGCGAGTTTGCGAAAAGCGGGAAGGAACTTTTCAATATCCGCAGGATGCTGGCCTATTGTGGGCTCATCCAGTATGTGAAGCATGTCCTCAAGTCTGCCGGACAATGAGATTGCCAGCCTCACTCTCTGCGATTCACCTCTCGACAAAGAAGGCGCCGTGCGATCAAGTGAAAGGTATCCGAGTCCGACCTTTTCGAGGCTGTCCAGACGCTTCAGGATTTCGGATCGCAGCCGGTTTGCGGTTGAAGGAAGCAGCGCGCGTTTGAACAATTCCCCCGCATCTTCGACCGTCAGCTTCAGGAGCTCCGGCAATCTCATCTTTTCCCATCTGACGGAAGCGGCCTGCGGATGCATGCCCGTATTGCCGCACTGCTCGCACCCTTTTGCCCGGCAAAAAGGGCAGGACTGATTAAAATGGGCGGCGTTCAGTTCCTTAAAACCGTTTCCGCACGTGCTGCATCGCCGTGTTGTTGCCAGAATCTCAGGACCGTTCGGGCCGCGAAGCTGCACCGCTCCCGCACCCAGGGCGATGATTTCTCGGATCCATGCTCTGATGGTTTTTGCCGGCATTTTCTCGTCAATGGTTCCCATCATTATTTCAATGGAATGGGCTTCTTGCGGATCAGTGGATTTCCGGTTCCATGGCTTGCCGTCAAGGAACAGTCTCTCATTTCCGAATATGCCCGCCAGGATTGACAGGAGAGTTTTATGGCTTCCGGCTGCGTTCGTCATGAGCGGAGCGAACAGGTCGACAGGCGCGTGTTTGGAAGCTGAAACCAGGCATTCGATGATCTCGTCTTCAGTCAGAATTCTCAGGGGATTCCCGCAGCGGACGCAGTATCGCGCGCCGTAATTCGCAAAGAGCAACCTGAAAAACGGGTGCAGACCTGAAGCAGTCGCGACTGTGGAGCCCGGGTTGCGGTTCAGCAGGTTCTGGCCCACGGCTGTTGCCGGTCCGAGTCCACTGATGGACTCGACGCGGGCAGGAGCGAGCCTCTGCCTGCTTTTGCCGTAGAGGTACACGTCGAGGAAACGCCTGTGGGCTTCATGATACAGCGTATCAAAGACCAGAGATGATTTGCCCGATCCTGAAACCCCGGTCACCACAGTCAGCCCGTCGCCGAAACGGACGTCCACATTCTTGAGATTGTGTTCTCCGGCGCCCTTTATGCGGATATCCATGAAGCTCTTACCCCGGTTGCCGACAATAATATTAAGAAATTTGCGCAGAAGCGAATAATCATTCGCCCCTGCAGCATACCCGCGAATTTAATTATCAGCAATACTCTGAAGAGAGATTTCTGATTGAAGTGCAGTGATCAAAAGGCATAGGATATTGTAATCACCGCAGGGGGCTATGTTGATAGTGATATCCGGTCAACGTGATACCGTGCGCGTGCAGCATCCCCCGCCTGTTTGCATTCGTTTCGCCGGGTGAGTTCCACGGCATATCCGTTTAAGCGGGCGGACCGGGCTTTATTGAAACAGAGCTTTATCAGCAAGTTAGACTCATCCACAAAGTGACAAGTTGATCCCACAAAAGAATCCGGCTAGAATCTGGCTAGAATGCGATACGAAATTATTTTAGCCCCAGAGGCAGCAAACGATTTGAAACGCCTGGATGCGCATCTGCGTTCTGAGATCCGAGATGCGCTTGAGCGTCAATCTGCGCCATGAGCCAACAAAGATCAGCAAAAGCCGTATCAAACGTCTGCGGGGGCTATCCAGGCCTCAATATCGAATTCGAGTTGGTGAAATCCGGATTTTCTACGACGTTTCCAAAGAGGCCGTTGAAATGCTTGCGATTGTCGCAAAATCACAAAGCGAGGCCTGGCATAGAGAGGCAGGAGAATCTATATGAAAAAAGCAGCGCTTTCAGAAGTCAAAGACGATCTATCCAAGTTTTTGCGACAAGCAGAAAAGGAGGAGGTCATAATAACCAGACATGGTCGACCAGCCGGCATTTTAATCGGCTTTTCTTCCGAGGAAGACTGGTTTGAGTATCGGCTTGAACATGATCCTCGGTTTTTAGAACGAATCGAGTCTGCCCGCCGAAATATCAAATCAGGTCGTGGCATTCGGATTGAAGATATCGAAACCAATTAGAGAGAGTCTAACTACCCGCTTAAGCTGACGGCACAAGCGGAATAACCGCCGTCGAGCAAGTTGGGCACACATAGCCAAATGGGTCTCAAGAGAATAACCGGAGCCAACGTGTCGAAAGCGGATGAATACCGGGCCAAACTGCGAACACTCGACAAGTGGGATTCGTATTTGCTGGAAAGGTCAGGGCTTCCCGGACCACGCGGCAACCTTGAACTGGCACAAGTTGTCGCCGACGAAGGCAAGCTCAAACTCTTTCGGCGATACACCGCCTACACCGCCGATCAAGCTCCAGTAGGCTCGCCCTACGAGTTCCTGGCATTCTGCGGGGTAGTAGGTCTGGGACGTTTGCTCGCCGAAGGCAGGATCGACCTGCTGACGCCTTTGCTAATCCACGCTTCTGATCCACGTTGGCGAGTTCGCGAGGCGGTCGCGATGGCGCTCCAACGGCTCGGCGACGCCAACATGGATCAATTGCTTGGGGCGATGCGGGCGTGGAGCAGAGGAAACTCCTTGGAACAACGGGCCGTAGCCGCAGCTCTCTGTGAGCCGCGGCTGCTTGATCAGGAGAAACACGCCCGGGCGACTTTGCGCCTCTTGGACAAGATTACAACCACGCTTGCGCGGGCGGATAATCGACGCGGTGAAGGTTTTCTGGCCTTGCGGAAAGGGCTGGGCTATTGCTGGAGCGTCGCAGTCGCTGCCTTGCCCGTTGAAGGCAAAGTGCTTATGGAGAAATGGCTGGTCAGTTCAGACTCAGATGTGCAATGGATCATGCGGGAGAATTTGAAGAAGACACGGCTGGCCCGGATGGATTCAGATTGGGTCAGGAAATGGCGGGACAGAGTAAAGTGATAAAGTGCGCCTAATTCTCTCCAGCCGGCGGCCCGCTCCGCGTCCCGCCGCTGAAGCACCGGCGTAAGGCAGGCGAGGATTATTGCGGTGAATAGAAAATTGATCACCCAGCTAAAACGAGGTACATTTCAAGATGTCCATTGGCGCCCCGAGGATAAGCCAATCCTGATTGCCGATGGAAAATTGTTTTTGATTGATGACCTTGATGCGCCGGTGGAAGCCGATTCGGCCTATGTTGCAGGTGTTAACCAAAAGAGCTTCGAGAGACTTTGCAGGTTTTTGAGACCGGCGAAACTCCACTTTTATGAGATGCGCGTGCGCGATGTCCGTTTGCTCGCGGAATTCCATGGTCTTCAACAACTCGCCATTCGCTGGAACACTCAGCTTGTGGATATAGCTCCCCTGTCCCATTTGCATCAGCTGAGGGTTCTCGTGCTGGAGGATACACCCAAGGTCGTTGACCTGAATCCGATAGCATACTGCATGGAACTGTCCGCTCTGGAGTTTGCGGGCGGCATCTGGAATAAAAACTGTGCTTCCACCCTCGCTCCTCTGGCAACACTGCCGGCGCTTGAAGATCTTGTGCTGCTCAACTTAAAGGTTTTAGAAGGCGGCCTCAAACCATTAGCCGGGTGCAGGCATTTGAGAAGGCTCACTCTGTCCAACCAGTTTAAGACAGAAGATTATGCGTTTCTCTCTGCAGCACTTCCCGACGTTGAATGCGCCATGTTTGCTCCCTATCTGACTTTGAACCAGGCTATTAACGGAAAAGACATCATGATTGTCGGCTCCCGTAAACCGTTTTTAAACTCCCGTGATGATTCAGATAAAATTAAAATGTACGAAGAAGCTTTTAATAGGCTGAAAGCCGGCTTTGCATCTGACCTTTCGCTTTAACCAACGGCGCAGAAAGCCCGCCGCCGCTGAGCGTCGACTTTAGGAGCGCAAAAATGAAACGAATACCAAATGTCCTTATTTTATTTCTTATGGCGCTTCCTTTGTCCGGTTTTAGCAAAGAAGAAGCAACAGGTTTCGTATGTATTGCGCCGGTTCCAAAGCCCAACGATCGTCCTATAGACCTTGCAAATCCCGGCGGCGGCAATCGGTCATTCAATTTTGTTGTTCAGATTGATAATCAGCCGAAAGTAGTTGTGGGCCATGAGAAATCATGGTTGGTTGCCGATTTGGCTTTGAACGATTCTCATCTTGTGCGGATCTTTCGAGACGGGAAGCCATATGCCTCTTTTCGATTCCGTTTTTCTGAATATAAGGAAAAGAAACTTTGTCTTTGGTTCAGAGCCCTTTATGAAACATGGTCACTGAGCAATAGTTCATCTGCTGTTGGATGCAAATGCGACCGCTGACGCTTCACTTGAGCGGACGGTCCGCTTCGCGTCCTGCTGCAGAGCGGTCTGTTAGATCTATATGAGGAGGAAGCAGTGCTACCGCAATTGATGATTGCGGCGGTTGGGCTTTTGATCGGCTTGGGTGTCCCGCTCCAATCGCGGATTCTCTCGTTAACGGAAATTCGAAAGACAATTCAGAAACATACCTCAGCTGGCATTGTACAAATCACACCAAGCGAGAAGGAAATCGAAGCCCTGAAACAACAACTCGCTGCGATGACCATGATTAGGGAAATCCCGGGTTTTCGGGAAATCGTGGAAGCAGGACTGCCTCGCATCCACGCAGACCACGTCGCCGGGATGAGCGTCGATGTGCATTACGACACAGCGGAAGTCAGATTTATCAGTATATACGTTCCAGTTCTCAATCTTCGAGAGGCAGAGATCCCGCGCATGTGGACGGCACTATATGAGATTGTCGGATCGGCGACGGGATCAACTGAGAGCGTCCGAGATTGGCTGCCAATTGCTGTGCAATCCTCATTCGACGCCTACGCCAATGAGCGCAGATCGGATCGAGTTATTGAACGTGTCTTCAACGGCTGCCGTGTTGTCGTGTGGGGTGTGCCGCCGGACATGTGGGAAGTTTACATCTTCATTCCATAAGACCTGGCTTTGCGCTCAAGCGTATGCAAACGAGTCGCAATGCGTTCGCATAAGAGATGATGAAGATAAGACCAAGCATCGTTTGCCTCGTGTCGGCAATTCTGGTCACTGCGGTTGCCGGTGGGCTCTGGGCTATTGGGCGGGAAGACCCCATCTCTATCGTGCTCTGGCCAGGCGGAAGGCTCATTATCATACCGTTGCTGTCGTGTATGTTGCATGCTTGCAGCATGGGGAGGAGTTCATGACAGCGCATCAGGGCTTCGCGGGGATATGGCAACTGAATCGGGAAAGGTCCGACGTACCGCCTGTCACGAAGAGCCAGGTGCTTGAAATAATAACGGACGGCGTTCGCGTCGCAATGCGGGAAACTCTGGTCAACGACAAAGGCGAGACGCTAACGATTTCCGTCGATGGAAAGCTCGACGGCTTGGACTATCCGGTGACAGGCACCCCATTTGCCGATACCGTCTCGTATAAACTCGCGGCACCTGACACGATAGAAGGCATCGCCAAGAAAAACGGGATCGTTGTCGTAAAAGAAACGGCCGTTCTTGCAGACGATGGCATGTCGGTTTCAGTAACGTATGTCAGCTTTGACGGCAAGGGGAAGTCGTCTGTAAGCCATGGCTTCTTCGAGCGCATCGCACGCCAATAAGGACTGCGCAAAACTGGGCCGGCGAGGCCTCATGAGGGAGCGGCGCCTGCGGCAAGTTGATTCAACAGAAAGACGCAAAGAACTCAGATTGAATGCGTCTTTGATTTCTGATACGGAATATAATGAACTGATACATCCAATAACCTCGGACGCGTTGGAAATCTTTGAGTCTGCGAACCGGATCCCGGAATCCATAGATTTCGGGTCCTTTCCCGGAAGGAGCATCTTATGGAATTTGATTCATCGCGCAGGAAGTTCCTGCAGGCCGGACTCGTTCTGCCTGCGGCAGGATTCATCGCTACTCACCACCCGGACGTCTTCGGCCAGGCGCCTTCCGGAGTTGTCTATCGTACCCTGGGCAAGACCGGGCTGAAAGTGTCCGGAGTCGGCTGCGGTATCGGCCTTATTCCCGATCCGGCGGTCCTTGTTCGCGCGGTGGATCTGGGCGTCAATTACTTTGATACCGCCCGCATGTATGAAAAGGGCAAAAGCGAAGAGATTGCCGGAGCAGCCCTCAAGGGGAGGAGAAACAGGATCGTATTGGCGAGCAAAACGGATGCGTTGACCAAAGCAGATGTGTTCAAAGACATGGATGACAGTCTCAAGGCGCTTCAGACCGATCATCTTGACGTATGGCACCTGCATTCCAGGGATACTCCGGACATGATCACGGACGAAGCGGTTGAAGCCTGCGAAATGCTGAAAAAGCAGGGAAAGACCCGCTTCATAGGCGTCAGCGCCCACGACATCTATGCGGTCGTCGACAAGATTATTCAAGTCGGGAAATTCGACGTTGTTCAGACAACCTATAGCTACCCCATAGGCTCCCACTTGCGCAATGCGTCCGTTAAAAAGCTGCACGATGCGGGAATCGGCGTAGTAGCCATGAAAGTGATCATTGCGGTGGCCGGGTTTATCCCCCCAAAAGAGCTGAGATTGAAGAACGAGGGACCGCTGGCGGCGATCAAGTGGGTTTTAATGAATCCCATGATTTCCACAACGGTGCCCTTTGCGAAAAACACAGCCGAACTCGAGATGAATTTTCGCGCAATGACGGAGCCTTACACTACTCAGGACGAAAAAATGCTTTATACGCGAAATGAAGAGATTCGCCCGGACTATTGCCGCATGTGCTATGAGTGCAAAGGGAAATGTCCGAAAGGAGTCCCCGTTACCGATGAGCTGCGCTACCTGGCCTATAGCGACTTCGGCGGAGATCTCCGTCAGGCGCGCCGGAATTTCATGCATCTGCCGAAGGAAATCCGCGCCGTCCGTTGCAGCGACTGCTCCGCCTGCGTTATTCAATGTCCCAACGGAGTCGAAGTCCAAAACCGGCTGATCCGGGCTCAAGAGCTTCTGGCATAGAATGAGGATTCATGATTGCGGATCGGGAAAGCGATCCGCCGTCATCTTCGCTTGTTTATCATCAGATCGGAGAGCGCCATGACAGACCAATTGCTGGCAAGGATAGAGCGGCTGGAGAGGCAAAACAAGAGAATGAAAGCGGCACTGTCGGCACTATGCCTGTTTCTTGGAACACTGCTGACGATGGCACAGACATTGCCTAAAAAGGCCGGAAACAGCATGGACCGGCTGGAAGTGCGGGAAATAGTATTGAGCGATGGAGCGACGAGCGCGAAGCTCACACCCGGTTCGCTTACCTTCAACGCCAAATCCGGATATGAGGCGGAGAAAGCCGCCATCACCGCATCGAGTATCTCATTGGGTGGAAGATATGCTACGGAAATCAAGCCGACGGGATTGACATGCAGCAGGGACGGCGCCCCACGATTTGACCTCCATGTAGGCGAAATAGGAGCCCAGGTTGCTTTAAAAAATCCTTCCGGCCTTTTGGGAACAATGCTGGATGAAACGACTCTGGTGCTGATTAACAACAGTGGAATGCTATCCATGAGGCCGGAGCATCTCTTTCTGCAGAAAGGGGAAGCGGACGCCCTCCTTTCTCCCAGCTCATTAAGAATAAGGGATACAGACAAATACAAAGCGATTCTGGGACAGGTTGATCCGACAACGCTCAAAACAGGCGAGGCGCGTGCCGGAAATGCAGCATCTCTGATTTTATCAGGCAAAGATGATACCGTAATCTGGCAAGCGCCCTGATGGGAAGCTCAGCATATTCGAGAAACGTTCATCAGGAGCCCTCAAAGACCGCATCCCACCTATTGCTGCAGCTTTTTCTTCGTTTCTTCTCTGAGCCAGGACATATAGGCATCATATGCTTTCAGCTTATCCAGGTTGGGAACAGGTCTGGCGCCGGCACCCGCAGCATCGAACACCATCACTTTCTGATCGTTCTCTGAGAAAGCAGGCCACATGGGAAGACCGGCTCCGTTCGGATCGCCGGATCTGGCGAAGTTGACCCAATACGAGCTGATTATATCGGAAAGCTTCAAATCCTCCGGTTTGGGTGCTCCACCCCGTCCTCCGGCCAAGGTCTGAAATGCATACGGAACATCGCTGCCATGACCGGCTCCGTCTGCCTCGGGCGCGTGGTAATCGTAATAATATCCGAAGGCCTTGCCCTTGCCTTTTTCGCACTGAAGCCGGGTCCACGTCCAGCTGCTCCATGCAAACGTGCTATCTCGCGAGATTTCCTTTGACGACTTCGCTGCCTCGGCGTCCGTGGAATGAGGATACACGCTTAAAATGGAATCGGCGTGAGAGCCGTATTGCGATCGAATCTGTTTCTCAAAATCTGCGGCCGTGGTTTTTGCTCGGCCGCCGAACGACCCCAATTCGTCGGAAGTGTAGCCGACCAAAATCGGAGTGTCATTGAAGCGGCGCGCCTGATAGATCGAGTACAGGTCGGTCGGGATGACATACCCGTCGGCTACGGGCCGGAATCGCAAGCCCCCCATTCCGCCGCCGGCATTTTTCTGGACCTCTTCTGCGCTCATTGCGCGTGCTGCCTTGATATCGACAGCACCCAATTTCTTCAGAAATTCTTCGCCCGTTGACTCCGCCAGCTTGAGCGCCGGGATTCCCAATCCCATTCCCCCTTGCTCCGAAGTCTGGAGTGGAGCAAAAGAACCTCCGCTCATACAGATGGCGCGGTGGATAAGGCCTTTGGTTACCGGGGAAGCCGCGAGCATGTTGACCGCCATTCCGCCGGCCGAGTGGCCGAAAATCGTTACCTTGGAAGGATCGCCTCCAAACCGGGCAATATTCTCCTTAACCCATTTCAGCCCCGCGATCATATCTTCGAGCCCGTAGTTCCCCGATCCCTTGCCGCTTTCACGGCTGAGTTCCGGATGTGCAAGAAATCCGAAAGGACCGACTCGATAGGCAACACTTACCAGAACAACACCCTTTTTAGCGAAACCCATTCCGTCATACATGGGTGTGCTGGTCGAGCCGCCGCTGAAGCCTCCTCCATAGATCCAAACGATTACAGGGATCTTTTCTCCCGGCTTTTTTGCGGGCGTCCAAACGTTTAAATAGAGGCAGTCTTCGCCGACAGGAGCGGTGTTCCCCATTGAGCCGGCAGCCTGCATGCAGGCGAGTCCGAAAGCATCCGCCTTCTTGGTACCTGTCCATGCCTGCACAGGCGCGGGCGCCTTCCAGCGCAGATCGCCCGTTGGAGGCGCGGCAAATGGGATCCCTTTGAATATCGAAATGCCGTCGGTGACGACGCCCTGCACTTCTCCGCCCGTCACCTTTGCCGTTTGAATCTGTGAGACGGCGAGTTGTGCGAACGCGCCCATAATAAAAACAGCGGCCAAGACCTTCTTCATAGCTGCCTCCATTGGGAGTACTGATGGTGGTGATTTAGAATGAAACATCAACCAAAACCCTTCTCGGGATGGATGCGATTATATACGCACTCGATCCGGTTTTCTCAACTCGATTATTTCGCCGACTCATTTCGCTCTTTCCTCATTAGAAGGCAGAAGCGTGATTAAAAAGCCATTCCCGGCCATGGAATTCCACTGTAAAATGCGCATGCAATACTGGAAACGGCCGGACCATGAGAAAGCATTGCAGCCGGAAGGCCATTTTGCATAATCCGGGCCTTTCAGCTTGACCGGAAATTTTCATCATCTTTATGCAAGAGGCGGAATCCATGTTCGAACAAGGCGCCATTCGCCCTCCCAATGAAGCCGACAGCCTTCTGGTGCGCGTTACCCGCAATTGCCCATGGAACCGGTGCCACATTTGCCCGCCGTTCAAGGGACTGAAATTCTCCCGGCGCTCCGTGGAAGAAGTCAAAAAAGACATCGACCAGATGGCCAAGTTATATCCTACTCAAGGCGGCGGCCCGAGGGCCGCATTTCTGCAGGATGCCGACAGCCTGGTTCTGCCCACAAATGAACTGCTGGAAATCATTGGTTATATCCGGGAGAAGTTCCCGTCGATCGAGCGCGTAACCACTTATGCGCGGGCCAAAACCATGAAGCGGAAAAGCATCGAGGATCTCAAGCAGTTGAAGGCTGCAGGACTGACAAGGATTCACTCGGGAATGGAAAGCGGCTCGGCAAATGTCCTCGCACTGATTCGCAAGGGGAACACTCCCGATGACATCCTGTCCGGAGGACTGCATGTGGTTTCTTCAGGAATCTCCCTTTCCGAATATATCATGCCGGGAGTGGGGGGCCGCCGTTTCAGCGAAGAACATGCAAAGGAAACCGCGAAAATCCTCAATCAGATCCGTCCGGATTTCATCCGTGTGCGCACCTTCGCCATTCACCCGCTGTCGCCTATTCAACGGATGATCGCCGAAGGCTCTTTCGAACCGATGACGGATACGGAAATCGTGGCGGAAATCCGCCTCCTTCTGGAGCATCTCGATGAAATGCCTTCACATTTTCGCTGCGGAGATTTCAGCCTTAATCTGCTGATGAATGTGGATGGCCGTCTGGACAGGGACAAACAGGCCATGATCGCGGAAACCGACAGATACCTTCGCCTTGATCCGTTACAGCAACAGGCGTTTTCGCTGATTCAACGCTCTTACCCAGGGCTGCGATCCCTGGATGTGGTGGATAATCTGGATTTCATGGAAAAAGCCAGGATCGAAATTCAACGCCTGGACGCCCTGGAACCGGACGGATTCAACAAGGCCCTCCGGGCCCTGATGGCCCGTCAGCTTCCGCCATTGCCCTCTAATTGCTGGCCGGAATAGGCCGAAAAGCCACCGAGCCATTATTCCAATCCCCCCGACTCCCCGTGGCAACAGGGGAGTTCGGGGGAACCAGAAACCATTTATCCGTCCGCGAACTATCGCGGAGTATTGATTTAGAAATTAAACCGGAGCCGGGCCTGGAAGGTACGGCTCCCGACCTTCGTTCCAAGATAGCCGAAGGGATTGGCGCTGTTAATATTCAGATCAGGGGGATTTGCAAAGTATATCCGCGTGCTTGCCGAGCTTCTGCTGCCGCCCGGTTGCGGATGGTTGAATATGTTTGTTGCATCCACGCGAACTTCCACACGCTTGGATTCGTCGATTTTAACCGACTTGCTGATGGCCATATCGAGGCTCCATGTCGAAGGCCCGTAAAAACGGTTCCTTCCGAAGGAGCCCAGCGTTCCGGGCATCGGATTCTGAAGAACAATATTACCGTCCGGATCCGCAACTGCCGTAAGTGTACAGTAGTTTCTCAAATTATTCAGATCTGTAACCATGGCCACCTGCGGATCATTGACATTCTGGAAGTAATCGCCGAAGTAGTTTCCCTGATAGGCATTGGGCTCCCAGGAAACGCCTATTTTATCGAAGGGAAATGTCCCGACCAGGTCCGGGACGCCGGTGCCGTAGAGCATGTTTTGAGCTGTGACATTGGCCGGACTCCCGCTGGTTACACTCAGGATCCAGCTCGTCTGCCATCCCTCCAGAATCCGCGCCAGAGTTCCGGAAGCGCCGTTGAAAAACTGCCGGTTGGGCCCAACCGGCAGGTCGAAGGTCCCGTATGAGGTGAATGCATGCCGGCGGTCGCTGCTTAACACTCCATAGTCCCACGCAATGTTCCGCGGATCCGAGGGAGTGCCGCCGAGGTTGCCGAGATTCTTGCTCAGTGTATAAGACAACTGAAAGCTGAGGCCTGCTTTGGGCCGCATGGTGACTTGAGTCTGCATCGAATGGTAGTTTGAATTGCCCCTGTTGGTGCGAAGGTTTACCGTACTGAACTGAGGATTGGTAACAATGAAATTCTCCGGAAATCCGGCTGTCCGGAGCAACCATCCGTTATCCGTGGTACCTTTGGGGGCGCTGGGATTCGACCAGGCATTGATCAGGTTGGCAAGAGCCTGGTAGTTGCCCATTGCGAGCATGGCTCTGGCTTGTTGTCCTGCCGCTGCCCGCGTGGAAGCGCGAAGATATGCCGCTCCGCTGGTTGTGCCTCTGACCGGAGCAAAAATATCATCCAGCAACTGAACCGCAGGATTCGTGTCATCGCCATATCGCGCAGCGTTGAACGCTTCGAGCAATCCGTTGGTCAGGAAGTTCGGCATATTGACATTGATGGAACCTGGATTCTTTCGGCTGAAAGTTCCGACATAGCGCACGTCTACCGTAAAGCTCCTTCCGATATTGCGCGCTATCGACAGCGTCACATTTTGAATATACGGGCTAACAAAGTTGGGATCATACGCTGTAATGGTTTGAGTCCGATCAGTCAAAGGAACCGGCTGCATCGGATTGGCGGTCGGGGTCACAGGGATGACCTCGTTCATGTTCTCCAGGCTGAGGTAGATGTTGCTCGGAGTATATCCGGCATTCGTTGTACTGCCCGGGGGATTGGCAATAATGCCCTCAACGGTCGCCAGATTGTCCGCTGTCTGAAAAGTAACCTGATATCCGCCGCGGATGGTTGTCTTTCCTTTTCCGAACCATGGTATCTGCCAGGCAAAGCCGACGGCAGGTCCGAAATTGTTCATGTCGCGAGCGTAAATTCTCTGGTCGGGATTGGGCGAGCCGGGTCCGACAAAAACCAGCTCCGTCATGTCTGCTCGCTCGCCGGCATTCCAGAAAGCCTCATTCCAGCTTCGTCCCGAGATTCCGTACACTGCGTTGCCTCCGCCCTTTAAAGCGGCCGTCAACCCCGATTTCAGATACGGCACGCCATAATACTCATAGCGCAGGCCAAGGTTGAGGGTCAGATCCGAAGTCACCTTCCAGTCATCCTTGACGAAGATGGCAAACTCATTTTTATGCATATCCCGAATTTTCTGCTTTTCGGTAAGAGGATCATTCCATGAGCTCAGGTTTTTGGCGGAATTAACAAAATAGGTCTGCTGTACCGAGCCCAGCGAGCCGGAGAGAAAAGTCAGAAGGTTTTCCATCGCCCGCCGGTTTCCCGCCAAAGCAGTGCCCGTCAGTCCGGGCATATTCGTGCTGTTGATTCCCTGTACCG
Organism: Acidobacteriota bacterium; assembly: GCA_016929335.1. Taxonomy (GTDB): domain Bacteria; phylum Acidobacteriota; class UBA6911; order UBA6911; family UBA6911; genus UBA6911. The sequence continues at coordinate 7,703 of JAFGIY010000027.1, read as the reverse complement.
CAAGCGCCGTTGCATTTCCGCCAACGGCATAGGGATTTGCATTCCAGCCCCAGCCGGTGCCATAAACCTTCGACTTCGTCCCACTGAGGCGGATTTCGCCGCCGGCTTTAATCGAGTGCTTCCCCTTTATCCAAGTTATGGTATCGCCATAGGTATATCTGGGACTGAGATCCTGGTTGGTCCATCCGAGAAGGGCGCCCCTGCCGCCGAAGAAATTGCTTGAAGCCACAGTGAAAGCTGCCGCTCCGGTTCCCGGACTGACGACGACGGGAAGCCCGTTGATCTCGGGAAGGTGGCTCTGCAGTTCTTTGCCGGTTTCAGGATTTTCCAGCGGGAAATAGCCGTTATTGCCCGTCCGCATCAATCCGAAGCGGGCCTCATTGAGCAGAGTTGGCGTTATCGTTGATGTGAAATTCACCGTCCAGACCTGCGGTTGCCGCTCCGTCCTGCCCCCCCAACCTTGAGGCCAGACTTTGAAGTTATTATCAGCCCAGCTCTTTTCCAGACTCCAGGAGGCATTGATTCTGTGATTCGCATTAAAGACATGATCCACTTTGATATTGATCTGCTTCCGGTTGTTGTCCTCGCCGATGCCGTACATATTGTCCGCACCGCGCGTACCCCGTGTCCATCGTCCGCCCGCCGTATTCAGTCCGTCTCCGATGGATTCAAAGCTGGTCGCCTCCGGCATCAGGGATAAAAAGTAGTCAATATATCCGGTCGAGTCGACTGCCTTCCGATAGGGATCCCAACTCGTGCTCCAATCAACATCTGTTGCAGGATCGAAGTCGGAACAATCGTTTGTCTGTGGGGCATTTAAAAGAGGCCCGAACACGCTGGCATAGCGAAGAATGCCGTTGTGCGCGCTGCCGTCCGGATTCGTAGTCGGCGCGACGGGATTGCCGTTAAAATCAACCACTGCGATCGTCGGCGTGCCGGCGGTGGTCGTCACCTGGCCGTAGCGGCCGTTATTCCAACTGTCATAGTACCGGAATATTCCTTTTCGCGCACAGGCCGTCAGTGCCAGGGGATTTTGAGAATCCCGCAGGCGCGCAATCTGGCCGTTGAACAGCGCGAAAAAGAACGTCTTGTTCTTGATGATCGGGCCGCCGAGACTCAACGTATATTGATGCAGATTTCTCCAGGGTGGGACGACGGCGCTGCGGTTGTTCTCCCATTGATTGGAATCCAGGCCTGAGTTCTGCGCATCCCATACGACACTGCCGTGATAATCGTTGGATCCGGATTTCGTCATTACCTGAATTTGCGCGTTTCCGCGCCCCATTTCGGCATCGACCGGAGATTGGATGATGCGAAGCTCACCGACCATGTCCGGATTGATCTGTGTGGGTGAATGGATGCCGGCCGGAAATCTCACATCGCTGATGCTCACGCCGTCACGCTGCAAATTGAGATTGGCGACGCTTACGCCGCCGACGGTAGTGCCGTCGGCATTAAAAACCGCGTTCCCGTCAACAGGGATGTAGCCGGACATTACCCTGACCATATCCAAGGCATTGCTGTTTACCTGCGGCAGATTGAGCACGGCTTGCTCGGCAAGCACATCCCCGGTTGATGAACTCGATTCCAACAACAGCCTGTCGGCTGCAACGCTGACTTCTATGGCTGTCGAAACGCCGCCTACCTGCAACTGAAAGTTCAGGCGCACCTGCGCGGCATTTCCGAGTAAGACATCCGTATAGGTGTGGGGTTGAAAGCCGGAATGCTCCGCGCTGACCTTATAGGTACCGGGCAACAGACTGGGGAAATTATAAATCCCTACACTGTTGCTCACCGCGGTGTTTACAACTCCGGTAGCGGTATTTGTTGCGGTAACGGCAACTCCCGGAATGACCGCACCGGAAGTATCCGATATTGTTCCACCCAGGCTGGCATTGCTTGATTGACCGAACGCCGGGGCAGCTAAAAGAAGACTGCACAGCAAAGCTGCTGTCAGAAAGATTTTTTTCATGATTTTGACCTCGCCATTGCGTTTGCGTGACTTCCATGAATCCAGCCGCCGCAGATCAATCGTCCCAGTCATGGGAATGATTCTGCGTACGGCTGGATCCGGCATTCCCGCATCGCTTTCTGTGCCTGCCAGGGTCGAGCTCAAAAAGCCGCGGGGGGGGAGAAAGCCTGCGCCCTTCCCGTTTAAAATTCATCCTGTCGATCTAGAGATCGGAAATCCGTTTGTGCTATGAGTGTTTGCCATTAAGTGTTTCTTTGTCAAGACATTTGTTACATAATATGTACCATTGTTGATTTGCATCGACGTATGCGCCCTTCCGGCAGATCCGGAGGCGAAAGGAAACCTTGGGGCCTTTTCTTAGAGCCTCAGAGCCCTGGAGCCATTGAGTTCAATCAACTCGAAGACTCCAAGCCGCTAAGTCTCCAGGAATCGTCATCCTTTATGATGCACAGCAGTCAAATCTCACTGCGGCTGGGGCCGACAAGCATCACAGGCTTCAGCCGCTTCCCTGCAGAAAGTTGCGGAATTCTTCTATGGTTCCTCTGAATCCGTTGATTGACTTATTGAATGGAGCAGTTTCTAATTAATTAGGGCTTGTCCCAATCCTGAGGATGGGGAGATGGGAGTTGAATCCAGGGATGCCGGACCATGTGTCGGGTATATTCAAAAACCGAGACCGGAGGTAAGCCGTTGCCGGATAAAGCCGATCAATTGCGCCGGGAAAACGCCCGGCTTAACAAAGAGTTGCAGATAGCCAGGAATAGGTTTGATAGAATTTTCCACACCTCTTCCAACCTTATGGCGATTTTCCGGATTAGTGATGGAAGCTGCATCGATATGAATCAAGCAATCGCAGACTTCGGCGGCTTTGATCGCGAAGAACTGATCGGCAGTTCATCGATGGTGCACAGCCTGTGGGCAGATCCGGCACAGCGCGACTGGATAATTCAGAAGATTGGCGAAGAGGGGAGCATTTATAATCTCGAGGTTGATTTTCTGCGAAAAGACGGCAAGGTTCGCCGCGTTCTCTTTTCGGCCAATCCGATCTTATTTGATGATGAACCCTGCCTGCTCAGCACATCCGTAGACATAACTGAACGGAAACAGACGGAAACCGCCCTGCGTGAGAGCGAAGAACGGTTCCAGCTGATCACGAATACCATCGATGAAATATTTTATATTTATGACGCTCAAAAAGGGATCGCAACCTATCTCAGTCCGGCCTTCGAACGCGTTTGGGGATACGCGAGAGACCGGGCACTGAATCAAGATGAACCCTTTATTAATCCCGTACACCCTGAGGACAGGGAGAAGGTAATGAACTGGGGGCCGATGACCCGGACAGGGCAGCCTGTCAGCTATGAATATCGAATCATCCGGGCAGACGGATCGATCCGGCATATCTGGGACCGCGGCTATCCGGTTGCGCAAAAGGATGGGAAGGTGACGCTCTATGTCGGCACCGGACTCGACGTCACTGAATGGAGACAGGCAGAGGAGGCGCTCAGGGAATCCAGGGAATACCTGGATCAGATAATCAACGGCATCGCGGATCCCGTTGTAGTTAAGGACTGCAATCATATACACGTTCTTGTCAACGACGCTTTTTGCAAATACATGGAGCAGAAGAAGGAGGATCTGATCGGCAAAACCGGATTTGAAGATCTGCCCGAAGAATTGGCTAAGGCTTTGCTGAAAAGCGAAGAAGAGGTTTTGAGAACAGGCAGAAACAGCCTTACCGAGGATTCCATTATTGATCCACACGGCCTGCGCCGCACATGGATGACGAGAAAATCACTCCTGACAAATAAAAAGGGAGAAAAACAGATTATTTTGGCGATGCGGGATATCACCGAATACAAGCAGCTTGAAGCCCAGTTGCTGCAAGCGCAGAAAATGGAAGCGATCGGCGTTTTAGCCGGAGGCGTAGCGCATGATTTTAACAATCTGCTCAATGTCATTAACGGTTACAGCGAACTGGCTCTGGAGTCTCTCGGTGAAGATGCTGCCGTTCGCAAAGATATTGAACAGGTCTGGGATGCCGGGAAACGTGCGGCAGCTTTGACATCCCAATTGCTGGCTTTCGGCAGAAAGCAGATCCTGCAGCCTGAAATCCTGGACCTGAATGCAATCATCGATCAATTGAGCGCCATGCTTCGCCGTCTGATAGGAGAAGATATTGATCTTGCATTCATCACATCGCAGGATCTGGGGATGATCCATGCCGATCCTGCAAAGATTCAACAAGTGGTGTTGAATCTTGCCGTCAACGCGCGCGACGCCATGCCGAAAGGAGGAAAGCTTACCATCGAAACGGCCAACATCCATTTTAACGAAGACTATATCAGAGAGCATTCCGGCGCAAAGCCGGGCGCTTACGTGATGCTGGCAATAAGCGACAATGGCGTCGGTATGGATGCGGGAACAAAAGAACACCTGTTCGAGCCTTTCTTTACTACAAAGGAGAAGAACAAGGGAACGGGACTTGGATTAGCTACCGTTTACGGGATTGTCAAGCAGAGCAACGGCTTCATCTGGGTTTATAGCGAACCCGGAAAAGGCACAACATTCAAAATATATTTCCCGCGAGTGGAAGGAGAGAGCACTTCCATCGAGATCACAGAAGAGCCGGAATACCCGGGAACGGAGACTATCCTTCTGGTCGAGGATGAAGCCGCGGTGCGCAACCTGGCAAGCCGGATTCTTCGTGACCGGGGATATACGATCATTGAAGCGGGAGACGGCAAGGAAGCGCTTCGTCTGGCAGGAGAATATACAGAAGAAATTCATCTGGTGGTAACAGACGTTATCATGCCTGGGATAAGCGGAAGCGTCCTTGTTTCTCGATTGGAAACCACCCGCCCGGGCATCAAAGCGCTTTATATTTCCGGTTATACAGATAACGCGATTGTGCATCACGGCATTCTGGATTCGGGCATCGCCTTTCTGGAAAAGCCCTTTTCCCCCAAGCGCCTTGCGAGCAAGGTGAGGGAAGCGCTGCAATCCCCTCCGAAGAAGGAAAGCAGGGAATCCGGTTAACCGGTTCTCATGGATGCCCGCATTCATGGGCAGGATTACATTCGTTCCTCCTCGATATTTGAAGCGGCCCTTCTTTGTGCTATTTCTTCCTGCATAAACAGAACTTGCGAGTCTTTTATTTTGTATCCAAAATAAAAGACAGCCGCAGCAAGAACGCAGGCAACTGCCGGGGCGAAGATCATAATCGCGCGGATGCCTTCCACCACTGCCGGAGTCGGATCCATGTTAGCGACAAATCCGATAGCCATCAATCCAAGGCTCAGGATGGCGCTTCGGATGAAAACACCCACTTTGATCGGTACATTGCATACGGCCATAATGAACGCCCTGATATTGCTGCCTCTTTTCCATTCTCCGTAAATTGCGGTATCGGTAAATAATGCCGTACTCATGGCACCGGCAATCATGCCGAACATCGAGGCGACGCAACATGCAGATGTGATCATCCAGGACGTTTCCCGCAGATAGCTTGCGGAAGCAAATCCGGCAGCAGCCAGAAGGAGGCAAATCCAGTACGAGCGGCGTTTCCCGATTTTAACGCCGATCCATGAGGCAGCCAGAGAACCGATCAGCCCCGCGATGCTGATTGCAAGGATGAAAATGGATACAAACGGCACATCATCCAGCACATATTTGAAATAATAGATGGCAAAGCCGGTAACTATAAAGATGTATGTGTTCCTGAATATCTCGGCGAAAGAGAGAAAGATAAGCGGCGGATTGCTCAGTACCAGGCCGGCAATTGTTTTCATGGAAAGCCCTTCTTCGCCCTTTTCCGGACCTGTTGCCGTTTTGTCGTACGGATCCTTCCCTGCGGTAATCCAGTATAAATACAGGTATCCAAAGATCATCAGCAAGGCATAGACTCCCACTGAAATGGCGTGCCCCTTGATATCGCCGAAATGTTTTCCCAGAAACATAATCATCGGCAGCCCGGTTAGCGAAAAAATGATTCCTGAAGCCGCCATGCCCTGTGCTCTGCTGGCTGATAACAAAGTAATTTCATCCGGTAATTGGCTAAGTCGGCCTACCATGGCTCCGCTTGCGGAAAAAAAGACGTTGAAAAGAATATGGCTGGCGATGAAACCTGCAATAATGATCACGGCCGCAGTCCAGTCATTGCCGATTTTTGTAAATTGGAGGACGAAAAGAGGTGCGGCGAGAGCAGGGCCGGCCAGAAACCAGGAACGATATTTTCCCCCGAATTTCAGAGTCGTCTTTTGCAGAAGAAATCCGCCGCCCAGAGTGCAAAAGATATCGATAATACTTGTGAACAAGAGGATTTGGCCGACAACCACCAGAGAGAATTGCGCATAATCGGTTAGGAAGACGGGGAAAAAATATACTTCCATGGCTATCAGAAGGCCGAAGAACATATCCGCAATGCCATAGGAGTATAAGACCGATTTCTTTAGTCTGGTCGCCATGCCACAATCCTCCTGACGAGATTCAATCTGCCTTCGTGACATCTCAATTATAAAACATCTACAAAGAGGTGATGTTAGCTTCGGCTAGCGACGCATTAAAGGAGATACGACAAGAGCATCGCGCGCTAAATCCACGATGCCCGAATCGAGGACGCCGGAAAGCTTATATCAGGCGCTGAGAATGAACCGAAGGGCAATGGTATCCGCGCTGCTCTCGCCGACGGAAGATAAACAGTAAATTCGGGGCTCCGGCATGGGAGCATTAAATATTTCCACTACCCCCGCTTTTAAACGACTGCACGGTACTCTTGCTTCTCCTCATCAGCGGATTCCGGAATTTGCTTTTCTGTCTCTGCCGTCATTTGAAGATGGCTGCGAATTGCTGCCAGCTGATCGGATGAATCGACCTCGTTTCGCAAAACAAAATCGATCAGCGCTTCCGCATCGCCGTCAAAATAATGAGCGAGCATGTCCCGGACATGGTTTCGCATTGCCTGTTGGCGAGATAAAAGCGGCCTGTAAATAAATGCTTTGCTGGACTTTGTGTGAGTCACGACTCCTTTCCTTTCAAGAATTCCCATAAGAGTCAGGACTGTTGTATATGCAACTGTCTTCTTCGAAGACATCGCTTCCTTCACTTCCTTGATGCTCGCAATCCCGCGATCCCATACTATTTTCATAATATTGAGTTCCTGCCTCGTGAGGAGGATTGAATCAAGCTCCTTTTTCATGTTGTCTCCAAAGCTCCAGGAAATATGCAAACTGATTTAGCTTTCGTGCCTTCCGGGATACTTGCGCTGTATTCCAGGCAGCGACATATCCCATAGGCACAACGTCCCTTTCCTTATTAACAAGACGCAAACCGCTCGGAAACGCCTACTCGAATTTCAGCAATTTTTCGGGATTTCTTTCATTGCACAAAGGGCGCAGTATGTTTGGGCCATAAATGCCGTGGAGGGAATCACTTATGGTGAATGCTCAGCGCCATGACGGCATCCTGCAGCACCCGGTAATTGATTTGAGATCACATTCTCCCGCAGATGGACGGCAGACAAAATTCTCTGAGTGATGCGGAGCTTTAAGAAGGCCTGGCAGACGTGAGGAAGTATGACCCAAGTCAGCAAATCGCTATGGACAGGCCTTCAGGATGCTTTTGAGGTATCGGATGAAGATCTCTCGGCTAAGGGCCCGCGCAACAATAACTTTACATTTTGTTGACGGCTCTCATCCATAATAATTTCGTTCGAAAGCATTATTGGAACTTT
>JAFGIY010000163.1 GCA_016929335.1 Acidobacteriota bacterium | reverse complement strand
GCAAGAAGCCAACCCTGAAAGGGTTGCGTATTCGCTCAACCCTTTCAGGGTTGACTCCAATGGCACATCATCCCCAGGGTTGGCTGCGAAAAGCGCAGCCAACCCTGGGCTTTGTTTCGCAGCCGCTTCGCGGCTGTTCTCCACAGGCCTGCATTTATCATCCTGGCCTCAAATGCATAAACTCCCGAATAGGCTGCGCAGCGGGCAAATCTATTGAAATTTGCGCTGCCGGTCGGCAACGCGGTCGGTAAATGTCAACTTTATGGCACCTGCGGGCAACGAGGTACCATACCGTTGAGCTATTGCGAGAAATACGAATGTAATACATAAATATGCCCGCAGGTTTTACCGATTTAAACTTAGATTAGCCACCCTAATGTGCCCGTTGTCCTCCTGGGACTGAATTGGCGGTAGCACAGATACCCATCCTTAAATCATGACGATTAAACGACGATCCAGAATAGTAAGTTTTCGTCTATCAGACGAAGAGTACGACTCCCTGAAGAACGTTACGAATTCGCGCGGCGCGCGCAGCGTCTCCGAATTCACAAGATCCGTCGCCTGCAACATGAATACCGGTGACGACGGAACGGGAGATATTGGAGACTCGCTTCGCATGCTGAATGCCCGTATGGAAGCGCTTGTACACAAAATCGAGACTCTGACCGAGGCGCTGGAAGAGAAAAACGGCACGGATCCCATGGCCATAAAAGAGAAAGAGCCCAACCTATGAAGCAGCTAATCTTCCTTTTGCTCTGGGCTCTGATACTCCCGACCATCAGCGCCCAGGAAACAGACCGGCCGGAACCGCTTTATGTAATACAACCGAATGACATGCTCGAGATCTTCGTCTGGAAAGAGCCGGAGCTTACGCGCAAAGTCCTGGTAAGACCCGACGGCCGCATCTCTTTCCCGCTGGTCCAGGATCTTCAAGCCGCCGGCATCAGCCCCGGCGAGCTGAAACGGCTGGTCGAGAAGAAGCTCTCGGAATTCCTGAGCGCCCCTGAAGTTACCATTATCGTCGAGGCCATCCAGAGCTACCGGATATACGTCTTGGGCAAGGTTCAGAAGCCGGGAGGCCTGAATAACGAAAAAGCCGTAACCGTGCTCCAGGCACTCGCGCTTGCGGGCGGATTCCAGGATTACGCCAAGGACGATGAAATTACGATCCTCCGCACCATCGGGAATGAGCACATTGTGTTCAATTTCAACTATCGTGATGTGATTAAAGGCAGACGGGCCGAACAAAATATTTTATTGAGGTCAGGCGATGTCGTCGTCGTTCCTTAAGAAGCCACGAATTGCACGAATTACACTAATTGCACTAGTTTGTGTAATTAGTGGCGTCTTGCCGCTGCAGGCGGAGAGGAAGCAGCAGTATGGGCTTTCGGTTGATTTTATGGGGGGAGTGACCGATCAGCCGGAGAGTACCGGCGGCGCCCGCGGGCTGGAGATGAGCGAGTTCTACTCGGTTTATCCGTCGGTCAGTCTCACGTCGCTGGGACAGCATTCCACGATTTTCCTGAACTACAACTTCGTTGCCGAGCGCTTCCAGATGGATCCGCACATTACCACCACCTCGCACGCCTTTACCGGGCGCATCGAAGCGCAGCCGAGCAACACAACGCATTTCCGGCTTTCCAATACTCTGAATACGGCGCCCGACTATTCGACGATCAACGTGCTGAAGGGCATCGCTCCGATGGAAGGCGGATTCCAATACATTTATGAGCCGCAGCTTTACAAGCGCTCCAATATCAGCAATAGTTCTAATATTGGACTGGATATTGATTTGACGGACAAATCATTTCTCACATTCAGCGCCTCCGGCTCTTTCCGAAATTACGAAGAGGAAGAGGAGCGCACCAGCCAATCCGATCAGACCCGTGTGGAAGGGAATGTGGGCTTTTCCCACAAACAGAGCAAGCGCCTCACCTGGAGCCTGAAGTACAAAGTGTGGCAGAACGATTACGACAACCTTTATGAAACCACCCGCTCGCACTCGGCGACATTCGGCATCTCTCATGAGTTGAGCCCCGGCTGGAACCTGAATCTGGAAGCCGGCCCGTCATTTGCAGAAAAAACCGACGATCTGAATTACCTGATCAATGCCAATATCTCCAAACAATTCCAGACCAACCATTTCTCAGTCGGATACTCCCATTCCGCAAGCGACAGCACCGGCGTAGGAGGCACTACCGAGAGCCACCATATCAATCTGACTTTCTTCCAGAGCCTTGGCCGCACAACGTCGCTTAATTTCCAGGCCTCTGCCTTCAAGCAGAGCCCCTACGATTACGAAGGTCTGTACGGCTCTCTGGCACTTTCCCAACAACTGGGCAGACACTGGATCGCAAGCATAGGCGCCAGCTACAGGGCTTACGACCTGTACACATCCAAACGCTTCTACGCATCCATCGGCTTCCGAATTGGTGAAATTCGTGCAATTCGTGGCTAATTTATGAAAAAATCGAGACTCAAGAATCTCAACGATTACCTGGCGCTGCTTGTCCGCCGCCGCTGGTGGGTAATTATTCCCACCGTAGCGCTCTGCGGCCTTGCGATCCTCATGACGCTCATTTTCCCGAAGATGTACGCCTCGCAGACCATGATCCTCATCCAGCAGCGCGACGTCCCGGATGACTTCGTCAAAGATCTGATCGGCAGTGATACGGATGAACGGTTGAGCCAGATCGAGCAGACAATCCTCAGCCGGACGAATCTACTAAGAATTATCAGGGAGTTTGAATCCCAGCTTTCCGAATACCGCAGGCTCAACGAAGAAAGAAAAGTCGCCAAGCTGAATAGGAGGATCAAAATCGAGTTTCCTTCCGAAAAGATACGCGGGAGGTTCCTGCCCACAACCTCCATAATTATTACCTATCGCGATCAAAATCCCGACCTGGCTCAAAGGATTACAGCTCGCCTTGCATCGCTGTTCATCGAGCAGGACAACAAAGCCCGCGAAAATAAAGTATTTGGTACAGCCGATTTCTTTGAAGCCGAGCTGAAAAAAATCGCCGATCAATTGCAGGAGTCCGAGACAAAACTCAGCGCCCTGAAGCAGCGCTACCGCTTCGAATTACCCGACCAGCGCGACACCAATCTGCGCACACTCGACCGTCTCCAGGTCCAGAAAAACGGCAACCTGGAAGCCCTCGACCGCTTCGTCACGCTCCAGATGAACCTCGAGAGGCAGATTTCTGAAACGCCTCCGATGATCCCAAGCGCATCATCGAAAGCGGCCGTAGTGGCGGCGCGAAATCCGTTGGTCGATACCTATCTTAAAAAACAGCAGGAATACAACGAGCTGATCGTCAAGGCGAAATCAACCCACCCCGATGTGCGCCGTCTCAAGGCGGAACTCGATCACCTGAAAAAAGAGATTCCGCCTGAAGACCTGGCCGCCGCAGAAGGGAACAGCGCATCCGGCGAAGCTTCGCCCGACATGGCCCCCAACTCCGTATACCAAAGTCTCACCGCTCAACTGCGGCAGTTAAAGACCGACATTGCAATCCGCGAGAAGGAAAAGAAGTGGATTGAAGAGGAAATAGAAAAATACAATCGGCGAATCCAGAACACTCCGGGGGTCGAGCAGGAAATGCTGGCCATTACCCGCGCAAACGATGATTTGATGAAGCAGCATGAGAATCTCAAGAAAAAACTGGCTGAGGCAACGCTTGCCAGCAGCCTCGAAAGTCGTCAGAAGGGCGCCCAGTTCGAAATTATTGATCCTGCCAATTATCCGTTGGAACCTTCGACGCCCAAGCCAATTGTAATCCTTCTGGCGGGATTCGTCATGAGCATCGCCGCCGGCATTGCCGCCGCAATCGTTGTGGATTTTCTGAATCAGCGGCCCTGGACTTACCGTGAACTCGAACGAGCCCTGGACGTCCCCGTCCTGGTCGAAATCCCGACTATCGCCACTCTCGCAGACGAAAAGCACACGCTCTACAGACGATTGGCGCACGCCGCAATGCTCATCGTCTTCACCGGCATCTACATCGGCGGCCTTTACTATCTTTACTCAAAACATTCCGCCGTCCTCCGAATCCTCGACCCCGTTATCGAGAAAATCGCCGAACGCGCCTCCGGTTAAATTTTCGTGCAATTCGTGGCATGATATTGTGTAGGAGACAGGCAATTATGCAAAAATTTAGCGTGATAATTGAACGGGATGAGGCAGGCTGCTACGCATACTGCCCGGATTTGCCCGGGTGTCAATCGCAAGGTGACACTATGGAGGAAGCTGTGGCAAATATCAAAGAAGCCATCTCGCTCTATCTGGAAACATTATCACCTGAAGAGTTGGCTGAGCTGGTCAACAAAGAAATCTTTTCGACAACCGTCGAGGTATCCGTTGCCTAAATTCGTGTAATTCGTGGCTAATATGGAACATCCGATAATAGAGAGCATCCGCCAAATCCAGGAACAGAGCCGCACGGGTTCCCTCCCCCTCGAAAAAGGCAGTCGAACCATCATCCTCTGTTTCCGCGACGGCCTGATCCAGGCAGCCGGCAGCGACATCGCCGAACTTCGCCTTGGCAACATCCTTACGAAAAAAGGCATCCTGAAGACCTCCTCCATCCCCCAGCTCCTGGAAAAAGCCCGCCGCAAACACATGATCCTCGGCAAAGCCGCCGTCCAAACCAGGCTGCTCGATGACACCGAACTGCAGGAAAGCGTCACCGACCAGATAATCCAGGCCCTGACCTACGCTCTCAACAACGAATTCCGCGTCGGCCTATTCGACGAAACCCCCGTCAACCTGTACATGCCCGCGAAGCTGGACGTCGACTACCTGATCCTCGAACTGGCGCGCAAAAACCTTGTCCCCTTCCAGCTCGACCCGAACAGCATGCTGAGCCTGAACAACGGCCGGAACCTCTCGCATTTCCCCTGGTATCCCCAGGAGCTCTCCGTCCTGAGCCGCCTGAAAGAACCCTGCAGCCTGCAGGAGCTCGCAATATCCACCGGAATGGAATATGCGCGCCTGAACAAGATCCTGAGCGTATTCAACTCGCTGAACCTGTTGAAAGAAGTCGAAACCGCTCATAGCGAATCAACGGCCGTAGTCAAACGCGACAGATTCCCCTTCGAGCACCTGATCCCCGAAATCGGGAATTCAGCCCTGAGCAGCAAACTGGAGACATTTCACAACCCGACTTCCTTCATAAGCGAGCAGTTCAAAACCCTGAAGGTCAAACTCGCGGAAGCGGCAGCCCAGGCGCCGCTGCGTGTGATTGCAGTCTCCAGCCCACACACGGAAGACGGCAAATCGCTGGTCTGCTCAAACCTTGCAGTCTCGCTTTCCAAGGATCCCGGACGCAGGGTGGTTGTAGTCGATTGCGACCTGAGGAACCCGAGCATTCATAAATTTCTCGGCACGTCGGTTGAACCGGGATTACTGGGATACCTGGAGGGAGACTATCTTCAGGCCTACTGCTACATGCGCAGGCTGGATAAGCTCTACCTGATGACGGCCGGCGGAATATCGGAGAATCCGATTGAGCTCCTGTCGAATGTAAGGATGCAGGAACTGATCGCCGAGCTTAAAACCGAATTCGATACAATCATACTGGATTGCCCGCCCTTCGGTCCCATTTCCGATGCCCAGATCCTTACCGGCCTGGCGGACGGTTTCCTGATGGTAGTCCGTTGCGGAAAGACGACGTACGGTACGATGGAAAAGGCCTTCAAAATCCTCGACAAGAGCAAATTGATCGGCCTGATCTTCAACGACGTCAAGCCCATGATGTTCAACACCCAGTACCACTACAAATACTACAACTACCGCAACCGCGCTTACCCTTACGGCACAATCAAAATCACACATCGTCCGAAGAACTACTTGGAATGAAGCCACGAATTACACGAATTATCTAATAACTCTTTTGAATTCCAGGGACTGTGCTCCGAAGTTGAGTAGAAGTGCCAGGTGGAGGCCGGTGGCGGTCAGATAGTTGATTGCCTGGGCAGTATGAGCATGTATGAGGACGGAAACAGCTTTAATTTCAATGATCACCTTCTTGTCTACAACAATATCGGGCCTGTATTTGCCCATATCCGCGCCCTTATATTGAACATGGAGCGGATCCTCCCATCGAAACGGAATTTTTCGTAGCCTGAATTCATGCATAAGCGCATTCTGATAAACTCTTTCGAGGAATCCAGGCCCAAGTGTGCGATGAACCTCCATCGCCGCCCCGACAATCCGGTAGCAAAGCTCCCTATAAAGCACCATACCCATCTAACAACCACCCCGGTATTGTTGCTAATAATTTTCGTGCAATTCGTGGCCAATTCCGTAGCCCAAGATAACGTCCTTCTCGTAGTAAATGAAAGCAGCCGGGAGTCGACAGCCATCGGCAGTTACTATTCCGCGAAGCGGGGAATCACCAATATCTGCCGGATCCATACCTCCGAATCCGAAACGATTTCCCGCGAAGCTTTCAGTCGCGAAATACTTCACCCCATCGCCGATCACATCAGTCACCGTTCTCTCCAGGACAGGATCCACTACATCGTCACCACCCGCGGCATCCCCCTGACCCTGGCCGATGACCAAAGCTCCGTCGATTCCGAATTGACGCTCGTCTACCGCTACCTCCTGACCGGCAGCTTCCCCTACATGGGCCGTATAGAGAATCCATACTTTGCCGTAGCCGACAACCTGCGCCCCTTCCTGCGCAAAGATTTCGACATATACCTTGTAACGCGCCTGACCGACCTGGCGCTCGTGGATCGCGCCCTAATGCCGGAAACCGGCGGTGATTTCTACTTCGACATGACCTCCCCCCAGGAATCCATGGAATCCGACTGGGTCCAGCAAGCCGCTGCCGTTTTAAAGAAAACCGGTTTCGCCGTCACAGTCGAAAACACCGCCAAACCCCTGGACAACCTCATCAGCGTCCAGGGCTACGTCAGCCAGGACCCGGCAGCCGTTCCTGTAATCAAATGGCGTTCCGGCGCCATCGCAACGATATTGGACAAAGACGCATCCCAATCCGCCGCAGCTTATATCACCGGCGGCGTAACCGGCTTCGGCTCCTATACCGGCGACCCGATGCAGGACGGCTACTTCCGTCCCAGCATCCTCTTCAAGGCATACACCGAAGGCTACAACCTTGCCGAATCCTTCTACGCCTCCACACGCTATCTCAGCTCGCGGCAGGTCGTTATCGGCGACCCTCTCGTCGCCCCCTACGCCAAATCGCAGCATGCCAAAGAAGAAGCATCCCTCGATTCCGAGACAGGCCTCCCCGAGCACTTCGCCAGGCGCCGCATTGATTACCTGATGTGGAAATACCCGACCAGCAGGGAAGCCGCAGTCCTGTTGCTGAAAGCCGAATCCGCCGAAACCAGAGGCGATCACGATACAACCCTGGCACTGGCCGCAAAGAGCCTGGAGAGCGACCCGCTCTTCACCGAAGCCGAAAAACTCAAATCCCGATTAAACGAAAAGCCCGAAGTCGCCGCCAATCCAGAACCGAAACCGGCAGCATCTGCCGCCCTTGAGCTCATTGCAGAACCCGAACCCGAACCGGCGCCAACCGAACCCGAAGTCCTGAACTACCCCTGCCGCCTGATCAGTCAGACCCCCATCGATTACCCGATGACTGCCCGGCAGGCCAAAGCCGCAGGCGAAGTAGTTGTGAGTCTGTTAATCGACGAAATGGGCCAGGTCATGAAAGCCGAAGTAATCCACGGCGACCGCCGCCTTGCCAAAGCAATCCTGGAATCCGTAAAACTATGGCGCTTCGAGCCCGAACTCCAAAACGGCCGCCCCGTAGTCTGCACCCATACATTACCCATAAGCTTTAAATCTAAAAATAATTGGTGAAATTCGTGGCCTTCTTCCCAGAAGACTTATTTTCAACCCTGTTACTCCTGGAACGCAAACGCTGCGAGCGTTCCGGCGGCCGTTTCGCCCTGGCCCTCCTCGACGTAACCCGCCTGGAGGATCCCACTCCCGTCTTTCACGCCCTTTTGGGCCAAATGCGTGAAACCGACATCGTAGGTTGGTACCGGGCAGACTCGACCGTGGGCGCCATCTTCACCACCCTGAACGGCGCCGCCCCTCAGGAAATCCGCGACCGTTTAAGCGAAAAGATCCGCAAGGCGATCCCCGACAACGTCCCGTTCGCGCTCTACATTTTCCCGGAGGACATCTCGCGCGAACTCTACCCGGAGGTCTTTATCTCCAAACCCAAAGCCTCCTACCATATAATGAAGCGCGTTGTGGATATCTCCTTCAGCCTGACTGTACTGGGCTTGTTTTCTCCGGTATTCATCGCCGTCGCACTCGCCGTCAAGCTGACATCCCCCGGCCCGATTCTTTTCAAACAGAAGCGCCTCGGCCTCCTGGGCAAAGAATTCGAATTCCTGAAGTTCCGCAGCATGTACACCGGCAATGATCCGGAAATCCACCGGAAATATGTAGAATCTCTTATCGAAGGCAAACAAAAAGGCACCGGCGTTTTCAAAATCCAGAACGACCCTCGTGTGACGAGAGTCGGCCGATTCATCCGCAAATCCAGCCTGGACGAAATCCCCCAGTTCATAAATGTCTTAAGAGGCGAAATGTCCCTCGTAGGCCCGCGCCCCCCGATCCGATACGAAATGGAAAAGTACTGCACCTGGCACAAACGCCGCGTCCTTGAAGTAAAGCCGGGCATCACAGGCCTGTGGCAGGTTCACGGCCGCAGCCGCACAACCTTCGAAGAAATGGTCCGTCTCGACATCCGTTACATCAACTCACAATCAGCATGGCTTGATACCAAAATATTGCTTCAAACCCCCCGCGCCGTCCTCTCCGCTTCCGGCGCTTACTAATTCGTGCCATTCGTGGCAAGGAGAAACAATGATCAGCGTAGGAGTAATAGGTTATGGCTATTGGGGACCGAACATCGTCCGCAATTTTCAGAGCCTGGATCTTGGCTGTGTAAAATCAGTCTCTGATATAAATTCCAAAGTCTTACAAAAAGCGAAGAAAGCATACCCATCGATTCATACCACCACCGACTGCCATGAAATCCTGCGCTCCCCCGAGATCGACGCCGTTGCGGTCATCACGCCCGTCGCGACGCATTACCCTCTCGTCAAGGAAGCCCTGGAAAACGGCAAACATGTATTCGTGGAAAAGCCTTTCACCGACAACGTCTCTCACGCCGAGGAGCTTGTCGAGCTTGCCGACAAGAAGAATCTCAAGTTAATGGTGGATCATACGTTCTTATTTACCGGCGCCGTGAAAAAAACCAAGGAGCTGATTGATGACGGCGCCCTGGGCGCCATTTATTACTACGATTCCATGCGCGTCAACCTCGGCCTTTTCCAGACCGACGTCAACGTCGTCTGGGACCTTGCCCCGCACGACCTGTCCATCATGAAGCATTTGATCAAGGCGAAACCAAAGGCGGTTGTGGCAACAGGCGAATGCC
This sequence comes from Acidobacteriota bacterium, assembly GCA_016929335.1. Taxonomy (GTDB): domain Bacteria; phylum Acidobacteriota; class UBA6911; order UBA6911; family UBA6911; genus UBA6911. The sequence goes on along the minus strand of JAFGIY010000163.1, from coordinate 51,618 downwards.
ACGTCAACGGCAAAGAAGACGTCGCCTACATCACCGTCTACTTCGAAGACAGCGTCATCGCGCACTTCAACGTCAACTGGCTTTCTCCGGTAAAGATCCGAATGACGTTAATCGGCGGCGAAAAGAAGATGCTCGTCTGGAACGACCTTGTCGCCGACGAAAAGCTCCGCATCTACGACAAAGGCGTCACCAAATCCAACGGCGACGGCCAAAACGTACATGAACTGCTGGTCAGCTACCGCATGGGCGACGTCTGGTCCCCCCGCATCGACCAAATCGAAGCCCTTGGGGCGGAAACCAAATACTTCGTCGACTGCGTAGAAAATAACAAAACCCCCTTCAACGACGGCGTCGCCGGTTTAGAAGTCGTAAAAATGCTAGCCGCCGCCGACGAATCTTTGTCAAACAAGGGAGGCATGGTCTACCTATGACCGAATACTGTTGCATTGCCCCCGACGTAAAGCTAGGTGTTAACGTAAAGATGTCCAAGTTCATAAATCTCTACGGCTGCACCATCGGCGACAACGTCAAGATCGGCGCCTTCGTAGAAATCCAAAAAAACGCCTTCATCGGCAACAACTGCAAGATTTCAAGTCATACCTTTATTTGCGAAGGCGTCACAATCGAAGACGATGTCTTCGTCGGCCACAGCGTAGCCTTCATAAATGATATCTATCCCCGCGCTACAGCCGGAGGCCAACTCCAAACCGAGTCCGACTGGAAAGTAGAAAAAACGTTAGTCAAAAAAGGCGCTTCAATCGGTTCCGGCGCCACAATCCTGGCCAAAGTAATAATCGGCGAAAACGCCATCATAGGCGCCGGCGCCGTCGTAACCAAAGATGTCGCACCCAATACCATCGTAGCTGGCAATCCCGCCAAACTAATTCGTGTAATTCGTGGCATATGAAAATACCATTCTTAGACCTGGTAACCCCCCATATAGAACTTGAAGAAGAACTAATAGCCGTAGTCCGCAAAACCCTCCGCACCGCCCATTTCATTGGCGGTGAAGAGGTCGAGAATTTCGAAAAAGAATTCGCCTCCTTCTGCGAAGTCCCCCACTGCATCGGCGTAAGCAGCGGCACCGACGCCCTCCGTTTCGCCCTGCTCGCCGCCGGCATCGGCAAAGGCGACACCGTCGTAACGGTCCCGAACACCTTCATCGCCACCACCGAAGCGATCTCTCAGGCCGGCGGTGAAGTAGCCTTCGTCGACATAGACGAACGCACCTACAACATGGACCCCGCCAAACTCAAGGCATACCTCGAAACACATCCGAAGACAAAAGCCGTTCTCCCCGTCCATCTCTACGGCCAGATGTGCGACATGGACGCCATCCTTGATCTTGCGGAGAAATACAACCTGATCGTCATCGAAGACGCCTGCCAGGCCCATGGCGCGCAGTATTTTTCGAAAAAGCACAACCGCTGGTTCAAAGCCGGCTCAATGGGCAAAGCAGGAGCTTTCAGCTTCTATCCGGGAAAAAATCTTGGCGCCTGCGGCGAAGGCGGAGCGGTGACTACCAGCGACCCGGAAATCGCCAAAAAAGTCCAGATGCTGAGAGACCATGGCCAGGCCAAAAAGTACTACCATGACTTCGAAGGCTACAACGGCCGCTTAGACGCAATCCAGGCCGGCTTCCTGCGAGTCAAGCTGCGCCATCTCGAAGAATGGAACACCAAACGCCGCGAAGCCGCCGCTAGATATAAAGATCTTCTCTCTGGAGTCGTCATCCCCTACGAACCCGACTGGTCCCGCGCCATCTATCATTTATACATAGTCCGCGCCGCCAACCGGGAAGCCCTCCAGAAGAAACTCACCGACGCCGGCATCGGCACCGGCCTCCACTACCCGGTCCCGCTGCACATGCAGAATGCCTACAACTCAAAACCAGGAGAATTCCCAGTAGCGGAAAAAGCCACCAGCGAAATCCTATCCCTCCCGATGTTTCCCCAACTGACCGCAGCCATGCAAGAGCATGTCGCATCTCAAATCAAAGCAAATATTTGATTTAATCCATAGTAATACTCTCTTGCTTCTTGTTTTATATATAAGAAATATCTAAAACCGCAAGTTTCAAGTCAAGAACGCAGATTCGCCGATCGTTAAACAAATAAACATTTGCCCTCTCTTGGTCAGTCCGGCGTGATTTTGCGAGCCATGGCTTGCTATTGAAGAGAAGGAGCGCTTCTAGATGATACCTGTTAATGAACCTCTCTTAGGAGAACGTGAACTGGAATATGTAACCGAATGCGTTCAGACTGGTTGGATTTCTTCAGCCGGACGTTTCATTGAAGAGTTTGAAGAGAAGTGGGCTGCCTATTGTGGGATGAAATACGGGATCGCTGTGAGCAACGGCACGACAGCGTTGCAGGTGGCGGTGCGATGCCTTGATCTAAAACCTGGGGATGAAGTGATTATGCCCACCTTTACGATCATCTCCTGTGCCATGGCTATTGTTGAGAGCGGCGGGGTTCCTGTGCTGGTGGATAGCGATCCCCGTACCTTGTGCATGGATGTCAGCCAGGTTGAATCGAAAATCACCCCACGAACACGAGCCATAATGCCAGTGCATATATACGGTCACCCAGTGGATATGGATCCATTATTGGCATTGGCTGATAAATATCGTCTGGCGATCGTAGAAGATGCAGCAGAAGTGCATGGTGCGGAGTATCTTTCCCAGAGAAGTGGGAATCGGATCTGGAGGCGCTGCGGTGGAATGGGAGAAATCAGCGCGTTCAGCTTTTATGCAAATAAACTGATCACCACAGGCGAAGGCGGGATGGTATTGACCAGCGATCCGCGATATGCTGAGAAAGCCCGCAGCTTGCGCAATCTCTGCTTCAAATCTGAACGTCGTTTCTACCACACCGAATTGGGGTACAACTACCGGTTAACCAACCTCCAAGCAGCTCTAGGATTGGCTCAATTAGAGCGGTTTGACGAGATCATCGCTAAGAAGCGCTGGATTGGGCAGGCTTACACCGAGTGCTTGAAAAATATTGAAGTGCTGCAATTGCCAGTGGAGGAGCCTTGGGCTCGACAGGTTTATTGGATGTACGGCCTTGTATTGGATGAATCCACTAATATGGATGCCGTGGAGTTCGCAAAGCGTCTTTTGGCGCTGGGAGTGCAAACCAGGCCATTCTTCCTTGGCATGCATGAGCAACCTGTGTTCTTGGAGCAGGGCTTATTCCGGGGTGAGCAGTATCCCGTGGCAGAGCGTGTGGCGCGCCAGGGATTGTATCTGCCGACTGGATTGGCCCTGACCGAGATGCAGTTGGAGCAGTGTTGTGAAGTAGTAAGAAATGTATTGGGGGCATATGCTGTACGGTGAAGCTCCTCCGAACTAGATTGTTGGAAACGGATAAAAATGGCTTTCGAGGAAATTCAGAGCAAAGATCTTCTGCTTTCTGTCTATGAACCTACAAATGGGTGGCCATCTCTGCGGCTGGGAGAATTATGGCATTACCGTGAGCTTCTCTATTTTCTGACTTGGCGCGATATCAAGATCCGATATAAGCAGACGGCCTTGGGAGTTGCGTGGGCCGTACTTCAGCCGCTAATTACTATGGTGATTTTCAGCGTGATTTTTGGTCGGCTTGCCAACCTGCCATCCGATGGCATTCCCTACCCAGTCTTCAGCTACGCCGCTCTATTGCCTTGGGGATTGTTTTCAGGGGCTCTGCAGCGGGCCGGGACCAGCCTGGTTGCAAACTCCAACCTGATCACCAAAGTATATTTCCCTCGCCTGACGATTCCCGTTTCGGCTGTTGCAGCTGGCCTGGTGGATTTCGTGATTTCCTTTGTTGTGCTGTTGGGACTAATGCTCTGCTACAAGATTATGCCGACTTGGATGATCTTAGCGATTCCATTGTTTGTACTGCTTGCAATATTGACAGCTTTAGCAGTTAGTTTATGGCTTTCAGCCCTCAATGTGCAATACCGTGATGTCCAGCATATGATCCCCTTTTTGATCCAGGCTTGGATGTACGCCTCGCCGGTGGCATATTCAGCCGGTCTGGTCCCGACCGGTCCATGGCGCATTATTTATGGTCTTAATCCCCTGGCAGGTGTCATCCAGGGCTTCCGCTGGGCATTGGTGGGTGGCAATCCTCCGGATGAACTCATGGCTGTTTCAGTGGCTATGGTGCTCCTATTGCTGATGAGCGGGATGTATTATTTCCGGCGAATGGAAAAGACCTTTGCAGATGTGGTGTAAGCATGAGTGACATAGCTATCAGGGTTGAAGATCTCGGTAAACTATACCATCTCGGTGCGCTTCAGGGGAACTATCGAACATTGCGTGAAACGCTAATGAGCTCATTCGCAGGGCCTATACGGAGAATGTGCTCAAGATTTGGGCATTCAACCGCTCGATCCTCCACAAAGTCTGAGACTCAATCCGGCAAGGATTTCATTTGGGCCCTCAAGAATGTCTCTTTCGAGGTCAGGCATGGCGAGGTAATAGGCGTCATAGGGCGAAACGGAGCAGGCAAGAGCACCCTACTAAAAGTCCTCTCGCATATCACCGAGCCAACCGAAGGAAAAGTGCAGGTGCGAGGACGTGTGGGAAGCCTCCTGGAAGTCGGGGCCGGATTTCATCCTGAACTTACCGGACGAGAAAACGTCTATCTCAACGGTGCCATTCTTGGAATGAAAAAAAAAGAAATCACGCGCAAATTCGATGAGATTGTGGCTTTTGCTGAGGTCGAGAAATTTCTTGATACTCCGGTCAAACGTTATTCAAGCGGCATGTATGTTCGACTGGCCTTTGCAGTAGCGGCGCATATGGAACCGGAAGTTCTCCTGGTCGATGAGGTATTAGCCGTTGGCGATACGGGATTTCAAAGGAAGTGCTTGGGGAAGATGGGAAATGTAGCTCAAGAAGGGCGAACCGTCCTGGTCGTCAGCCACAATATGGCGATTATTCAGAAACTTTGTGAGAAAAGCCTGCTGCTAAACTCAGGAAAAATTGTCGCATACGATGCAACTCCAAATGTGCTGACAAAATACCTCGAAGAGCTTTCATCCGGCTCTGCCAGTTCGGTAGTTGAAACCACCTCATCTCCTAATCGCCTCCTTAATATGAAATCCGTCATAAAGAAGGTTACTCTTCAGGATCAAAACGGGGATTACAAGACAGATTTCAATCAGGGGGAACCTATCCTGCTGAGTGTTCACTACGATGCCCGAGATAAATGCGAAGCTCTGGCCGGCAGCGGTTTCATCTTGGAATCATTCAGTGGAGTTAGAGTGGGTGGGTTCAATACATACATGGGGTCTCAACCGCCTCACAGGATCCCTATGAAAGGTGTTGTGCATTTTCTGATACAGGATCCTGTCCTTACGCCTGATCATTACTACATCACTGTTTCTGTTGGTCCGCACCAAAACCGCCTTATAGACAAGCTTGAAAAGATTGTTGAATTTGATGTGCATTCGTTGGATATCTACGGAACGGGTTATCTGGTGACTCAGGAAGATGGAGTTGTGGCGATGAAATGCGATGTGGCTGTCGAGCCACTGTGAAAAATCCATTTCTAACTCCGCCGCCAATCATTGCGCTGTCCAGTGATCAGACCAGTCTTGCATTCAGATAACAATTTGCGCTCACTGCTGGCGAAAGTACCTGTTCTGAGGAAAGTCAGGAAACTGGGCAGGCAACTTGACGCGTGGGCAAGAAACCGCCGGCAGAAACACATTTTGGATGGATGCCTGGGAGAGTTTGCGCTGGAACAGTTGCCCAACATAAAGGAGAATGCTTCCCGATTTGTGGAGAAGCTGCGGATCAAAAACAAGCCGGCCGGAAGATTCCATTATACGGTACGCGGGACAACCCCAATTCTTTATGCTTCTGTTTATGCGGCACTCCTCTATGATTTGCTGGACAAAGTTGACTGCCTGTCCATTAATGAGCGGCAGGAGTGGGTAGATTATATAAACAGTTATCAATGTGAAGACGGATTGTATCGCGATCCTTCACTTGACAACGATGTTGCAGAGTCGATCGATTGGTGGGGATGGCGTCACTTATCGGCTCATGTGGTCTCGGCTGTTACGGCCTTGGGCGGAAAGACGCGCCGTCCGTTTCAATTCTTGAACTCCCTCTATGGCTCTGAGCAGGCTTATCGCTGGATCAGTAAATTGCCTTGGAGTGAAGGTCCTGCCAATGTCAGCAACGCGGTGATGAACTATGGAGTGCTGCTGCAATATGAGCGGGATGTTGGCAATAACGACAAAGCCGGCGCCGCTATGTCCGAGTTATTTGCTTTCCTTGACGAAAACATAATTGCAGAGACTGGTTTGTGGGGCGGCCCAAAGCTGGGTGATCGACAAGGACTTTCTGAAGCCGTGCAGACATCCTATCATTTGTGGAACCTCTATTTCTATGATCAGCGCCCTATACCTTACATAACGAGGGGCATCGATAGCTGCCTGGAGACACAAAATCGATTTGGGGGGTTTGGAATCACATATAACTCCAGCGCCTGCGAAGATATCGACTCAATAGATCCGTTGTGTCGGTTTTACTTCCTCACGGACTACCGGCATGCAGATATTGAGCTTTGTCTCAGAAAGGCATTAAGATGGGTGTCGGTGAATCAGATGATCGACGGCGGATTCGTGTTTCGCAGGTTTGAACGATTTAAATACGGCCATGAATTGATGGAAACAAATCCTGAAGAAAGCAGTATATTTTCAACCTGGTTTAGAATGCTCTCCATTGCCTATATAAGTCAGGTTTTGATTCTTTCTGCCTCTGCATGCGATTTAAAATTAAAACTTCGCTGCCCCGGATATCAATTTTGGAATTCTTTCGCAGAAGACGAAATGGATGCCAGAATTTAATCGGCAGGATAAGTTTCGCTGGTCAAAAATCGCATCTCAAACCAATACAATCGATAGAGTTTCTTTTATTGGAGCATATAGCTTGTTGCTGTCAGTCATCATTCCCACTCGAAATCGCGGCAAATATCTTTCAGCGTTGCTTGATTCACTGTTTCTGCAAAAATCCGTTCCCTTCGATTGGGAAATTGTTGTTGTGGATAACGCTTCGACTGACAATACGGCGGATGTGGTACAAAAGAAGAGCAAACATTCTCCTGTTACGCTCCGCTACGTGTCTGAACCGAAGACGGGACTCCATCACGGCCGTCATCGAGGAGCTCGCGAAGCTCTTGGAGAGATAATCGCATATCTGGACGATGATACTGTACTGGCACCCGAGTGGATTGCAGGAGTGGGTTTGATTCAATCTGGGAAAGCAGATGCGGTCGTAAGTCGGATTCTTCCGAATTGGGAAGCTGAGCCTCCCAGATGGTTAACGAACCTGATTATGAATGGTAGATTAAGCCACTTAACATTACAGGACTTGGGCAATGAGACACAGCAAATCAATCCCATGTACGTTTGGGGAGCCAGCTTTTTCATTCGCAATTCATTAATATCTCAATTGGGCGGCTTTCACCCCGATGGAGTGCCTCCGGACTTAATTCGATATCGCGGAGACGGCGAGTTGGGATTCTTCAGAAAGTTTAAACAGCACGGATATACAGCTTGGTATGATCCCCACTCGGTTGCACATCATTTGGTAACCAGAGAGAGAATGACGATTGATTATCTGTGCCAGCGATCTTACAGCGAGGGGATTAGCGATTCTTACACGAAGATCCGCGAAGACCACGGCTTATACGCCGACGATCTCATTGCAGTGGACAGGAAGGAAACGAAATCACGTGTATATTACCTGCAACGAGCGAGAGAAATGTCGTTTACTGATTTGCTGAGATCATTGAAGAATCGCGTTGAGATACTTCGGCGTTTCTTTCTCCCAACCAGACGGGAGAAAATCATGCTTAGACTACAATCTGCATATCATGAAGGGTGGAGATTCCACCAAACTGCTGTAAAGACGGATCCGGAATTACTGGCCTATGTTTTAAAAAAGAGCTACTTAGATTGATCGGATTAAAGAACAGCGAGAGTTCTATCTCTGGTATATCTATTGCTTCATGGGGGATTGGATTTTTTCTGCTCTTTGGCATATCCTGCACCGTTGCCATTATTGCAGGGAGTGCGAAAACAGTATTCCTTTTGTCACTCCCTTTTCTTATATTGTTAACTAGGGCACTTTCCGAAGATAGCAAGGTTCGGTTACTTGCTTTTACAATCCCTCTCTCCATCGTGCAGATTCCACGTCTACCATTCCCTTATCAGACTTCGGTTTCCGAAGCTATCCTCCTAGGTTTGCTCCTCGACGACATTCTCTTTTCTAATGACGATAGTAGATCGAGCTTAAAGACGCCAAAGCCGGCGGCCATTGTCGCATTGGGTCTTTTTTGCTTTGGAGGCCTCATCGCGAACTTGAGTGGGGGTGATCTTTCTGCATGGAATATCTACTGTTTGACACCATTGATGGTCTTTTATCTGATTTCACGAAAGCTTCACAATCCGGAAGACGCCTGGTTATTTGTCAGATATACGCTTCTGACAATCTTCGGATTTTTGGCCATTATAAAATTTGCAAGTTGGGCCGGCCACTATTGGGAGTATGATCCTCTTGGCACAGAGGCAGATTTAAGTAGTAATTACCGGATGGCGGATGGAATGATGATAAAACTGGGGCCAATTCGCCATGCCATATTTGCGACGCGTTTGGGCGCTATTGCAGCCTTGGGGCTTCCAGCGTGTGTTTTGTTTTTTATAAGAAAAAAGGGACAATTCTGGCCCAAGGCAGGGTTGGGGTTGATGATCGTAGCTTTGGGCTATGTAATAATCCTTTCTGCTACACGCGGCTCTTTCGTGGCTGCAATCTTCGGGTCACTACTGCTAATCCTGGCATCACGTCGTTTTCGCTTTCGCACTGTCGCCCTGTCACTATTTCTAACAGTACTTTTCGGGGAAGCTCTTTTGCAGTTCTTCCCGGGCGAGAATATCCAGCGGCTGCAGACTCTATCGCAGGGCATCCAGTCAATTCCGAATTACCAACAACGAATGGAAGTTCTTGATTTAGCTTGGGACGTGACACTCAAACATCCACTTGGCGTGGGATTTGGCTATTTATTTCATAATTTCGAGATCGACGACGCGATCATATATGCCATCATTTTGCAGGGAACCGGAATTTTGGGCGCGATAGCCTTTGCATTGTTCGTCGTCTTTTTAACTCTACAATTTGGCCAAGCAGTTTTTAAATCTCATGGCCAATCCGCACGAGATTTGGCCTCGCTTGGTTTGAGTACCCTTGCTGTTGCATTACTTGCTGGCGTGTCGTCTCAAAGCATTCTGTTTGAACCCGTACATGCTTTCGTATTTTGGATGTTGATGGCAGTGTGTTATTGCACCGTTGCATCCCGCCCGGCCTCATCTGAGGCATAATTATCGCTCGCCCAAATCGCGCACCTACTTGCTGCGTATGCAACATAAAGATATTGGCAGGCAAGGGATCATGATACTGCCAATCTAATGACGGAATGTATATGACAGATTTGAGAAACGCGGGCAGGATTGGGATCTTTCAATATGATTGGTCATTGTATGCCTTTATTAAAGAGTTTGTCATCAAATTGGCAGAGGCCGGATATCTAGTAGATGTTTTTCAAAAAGATCCAGATATAAAGTTAGATTTTGCAAATGCTGAGCATTTTAAACAATATAATAATATACGCTACTTAAAGTTTGTGACTCCGAACACCATGCGGCGCAAAATAATGCGACGCATGGCAAGGGTATTGTCACGCTTCTCTAGCCGATATGCTCGGAGCCCAAAACGATTCATAGATAGCGATATTCTTCGCCAATCAATCATACTTATCAGAGAGGCAAAATATCAATGCCTTATCGGGATTGAGAAAAAGGGATTACTCTGGGCCGGTGTCCTTTCACAAATGTTCAAATACCCATTATTGTATTATAGCCTGGAGTTATATATCGAAGATCACCCACGATTAGCATCCGCAATGGCGTCAGATGGGTACCTGTATTTGCGACAACATGAGAAAAGGTATCATAAACTGTGCAATGCAACTATCATCCAACACGAACTTAGAGCGAGGGCATTACAGCATTTCAACGAAATAGGTCCTAGCAAATGGATCTATCTGCCTATCTCGGTAAGGGGAAATATTATTGAAGGAAAGTCCACATTGTTTCATCGCAAATACCATATACCTGGGGACAAGAAGCTTTTGCTTTATTTCGGATTAATCCAGGATGAAAGATATTCAACGGCTTTGGTGAGAATAGCTAACCGGTTGAAGGATGACATTATGCTGATTATGCATGGTTATGGAGATAAGACATACCTGACCAAAATTCAAGAGATTGCATCTGAGAATCGGGTAATATTTTCTTGCGATATGGTCGAGGAGGGGCGAATTATTGAGGTAATATCATCGGCAACAATAGGCCTTGCCTTATATGAGAACACCAATTCAAACGATCGATTGGCAGCATTTTCTTCTGTAAAAGTGGCTTATTACATGCAATGCGGAGTTCCGGTCATTGCATTTAATTCAGAAAGTTTCGTCGAGCTAATGAATTCATATAAATGTGGGGAGTTGATTAATTCAATAGAGGAAATACCGGAAAAAGTTGAAATCATACTTAAGGACTATTCTAGCTATAGAAAGCAGGCATTTATGGCGTTTAGACAATTTTATGATTTTGATAGAAACTTTGGATCGTTTATGCGTGCCTTTATGGATTGCATGAAGAATGAGTTGAACGCTAACGATGCTAACTGAGGAACGGATGGCTTTTTAAATAGGTGTTTTTATAATAATGCCGACAAAAGAAATCGTTAATCAATTAAGACTAATTGTAAAACAAATTCCGGGCATGCAATCGATTAACGGACTAAGACATAAAATACTGCGGCTTCAGGATTTATCTGATCTGATTAAAATGAAGAAAATCGTTGTCTTTAAGATGCGCTCAGGACCGGGAAGTGATATTGCATTAGCGCAGGCAGTGGGTCAGGAAGTGTTGAAAGAGTGGATGGATCTTTATGGGATTGTCCGTATAAAAAGAGCAACTGCAATCGAAATGGGTGCTCGAAGGGAAGCAAGCTTGTTATATGCACCGCAAGCGTTTCTTAAGATACCGGCATCGCATAGAGAATACTTAGAGGGAATCGAGCGTGAGACCAGACGGTTGATACGACTTTCAGAGAAGAAGGGATATGAATTCAAGTCATTTGCCTGGAATGACCGCTTGGATGATATATTCGTTATAAACACCTCAAAGGCTTTTCGGCAATCTGAGCCAATGCGGGGTTGGTATCGAGAACCTGCAAAGCCGCGTGACCACTCTGAGGAAGAACTGCGACACCGAAAATATTATGGTGCTTTCAAAGATGGAAAACTATATGCATATTTTCATATCTATATTTATGAAGATTTGGCGATCGGCAAGCATTTTATTGGCCATGCTGAGCATCTCAAGCATGGAATCATGAATGGTCTTATATCATTTACCGTTCGAGAATGTATAAATAATCTTCAGGTGAAGTGGTTGAATTATGGTGAATGGCAGAGAAAAGGATCGCTAAACGCATTCAAACAGCATTCAGGATTTCAGGGTTATGCCATATTACTAGAATTTGAGGATGAAAAGGAGTTGTTAGAATACTCCAAGCAGAAAGTCAGAACTATATGGCGTCTTTAGTTGTAAGCAAAAATGTCCTCAGTGTGGCAGATAAGGCGCGGGAATTCTAATGGCAACAAAAACTGCTTAAAAGACACAGGCCATAGGGCGGCGATAGAAATGAGAATAGGCAGCATGCAATTGTTCTGACTGACGGGCGAACCAATATACGAGGTGGCTGAAGAGATCATAGGGTAATGAGGTGAGGGGGGGAGATGAGTCAAAAATGCGCATTGATAACCGGCATCACTGGCCAAGACGGATCGTACCTCGCTGAGCTGCTTCTGGAGAATGGATACCGTGTCTACGGAATGGTCCGCAGGTCGAGTTCCGTGGAGAAGACCAGAATCGATCATCTGTACCGTGATCCTCACGTCACGAAGGTGCCGTTATATCTTGAATACGGTGATTTGGCGGATGCCTCCTCGATGAGACATGTTCTGACGATTGTCCAGCCAGATGAGGTTTACAACCTTGCTGCGCAATCTCACGTTCGGGTTTCCTTCGACCAGGCTGAATACACTTTCGATGTGACGGGAAGCGGCGTCCTGCGGCTGCTGGAGGCAATTCGTGATTACCGGGATACGGCGAATAAGGAGGTACGCTTCTATCAGGCGTCCTCATCGGAGATGTTCGGATCGTCGCTGCCTCCTCAGAATGAAGACACCCCCTTTCGGCCGCGGAGTCCCTATGCGGTCGCGAAAGTCGCGTCATACTGGCATACGGCGAACTATCGCGAGGCATACCATCTCCACTGCAGCAACGGCATCCTGTTCAATCACGAAAGCGAACGGCGGGGAGAAAATTTCGTTACTCGCAAGATCACCCGTGCGGCCGGCCTGATCAAGGTCGGTCTCCAGAAGAAGCTTTTCCTCGGGAATCTGGAGGCAAAGAGAGACTGGGGGCATGCGAAAGACTATGTGGAAGCAATGTGGCTGATGCTGCAACAGGACGCGCCGGATGATTACGTCGTCGCCACCGGCGAATCACACAGCGTCACAGAATTCCTTGACGCGGTCTTTTCGCATCTGGGCCTCAACTGGCAGGAATACGTGACGACGGATCCCTATTACTTCAGGCCTACGGAAGTGGATTACCTGCTCGGCGATTCCTCCAAGGCGCGCCGCATACTGAACTGGCGTCCGAAGCATTCGTTCCGTGACCTCGTCAGGATTATGACTGAACATGATCTTGAACTGGCAGAACGGGAAGCACACGCCATGCAATTTCGCAAAAGCTCCTCTCTTATATTAAGCATTTGATCCAGAACCTCAGTCCCTTAGACAAAGGGGGGGAAATTATTGGCGTCAATCCCGGGCATTTCCTGTATGGAGATGCATGTTAGTCTCGATTGTTATTCCCACATACAATCGTGTCCAATTGACTGAGCGCGCTGTGTATAGCGCGCTATCGCAAACCTATGCAGATCTGGAAATTATCATTGTTGACGATGCATCCACGGATGCTACCCGGGATCGAATCGAGACATTACGGAACGCCGATCGCCGAATCAGGTACTTATGTCACAATAACAATCGCGGCGCACAGGCCGCAAGAAATACAGGTATTCAGGCAGCCGGCGGGCAATGTGTAGCCTTTCTGGACTCTGATAATGAATGGCTTCCTCAAAAACTGCAAAGGCAAATGGCACTGTTCTCAGAGAAGGTTGATGCGCCGGGCGTTGTTTATTGTGGCTATTCGAAGGTATCCGCAAGCGGCGACCTGGTAAACGAGTACGTGCCTCGACATAGAGGATATGTTTATAAGCAGACTTTGACTGATTGGCTGGCAGATACAAGCACAATAGTTGTGCGCAAAGATATTCTCGAAAACGTTCATGGATTCGACAATAAGGTTCGCGCCTATCAGGAATGGGACCTGTGTATCAGGCTGGCACGCGAATGCAGCTTTGATTTCGTGCCTGATTCTTTGGCTATCTACCATGAGCATGACTTGCCATCCATATCGAAAGATCAATTGAAAGACGCCTACGGTTACCTCGGTATAGTGGACCTGTACCGCAATGAAATGCTGGCTGAATGTGGCAGATCTACTTTGAGCAATCACTATCTTCAAACGGGGCGCCTGTTCGTCCTTGCAGGTCGATTCGACCTCGCCAGAGCCTATTTCCTGAGATCCATTCTCTATTACCCCCTCGCGTTCAAAGCCATAGCTAATTTTGGAGCATCACTTTTGGGCAAAGATGTCTACGGATTTCTTCGCTCAAACATGCATAGGTGGGGTTAGCATTTCAGTTTCGCGGATTCCGTGGAGTGATGCAGCTGTTGCCGGATATCTCGTGCATTCTCGGACGAGATCCTTTTAGTGCACGCCAGTTCAAATGTGATTGCAGCAACTTAAGGTCTAGGAAAAGCAACTCATGCAGCCGGAATATGCGGCAAGATTTGGCATTGGACACTTGTCGGCGACTATGTTTGGGGAAAAGGACTGAAACAATGGACGAAAGTCCTGCTAAACGAATCGGCATATTCGTCTATAATATGTCGATACAGCATTACATCAAGGATTTTGCCATCAAATTTGCCGAGGCTGGCTATTTTGTCGATTTGTTTCATAAGGACTGGAATGTCAGACCCAATTTTGTTGACACAAACGATTTCGCTCCCTATAAAAATATCAGATTCCATAATTTTACAACCAGGGAAACCAGACTGCAGGCAATCAGACGAAAATATACAAGAATAATAAACATAATGGCTATATCCTTATCGCTCCCACGGAATTATAATCCGGATAAGATTATTGATCGCGATGCATATTATAGGTCGATGGAAATTATCAAGGCGTCTCAATATTACTGTTTGGTGGGCATTGAAAAGGAAGGGCTGATCTGGGCTGGGAGTGTGTCTGAGAAACAGCATTGTCCTTTAATCTATTTCAGTCTGGAATTATACATAGAAGATAATCCAACATATTTTAGGATATACCACTTGCGAGATGCTGAGCGAAAATATCACAAGCACGCAATTGCCACAATCATCCAAGACGAACCAAGGGCAAGAGCGTTGCTAAAGGCTAACGAGATAGAACACACAAATGTTCTTCATTTTCCAGTTTCGGCAAAGGGCGATATTATTAAAGAGCGAACCAAATATATTCGGAACAAACTAAAGGTACCAGACGGCAAAAAGATTATCCTATATTTTGGGGCAATTGAAAAAGAAAGGTTATTAACTGAAATTGTGGAAATGGCCAGGAACCTCGATGATGATCTAATTCTAGTTGTTCATGGAGTGGGGCCGAAAAAATACATAGATTATTTGCAGTCAATTGCCTGCAAAGATAAGGTGATATTCTCATTGGAGTTTATTGCCGAGAATGAGATTCTGAATTTGGTGTCTTCTGCCGATATCGGCATTGCCCTGTATAAAACAACAAATGCCAACGATCGCCTGGTGGCATTTTCTTCCAGCAAGGTCGCTTTTTATATGCAGTGTGGAATCCCAATGATTGCGTTCAACACTGAGAGTTTCAGGAAGTTGGTGGACTCCTATAGGTGTGCCGAACTGATTAATGCGATCAGTGAGCTGCCTCATAGAGCGCGAATGATAATTGATAACTACGGTTCCTACCGCGAAAATGCTCATGCTGCCTATCAGAGATTATATGATGTTGATAAAAATGGCTCCGGGCTTATATGCAAGCTTGAGAGGGTAATTGACGGGATTCAGAGCCGCAGTGAAAGATATGTCTAGAATTGCTCAGTCATTTTCAGAGGCTAAATGAATTGTGACATTGTGCGCGTCGCCGTTTTATTTCTCGTTGTCATTTAATTCGAACTAAGTGCGGAAATGAGTTACAGCACAAACACAGAAAGCCTGCTCTTCCGTCGGCAATTTATCCTTGGTCGCTGTCCCATTCGGGAGTTGCCGGATTGGAAGTCGATTCAATTTGGCACCTATCACTTGCAGGCTCATCCCGATCTCGAAGTCACCATGGCCAAGGGAAGAAAGGGAGAGTTCATTCTTCTTGGCTTTATTCTGCACCATCAACGTCCTGAGGCGAGTAATCTGAAGCTAATGAATGAGATGGCGGGAACATGCCAAAGCATCGAGATGATGTTTGAATACTGTCGCGACCTGTGTGGAAGATACATTATCCTCTTCAGCTTCCAGGGAAAGGTTGGATTGTTGAATGACCTTATCGGTTCACGGTCGGTCTACTACTGCATGCACCAGAACGCCGTCTGCTGTGCCTCTCAACCAAGCACGCTAGCCAAGCTTTTAGGAATCGATGAAGACCGCTTGCCAACCGTCGAATCTTATATTTCAAAGGATATGTTTGCGAGCGGTGAAGGGCGATGGATCGGAGACGGAACGAAGTACCTGGGCGTGAAGCATTTATTGCCCAATCATTATCTTGATTTCGAAGAGAAGAAAGCAGTTCGGTATTGGCCGATAAAAGCAGTTGATCCGGGAGACACTGAAACTGCATCGCGAAAAGGCGCCGTAATACTTGAAAACACCATGCTGGCGGCAACTAATCGCTTTCAAATGAGCATGGCGATCACAGCCGGATGGGACAGTCGGTGCATGCTCGCAGCCACAAGGAAAGTTTGTTCCAAATTTTATTTTTATATCCAGAAATATGGAGGAATGACCGACGAGCACCCTGACATAAAGATCCCGCGTAACTTGACCCGGAAACTCGGCATTCCTTTCCATATCATTGAATGCAGTGAATATAAAGATGAGGCCTTTGATGCTGCGCTGGCGGCAAATGTTTTTGTATTGCACAATCCCGCCAAGAAGGTCTTGTACAAAAGCTTCTATAGGTACTTTATAGGCAAGGTGAACGCGTCGGGCAACATCAGCGACTTGTGCAGAAGCTTTTACGGAATCGACCCGGTTCGCGAAATTGACGATTTATTGGCGCTTGAACAGCTGTCTAATAGCAAGTACGCTGTGGAATCGCTCAAGGAATGGTTTGCCGAAGCGAAGCAAAGCTGTGATGCCACTGGCTATAACCTGCGCGATCTTTTTTTCTGGGAGCAGAACTTGGGGAACTGGGGTTCCATGTTTGCAGCGGAGTTGGACGTCGCCATTGATGAATTCTACCCTTTCGGCACGCGCAGGCTGGTAGAGATTCTGCTTGCGGTTGACGGAAACCAGCGAAGCTATAATAACTCAAACGTTCACAGGAGGATAATTGAGCTGCTATGGCCAGAACTCCTTGCCGAGCCAATCAATCCCATCGGTTGGGGGGGGAGAGCAGGCAAATTTGCCAATAATGGTGTAAAACATATTTTGGTTCGACTAGGTCTGCTATCTTTTGTTAGGTCGACACGATCCAAGATATTCGGCCAGCAGTAGAGCAATCATAGAATTGATATCTTATTACATCTCGGAAGAGAAAGGAGTTCTCAAGGATCATCCACCGAGATGCATTTGTTAAATTATTGATGCAATTCTAAAGGATATATCTCTCCGTTTAAAAGAGTTATATGCCCAAATAGGGTGACTGCTGATTGCCTCCCTATTATTCTCACATACCGCCCAGTGCCGTGATCAAAATCACAAACATCAGTGCTAATCCAGCCGATAATCCTTCAGAATCTGGTTTAAGTGCCCTTTCCTGTATCGGAGGAAACGGAGAACCAAAGAAAGTAGCCGGATTTAGGAAAAAGGATTATCCATGCAAATAGTACGATTGCCCCGTCTTCTTCTCAGCCTTGGTTTCGTCCTGCTGGTCAGTTCGGGTATGATCTATTCACAGGACATTATCCCGTCGGATCGAAGAATTGACTGGAGTTATGCGGGCATACCCGGTGGAATCCCGAACCGGACAACCATTTGTAAAACCATCGATAGTGCCACCTATGGGAATGGATCGACCGATGCTACTTCCGCAATTCAAGCTGCTCTAAATAATTGCCCTGCCGATCAGGTGGTTTATTTACCAGCGGGAATCTATCAGATTCTTGGAACGCTCACACTGCGTAGCCACACAACTTTAAGGGGAGCGGGACAGGGTATTACAATCCTTAGACGCTCAGGGGCAAGTACAAGCAATATTATACAAGTATCAAACGGCACTTGGGATGCTCTCATCGGTAGTCCGGATACGCGGAGTATCGCCTCGGCAGTAAAGGATGCCCGGACAGTCACGCTTAGTAGTACCAGCGGAATTTCTGTTGGAGACGTGTTGTTGTTAAATCAGATTAACAGTGGTGACGTAGTGAATGCTGGAACAAATGGCAAATGCACTTTTTGCGGTTTGTCGAGTGGGGATCGATCCTTAGGACAGTTTGTTGAAGTAAGTGCTATTATGGGGAATCAGGTGTCAATTACCACGCCTCTTCATTGGACCTATGATACGAGTTTGGCTCCTTATGCATATGTGATACACGGATCCGCTATCACGCGTTGGGCTGGTATCGAAAGCATGACAATAACGCAGAGCAGTACGCCTCCAAATGCTGCCTCGTCTGAGATTTTCTGGCAGGGAATGCAATACGGATGGGTTCGCAATGTCGAATTTAATAATATGTATAGCAATGCCATCATGACTTATTATGCCTTTCAATGTGAATTTAGCCACAATAACATTCATGATTCGCTTTCTCATGGAGTTGGTGGGGGCTACGGCATTGCGCTAAGTATGTATAGTTCAAACAACCTTATTGAAAATAACATACTTGCTAACATGTCAGAACCAGTCCTAACGGGTACTTGCGCAAGCGGCAATGTTGTCGCGTACAACTACACGATTGGCAATTATTATGAAGATAGTTATTGGGCTATAGGTAGCCCGGCCGTCAACCATGGAACCCATCCCAAGATGAATCTATTTGAGGGGAATATTGGGCATATGTGGGATGGAGACTTTATTTGGGGATCTTCAAGCCACAATACTATGTTCAGATCATATCAGGATGGCGCTCAACCGGATACAACCAAGAATAACGCTGCGGTCCGACTGGCAGGTTGGAACCGCTATCATAATATAGTTGGTTCCATCCTTGGCACACCTGGTAAATCAAATGCTTATGAGGCTACCAGCAGAACAGGATATGATAACAATAAACTCTATATTTGGGTTCTTGGTATAACGGACAGTACTAGTGATCCAGCCTTTGATGACCCGCAGGTATCCGCTACAATCTACCGTCACGGCAACTATGACTATGTAACCAATTCTGCGATTTGGGACTCTGGCAATTCAAATCATGCTCTTCCTAATTCGCTGTATTTAAGCGCTAAACCAAGCTGGTGGTGCTCAGAAGCTGTTTGGCCTCCAATTGGGCCAGATGTAACTGGAATGACCAACGCCATTCCGGCCAAGAGACGATTTGAGGGACTATCCTGCACGCTAGGAGATGCAACTCTAGGTGCAACCAAGAATTTACGGGTCGTGTCAAGCTCAAACTAAACCTAAGCGATTTAGTGTAGTCATAGATGCCTTGACAATAGATCGTTATGAAATGGATTCACTCATAGGTCGAAAAGATCAGACGGGTTCCCCACACTCCCACCCCCACTCCCCCACCACGCGCGTCGGGGCGGGGGAATGATCCCTCCCAACCGGATTACATCTATCCTCAATTCTCTCAGCTAGAACGAACGCTAGCGGGCGTGGTATATGGTTAGTAAGAGCTCTCGTATTGTCTTCTTTCGCAATGACGATGTAAATATACTTGATTGTACCTTCATTCAATTCGTTGAACTCTTCATTTCCCGCAGTATTCCGCTTGTATTGGCGGTTGAACCAGCAAATGTTACGCCTGAGATGGTGCGATATTTGTTAGAAGCTCAGGCTGCTCATCCGGTTTTGGTTGAAATCGTGCAGCATGGATGGTCGCATGCTGAACTTGATCGAGGTGAATTTGGGGGAAGCCGACCCTATCCGGATCAACTGGATGATATCCATCGTGGATTTGATGTAATGCAATCCAATTTCGGCGCTGCTTTCTTTCCTGCTTTCACCTTCCCCTTTGGGCAATATAACAGGCACACAATCAGAGTTCTTAGTGAGTTGGGCTATCGGGTGTTCAGTTCAAAATACAATCACACTTTCACAGCGCAGCTTTTTTATCGGTTCGGACGCCTAGCTCAACGGAAGTGGATGTTCGGCCGCCGTATCTCCTATCACCTGCGTCCCTATCCTGGCAGCAATCTTGATGAAATTTCTGTATCCATATCTCCGATCAAGAAATACTTCGGGCCGCATGGCTCTACCGATTGCGCCTTCGAGTCTTTGGAAACCCTTAAATCTCAGTATCTGGCCAGCTCGAAAAGAACGCCGGTGGTAGGGATTGTTCTTCACCACCGTTACCATGCTGGCCCTGATCGCATGTCAACATTAGCGAAATTTGTTGAGTGGCTATCCGCGCTCGATGGTGTGCGATTTATGACTCTGCAGAATATCCACCAAAGTCTGCATCGGGTGAGTGCATAATTCTTGAGAATTGGATGATATCAAGTATCGTTTGCCTGGGGACTGATTGGTATCAATCACTGAAGAGCAGTACCAGCCAGGTTATAGATTGCTTTTATGGGCGCGGGATGAAAGTTTTGTGGATCAATCCGGTCCCGGTACGATTTCCCAGTGCCAAGCGTCCTGATTTCTGGCATAGAGTTCAATCCAAGGCGCGAGTGCATGCCCGTTTCTTGGCTAATCCCCGCAAGTCTTTCTATGTTTATTCCCCCATTTACTTCCCGGCGTTTTCAGCGAGAGCAATGCAGTTTAATCGACTGATTATTACTCTTCAAGTCCTGGGCCTGCGCCACCTACTGCGAATGCGCTCACCGCTTATCTTCTACTCCACTTATACAGCCTGGTATGCTTTGCCGCTACTCAATCGCGCTCCTTCTGTTTTTCATTTCGCGGATAAGATAAGTGCTTTTCGAGAGACCTCCTCTGATCCTAAAAGACGCCAAATCCTGGATACCATGGAGACGGAACTGATACAAGCGGCCTCACTCATAACCTGTTCATCACGATATATCTATGAGCACGCACTTCATAAGGCGCGTGATAAAGCCGAAAGGGTGCTTTACCTGCCGCATGGGGCGAATGCATCCTCGTTTCGATCGGTATTAGAAACCAATGTTGCCATGCCCGATGACATCAAAAACATTCCCAAACCGATTGCCGGCTATTTTGGATCTCTAACCGAGGCAAATGATAAAGCCACATTTGTATTTGCGGCAAAGAACTGTCCCGATTGGTCATTCGTTTTCATCGGCGCGGTCTCAGGCGATTATGTAGAATTGGCCTCTTTTAAGAATGTGTACTTTCTCGGGCCAAAAGCATATGAAGAAATACCGGTATATGGGAAGTTCTTCGATGCCTGTTTCATGGGGTGGAAACCTCACGAATGGATCACGAACTGTTCTCCAATTAAGGCAATGGAGTACCTGGCACTGGGCAAACCAGTTATCTGTTCGAGCTACATCGCAGAATTGGAACAGTGTCCCCAACTTGTCCGGATCACCCGCACTCCGCAGGAATTTGTTACTGCCTTGCGGGAATCCTATGAGCAGAATTCTGTCAAGTTGGTAAATGCGCGATTGGAATATGCCAGCCAGTTCAGCTGGGACTCGCACGTGCAGCAGATTCTCCGGGCTTTGAACAATTAAATCGATCCACTATGCTCCACTCCGCAATCCGGCATAGGCTGGCGCTAAAGGCTATTGATCTCGGTCGCCATACGGAAATTGCAAAATTTTTGCCCGTACTCGAACAGAGTCAATGGCACCCTGCCGAGTCGTTGGCCCAAAGTCAGATCGTCCGCTTACAGCAAATTCTTGCGTTTGCCAGCCAGCACGTTCCATTTTATATGCGGCTTTTTGCACAGAATAAATGGCACCCGGGAGATTTTGGCACTGTATCTGATCTGGACAGGTTGCCGATTATCACAAAGGAAATTTTGCGGAGCGCACCATGTGATTTCATGCCCCACGAACGCAAATTTCGGTCAGCCTATAAGTCTCGCCATACAGGTGGTTCGACGGGTGAACCCTTAAGCTACCGTGTTGCAAATGATGCATTTGGGATGAAGTGGGCAGCAACCTTCCGTGTCTGGCAAGCGACTGGTTACACCTTCGGAGACAGAATGCATACTTTGGGCGGTGCGTCTCTTGATAATCGCCAGCGGAATGGCATTTCCCAAAATATCTATAATTTTCTCCGAAATAATCACAGCATACCTGTCGGCCAATTGCATGCAGCCGACCTGAGCATAATTGAGACTCAGCTGAACGCCGCTCGCCCATCGATTCTCTATGGATATCCCTCGATACTCTATCTTGTCGCCTGTCATATCCTGCGTCGTAGGACCGTAATTCAATCCATAAAGCGGATTGTCACTACTTCCGAATTGCTGTTTCCAGGCCAGAGAAAAGTCATTGAACAAGCATTTGAAGCTCCGGTATATGATGAGTACGGCTGTCCTGAAGCAGGTCTCATTGCTGGCGAGTGCAACTATCATCAAGGGCTGCATTATGCCATGGAGCTTTGTCTTGTCGAGCCATTAGGTGACGACAATGCTCGGCTTCCAATAGGATGTACGGGGCGTTTGGTGGCTACCAATCTTTTAAACCGCGCAATGTGTTTGATCCGCTATGATACGGGCGATATCGGGGCGATTGCGGAGGGGAAGTGCGAATGTGGGCGTGGCTTGCTCCGGATTATTAACCTGGAAGGCCGCAGCCGAGACCTGATTTACACTCCCAGTAAAGGAATTATCCATGGGGTAGCGATCAATCATATTATTTATGGATATCCATGGATTGATCGTTACCAGATTATCCAGGACACTCCACGCGATCTAAAACTAAATTTGAGTGTTTCGAAAGTAGTTGATCCTGCCTGTGTGGAACAATTGCGCTCTCGACTATCTGAATATGCGGATATGGCTGTAACTATAACCATCAACGGTCCTTTTATTGAAACCAAAGGGAAGAAGAACCGTCTCATAATTTCAAAAGTCCCTGTGCCTGATGAAAGTGAATAGTCCAGCAATAAGATTGATGGCTGTCGGAGACATAATGTTGGGCGATAGCTCCCATTTTATGGGTCGAGGAGTTGGTACATCTGTCCGGGCCCATGGAGCAGAGCGGCTGTTTGTACATGTGCGAGAGTTGCTCTCCCACGCCGACTTGTTTTTTTTTAATCTGGAGTCTCCTGTATCATTAAGTGATGGAATTAACTATCGAGCGAATGTTTATCGCGCTCCAGCAAAGGCGTCCTCATCACTTAAACTTGGCGCCCTCAATATAGCATCATTGGCGAACAATCATATCCGTCAACATGGATCATCGGTTCTTCAGGAAACTCGGTGCTGTCTGGAAAGTGTGGGAATAGCTGGCGTTGGATTTTCGCCGAATGGTGAAATCCATTCACATGCCACGCGTCTTCCGGTGGGAGCATTTACAGTAAGCATTCATTGCGAGTCGCTGATTAAGGACTGCACCAACGAGGTAATTGATTATTCCAGGGTTGAGGATCGGATTGCCAGTTCATTTTCCAGCATGCCGGCAGATATACAAATCGTTTCTCTCCATTGGGGCGATGAATTTGTTCCCGTGCCTTCATCTTATCAGCAACAATTGGCGCATCGATTGGTGGAAAGAGGTGCCAACATGATCCTGGGACATCACCCACACGTATTGCAGCCAGTTGAGGAATACAAGGGAGCTTTGATCGCCTATAGTCTGGGCAACTTCGTTTTCGACCAGCGTTGGGGATCCGAGGTAGAAACGGGCGGAATTTTGGACGTTGAGCTTTCTCCGGAAATCCGCAATTGGAGGATGCACTACACAAAAATCAACCATTCTTACCAGCCGGAGCTGTTGGCGTGTATGGGAGATGGTGTCAAGGAGCCCAATAATGGACTATCTCAAATCTATCAAGGATTGACGGATGCTCAGTATCGAACGCTCAAATCCTCCTGTTCCCGCCGTTTTCGCCTGGATATGAAATGGGAACTGCTGCGACACTTTTGGAAGGTTACGAAGGGGACCTGGCTATTGTTGCTCTCCAACCGCTGGCGAGCAATTCGGCGTTGGCTTCGAAAACATGATTAGGATGTTTTCATCCGGTTGCCTATGATGGGGGAAGGCTAATGGAACGTATAGCTGATGGGTGGTCGATTATTAAGATGTTGCATGACCAAGAGATGTTGAGGTAGTTCATTATGCATCCAGGAGATCAAGACGTTGCACACGAGGTCATTAGCTGGGGTGGTGAACCTCTTGTATATATCATTCATCCGAATCCGCTACCGGAACGGACGGTCTTTGTCACACCGCCGGAATTTAAACAGCAATTAGGATTTATTGTTTACCCTGCGGGTGGCGAAATCGCCAAACACATTCATGCTGCGTTGGAGCGTCATCTGGTTGGCACCAGCGAGGTCCTCGTAATGCTGAGAGGCAGCTGTCTGATCGATATTTATAACAATCAGAAACGGCTTGTGGCAACTCGAGAACTGAAGAATCCGGATGTGATATTGATGGTCGGAGGCGGGCACGGCTTTCGAATGAAGGAGGACACTGTCTTCCTTGAAATAAAGCAAGGGCCATATTTGACAGCAGAAGAAAAGGAACGTTTCTGATTATCCTTTGCCGATAGTAGTGGGCATAGGGGCATGAGGGTGAAATCCTCGTTTCGATATGGGTTTGAGATCTTCTAAACGGTGGTGCGTTTGGGTTTGCCTTCTCACTGTGGTCATTGGTCTCTTGAGTGGAGGCCTTCTGTCAGCTAACCAGTTACTGTCGGTGAACCGATCGGTAGCTGCGAATGTTCTAGTCGTTGAGGGATGGATCCCCGACTATGGCCTGCAGCAGAGTCTAGATGAGTTCCGAAACGGGCAATACGAATACCTAGTGACCGCAGGAGGACCGCTTACGCAAGGATACTTCCTCTCTGACTATGGGAATTTTGCGCATCTAGCAGGAGCGACGCTTAAAAATTGGGTTTGCAAGATGAGCGACTCATAGAAGCGCCAGCGCCAAAGTTACCCAGTAATCGCACCTTTGAAAGCGTCCGTAGCGTCCGCGCCAAGCTAAATGAACGGGGAATACCGATCCGAGGCGTCAATGTGGTCTCTGTAGGGCCGCATGCCCGCGGTAGTCGTTTGATATACCAGCGCGTGTTCGGGCCCGTATGTCCAGCTGGGCGTCATTGCCGTAGCGCCCCGGAATCATGATCCGGATCGTTGGTGGGAATCCAGCCAAGGTGTCAAATCAGTCTTTGGCGAAGCCCTGGGGTGGGCGTACGAACTGGTTTTTGTTCCGGTCGATAGCCTTGGGATCTTCGAGTCCTTGGGGGCTACATTTGAGTTCAGGTCAGTCTCCAACGCGGGAGTTTGAGTGACTGCCGGCGGCAGCCATTCCGAATTGCCACAGTGGTATGGACGGCTGAGCTTCTCCGCGGGAGATCGTGGACTGTTTTCCTGAAGAAATCCAATGACGCAATTGAGATTCGTGGAGTTCTAATGCAACCATATAGATTGTACTATACTCTCAAGCCTTTGATCCCGTGGTCTTTGCGTCACAGAATCAAGAAAGTTCGCGCGCAACGAATACTAAATACATGTAGCGATATTTGGCCTATCAAGGAATCTGCCGCGCGTGTACCTCAAGGCTGGCCGGGTTGGCCCGAGGGAAAGCAATTTGCATTTGTCATAACACATGATGTTGAATCCCATGTGGGACTCAAATGTGTCCGTCAATTGGCGGAACTCGACATGTCCCTGGGATTCAGGTCGAGTTTCAATTTTGTACCTGAGGATTATGAGGTCTCGCTTGAACTCCGAAGCTGGCTCACTGATAACGGCTTTGAGGTCGGCATACACGGACTTCATCACGATGGAAAGCTATATTCTTCTTTTCACGTTTTTCAAGATCATGCTAAGCGTATTAATAAATATTTGAAAGAATGGAACTGTGCAGGTTTTCGATCTCCTTGCATGCACCACAACCTGGATTGGATATGTAACCTCGATATTGCCTACGATAGTTCAACTTTTGACACGGATCCTTTTGAACCCCAGCCGGACGGTGTTGACACAATTTTCCCTTTTTGGGTAACCTCACTATCCGGTAACGGAGCGGGCTATGTAGAACTCCCCTACACTTTGCCGCAGGATTATTCTCTATTCGTGCTTTTGGAACAGGAAACCAATATCGTTTGGAGAACCAAGCTTAATTGGTTGGCAAAGCATGGTGGCATGGCACTTTTCAACATGCATCCGGATTATGCAGCTATGGGGCAAAAGCAAAGCCGAATGGGCCAATATGATATCGGTCTTTATTACGATTTTCTTATGCATGTTCGGGGAAAATACAAAGAGCAATATTGGCATGCCTTGCCAAAAGATGCTGCCTCTTGGTATCGTAATTCAGTAATGCAATCTGTTCCCTCAAAAACATATTCCCGACAACAACAAGCGCCATTAAAAGGCCGGCGAATGGCAGTATTGCTGTACTCCATATACCCGGCGGATCCTCGGCCTAAGAGGGCGGCGGAGACATTTGTAGAGCAGGGAATGGACGTTGATGTGATTTGTCTGAGAGAAAACACCTCTGATAAATCCAAGGATTGTATCGATGGTGTAAATATTACTAGACTGCCGATAAGGAGGCGCCGAGACTGCGTTATTGCATATATCATCCGATATGCAACATTCTTGATTTATTGCGCCGTCTTGCTTGCTTTACGCTATCCCAAACGCAAATATGAAATCATCCATGTGCATAATATGCCAGATTTTCTGGTGTTTTCGGCGATGCTTCCCAAGCTATTTGGAGCTCGGATAGTACTGGATCTTCACGATCCAATGCCGGAGCTGATGAGAAGCATATTTGGATTGCCGTCCGGGCATCCATTTGTGGTTGCTTTAATGCAACTGGAGAAATGGAGCATACGGTTCGCTGACTTTGTCCTCACTCCAAATGTTTCCTTTCGAAATCTCTTTATTTCACGAGGATGTCCTCCTGAAAAGATACAGATTGTAATGAACTCCCCACAGGAAGATATCTTCAATCCTGCAGTGAACAATAATGAAACCTTTGATTCTTTAAATGACAATCATTCTTTTCGCATAATGTACCATGGACTGATTGTGGAGCGACACGGGCTTGATATTGCAATTGAAGCGGTATCCCGCATCAGTGATATTATTTCAGGGATAGAATTCCATATTTTCGGAAATCCCACTCCATACATGGAACAAATGAAGAAACTAATTGCGCAAAAGGGACTGCAAAAACGAGTCTTATTCCACGGGCATCAGTCACAGGCAAACATCGCAAGGGAGATCGCCAACTCGCATCTGGGTTTGATCCCTAATCGAAGCGGACCATTTACCGAAATAAATATGCCGACTCGTATCTTCGAGTATTTAGCAATAGGACGACCTGTGATAGTACCATCAACGAGAGGAATCCGAGATTATTTTAACGATGGCAATATGATCTTTTTCAAACAAGAGTCCATCGAGGATTTGGCCAACAAAATCATCTGGGTATATAAGCATCGGGACGAAACAAGGATGATTGTCCTAGAGGGACAGTCTATATATCACCATCACCTTTGGAAGGATGAGAAGAACAATCTGGTCACTATTGCATTGCAGCTAATAAGCAAGCCGTTAGAGGACTCAATAGTATGATTTATTTAACTACCGAACAGTAAACACATTATGCCATCAATACTCGCATTGGCTGTCTTTATAGCATGGTGCATTGCCATGCTGCGGTGGGAGTCACGAAACTCAACCGGTTTATGGAGGGCATCATGTCTTGTGGCAGTGGTGACAGCCTGCTGTGAATCGCCGGGGCTTGGCTATTGGTTTAAATCAAGCATCATACCCGGAAGCATTGCCAAAGCAGGATCAGCTTAGCAGTTGACGAATCCTTCTTAGAATCGGGTTTGCGAAAAATTGCGATATTTGATCCTCCCATAGCTTTGTGACTTTTAGCATGGTGATTCACTGATCTACCCCCCTAATTCAATGGTTGGTCCAATGTAAAATATCAATTATGGATGCCGGCCTGAAAACAGCATATGTAAGTGATTCTATTCAAAGCGGTGCGCTGCATATAGGTGATCTGATAAGCTGAACCAAAAGACGCAAGAAGAAAAGCAAGCCCATTGTAAGCCAACGTGAATATCAGCGGGTTCTGTCAAATTAGATTAAAATGGAAAATCAATTTGCAAAATGGTTTCAGATGATTAGCAAAAGCGTATAGCTGGTGACTTGGATGGAGCTGGATTTAGAGAATATATCGCAGCAGTTGAAATGGGATAGGTTCGTCGAAAACCATGCTTGCGGATGGTTGTGCCATCTGACGGATTGGAAAAAGGCTCTTGAGAATCAATTCTCTCATATTCGCGGGCGGATTATTGTCATCTGCAATGGTGATAGGATTGAGGCCGGCATTCCGCTTTATGAGGTTAGGAGTTTATATGCAGGAAAGCGATTGGTCAGCATACCTTTCGCGACTTTAAATGATCCGCTTAATTCAAACCTTACACATCTTCGATCCTTGCTGGATTGTGCAATAGATCTAGGAAAGGAAACTGGCTGCCACTATGTTGAGGTGAAGACTCAAAATACAGCCCCGATGATGCAAGAACTCGGGCTAAGGCCTTGCAGCATTTATAAACATCATTATATATCGTTAGCGCCAGACATTGGGAGCCTGCTTAAGAGCTTCGATCGATCCTGTGTCAGACAAAGAATATCGCGATCGGCCGCAAGTGGCATTTCGCTCAAAATCGCAAAGAACGATGAGGACTTTGCGGATTTCTACTCACTGTATATGAGAACGAGAAAGCGAGTCGGACTTCCGCCTCTGCCAATGCAATATCTACGACATCTTGCTCATACATTTGGTGAGAAGAAAAGAGCAAAAATACTACTTGCAATACATGAAGGTAAAGCTATTGCTGGTTTATTTCTCCTCAAGTTTAAAAACAGAGTTTCAGCTGAAATATTGGGTACCGATGAGCAATACCTGAAAATCAGTCCCAATCACTTTATTTTCTGGGAAGCCATCAAGGAAGCACATCAGGAGGGATATGAGGTCTTTGACTTCGGTCGAACTGATCCTTCAAACAGGAGCCTTATGGATTTTAAGGCACGATGGGGTACTCAAGTGGTTGATCTCTCGACGTTCTATCTGCCGGTGCGAAAAACAATCGTTTCAAAGACAAATTATGATGCTTATCCCTATCGAATAATGAAGAAAGCGATTCAACACATGCCTCCCAGGATTCTTGCGAAGTTTGGTGAGTTTATATATAAGCACAGGGCGTAAAAGCTTGGCCACATGCCTTCACCATGTATATCATAGCTGATTTTATTGGCTTGACCTTTTAGAGTTGCCATCATTAAAAAACATGTTTTGTGTTGTGCACAGGATAATAATACGTTTTTGGATGATGGATGAAATTATAACGATAACAAGGGCATGAAGCAGTGTTTAAAGTATTGAAGCGGTGGAAAATTGTGATTTATGTTCTGCTAATCGGTTTAATAGTCGGATGCGCCGGATTTGCCTGGATTTCCTGGGCTAGTCGTGAAATGCCTGATTCCCCGATCAATTCGATACCTCATTATGAGATTTTAGCCAGTACCCTTGACGTGCATTATATTCAAGCCTTGAAGGATATATCTGCTGAACGACTTCGATCTACCATTTTAGAACTGCAGGATTTTAAAGAAAGATATTCATGTGAGAAGCAAGCATTAGTTTCTCGGTTTCTACTCGAACGATTGAAGGCTTTGGGCCTTCGTCCCGAGGTTCAAGAATATCATTATGAAAATCAGACTTACAGAAATCTAGTCATCACCTTCCCTGGTAAAAATCAGCCGCACAAAAGGCTCCTCGCTATTGCACACTATGATACCAAGAATTGGATAAAGGGCCAGCTATCACCTGGTGCGGACGATAATGCTACAGGTGTAAGCGGGCTATTGGAACTTGCCCGGATTATAGGGACTCTCGATCGACGGCAAACATGGCAGCTTGTTTTTGCTTCCAACGAAGAACAAGGGAGAAAGGGCAGCATCGAATTTGCGCGCCGGGCTAAGGAATCGGGAGCCGATATAGCCGGTGTAATAGCATTGGATGTCGTTGGATATCATCCGCCAGGAACCTCTGAATTGTTGCGTGTCGCAGGAAGCTCTATGAATGCAGGTAGGAAACTGAAGGGAATTGCTAAGGTTTTTTATAACGCTTACCTGGCTCAGCAAAACAACTCTATCCCTTTGAAGATAGCCTTTCGAACCCAGGATTTATCTTTATCGCCAAAAGCAGCCTTACGGACAGCCTTTGGACGCTCGGTCTTCTGGGAACTTGGTGGCGCCTGCCCTTGAGGTGACGAAATATCCTTCTGGTCAGAAGGTTATCGCGCAATTGCCATTACCTCGGTTTTTAAAAATCCTTACTGGCATTCATCTGAGGATACCATTGAGAACGTAGATATCCGGATGTTGGCAAATGCTGCTCGGGCAACCCTGCTTTTGCTGCGATTATGGGATCGAGATTAAGTCAATAGAGATAGCATCTTTGCAGCAGCATTTTAGGTGAATAATCATGTTGATAGCTGGCGTGAGGATATAAGCTTTCCTGAATTATGGGATTGTGAGTAGCTATATTCTGATACACCAAAAATGATCGGCGATCTCAAGAATCACATTCACTTGGCTACGCAGGAACTTAAATTAGTTGGGTCGCCCAGCGATTTGCGCATTCTCAGCAGGAAGGTGCGATATCTGGCACCGCGAATCCTTAAATTTCGCCATAAAGCAAGCCGGATACCTCCAAGCTTGCAGCTTGAGCCAACAAACATATGTAACCTTCGTTGTATCTCATGCCCCAGCGATCGTTCCTCTCGCAAAAAGGGGTACATGGAAATGGGACTGTTCAAGAAAATTATTAATGAAGCTGCATCCATAGGCGTTGAAAGAATTCATTTATACCTTCATGGAGAGCCGTTTTTGCATGCCGAAATAGCGGAGATGTTGAGTTATATCAAAAAGAAAAGTCTCTCTGTACATTTGACAACCAATGGATCAGCTATCGGCGAGGCAAAAATCAAAGATATCATGGATTCAGGCCTTGATATTGGTGACCACATTATTTTCTCGATTCTTGGAAATTCAAAGGAATCCCATGAACGCATTATGAAGGGCGTCAAACATGAACAGGTGTTGGCAGATATCGAGCAATTTGTTTTCATGCGACGAAGACTAAAAATGCACGGTCCGGTTTTTGAGGCAATTCTATATACAATGGATGAGAATCGGCACGAGGTAGATGATTTTCAGGCCTCCTGGAACAAAAGAGTGGATCATGCGCGGATTGCCAGGGCATCCAATTCGGTAGCTCGCTATAAAGCGGCCCAGGGACTTGAATTGCAGAGGAATCGAACCTGCCCTCAGATTTGGGAACGGCTGACGATTTATTGGAATGGCGATGCAACCATCTGCTGTGGCGATTTTGATGGTGACTATATCATGGGTAGCGTTCGAAATTCGAGCCTCGAGGCTCTCTGGAATCATGAAAAGCTACAGCAAGTCCGAGATTGCCATTCCAGGGGAAAATTTGCAGAGATGCCAATTTGTCAATATTGTGATATGTAGAGCCAAAGCTGTTATTGGTGCTTGCCTAAGACTATATCCTAAGGAAAGAACTCATGAAATTAGATAAAATTGGCTTTGTTTCCTGCTGGGCGTACTTGAGAATTTATTCCGTTCAAGCTATTCATTTGAAAGAGACTCTCGAAAAACGGTTCGGATTGCAGGTTGACGTTCGCACATCAAACTGCGGTTGTTTTTATACGGGTTTCAGTAACGTAATTTCATCATTTTCCAATTATGAATCCGTGCTGGCCAGCCGCGAGGTTCAATTCATCAAATTGCCTTATTTTCGAGCTCATCCCGAAAAAAGCTTTGTTTCCCAGTCGGCCCGTCTGATATATCGAAGTATCACGGATCCCATTCGAGGGAAGCTGTATGCTCAAAAAGATCAGGGCTATCCGATCATTCATTTCCATCAATCCGCCGATGCTTTCAGCATTGATTCTCTGAAATGGCTTCTGCATTATAACAAAAATCACGCGAAGACGGTTGTCACTGTCCATCGGCTTTCGGCTGAGCAGGAGACAAATCCGGTCGTTAATCAAACATACAATGGATGTGACGCCGTAGTGGTGGACACGGAGTATCTGAAAAAAAGGCTAATGGATTGGGGAGTCAAACCTGAAAAAATACATCTTATTAAATATGGCGCCTTCATAGAACATGCAAAATATAATTCTGCAACTGAGGCAATCATGTTTGCCGGCTCTCCTCTTATCAATGTCAAAGGATTTGAATACCTGGCTCCCGCACTAAGGATCCTTAAGGAAGAGGGCAATCCTCTAAGAGTCAAGCTTCATGGCTTCCATATGCCAGGGCATCAGGAATGGGCTGACGATATCATTAAAAAGGAGGGAATTGGGGACATAGTCCGTTGGTTGAAGATTGCCAATGAGCAAGAGCTGATCCGCGAATACCAGAATAGCTTGTGCAGCCTGGTCCCTTATACAAATTATCCTGGATCATTCCCGGCTTCTCTCGCTATGGCAAATGGAATTCCGGTGGTGACAAGCGATGATTGGGGGACTCAGGAATACCTGGATGGAACCGGTCTGGTTTTTAAGTCAAGGTCTGTTGAGGATTTGGCAATGGTATTGCGAACAATACGAGATGAAGAAGCTTTAAGGAAGGAAATGGGGCAAAAAGCCCTTCAGGTAGCGGAACGGGATTTTTCATGGGAGCGAATTTCGCAGAAATATTTTGAGCTTTATCAGAGTTTAACTGCCAGATAAAAAACGCCACGGATTGCACGGATTTTTTATATATGGATGAGGATATTCGGAAGTTTATTGTTGAATTCTTTCTGTTCGGTCAGGGGGACGGTTTGACTAATTGTGATTCTCTGCTGGACAAGGGGATTATCGATTCTACGGGAGTTTTAGAACTGGTTGCCCATCTGGAGAAGACTTACGGGATTAAAGTGGAGAATGATGAGTTGTTGCCGGAGAATCTGGATTCGATTGATGCGATTGTGGGATTTCTGGAAAGAAAAAAGGCAGCCACGAATTACACGAATTAAGAATATTTATGTGTGGGATTGCGGGAATTTTGGATATGGGGAGAGGGGAATCCCCGGAGGAGCTTGTTGTTCGGAGTATGCTTGCTTCGATAAGGCATCGGGGGCCGGATGATTCCGGTGTCTATATGGCTTCGAAAGTCGCGCTGGGTAATGTCCGGTTAAGCATCATCGACCTTGAAGGTGGGCGGCAGCCGATCTGCAACGAAGATAGATCTCTCTGGATTGTCTGTAATGGGGAAGTATTTAACTATGTCGAATTGCGGTCGGAACTGGAATCGCGCGGGCATGCTTTTTCTACACATACGGATATTGAAGTAATTCTCCACCTTTATGAGGAGAGGGGCCCGGAATGCCTGAAAGAGCTGAATGGACAATTTGCATTGGCGATCTGGGATGAGAATTGCTCCTCATTATTCCTTGCCAGGGATCGGCTGGGGGTCAGGCCTCTTTTCTACACAATTAATAATGGGACGCTGGTATTTGGATCTGAGATTAAGGCTATTGCGTGCCATCCTTCGGTCAAACTCAGCATCAATCCGACTGCATTAGGTCAGATTTTTACATTCTGGTCTGCATTGCCGGCAGTGTCGCTTTTTAGCGGTATCCAAGAGGTTCCATCGGGATGCTATCTGAGTGTTAATGATGGGCAATGCAAGATTCAAAGATATTGGGAGATGGATTTTCCCGATATCATTCAATTATCGACCAATGATAATGGGGAACAGAATGAGGACGATTTGCTGGAGTCCTTCCGGGAGCTGCTCATAGATGCGGTCAGGCTTCGGCTGCGGGCAGATGTTCCCGTTGGCGCCTATTTGAGCGGTGGTTTGGATTCTTCCGTTATCTCCCATATCATCCGCCAGTATGGTTCGAGCCGTTTGGATACTTTTTCCATTGCCTTTGATGACAGCACATTCGATGAGAATGGCTTTCAGAGGCAAATGGCAAAGCATCTTGAAACGGACCACCAGGTTGTTCAGGCTGCACATGCCGATATTGGGAAGGCGTTTCCGGAAGTCATATGGCACACCGAAACGCCTGTTCTTCGCACGGCCCCTGTCCCCATGTTTCTGCTTTCTCAGTTGGTGCGGGATAGTCATTACAAGGTTGTGTTGACTGGAGAAGGCGCCGATGAATTTTTTGCCGGGTACGATATTTTCAAAGAAGCAAAAATTCGCCGCTACTGGGCGCGGCAGCCTACATCCAAACGAAGGCCCCGCCTTTTTGACCGCCTTTATAAAGATATCCCCCGCTTTTCAGAAACCAGCTCCAATTTTTCCTCCGCATTCTTCAAGGCCGGAATGACCGACCTTGACTCGCCATATTATTCCCATTCCATTCGCTGGCGTAATACTCAAAGAATCCAGAGATTTTTTTCCAGAGAGCTCAGACACGAGCTTTCGGGAAATGGCTATGAAGCCATCAGGTTTCCTCCGGAATTTCGAAATTGGGGGCCGCTCGAGCAGAGCCAATATCTGGAGGTGACAACATTTCTGTCTCCCTACCTGCTTTCCTCGCAGGGGGATCGCGTAGCGATGGCACATTCGGTGGAGGGACGATACCCTTTTCTGGATTACCGCGTTGTTGAGTTCTGTAATAGACTGCCGGCAAATATGAAATTGCGCGGTCTGAGGGATAAGTATCTGCTTCGGAAACTGGCGAAGAGATGGTTGCCTGAAGAGATTTGGAAACGGCCGAAGCGTCCATACCGTGCTCCTGTTCATAAATGCTTCTTTAATGATCAAACTCCCGACTATGTTCAGGAAGCTCTTTCGCCGGAGGCATTGAAGGATTCGGGATTGTTTGATGCGGGGATGGTTAATGGATTGGTTCAGAAGATCAAACAGGGTGTGGGGATTAGTGAGACAGAGGATATGGCGTTGACGGGGATTATTTCTACACAGCTGGTTTATAAGATGTTTGTAGCCACGAATTGCACGAATGTTAGTTAACGAGATATTGGAGAAGGCGGCGAGGGAATTTCCGGATAAGGCGGCAGTCTGGTTTAGGGGGGGGTGGCGGACTTATGCGCAGATTGATCGGGAGGCGGATTGTGTTGCGGGGTATTTGATCAGTATCGGGGTGAAGGCTGGGGATCGGGTGGCGGTGTTGCTGGAGAATTCGTTTGATTATATCTGCGCGCATTTTGGGATTCACAGGGCGGGGGCGGTGGAAGTCTCGCTGAATACGGAGTTGAAGGCGGATGAGATCAAGCGATTGCTGGATGATTGTGGAGCTAAGGTCATTTTTGCCCGTACGAATAGCTGGCCGGGTGTGAGGCAGATAACAATGGGCGAAATCCCTGCCAATATGGCTGTATCGGTTCCCAGGCGCATTGATGTTGACCTGGCGGCGATTGTTTACACATCAGGAGTGACGAGCAGCCCTAAAGGAGTAATGCTTTCTCATCTCAATCTTGTGAGTAATACGAGATCTATTGTTGAGTATCTGGGACTTAGGTCGGATGATCGGATGATGGTTGTTTTGCCTTTTTATTATATTTATGGGCGATCGCTGCTTTACAGCCATTTTATGAGCGGAGGATCCCTGGTGCTGGATAACAGCTTCGCCTATCCGGCAAAGGTACTTAACACGATGCGGGAATTGGAGGTGACGGCATTTGCGGGCGTGCCCTCTACCTTTTCTATTCTTCTTAAAAAATCCGATCTGAAAAGCCGGAAATTCCCGAGTCTTCGGTTTGTGACACAGGCGGGCGGAGGCATGGCGCCGGCGATGCAGAAGGAGGCCGTAGAAGCCTTTCATCCGGCGCGGCTATATATCATGTACGGCAGCACGGAGGCAGCTCCAAGACTGACATATGTAGAACCTGAGATGCTTCCGAAAAAGTGGGGATCGATTGGACGGGCTATCCCCAATGTGGAAGTTATTGTAGTTGACAAGTCCGGCAACCGGTGCGCGCCCGGCATAGCAGGTGAAATTGCGGCGCGCGGATCGAATATCATGATGGGGTACTGGAAGGATCCTGAGGCAACGGCTCAGGTTATGAAGAATGGCTATTACCTCACGGGCGATCTGGGATATGCGGATGAAGACGGGTACATCTTTCTAACGGGACGCAGTAAAGATATTATCAAGGCCGGGGGGAACCGGATCAGCGCAAAGGAAATTGAAGATGCTATTGATGAAATACCCGGTGTATTGGAGTCTGCGGTTATAGGTGTCCCCGATGAGATACTTGGGGAAGCCATAAAGGCTTTTATTGTTCCTGCTAAGGCGGATCTGACGAAGGAACAGCTTATTGCACAATTATCCAGCCGACTGCCTGCTTTCAAGGTTCCCAAGTGGTTTGAATTCCATGAGAGCCTGCCAAAGAATCAGTCCGGGAAAATACTGAAATCAAAACTTAGCCACGAATTGCACGAATTATGGAATGGCTGAAAATTGATTGTGAGGAACAGAGTCGGCTGATTGCGGGGGAGATGCGCAGGCTGCTGACGGGGTTCAAGCGGCGCGGATTTATCGTGGCGCTCTCGGGCGGGATAGATAGCTCTGTGACGGCGGCACTTTGTGTCCGGGCTGTCGGCAAGGAACGTGTGTTTGGGTTGCATATGCCGGATAGGGATTCTTCTGCGGACACTTTGTTACTAAGCAAGTCGGTATCTTCATTATATGGATTTGAATCTGCCTTTGAAGAGATAACGCCGATTCTTGAAGCGGTGGGATGCTACTCGCGGCAGGAGAGGGCTATTCAAAAGGTACTGCCTGAATTTGGGACAGGGTGGAAATTCAAGATTGCTTTGGAGAATGTGCTTCAGAATAAAGGCTTCAGTTACTTCAACATCATTGCTCAGGCGCCGGATGGTACAATTCAGAAGGAACGATTGCCTCTGGATGCTTACCTTGGCATTGTTGCTGCGACCAATTTCAAGCAGCGGGTGCGGAAGATGCTGGAGTATTACCATGCGGATCGACTGAATTATGCCGTTACGGGAACGCCCAATCGGCTGGAATATGATCAGGGCTTTTTTGTTAAACTGGGAGATGGTGCGGCGGATGTAAAGCCTATTGCACATCTTTATAAAACACAGGTTTATGCGATGGCTGAATATTTGGGAATTCCCGAGGAAATAAGGCGGCGGCCGCCGACTACCGACACATACAGCCTGTCACAGGGGCAGGAAGAGTTTTTCTTTTCGGTGCCGTATCAAACGATGGATTTATGTCTTTATGGGAAAAACCATGGTATTGATGCCGAGGAAGTTGCACAGGAGGCTGGGCTTACGAAAGAACAGGTGGAGCGGATTTATCGGGATATCGAGAATAAGAGGAATGCCACACGGTATTTACATATGGGGCCGCGGCTTGTTGGGGCCATGGAGTAGCAGCCACGAATTTCACGAATTTATTAACCAGGAGAGAGATGATTGGGGCGAGTTTTTTGGCTTTGAGCTCATTGGCTTCGTCGGTTCGACGGAAGCCGGCGAAAAATCCGGTCAGTACTGTCTATAGGGCTGTGAATGGTTCTCCGCGGGAGAATATGAACAAGCTGGTTGAGATGTTGGGCGGGATTAGTAAGATCATTGGGCCTGAGGACGTTGTTGTCATAAAGCCCAATGTTCAATGGTGGAATCAGGGGGCGCCGAATCTTGCTGCATTGAAGCGGTTTATCGAATTGATACTGGAGATGCCGGGAGGATTCAAAGGGGAAGTTGTCATTGCGGAGAATTGCCATCGCGGTTCATCCCCCTGGCTTTCGGAGAACGCCGGCTGGGCCCATGTATTTGAGCGCAACTCGGATATTGCAGGCATAAGAAATTTCAATGATCTCACCGGTAGCTTGAAGAAGAAATATGGTGAAAGGTATTCAACCCGTCATTGGATCGATGTCGGCGCCGGCGCCAGGCGCGTATTCGGCCCCAAAGACGGCGACGGTTATGTCTATTGCGACGGCACCGGGGGCGTCCCGCTGCTATCCTGCAGCAACGGCATGGCTGGCGAAAAGAGCCGCACTACGATAATGACTTACCCGATATTCAAAACAGATAAGGGCAAAACGGTCGATTTTAAAAACGGAATCTGGGAGAAAGGAGCCTATACCGGGCAGCCATTGCGTTTCATTAATTTTGCGGCGCTGAATAATCACAGCATTTCCTGTGGAGCAACAAGCGCCATCAAGAATTATCTGGGCGTGGTGGATCTGAGTGAAAGACACTACAATTTTCACACTTTCCCGTTGAGCGAAGAGCCTCCGGGTGAGCAGGTGGAATTGCTCGGGGC
This sequence comes from Acidobacteriota bacterium, assembly GCA_016929335.1. Taxonomy (GTDB): domain Bacteria; phylum Acidobacteriota; class UBA6911; order UBA6911; family UBA6911; genus UBA6911. The sequence goes on along the minus strand of JAFGIY010000163.1, from coordinate 13,591 downwards.
CGAAGTCGCCGGCTTTGTGAAATCTGTACGGAAGGCCGATCTGAACATTACCACGGCAGAATGGATCGGGCTTGCTTCGCGAACAGAACCTCCGGTGGCAAGAACGCGTGCTATTCTCGCCAGCACCGATCCGGTTGCTCTGGATTATCATGCAACAAAGTACCTGCTGTTTGCGAACTCCGATATAGCGCATCACAATCCTGACCTCGCGAAAAGCCCCGTGCATAAATATCTGTCGAGATGCGCAAAGGACGGCGGTGGTGTGTTTGATGAAGAAAAGGTCGAAGTGCGATCCTACGACATCAAGCAAGGCCGTTTGCAGAAAGACGAAGAGCTTTTATTGGTTGTTGAAAAAGTCTGGGGAACCAACCCCAAGATCCTGACAAAATATTTTGCATTGAGGTTAGGCGTAATCTGAGCCACGAATTGCACGAATTTAACTTAATTCGTGGAATTCGTGGCAAGATTCTTTTAGGGATAATGTTTAAAAAACTTATATCCGCAATTTGCGTTCTGCTGCCATCGGGACCTTCGCGTCTTTTGTTCAGGCTGGCGGGGCATAAGATTGGGAAGAATTGCCGGTTGCCGGTTTTTTCTTATGTGTATGCGGAGCAGCTGGAGCTCGGAAACGATGTCGATATACGACCGTTTGTTTTGATAAACATACCTCAATGCAGGATTGGCAGCAGCAGTATCGTCAGCTACGGAACTCAGATTATTGGAGGCAAAGGCTTCTTCACAAAGGACAACTGCTTTATAGGGCCGCACTGTATCATCCACTGCGAAGAAAACGTGTCGCTCGGCTTCTATTCAGGATTGGGAGCGCGCTGCATTGTCTATTCACATGGATCGTTTCTGCCTGTTACCAGGGGATATCCTGCGAAGTTTGCCGAGATTGTGATTGAAGATTACGTCTGGATAGCCGTTGGGGTGTCATTCCTTCCAGGGGCGCATGTCGAGTCTAATTGCATCATCAATGCAGGCGTTGTAGTCAATTCCCGCATTCCTTCGGGTACGCTTCTTCAGTATGACGCGAAACAGGTTCAGCGGTTGGATCTCAACAAAGTGACCGGCTTTGCCAAACGAAGCAATCAGCACTATCACAAAAATATTATTGATTCGTTTTTATCAGGTAGAAAATTAAATAGCTGTCGGTTCGAATCTAATCCGGAATCAAACACGGTATCTCTGTATTTGCCTGGAAAGGTCCAGCCTTTATCGTATGATTTTGAGAATTATTATTGTGACAATTCTTCGAATAAAATCCACAGGGAATTTCTGGCGTTTTTGAGGCTTCGTTACGGGATTAATTTGCGGACAAGATATTAGCCACGAATTGCACGAAATGGTAATTGATCATATTGGGATTGTTGTTTCGTCTCTGCAGGAGGCTATCAAAGAGTGGACTGAGATCTTTGGATACAGGCAATTGACCGAAATCGTTGCAAATACACGGCAGCGCGTCAGGGTTGTCTTCATGGAGAAGGAGAATTCAGTCACTATTAAGCTGATAGAACCGGATGGAGCGGAGTCTCCGGTCCATAAATATTCTTTAAGAGGCGGTGGGCTCCATCACCTGTGCTTTAAATGCGACAATGTGGAGTCCGGGGTTAAGCGATTGGAATCAATGGGGATGAGGTTGCTTTCGCCTCCGCAGCCCGGCGAGGCATTCGATAATAACAGCATAGCCTTTGTTTATGCTCAAAACATGGGACTGAACATAGAGCTTATTGATACCGATATAAAAGCTTGCAGGCTCAAACAGATATGATGAATACCAGAACAAGAGCTCTCGTGTTTTTCGCTGTCATTCTTGGCTCGCTGCTTATAAGCCTCGAGTTCTTGGATCAGTTGATGGGCTATCTGTCAGGCAGTGATTTATCATCACTTACCTTTATGATTCCTCTTATGAGCGCCGCTCTCATTCTTCGCAAGAGAGAATATATATTTGCAGATATTAATACATGTCTGATGGGAGGAGGCGCCATTATCTTAACCGGTGCTCTTCTCTGTGCCTGGCTAAGCTTTGGGAATAGCGGAATGAATTCTTCAGACATGCTGTCGGCGAAGATGCTCGCTATTGTTTTGATATGGATTGGTGCATTCATTTTGCTGTTTGGGTGGGCAAGCGGGCGTAAGGCACTTTTCCCGCTTCTTATGCTTATATTCATGATTCCTATCCCGGAAGCTTGGCTCGCAATTGTTGTTCAAGCTTTACAAAAAGGCTCGGCACGGGGAGTTGCCATACTATTCAAATTGACCGGCACTCCCTATCATCAGGAAGGGCTGGCGTTCATGATACCCCGCACCACAATCGAGATTGCGCCGCAATGCAGCAGCATACGGTCCAGTCTGGCCCTCCTTATTGCCTGCCTCCTGGCAGGACATCTGTTGCTCAAGACGGTATCTCGAAAGTTCCTTCTTGTTTTGATATCTATTCCAATGGCAATGGTTAAGAATGCAATTCGCATCGTTACTCTCTCGCTTCTGGCAATCCATGTGGATATGGGGTATCTGGCGGGAGGCGATCTGCATCGAAGGGGAGGAATTGTGTTTTTTATTCTGACCCTGTTGCTTATGTTGCCTGTGCTTTGGGTGCTGCGGAAAACAGAAAAAGCAGCCACGGATTGCACGGATTAAAATATAAATATGATTTCTTATATTGCGGCGGCGGTAGCGGTTCTATTGGCTGCTGCCGTGCTGCTTAAAGACCGGCGTGCAGTTGCGAATTGGAGTTTCGCAGCAGGGCTTTTGCTCCTTGCATTGATGGAGCTCTTTCCGGGAATAAAAGCGATCTTTTTTGCAGTTGCTCCCGGAGCATTTTTGGTTTTCAGCCTCTGCTTTGCCCGTGCGGAATATCGAAAGTATGTTGCGCGATGGAAGTATGTGATTATTGCCGCATTTGTGGCGCCCCTTGCTGCATTGCTGATTGAAAAAGAGACTGGAAGGACTTTTTATGCACTGATTCTGATGATTGCGGTTCTCATCCTGGCAAATCTGGAACGTACTTTGCGAGGATCTACGGGCTACATCCGATGGCAGATCAAGTTTGTTGTCCTCGGCATGGCTTGCATTTGCGCCTCATGGGTTTATATCAGCAGCCAGGTATTGATCTATTCCGAGCTGGTTCCATCCATTGAATTCGTTCACCCGGTCATGCTGATTGTCGGCGGAATGCTTCTAGCGTGGGGATTACTGCGCTCCCAATATCTGAATGTAGACGTCTATCTTTCGCGGACGACCATTCACTATTCGCTCACCGCTCTGCTCGCGAGCGCGTATCTGATTGTGGTCGGCCTTCTTGCCTATTTCGTTCGATATTACAATCCTGAGCGCCTGCTGCCCCTGGATGCATTGATTGTCCTTCTGGCTCTGGCAGGATTGGGAATACTGCTCCTCTCGGATCGCATCCATGAGCGGTTGAAGCGGTTTATAACGCGGCACTTCCGGCGACCGCTGTATGACTACCGCAAAGCCTGGATGGATCTGACCGAAAAGACCAATGCGCTGATCGGAATTGAAGAATTATGCAAAGCCGTTGCCGCTATTATCTCGCAGACTTTCGGCATCCTTTCGGTAAATATCTGGCTGTGCGATGAAAACAAGGAACGGCTTTCTCTCGCCGGTTCGACCGTCTTTACCGGCGCCCAGGCAGTGGATTTGGAAAGAGGAGGGGAGGCGGCTTCAAAACTGCTGCAGACACTGGAGGGATGCTCCTCAGCCATTGACCTTCGGGAGAATATGTTCGACTGGGCAGACGATATCATGAAGGCCAGGCCGGAATATTTTGCCGAGTACAAAATGCGATATGTTCTCCCGTTGAAAACCGGTGGGCTTCTGGTGGGTATGATCACCCTCAATGACGATCGTGTCGGAAAAGCCCCGCTTTCATTGGAAGACCAGGATCTGCTGAATGCCTACGCCGCACAGCTTGCGGCAAGAGTGCTGCAGTTGAGGTTGGTGGAAAATTTGCGCAAAGCCCAGGAGATAGAAGCATTTCAGCATGTCTCCACATTCTTTGTCCACGATTTGAAGAACCTTGCTTCCCGTCTGTCTCTGACTATGCAGAACCTTCCGGCCCATTTTGAAAATCCCGCATTTCGCGATGATGCGCTCAGGCTGGTTAAGGAAAGCGTCGCAAAGATCGACGAGACCATTGGCCGGCTTTCATCGCTGAAGCAGGTTCAGATTAAACCTGAAGGTGCAGATCTCAGCAAGGTGCTGGAAACAGCTATAAGCGATTTCGAAAGCGCTACCAGCTTTACAGTTGAGAAGGACTATCGACCATTACCGGAAGTCTCGATCGATGTGGAGCAAATGCAAAAGGTAATAACCAACCTGATCATGAATGCATATGAAGCTACAAGAGGGAAAGGAAGCATCAGGGTTGCGACATCGGTCGGCGATCATCAGGTAATGCTGTGCATCAGCGATAACGGCTGTGGAATGTCCCGGCAGTTTATGAATAAAATGCTTTTCCGCCCATTCAGCAGCACAAAAAAACGAGGCATGGGAATCGGGCTTTTTCAAAGTAAAATGATCGTGGAAGCGCATCACGGCAAAATCGAAGTAGAAAGCGAAGAAGGCAAAGGCACAACCTTTCGCGTAATTCTTCCTTCGTGAAATTCGTGGCTGATTCATGGATAAACCTAAAATATTGATTGTTGAAGATGACGAGTTCGTAGCTCAGCAGATGAAGTGGGCGCTGGCTGCGGATTATGAAGTTTTTTTGGCGGAAGACAGGCTTTCGGGGCTTGAGGTGCTTAAGCGTGAACGGCCATCCATTATTACCCTTGATTTGGGTCTGCCGCCTTCTGCCGGTGATACTACCGAGGGGTTTCTCGCGCTGGGAGAGATGCTGCAATCCGATCCGCTATTGAAAGTCATGGTGATTACCGGCCAGGATGAGCAGCAGAATGCCCTCGATGCCATCGGGCAGGGTGCTTACGATTTCTTCTGCAAGCCCGTGGATATGGAGGCATTGAAAACCGTAATCGGCCGCGCGGTTTACATTTATGAGCTGGAGAAGAAAAACCGCCAGGGGGCTGACGGATCTGAGGAAAGCTTCGAGGGCATGTTGGGCAAATGTCCCAGGATGCAGAGCGTATTCCAGAATATCCGGAAGGTTGCCGCTACGGATGCGCCCGTGCTGATTTCAGGGGAGAGCGGAACCGGCAAGGAATTGGCGGCGCGCGCAATTCATCGACTAAGCAGCAGGAAAAACGGTCCATTTGTGGCCATTAACTGTGGAGCGATTCCGGAAAGCCTGCTTGAAAGCGAGCTCTTTGGCCATGAGAAGGGATCATTCACAGGCGCACATATTCAAAGGGAAGGGCGGCTGGAAACGGCTAATAAGGGCACTCTGTTTCTGGATGAAATAGGAGAAATATCGCCGACTATCCAGGTCAAAATATTGAGATTCCTGCAGGAGCACGTCATCGAACGTGTCGGCGGACGCAGGGCAATCAACCTGGATGTGCGCGTTATCTGTGCAACGAATGTGGACCTGCAGAAGGCAATGGCTGAGGGCAAGTTCCGGGAGGATCTGTATTATCGCATCGGTGTAGTGAATATCGCCATGCCGCCCTTGCGTGACCGCAACGGCGACATCATGCTGCTTGCTGAATCCTTTCTCCGGCGTATTGCGTCCGAATATAAAAAGACTCTTGCATTCAACAAAAAAGCGCAACAAGCCGTTGAGACCTATGGTTGGCCCGGCAATGTCCGCGAGCTTGAAAACAGGCTGCGGCGTGCCGTAATCATGGTTGAGGGCAAGCAGGTAACTCTGCAAGATCTATCATTGGAAGGCCCCTATGCCGGCTACGAAGAGATGGGGTTGAGCAAAGCGCGAGAAGCCATCGAAAGAGACCTGATCGAACGGGCAATCGCCCGAAACCGCGGCAACCTGACCAAGTGCGCAGATGACCTTCAAATAGCCCGTTCATCCCTCTATGAACTAATCGAAAAACTGGGAATTTCCAGAAAATAAAAAACGCCACGGATTCCACAGATAAATGCCATTTTATAATTCCGTGAAATCCGTGGCGTTTTTTGTTTGGAGCAGTGATTAAAATATGCAGTGATTAATCAGCGACAATCTATTACTTCGGCGAAGCAAATTTTGATTGACGTCAGGCAAACAAGAATAGCTCTGCGGTCACGGGAATGCAAAAAAAGCCCACTAACTCTAATTTTAGTGGGCTTTTTTTCAGAATTTATTGCAAATCTTAAGGCTTACTTGTCCGGTAAAGAACTCCGATTGCGCTTACCGCTATTCCAAGAAGAATGATAAGCCCAGGCTCCGGAACCTGCACAAGATAGTTCTGATAGGGCTCTGTTATAATGTCTCCAGTTGTTATCGTCGGATTAACAGCGAGAGCCCAACCATTAACCGTGGTAGGAGCAGTTGATGGCAAGGAGTCCAAAATTTGCTGTGCCGCACTCTGGTAGGCCGTACTATGAAAATCGCCCGTGGCTAAGTTGAGACTTTCGGCAGTGCCGTCGTAATCGAAAATAATCTCCCAAACGGCTATTTGCGCTGCTGCTTTCGCAGCTTCAGTCTGATCAGCAAGAAAATTGTTTGCGACCAATGCCGCAAGAAGATAGCTATCGGCAGGAAGGCCAAAATCGGAAAGCCCATTGTCAATGCTGATCAATGTATATTGCTGGGTGGTGCTAGAAGCATTTGCATCTTCTACGCAAAATGCTTCAGTAAGAGATCCCCCATTCAGCGACACATCGTAATCCAAATAATAATTGCCAGATGTACTTGGGAAATACACAATACCAGTTGGAGAGCTTGCAGATACTTTTAGGCTTACATCTCCAATAATGTCCGCATTTGCACATATCGGAAACACAAAGAGTACCCCAATTACCATAACTTTAATTAGACCATTCATTTTCATTTGCCTTCTCCCTTCAGTAATTCAATGTAATATAAAGCAACTTTGATGCCAATATTCATCTCGTCTAACTTATTGAAAAATAAAGTGATTCCAATATCCAATATGTTTTCCAGTCAGACAGAAATGTAGTATTTTTGGACAGTAAATAATCATTTAAAACGATTTTCAGGCGAATCCGACAATAAATATATTAAAAGCAAGGGGTTAATCGCATTTTTATTGCGATTGCATGTTCATCCGGATTTCCGGCGATCTGCCTTGAAGTATTCGAGAGGTGCAGTTGCTAAGATAGAAGGTGGCAGGTAAATAGCGCAATTCTCGCCAAATCAACCAATGAATATGGCACAGAATGCCCTCCAGGCCACCCTGTGCCATAAACAACTCTTAAAACTCTAAAGTCGATCTTGAGAGCTATACCCTAATAGCCACGCTTCCATCCATAACCAATGACTCCCAGCATACTTATGCCGAGCAGAATGACAATGCCCGGTTCAGGGACAGGGAAGTCGCCCTCAATTACATCATTGGCGCATGTAGCAGTGGCCCACAATACATGCATAGGAGTATCTCCCATGCCCTCGTAAACATTGCCTTCTGGCAGACTGATGATCCATTTTCCAGAAGTAGCGCCGGTGGAAATCCAAGTAACACTAGCTTGATATCCGAAAGCAGTGCCTTGCGTGATCCACACAGGAACATCATGATTGTAAATGTAAGAACCAGGCTGGGGATCGAAATCATCAGACACCGCATAATTGTCAACCGCGTACCAAGTACCTGCGATGAATCCATCGTGGTTAATCAACGGAACCGCATAATTCCCGGTCTGGTCACTGAGGAATAAATCGGCAGCGAAAGTCTGCCATCCACCCACCGTAACCCCACCCTCTGGATAATCCGTAACAATTTCTATCCCCAAGAGGTGCCCTGAATCTCCTGGCAGATTTGTTAAGGTAAGCGAGTAGGTCTCAAAGTCCACGCCTATCGCATCATTAGCTGGGTCTGTAAAGGTTACTGTTCCTGCGGACGCCTGTGGTACCAAAAGGATGGAACACAGGAAAAACGCTGCAAGCGTTAACGAAAGCTTCTTCATGCTATTTCTCCTCTGTAAATTATTAAGAGCCTTTCAGCAGTAATAACAAGCAAAATCAGGGCCAAATGAGTCTTCGCGGATTTCGAAATGCTATCAATTCAAGATCTCCATATTAATTAAATATTTAAGCTTAAAGAGAGATACTGCTATGCGGATGGATTTCTGGATTCTTCATCAACAAATTTCGTCCGATATTGAGACAACAGGCCCTTTGGCTTGATATTCATCTCTGTTAATGATTTGTCTTATTTGAGTTACGGCGCTAATTAGCCTCGGAACGCGTTGTCTGATTTTAATACAATCCTAAATCAATGGCATGTCTTACATTTTATTGGCAATCATTATGAGATTAGCCTGGAATCATGAAGCGGATAAAAAGCATTTAAAAGAGAATTTCAAATGGCAAGAAGCTGCCACAACGCCCTTCGAAGCCGTAGAAGAGGCATGGAAAAAGCAGGAATTCTCCACGTCGCTAGATATTCCTCTGCGTTTGTATATAGATAGATCTGATTTGCTTAATGGCGGTTTGCGTAAGTTAGGATCAATTCTTGAGTGTTAGAAAAGCAGCAAAATAATCAATAGTTATATGCAGCAATCTCAAGTCTTAACTTGCAAAATTGACAGCTACTTTTGGCATCGAAAGGCGACAAAGCTAATTATCCCAAGTCCAACGCCAAGAAGCAGAACCAACGACGGTTCTGGTACGGGGCGTACGCAGTTCTGCGGATAGTCGAAGCTCCAGGTTTCGGTGTCGGGATGCCAGTGGGCGACTTGATAGCTTAGCTCTTCCTCATCTAGAAATACCTGGTAGATAAAGGCGGCCTGATCGGACCAGTGGCCAAAGAATGTGGTGATGAAATCGAATTGACCGATTTGGGAATCGCCGGCCGTATAGGTCATTATGTTGATGTTGTCTTCGCTAACCTCCCAGCCTTCGGTGACGGTAGTAAGGAATTCCAGTCCTTCTCCTTCAATCACCGTTACAACAACTTTGTTGTAAGGCAGAAATGTGCCGCGCAAAATGCCGTTTTCCGACCAGCTTTGGTACCAGCTGTTTGCCGGTTGCGGCTCGCCAATATCGATAATTCCGGCCATTGACGTTCCACTGCAAAGGATCAGGGTTAAAATTGCTATAAGTGCTGCCTTTTTCATTTTGATCTCCGTTTGCACGAATTATTCGCATAAATTCATTAAATGATTAAGCAACATATGTGCCAAGGGTAATGCATGTTGATATTTGATAGAAAATAAATGGTTTAGGGAAATACTAAGTTACAGGAAGTCAGACATTGTGAGACTTAATAATGTATCCATTCCCGACAGCGATGAGGTTTATCGGTCTTGGAATCAATTAAGCCTTATAGAATCAACTGTTTATGCCATTTTCCCAGTTGTCCGGGATCCGGACGATCAAAAAAAAGCGGCCACGAATTCCACGAATTTAGTGGGGAGGGATTGAGGATAATACGGATAAGCTGGTGGTGCCAAATAGAGCAAATGCAGCGATTGCCTGATTGGACACGAGCTTCAGATACGCGGAAACTTGATTTTTACCATTCAGCGATGGGAAGAACTCAGTCAGCAGGCGCGTTACACTATGTTTCGCGCTTATTAACTCGCTTTTTATGTCTATAGGAATGCCGTTTGCCGAATAAAGCTCAATAGAAACTACAGCGTCGTCAGGATTAGGATTGAGGATTGCCAGGCCGGTATAAAACGAGTCCGTTGATGGTAAATGTGCAAACAAAACGGAATTCTGAAGAGTGGAAATGAGCGTCAAAGCAGAAATAAAGGTCTCGCCGTTGCGATCTCTGAATACAATGCTGCCTCCGAGCCTTATGCCATTGCTAGCTATTTCAACGTAACCTGTTTTTATAGCGTCCGAATTAGAGATCAGGAAAAATCCCGGATCGGCAATATGCAATTTTCCCCTGGCCGGAATCGCAAGGGTTTTTGTAGCGCCCATCTGTACGCCATCCTCGCCGATTAAGCGAAATGTGACCTTTCCGGCCCTGGCGTCCAGGTTGATTACCGAAAGATCTGTGTCAGCAGCGCCGCCGATCACATACTGAGGCGCGTAAAGCCTGGTCGCGCCGGAGGCAGGATCCTGTCCAGCAAGAATGGCAATATCTCCCGATTTCTGTCTCATTACCTGAAACGACTGCACACCTTTGCCGGATTTTATCGAAACGTAATCGGTTGCATGCGGTTCGGTCCCCGCGAACAAATCGCGGAATATTTCCAGCGACAAGGATCCATTCGGCGCCACTAAGCGCGTGCGAGATCTCCGTATGGTTCCATCGGCTCTGACTAAATTGAAGCTGACGTTGGTATTGTATGGATTGTTGTTGATGACGCTTATCCAGTTGGCGCCATTCTCCTGGATTTCGCTAAAAACACAATCTGTAAGCTGAGCGCCGGCAAGATTCGCGCCGTCCATGAGATTCAGATCGTTGTCGAAGATCAGAAAGAAACCATTAAGATCCGAAGCGCTATTCTCCAGTTTTATCCAGCCATTTGAGCTGTATCGGGATATCCCGTTTCCGAACAGCTCCCAATCAAACAGTGCCAGCTGATTCCCGGGATTGAGCCGCTGAATTACAGGATTGGTGATTTCTTCGCCTGCCGTGAGCTTTCCGTTGTTATCCATCGACGTCAGTGTTATTGAGGCGGGCTTGGAATCTACATTGACCAGAGCCAGGCCGGTCATCGTATTTTCGCCAAGCATATCCTTCGCCGCAGAAAGCCGCGGTAATGCCAAATCACGTTTTTCCTTCTTTATGGTTGAGACAGATTCACCGGGGAAGGCGCGGTTTCCTGAAATATTCCTGGATCTGTTTCGATTGGGCCTGCGGTCTGCCTGACTGGTCGTAGCTTGTGTCACGCGGGTGTTTGTTTCCGCATCGGTGAATAGGGCAATTTCAGGTGCGTTGGTTGTGAGAGTGATGTCGCCGGAGATTGTGGCGGAGACTTCGTTGGAATAAGCGCTTTCAATGTCGGCGCTGTAGGCTCTGACGGCAAAATAATAGGTTCCGGCGGGAAGATCTTTAATCGTATAGGTGGTGATGTTTCCAACATCCAATATTGTCTTGTATTGTCCGGATGCTGTCCCATAGTAAAGCCGGTAGCCTTTAAGCTCGGGCTCAGTGTTGGGATCCCATGCCAGCTTGACTTCGCCGGCTGAGGCGAAAATAGAAAAAAGCAGAAAGGATATGATATACGCCAGCAATGGAGCTGGCATAATATGGCGGGTGCAGGGGCCAGCTTTCATCAGGTTATCCTATGGTTGGCTGATAATACATCAGCAGAGAAAAAAAATGCCACGGATTTCACGGATTTAATAATTTAAAAACCTGTGGAATTGTGGGAGGGGGATTTTTGGTTGGGTTAACTGCTCATGTTCCATTTCGCTGGGTGGGGATTTTTGCGGGTTTGCTGACTCTGTGTTTCGCGGCGCCTTTAGCTCGGTGGGTGCAATTTGCTCTGAGCTCGGGGCTGTTTTCTTATGTGGTCCTGGTGCCGTTTATTTCGGGATATCTTGCATGGCTTCGGAGGAAGGAGCTGCAGGGCGAAGAGGGGGGAGCGCGGTGGCCTTCGGTGATTCCTGCGGCTGTCGGCTTGGGATTCCTGGTTGCGGGAATGTTCGCAGTTGCTGAAGAAGTGCTGACGTATCTGATTATTTCCTATTGCTGTTTGCTATGGAGCGGAGGGATTTTCTTTCTGGGGTGGCGGAGGATGCGGGTGCTGGCGTTTCCTGCGCTGTTCCTGATCTTCATGGCGCCGATTCCGTCTCGGGTTGTGGATATGATGGAAGCGGGGCTACAGCGTGGGTCGGCGGAGGTGGCTTATATATTTATCAAAATGTCCGGTATTCCAATAAGTCGATGGGACATGAGCTTTCAGTTGCCGGGGATTACGCTTACGGTTGGACCGGAGTGCAGCGGGATCCGGTCTAGTCTTGTTTTATTTTTGACTTCGCTTGTGGCCGGGTTTCTATTTCTGCGGAAGGGGTGGACGCGGTGGGTTTTTGCGTTGTTTGTGATTCCGCTGGGGATAGTGAGGAATGCTTTTCGGATTCTGGTGCTGGCGTATCTGACGGTGCGAGTCGATCCGGCTTACATTCATTCGCCGATTCATCACCAGGGGGGACCGATATTTTTTGTGCTGTCGCTTATACCGTTTGGGATTATGTTGTTGTTGTTAAGGAAGATAGAAAAATAGCCACGAATTGCACGAATTATAATTTGTGGAATTCGTGGCTATAAGAAAGAGAGATTACTAACGGAGCCTTCGAGAAAAGAGCGCTAATCCACCTACTCCAATTCCAAGCAGAAGCACGGTCAAACCGCCATCTGGAACAGTCGTGGGACCAAAATATGTGTAATGAGAAAGGGCTTGAGGCTCATCGTTCTTATTGAAAGCGGTGCTATAGAATGTTATCGGTTCATCTGACAAGCCTGCAACGTAGTAGAATTGCCACATTCCATCCCATTTCAGTTTGAGGTATGTCCATCCGGAAACATCCAAGGTAATAAGGATAGTCTCATCTCCAAAACTAACGCCTCTATAGACATCACCCTCCTCTATATTGTCGGTGCCGTATACTGCAGCCGGAAGATCAGGATCGTATGCGGCATTATAGGCAGGAAGAACTGTTGAATTCAGGAATGCTAGTTGTGCGGCAGCGTCTTGGGCTCCGCCAGGAGGCGTCCATAATCCAAGATCTCGATCGGCTGATATGGTGCCTGCCGTTGCCCAGCCTAATGCTAATATCCACATAGCAGTCAATGCCACAAACCATCCCGATAGTCTTCTATACATTTCGACCTCCAGCCTTGAGGAAGCAAGTATTATACCTAATCTCAGAATCGTCATAAAATGCATAATTTATGCTTTGCTAAATTGCTGTTAAAAAAAGATTTGCACCGTAAATCTTATGTCATCCGGGGTGAGTATCTTTGGCATCGCAAATTTCGCTTAAGTGTCCGAATCCTGGACATTTCCGAATAGGATAGGATAAAGACAGGCTAAAATATTTGTTTACATGGAATAAGAGGGTCGGCATTGATATGGAAACTGTCTGCGCTCCGGACGGATTAGCGATATTTTTTGGGCGCGTAATTCTTTATTTTATTGATATTTAGTTTTCCGAAAGTCGGGTTAAGCAGGCCGAATCGACGATTTGGACACGAATTGCACGAAATCAATTCGTGGAATTCGTGGCTAAAGGGGTGCCGGTGGTGGCGTTCAGGAGGTTGGCTTTTACACTGGTTCCTTCCGGGATTGGTTGGGATATCTGCGTGACCGAGGCGGCGCGAGGGAGGGGCAGGGAGCCTTCGGCGCCGATGGAGAAATCCTGCGTGACTGTGCCGTCGGGGTTTTCCAGCCATACCTTGAGCTCGATTTCGACCGATGCGTTGCCTTTGTTGGTTATGACGTAATGCATCCGCGAATCTTCGACGTGGCTTGTCATCGTGATCTGTGGGCTATTGACAACGCGCGATCTGGAGCGAGTAGTGCCTTTCGAGCCGGCGATGGTGAAGGCCTGAATGTCTTCCGACAGGACATCGCCGGTCACCGGATCCATCAG
>JAFGIY010000026.1 GCA_016929335.1 Acidobacteriota bacterium | reverse complement strand
AGTTCCAATAATGCTTTCGAACGAAATTATTATGGATGAGAGCCGTCAACAAAATGTAAAGTTATTGTTGCGCGGGCCCTAAGCGCAAGCGAGAGCTTTTATACGAATTGCCGAGGGGTACTGCATGTCGCGAAAAGGATTCCGGACATACGAGAACGGAATGCTTCTTATCCTCGCTCTGAGTTTCGGATTCGCATTCTTCGATCGTAACGCCGTCAATTATCTTGCTCCATATCTCGTCCGGGATCTCGGACTCAGCAATACGCAGGTTGGAATGCTCGGCTCTGTGCTGGCGCTCAGCTGGGCAATATCCGCGCTCGTCATCGGCCGTTGGTCCGATGCCGTCGGGGTGCGCAAGCCTTTCCTGGTTGGCATTCTGCTTGTCTTTTCCGTCTGCTCGGTGCTCTCAGGCTTGGCGACCTCCTTTCCCATGCTTCTGGCGGCGCGGCTTATCATGGGAATCGCGGAAGGCCCGATGATGCCCATTTGTCTGGCCATATTGATGGCGGAATCCTCCCCGAGTCGTCGCGGGCTTAATATCGGGATTGTACAGAGCCTGTTTTCATCCCTCATCGGAGCCTCGCTTGCGCCGCTGATCCTGGTGCGGCTTGCCGAATGGTTCAACTGGCGCATTGCGTTCTTTCTGGCCGGCATCCCCGGAATCCTCTGCGCGATCGCTGTCATGCGTTATATCAGAGAACCGAAAATGCCGGATGCAGTCAACAACAGAGCGACCGAAGACGCCGGACAGAGCTGGCGATCCATTCTGTTCAGCAAACGCAATATGTGGTTATGTCCCGCGATGGCCTGCCTGATGGTATCGTGGCTGATGCTGCATCAAAATTTTCTGCCCCTGTTTCTTACGACCGTGCGGCGGCTTACCAATGAGGAAATGAGTGAAGTGATGGCTGCGACCGGTTTGTGTGCGGCGATAGCAGGCTTTCTCGGAGCAGCCGTATCCGACCGCCTCGGACGAAAGCCGGTGGTTATCGCAACATGCCTGATCAGCCTGCTTACGCCGCTATCCGGCCTTTATTTCAACGGATCACTGTCGATGCTGACCGTTCTGATGTTCATCGGATGGATCGGCACCGCCGCTTTCCCGCTGTTCATGAGCGTGATCCCGGCGGAAACAGTAACGGCACGGCATGCCGCGACCGCGATGGGTCTGGTTACCTTTGTCGGAGAGGTAGTCGGCGGATCCGGCGCGCCGCTTTTGGGTGGATGGGCGGCAGATCTGAAAACTCTTGCGGCGCCGATCATGATTGCGGCCATCTGCGCGTTCGGCGGGACGATCCTATCCCTCTTCCTGAAAGAAACGGCTCCGATAAAGGCCGGAGCAAGTGCGGAAGAGAAAAAATCGGTTCCCGCATAATTCAGTTGGATAAACCGCGGTTCGACTGGAGGAATTTTCCTGCCTTTCTCAGAGCCTTGCCGTCTTTGAGTCGTAGAGTCTAAAAAGCGAAAGATATTTCCAAGCTCCTGTATCGTTGAAACTCTGCATAGCTCCGAATGTCGATAGCCATCGGTTCCAGGCGCATAGTCTCCCGCTATGGACTTTTCCCCACGCACGAGCGTTGATACTAAACAATTCGCATTGTCTCCCATTGTTTGGGCTTATAATCATTAGAACCATACCAGGCTATGCTTTTACCGGCTGGATGGAGTCTTTATCTATGACTTCTCTGCGTTTTACAAAGAAGTTGCGTATGACTCAGAGCTGAAAGCCGACGGCCGAAAGCATGCGGCCGGCGGCCGCGTCAGGGCAAGTTGAGTGGGATCCGGGCAATACAGGGCGGATCTGATTTGCTTTAAAAACCGAGTTAAGTCCTGAATACCGGCACAGGCCATGGATCATCAATCGCCATACGGAGCCAACCAGGATCTTGCAGGAATCACTCTGCAGCATTATCGCGTGATTGAAAAAATCGGCGAAGGGGGTATGGGCATTGTCTACCGCTGCTGGGACGAGCATCTGCAGCGTGACGTAGCCATAAAGGTCCTTCCCGCCGGCACGCTCAGCGATGAAACGGCGCGAAAGCGCTTCAGAAAAGAAGCACATGCCCTCGCCAGGTTGAATCATCCCAACATAGCAAATGTATTCGATTTTGATTCCAGGGACGGCCTTGATTTTCTCGTCATGGAATACGTTCCAGGCACCACGCTGGAAAGGAAGCTGGATGAACGTTCTCTTCCCGAAAAGGAGATTATCCGGCTGGCGCTGCAACTGGCCGACGGCATGGCAGCGGCGCAGGCGCAGGGGATTGTGCACCGGGATCTGAAGCCGGGCAATCTGGTGATCATGCCGGAAGGTCGGCTCAAGATCCTTGATTTCGGTTTGGCGCGACTCCTGCGTCCGAGCAGTCCGGAAGAAACGACAGACAGCGGATCGGGCTATCACGGAGGAGGCGGGACATTATCGTATATGTCGCCTGAGCAACTGACGGATCTTCCGGTGGATTCGCGGTCGGATATCTATTCCACGGGCGTGATCCTTTACGAAATGGCTACGGGAGAGCTTCCATTCAAAGCCTCCCTTTCAACGGCCCTGGTCAACGACATTATAAACAAGCCCCCATCTTTACCGCAGAGCCGGCGACCCGACCTTTCTCCGCGCTTGCAGGAAATCATCCTGAAGTGTCTGGAAAAGGATGCGGAGAACCGATATCAATCTGCGAAAGAACTGCTCGTCGATTTGCGCCGCCTCAGCTCTCCATCCACACCGGAGTACGTTGGAGAGAAGCCGAAGCGCTTCCGCATGCTGAATACTAAGATAATCGCCTTTCTTGTACTGGGTTTGGCCGTGGTGATCGCAGCTTACCTCTGGATCAACTCATATTTTCGCGACAGGCTGCCTGAGTACAATCCCTACCAGGTGACGACAACATCAAGCCAGGAAAATAAGCCTGCAATCTCACCCGATGGGACTATGATCGCCTATACCTTGATTGCTTCAGGAGGCCTTGACCTTTACGTTACGGATATACGCGGGAGAGCCCCCAAGCGCCTTAAAAGCAGCCTGCCTGACGATTCCCATCCCAGCTGGTTTCCCGATGGAAGCGCGATCGCATTCAGTTTGGATCGCGACGGCATACCCGAAATATGGCAGGTCAGTCCCCTTGGCGGGGGAGAAAGACTACTCCTGTCAAATGCGAAGAGCCCGGCAATTTCTCCCGACGGAAAAAGGATCGCGTTCTGCAGAGAGCAGGATGGATATCTTCGTGTCGGGATTGCGTCCCTGCACAATCCGAGTGACCTTAGAATATTGACAGGTAAACAGGCAAAGCTGTGGGATCATCAGGATCCCGCATGGTCTCCTGACGGCAAAAGCCTGTGCTATTGGACAAGGCATGGATTGTGGACCGTCTCTGCTGAAGGCGGTGACGAATTGCGCCTGACCGTCGGCACAGAGCAGGACTTCGAGCCTGTATGGAATTCTGCCGGAAGCTATATCTACTTTTCTTCATTCAGGGGCGGCACGCTGGCAATCTGGCGAGTGAGGGCGCGGGGCGGCCAGCCGGAACGAGTTACCATGGGAACCGGTCCCGAAAGCCATCCCACGATTTCATCGGATGGCAGGTTGTTTGGATATACCACGGGTATTATTGGATATTCCGGTGTTTTCCTTAACCGACGATCTGGAAAGCAGACCGTAATTCCTGCGGAAGATAAGGACTTTATGGCTTCCATTTCTCCGCACGGTGACCGGATCGTGCTCGTCTCCAGTCGGTCATCGGAGAACAGAAACCTCTGGATATGGGATGTTTCAAATGGTGAGATCGTGGAACCTCCCAGACAGATTACCGATAATCCCGACAATGCCGCCCATCCTGCGTTTTCTCCCGATGGCCGCTGGATAGCCTTTTATCGAATTACCGGCGAACAGCGCGACATTTGGGTGACTTCGAGTATGGGAGGCGCTCAATATCAATTCACAAAAAACCCTGCTGATGATTTTCATCCTGCGTGGTCGCCGGACGGTTCAGAACTGGCTTTTGTTTCTGAGCGCGAAGGAATCGGCCATATCATGGCAGGGCCGATGAAGGATGGGATTCTTTCCGGGCCATTGCGGCAGCTTACCTTCGGCCGTCTTGAAGCCGTATCTCCAACATGGTCTCCGGATGGCCGTCTTGTGGCGTTTGGAGGCCGAATCAATGGATTATACGAAATATGGGTAGTTGCGTCCGACGGGAAATCGCCGCCACGACAAATTACAAATGGGGCGGATGTGAAATTTCTTCGCTGGGACTTTTCCAGTGGAGATCTCCTGGCCAGCGCAACCTGGGGGCAGAATCGTGTGGCATTATGGAAAGTATCGCCGCAAAACGGCTCAGGTCAGAAAATATCTCCTCCGGTTGAATTCGGCGGAAAGGATGCCGGAGGCCAGTTTGATGTTTCTCCCGATGGGCGGTTCATCATTTTCTCACGTATTGGCAGCACAAGCGGCCATGTCTGGATTTTGGAGGCAACTAACGGAGCCTTTTAGTAATTCTTTTCCATAAGGAGACAGATATGCCTGAAGCAACAATAACCAAAGAACTTCTCTATGCTAGGCTGGAAGAAATCCGCCGGCTGGCGGAACTTGTCAGAAATACGCACCATGATTGCGCTTTTGACATTCGCAGCGGAGGTAAACGAGGCGCCGGTTGTCTGCTTCCGGAATTTAATTATGCTCCCGGCCCGGCCTGTGGAGAGCCGCAAAAGCCAAAACCGGAGCAAGTGCTTGATGGACTTGTGACACTCGCTGATAGTATACAGAGAACCATCAAGGATTTTGCCGAATTTTATGGACTTAGTCCCCGCCTAACAAATTCATAAAGCGCACGGACTGAGGAAATCTCTCGCAGCTGATATGTTATCCGCAATCGGATTATTGGACCTTGCGGCTTGGTTCCATGGCGAATGAATGTCTATCGCTGATTCTTACCGCCCGGTGCAACCTGCACTGCAGCTATTGCTATCAGAATGCCAAGACGAACCGGCGAGCCGAGTGGGATGCTATTCAGGCCGGAATTGACATGGCTTTCGGCGATGGTTTGTCGCAGGTGGAATTGATGTTTTTAGGAGGCGAACCGCTTCTCGAATTTGAGCTTCTCCGCCGGGCTGTATCCTATGCGGAAACCCTTGATCGCGACAGGAAGTGCATTCTTTTTTCGCTCATAACAAATGGCACGTTGATTACAGAAACCATTGCGGAATATCTCGATGAGCACAAATTCGATATCCAGTTGAGCTTCGACGGAGTTCAGCCAGCGCAGCTTTATCGAGGAGACGGTACCTTCGAAATTCTGAATTGTGTTTTGGATTCTTTTAGGATCGGGCATCCTCAATTATTTAGGAGCAGGCTGCGAATTGCGCTAACGGTTATTCCGGAGACTGTGTCCTGCCTTGCAGACTCAGTACGATATCTGATTGAGAAGAATGTTCCGGATATCTTTATCAATTGCTGTATTACACCGTGTCCGGGATGGCAGAAGGAACAAATCCATGAACTTGACAGGGCATTTGCAAGCATTGCTGAGCTCAGCCGGAATCACGTAGAGCAAACCGCGGCAATTCCTGTGATGCTTCTCCGGAAGTCTGACGACGAGATTGCTAAGAGAGGCCACCAGCCGCCGCTTTGCAGCGCTCTGACAGGCAGAACTCTTGCTCTGGACCCGGATGGTCAATTATACACTTGCCCGATGTTCGCCGAGTCCTACCAGAAATTTCAGCCCGGATCGCTCATGGAGAAAGCGGCAATGCTGAAGCTTGGGGATGTCACAGATCCGGAAATACGCAAGCGTCGTTCCAAAATCGCCGAATCCGTAAGATCAAGCGATTTATGGACATCTCTGGAGGGCTGCTATTCTTCGTACGGGAAATGCGAGGAGTGCGACTA
Organism: Acidobacteriota bacterium; assembly: GCA_016929335.1. Taxonomy (GTDB): domain Bacteria; phylum Acidobacteriota; class UBA6911; order UBA6911; family UBA6911; genus UBA6911. The sequence goes on along the minus strand of JAFGIY010000026.1, from coordinate 12,866 downwards.
TTATGGCCGTTGCAGCGTATGCCCGGTTTCAATCTGGCAAACTCCAAATGCGGCTGGTCCCTACCGCATACCCGATTTTGTTTGCGCCTTTAACCGGTTGGCGCTCAAGTATCGCGATCAATTTCCTTCGGTACCGACTGCCTTGAAGAAATTCTTACCCGAAGCCGAATCCCAGGTTTTGGGCAAACTTCCGGCTCAGCCGGAGTGATAGACGCTGATTCTTGATCCCATAATCTATGTGGCGGCTGAAGGGATTCTGTCTTCGCATGGGAGGCCGGTGGAGCAGCGTCCGCAGGCGGGTGCGGGGCCGACGAGTTCTTTGTCCAGCCCAAGGTTGATCACCTTGCCGGCCTGTACGTCGCGAAGATTCTTAAGGCATGCGATATTGCTTCGTCCGTCTTTGCTGATCGCGGATCCTGTGCAATGCTCGATGCAGAGCCCGCAGGATCCGTCCGTGAAGTACGGACAATACGCCACGCGGCTCTCGGCTCTCGGCGTTGGAGTCAGTGCTCTGTCGCATATGACGCTGCCGAGGTAGACCGCACAACCGCGGGAAGTAATCATGAGCCCATTGAGACCGAAAGTTCCCAGGCCGCAGGCATACGCTACATGCCTCTCCGACCAGTTTGCCGCCATCCAGTCCCCGGGCATCTGTTTAATCTCAAAAAATTTGGACTGAACCGGAGCGACTGCATTGCATCGCAGCACTTCCAGAAGAGAAGCGACATATTGTTCCACACTCTCATAGAGTCTGATCCCTATCCATCTGGAATGATTGTATCGCGGGGATCCTCCAAAGGGAGAAGACCTCTCGATCATGCGAGTTTCGCACGTTAGCGGCAGTGCCCAGGACACAACACCGACGCGGTCTATGCCGCCTGTAACGCCAAAACGCCAGCGTTTCTCGGAAATGTATTTCTCCATGATTTCCCGGGGAGTCAGGTGAAATTCACCGATGACGGTTTTTAACTCCCGGAATATCGGATCATCGCCGTCCGCGAAACCGACAAGAGGTTCATCCACTATGGGCGAATTATCAAAAGCAGTAAGATGATTCAATGGGCTGGTGAGGACATAATTCTTTATTGCATTCTCAAGAAACCGGCATGGGTCGGTTTGAAACAGATCTGTATCCAATTCTCCGGCTTGCTTTTTCATATCATCCGCCTCGGTTTTGTTTCGGAGCATTGTAGCACCTGGGCATGAGAATAGTCCATCGGCGGTCAGGCATCAGTATGCGCTTGCTCGGTTCCATCACAAAGATCGACTGCCGGAATTTTTGCCTGTCCCATTAAGCGGCCGGTTTCATTCGGAATGCCGCATCCGGAGATTTTATTTAATCTTTATCAACATTTACGGCGATGGCCGATAAGGGGAATGAGCAATAGCCATCAGGGCTATTTGCCGAGATTCGTATCGCCAATGGGATGGAGATATAAAACAGTGTCAGACGAAATAGAGCGCCTGATCCGGAAAGTGGCGAAGCTGGAAGAAGAAAACAGCCGGATAAAGAATGAGCTGCATCAGAGCCAGGACTTGTTCAGCAAGATCTTTCATGCTTCCTCGAATGTGATGGCCATTCATACGATCAAGGAAGGCCGATTTGTGGATATAAATGAAGCAGGCGCAGCCATCGGCGGCTTCAAGCGGGAAGAGCTTATCGGCCACACCATGGAGGAATACGGGTTATTGGATGATCCGGATCTGGAGTCCGTCGTGCCTCGGAAGCTTCGTGAAGAGGGGAAGGTATACAACCTGCCGACTAAAATACGGACGAAAGATGGAGAAATACGCACAGTTTTGTTTTCCGCTGATCCGATCACAATCAATAGCGAGCCCTGTCTGCTCGCTGTTTCAGTCGATATTACGGAGCGTGAGAAGGAGGCGAGCGCTTTAAGGCAATCGGAAGAAAAGTATCGGATGCTGGTTGAAAACTCGCTGCAAGGATTAACGATCGTTCAGGATTTGCACCTGTTGTTCTGTAACGACAGGTTTGCAGCCATGTGGGGATATTCGCCTGAAGACCTGTTTCGCCTCTCTCCGGAGGACGCCACTGCATTAATCCATCCCGACGACCGTTCATTCGTATTCAAACGCAATCAGGATTTGTTTGACGGCAAATCGGTCGATCCCCGCTATGAGTATCGAGGAATCAGGCGTAACGGGACAATCATTTGGGTGGAAGCCTATGGAAGCGTCATCCAATATGGCGGGAAGCCTGCCATACAATCCGTCTATATGGATATCACCGACCGCAAAAAGACAGAAAGCGCCCTGCGGGAGAGTGAAGAGCGCTTCCGGCTGATCGCGGAAACCATCGATGAGATCTTCTGGATTTATGACAGGCAGAAAGGGATTGCGACCTACCTCAGTCCTGCTTTCGACCGCATCTGGGGATTCTCCAAAGAGCGCATTATTAACAATCCGGAACCGTTCATGGACATGGTTCATCCTGACGATGTGGAGAAGGTAATTGCCGGAGCCAGACAACTGGATGAGAAGCAGCCTATCAGCTATGAATACCGCATTATCCGGCCCGACGGATCTATCCGGAATATCTGGAATCGCGGGTATCCGATTGTGGAAAAGGACGGCCGGGTTCTCCGGTATGTCGGAGTCGGACAGGATGTCACCGAGTGGCGGCATGCCGAAGAAGCCCTTAAGGAATCGAAGGAATATCTGAATCAGATTATCAACTGCATCGGAGATCCCATTTTCGTTAAGGATAGTAAACACCGGTTCGTTCTGGTCAATGATGCGTTGTGCGCTTTCGCCTATATGCCGCGCGAGCAGCTGCTGGGATCGGATGGAATGCCTGAAGAAGTGAAGAAAGCTTTGTGGGAACAGGAGGAGGCTGTTTTGCAGACGGGAAGGGAAGCCGTTACCGAAGATGCAATGAACGATCGGAAAGGCAATCCTCACATCCTGATGACGAAGAAATCATTGCTTACCGATAAAAGCGGAAACAAGCAGATTGTGGGTGTGATGCGTGACATTACGGAATACAAGCGTCTGGAGGCTCAATTTCTGCAATCCCAGAAAATGGAGGCAATCGGCGTTCTGGCCGGCGGAGTGGCTCATGACTTTAACAACCTGCTGAATGTGATTAATGGATATAGCGAGATGATCCTGGAAGGCTTTGCCGGCGATGAATCTCTGCGCAAGGATATCGAGCAAATCAAGAATGCCGGCCAGCGGGCGGCGGCTCTGACATCGCAGCTTCTGGATTTCGGAAGGAAACAGATCCTGCAGCCTGAAGTTTTTGACCTGAATCATATCATTGACGACATGAGTTCCATGTTGCGCCGTCTGATCGGTGAACATATCGAGCTGATTACCGATCTGCAGCAGAGCCCGGCCATGATCAACGCGGATCCGGGCAAGATCCAGCAGGTGGTGATGAACCTTGTCGTGAATGCACGCGATGCCATGCCTGATGGAGGCAAGCTTGCTATCGAAACGATGCCGATCGATTTTGAAGAAGGCTATATAAAAGATCATCCGGTGGCGAAACCGGGCCCTTATATCCTGCTGGCGATCAGCGACAACGGTGTCGGCATGGACACGATAACGCAGGAGCGCATTTTTGAGCCTTTCTTTACTACGAAGACCAAGGGCAAGGGAACCGGATTAGGATTGTCGACGGTGTACGGGATCGTCAAGCAGAGTGAAGGATTTGTCTGGGTATATAGCGAGCCGGGCAAAGGCACTACGGTGAAAGTGTATTTCCCGCGCAGCGAGGGGCCTGTCGCAAATGTTCCGGAAGAGCATGAACCGGAGTCGGAATTCCGCGGCACCGAAACGCTCCTCATCGCCGAAGATGAGACTGCAGTGCGCGATCTGGCATGCCGCATATTAAGGGACCGCGGTTACACTGTACTGGAGGCCGCTGACGGTATAGAGGCGCTTCGCATCAGTCAGAATTACAGGAAGGCAATACATCTGGTAGTAACGGATGTCGTCATGCCCGGCATGGGTGGAAAAACGCTCGTTTCAAACCTCGAAGAGCTTCGGCCCGGTATCAAGTCTCTGTTCATTTCGGGATACAGCGATAATGCCATTTCTCATCAAGGCATACTGGATTCCAATGTCTATTTTCTGCAAAAGCCTTTTTCAATCGAGAGCCTGATCCGCAAAATCCGCGAGGTGCTTGACTCCTGACGCAGCCGGGATGTCCGGGTTAAGTCTGCGCAAGCCACGAATCGGCACGAAATCTAGACGGCGTGTCTGAGGTCACGGATTCTCTTTTTTATGCGCAGCGCCAGCAGAGTGCCGGCGGCAACCAGGCCGGCCAGAAAACCATACCAAATGCCTTCAGGTCCCATTTTCAGAGTGAAAGCGCACAGATAGCTGATCGACAGCCCGATAGCCGTGTAGGAAAAGGCCGAGATGAACATAGGGACTTTCACGTCCGCAAAGCCGCGCAAGATTCCGAGACAGACGACCTGCAGCCCGTCAAATAACTCGAACAGCGCTGCAACCATCAGCAATGAAGCGGCCTGGTGAATAACACGAATGTCGTTGGTGAAAAGAAAAGGCAACTGGTTTCTGAGCAGGATAAATCCCAAACCGCACAGTCCCATATAAGCCACTACCAGATGCACCGCGGAATAGCAAACGCGTTCCATGCTTAGATAATCCCGCGTGCCGAGCTGAAAGCTGACGCGAATGGTGGTTGCCATGGCTACGCCGTTCGCTATCATGAATGTGAAGGTCGCCAGACCCATGGCAATCTGATGGGATGCCAGAGGAACATTGCCCAGCCATCCCATCATTACAGTGCTGAAAGCAAAAGCGGAAACTTCGAGAACCAGTTGTATTGCGATCGGAAATCCTACGCTGAAAACCCTGGCAATTTCATGCAGAGTTGCCCTGGCGGTTCGCATCAGAGAAAAATAATGCTTTATTGATTTGAGATACATGAATCCAGCATAAAGCACCAGCGGCATAACAATTCGCGAAATGAGAGTCGCATATCCGGCGCCGATCAGCCCCATGGCGGGAAATCCGAATTTCCCGAAGATCATTATGTAGTTCAGAATCACATTCAGCAGGTTCGCCACAATGGTAGCGATCATTTCTATTACCGTATTGCCCAATCCTTCCCCGATCTGTTTCAGCAGCGTGAAAAGAAGGAGCGGAATGATGGCGATGACGAGAATGCGGTAATAGGGAATAGCCAGCCGAACCACCTCTTCTGTCTGGCCCATATACGGCATAGCCCAGGCAAGCGACCAGGAAATAAACACAATGGGCGGGATCAGGAGTCCGGAAAGAGCAAGGCTGCTTTTCATGATGGAGGCCACCTGCCGGTCGTCCTTGGCGCCGCGTGCATGGCCTACCAGTGGGGTTACTCCAAGGAAAATGCCCAGCCCGAACAGCATGATCACAACATAGACGCTGTTGGCAAAAGACGCGGCAGCCAATTCCGTCGTGCCATAGCGGCCAATCATGGCGTTGTCGATCAGCTGAACGGTCATCTGTCCGGCTTGAGTAAGCACCAGGGGCAGCGCCAGTTTCAGCAGTCTGACATAATATGGAACATGTTTTCGCAGCATAGATTATTCTGCCGTCAGCGGCCAATTTGCCGGAAACGGGAAAAAGAAGAATACCCCCAAACAAGAAATATTAAAGCAGATCCTGTTGAGAAAGGAAGCCGGCTGTCAGCAGTCGGCAGTTCAAAGGGAACAAATTCATGCGCAGGCGTTTCTGTTTTGATGTAGAATCCCTCCAAATTTTTTAATTTGACCGGATTGGTTGCATCAAAGTATTCGTGTTGATTCGCAGCTCATTTCTTGCGGGAGAAGACATACTTTGAACGATTTAAATGACCCGAGTGTTTAACCATGTATCAAACACTTCTTGTCCGCATGCTGAAACCTTTCGGTCAAATCAGACAGAAAGAAGCGCTGACGGCGTTTCTGATGTTCTTCTACTCATTGCTGGTTGTAGCTGCCTATACCGTTATAGAGCCGGTCACGCGCTCTAAATTCATGGCAAGCCTGGGGCCCGATAATTTGCCCTATGTCGAGCTGGTAACCGGCACCCTCATCGGCTTTATTATGGCGGCCTACAGCTGGGCAATGGCTCGTCTCTCACGCCGCTGGTGCCTCGGCATCGCTCAATGTGCCATTGCCGTGGTCCTGCTTATTTTCTGGTTCCTGTTCCGAACGGAACAGACCTGGGTGGTGTCGGCGGCATTTTATCTGGCCGGCCGGGTTCTGGGCATTCTGTTGATCAGTCAATTCTGGACTCTTGCGAATGCTGTGTTCGATCCGCGCCAGGCCAAGCGTCTGTTTGGATTTATCGGCGGGGGTTCCTCTCTCGGAGGCATTATTGGATCGGCGCTTGCCAAAAAGTATGCCGTGCAGATCGGGACTGAAAACCTTCTTCTGTTCAGCGTCGGTTTTCTGGTGCTGAGCATCGTTGTTTCAGGCCTGATTGTGCGCAGGGAGAAGATTGGCGAGGAAATGCAGGGAATCGAAGCCGGCATGGAAAAGGTCGGCAGCGGCAGGGAAGTATTTCAGCTGCTGCGCAAATCGAGACAATTGCGTCTGATTGCTCTGGTCATCGGTCTTGCGGCGATCGGCACTGCCACCATAGAACTGCAACTGAATCTGGCTACCGCAGAGGCAAAAGGTTCGCAGTCTACGGATGCGATTACCACATTTCTGGCAAACGTGGGGCTTTGGACTTCCATTATTGGATTCCTGGTGCAAGTCCTGCTGACCAGCCGTATTCATCAGCACCTCGGCATCGGTTTTGCATTGCTCATGCTCCCCGTCAGTCTGGGATCTACGGCAAGCGTCATTTTGTTCAATCCAACTCTGTGGGCTCCCGGTCTTGCGCGCGTTCTTGACCGGTCTCTGGGCTATACGATCGATAAAACTACGCGCGAGGTTTTATATACGCCATTGACGTCCGGGATGCAGTTCTCGGCGAAACCGTTTATCGATGTAACGATCGACCGCTTCGCTAAAGGCCTTGGGGCAGTACTGTTGTTGTTCCTCATCAAACCATGGGGTCTGGCGCTGACCTGGCAAAGGCTCAGCTACGCCAGTATCATAATTGCGTGTGTCTGGATTTTTGTGGCGCTGCGGGCAAGACTTGGACATAAGGACGCGTTTCGCAAGAGCCTCAACACGCGCGATATCAAACCCGAGGAGGTCACTGAGGCGGTGGCGGATGTGTCAACCATCGAAACGCTCATTCAGGAACTGGCGAGCTCTGATGAACAAAGGGTTCTCTATGCCATTGAATTTCTGGAATCGATCGGCAAAAAGCACCTGGTGACACCCTTGCTTCTTTACCATGAATCGCCGACCGTGCGGGCTCGGGCACTCTCTGTGATGAGCTCCGCTATGCCGGAGATATCTTCCCGGTGGCTTCCTGCAATTAACGGGATGATGACGGATCCGGATCCGAATGTCAGGGCGGAGGCGGTAGGGGCGCTCGCACGAATGCACAACCGGCAAGCCAGTGACCTTGTCCGCCCTCTCATGCAGGATGGCAATCCGCGCATTTCTCTGACCGCTGCCATGATGCTGGCGGGAAGCGGAAATGAAGAGGATGCCGTGAAGGCCGAAGATGTTCTCAACGGGCTTGTGTCCGATACTCGCGATTCAGCCGTGCCGGTAAGGCGGGATTTTGCTGTAGCCATCCGCCATGTGTCGATCCCGCACTTCAGGCGTCTCCTGATCCCTTTGCTGAATGATCCGAATCCGGAAGTTGCCGAAGAAGCGATGCGCAGTATGCGAAAGCTTGGCGCCACCGACTTCATGTTTGTCCCGACCTTGATATCTCTGCTGCGCAACCGGCGGCAGAAAAGCAGCGCACGGGAGCTGCTGGTAGGGTTCGGCGAACGGGTGCTTCCTATTCTTGCTCACTTCCTCAGGGATCCGGGTGAAGACCTGTGGATCCGCCGGCATATACCGGAGACTATTGCGCGAATCCCCTGCCAGAAAGCCATGAATATTCTGGTCGAAGCCCTCGAAGAAAAGGACGGTTTTCTGCGTTTCCATGTCATAAGCGCGCTTGAAAGAATCCATCGAATCAAACCGGAGCTTTCATTCGACATGCGGCGCATCGAGGCACTTATCCAGGGTGAAAGCACGCGCTATAGAGAGTATCGCCGGCTGCATCAAATATTATTCGATCTGCGAGGGTACCCGAAAGATTCTCTCCTGTCCCGTGCGATGGCGGAAAAGATGAAACGCGGACTGGATCGCATTTACCGGCTTTTGAGCTTGCTCTATCCATGGAGGGATATTGTCGCAGCGCGGCATTCGATGGAGCATGGGGATACGCGGTCGAGGGCAGGAACGCTGGAGTATCTCGACAACCTGCTTGTCGGAGACCATCGAAAGATTCTCATCCCGATTCTGGAGGACATGCTGTCGGGTGAAGGCGTGCCGATGTTGAATGGAACGGAGTCCAATACGATCAATGTGATGCTTCGACTCATCAACGATGAAGACCCGGTCGTGGCATCCGCGGCGATCTATTTTATCTGGCAACAGAGACTGCCGAATTTCGAAGGCGAAATCGAACGCATTCTCGCGACGGGCGATACACGCGACCGGCAGGTGCTTGAGACTGCTTCGTGGGTGCTTCGGGAATTGCATACTCCCGCAGCGAAAAAACGGCTTCTTTGGCTCGATCCTTTGCCATCGGTGGATTTGGCAGACCAGATGCGCTGCCTCCCCATTTTCGGTTCGGTAACTGTTGATGAAATATTCCGAATCTGCGAAACGGGACGGCAAGTGCGATCAGAGGCGGGGAGACTCTTATGCAAGGAGGCTTTGGTCCCTGAGACAGTCCAGTTCCTGCTCAATGGGCGGGTTATAATCACAAGAGCGAACGGAGAAGCTCGCCAGATCGAGGCGCCTGCAGTTCTGGCGTTCCAGGAGGTGCTGGAAGAGCGGCCTATGGTTGCGTCTGTGCGATCTGCAGACATATCGGTTTGTCTGACCCTGACCAGCGAAGAGATTCGAACAATGCTGGTTGATAACAGCAACCTTATCCAGGGGCTCTTTCAGATGCTTTGCCGTGATTCCCGGTCCGGGCAGGTTGTTGTGAAGGGATCACCGTTGCCGCTCTCCGCGTTGCCCGCGGACGGCAGCCTTAATCCTATAGAAAAAGGTCTGGTCCTGAAGGCTATCCCGGTTTTTTCCATGGTGTCTCCGGAAGAGATGATTGCACTTGCATCGATGACAACCGAAACACGGATGAATGCCGGATCCGATTTCGTCAGTGAAGGCGACCGTCCCGCCATCTATGTGGTCGTGTCAGGTCAATTATCCATCAAAGAGGGGGCCGGTCCTCCTGTCATCGCCGAGTCGTCCGATGTGATCGGCATATATGAAACACTCGCCGGATTTGATTTCGGTTTTCGCGCGCATGTCAACCGGAGCGGGATTGCGCTGCGCGTAAGCCACGAAGATTTATTCGACCTGCTAATGCATCGATCTGCTCTGCTTCGGCAGATTTTTGGAGCTCTCTTCAGAAACCAGCGCGCCACATCGGCTGCAGCGGAAGCATTTGGAAGGTCAGGATGAAATTCGTGGCCATTCGTGTCTTATTAATGATTCTCCTGTCGATCATCGCATCTGCCGGCGTGGCGCCGCCGGCTCGTTCTGATGCCGGAGCACCCGTACGATTTCCTGCAGATAAATCTACAAACGTGAATCCGGACACACATCTGAAACTCACCTTCCAGAGCCCGCCCGTTCTGGGCAAATCAGGACAGATTCGCGTTTATGACGCGGCCGACAACCGTCTGGTCGATCTCCTGGATTTGAGCATCCCGCCGGGACCCACGCAGCCGACTCCTTCCCCCTCGGCGATTTATACGCCGACGCCTTACGAATATATTTCCGGCCGCTTCACCAATGCCAATACCAGGCCGGGCACGCCGTCCGGCGCCGCGTTGCCAACGTCGGACCAATATCAATTGACGATTATTGGAGGATTTACGGATGCGTTCCACTTTTATCCGATAATCATCCGTAACAACACGGCGACCATCTATCTGCACAACAACCTTCTGGAATACGGCAAAACCTATTATGTGCAGATCGATCCGGGCGTGCTGACTGTGGGGGACGGAAGCTTCGACGGAATTGCCGGGAGGCGGGGCTGGAGCTTTTCTACCAGAAGACAACCGCCTCGTGCCGATTCCGAAAAAATTGTAGTCGATGCCGCCGGTTTCGCGGATTTCAATACCGTTCAGGGGGCGATCGATTTTATCCCGGACTATAATCCGAAGCGGGCAACCGTTTTTATAAAAAACGGCATGTATGAGGAAATTATTTATTTCCGCAATAAAGCCAATATAACCATTCTCGGCGAAGACAGGGATAGGGTTGTTGTTTTTTATGCAAATAATGAGATTTTCAATCCTCATCCTGTAAATATAAAAACAAACGAAGTGCCGGGCACTTTTCCATCGCGGCGCGCCGCGTTTGCTGTCGACCATTCACACGGGATTCATCTTGCGAACCTTACCATCAAAAATACGGCCTATGGCCAGGCGGAAGGATTGTTGTTGAACGGAGAAGAGAACATCGTCAGCAACGCCAACATCATCGGCTCGGGAGATGCGCTGCAGTCCAATGGATCTGCCTATTACGCGGACAGCCGTATAGTGGGAGACGGAGATACGATTCTCGGGCGAGGTCCGGCATTCTTTTACAACTGCGAGTTGAACTCCTATGGACCCTATATGTGGATCCGAAATACTTTCGCCAATCACGGCAACGTTTTCGTGAATTGCAGATTCCGGACCAGGGGAAATGGAGAAACGGTCATTGCCAGGGCGCCGACCAACGGCGGCAAAAATTATCCCCATTGTGAGGCTGTGCTAATCGATTGTGCTTTAGCAGGAATTGATCCCGTCGGATGGGGCGAGATCGGCGGCGATGCAACGAACGTTCATTATTGGGAATACAACAGCATCAGCCTGATCGACGGAAAGGCGATTGATGTCAGCCGGCGACATCCGGCTTCGCGGCAATTGACCATGGAGAAGGATGCGGATCTGATCGCAAATTATAGAAATCCTGCCTATGTGTTGGGCGGCTGGTCACCGCAAATGGCGCCTCCGTAATCAATAGAGACAAGGCAGCAAAAAGCAGAAAAACGCCACGGATTGCACGGATAAAAACAGGTTACTGGACTGAAACTTGGAGTTTTATCCGACAACAATACCTATTCTTAAACTGATAGCTGACGGCTCCAGCGCGGCCGCGCTGGAAAATCCGTGGCATTTTTCTATTCGAAGACAAGTCCCTCCACATTATCGATAACGTCCGCGTAGGCTACATTGCTGAAGGAGCAATGGGAGAGACGGATATTGCGCAGGGGAGCGCGCTTGTAGCCGCGCAGGTACAGCGCGTACTTGCTTTTTTGACTCGTGACATGATGCATCTCGATATTGCGGACAACGGGAGGAAATTGTCCGGCGTCCCCTTCTTCGTAGAACAGGTCGATGCGCAGAACGGCATCGGCTACCTGGCCGACGGTCACATTGCGCATGAATATATTTTCGATAAAGCCGCCACGGACCGAGTTTGTCTTTAGGCGCAGTGCTCTGTCCAGGTTCGGACTGTCCATGCTGCAGTTTTCCGCAAACACATTGCGTACGCCGCCGGATGCTTCACTGCCGATGGTGACTCCTCCGTGGCCATCCTTCATGCGGCAGTTGCGTACAATGATATTCTCCGATGGGACGCCGATGCGTCGGCCATCACGGTTGCGGCCGGACTTGATGGCGATGCAATCGTCGCCCGTATCAAACATGCAATCCTCGATGAGCACGTCCCTGCATGATTCCGGATTGCATCCATCATTGTTCGGCCCATGGCTGTTGGCCTTTACTCCGCGTACGGTAACGCTGCTGCAAAGCACGGGATGGATCTGCCACATAGGAGAATTCCGCACGGTTACGCCGGCTATAAGCACGTTACGGCAGCGGTAGAATTGAACAAAACTCGGCCTCAGGCAACTGCCCTCCCCGAATACGCGCTCGCTGACGGGAATATCGTCTTCGCCCATTCCGAACAGCCGGACGCGCGCTTTCATCTGATTCGGCTTTTCACGACTGCCGCCGAAAAAGGGGCTGCCGGTCCACGGCCACCAGTGCTCTTTGTCCGCCTGGCCGTCCAGTGTGCCTGATCCGGTTATCGCGATGTTCTCCTGCTCGAATGCATAAAGGAAGGGCGAATAATTCAAGCATTCCACGCCCTCCCAACGGGTATAGACCGCGGGGAGATAGTGGCTGGGATCCGGGCTGAAACGGAGTGTTGCCCCATCGGAAATGTAAAGGTTGATATTGCTGCGAAGATGCACGGCTCCGGTCAGGAAGTCTCCGGCCGGTACGACTACCCGGCCGCCGCCTGCCTCGCTGCATGCTGCAATAGCGCGCCGGAGCGCGTCGGTACAATCCTGTGAACCGCCGCTTGCGGCGCCATAAGCCATTATATCAAAATCGCGCTTTGGAAAGACCGGCAATCGGATATGGGAAAGGATATCCGCGACGCTATCCCAACCCGCGAAAACTCTGCGCGATAAAAATGGCGCAGCCAGAACAGCGCAGCCCGCACTTGCCGACTGCAAAAATTCTCTTCGCGTAAGGAGAGGTGTTTTAAGTCGCATGTTCATGGCACCGGGTCTTCAAGAGATACCAAGATCACTTATGGGAGGCATTGCCGTCAAATAGAAAATCCATGTCACACTCAGTGCCCGCTGAATCCACGGCCTATGGCCAAGCGAATCTGACAGGCTAAGGGCCCGCGCAACAATAACTTTACATTTTGTTGACGGCTCTCATCCATAATAATTTCGTTCGAAAGCATTATTGGAACTTT
>JAFGIY010000162.1 GCA_016929335.1 Acidobacteriota bacterium | reverse complement strand
TAATAGAGTTGGAAGGCTTTACAACTTTTCCCGTTCGCCAGGTAAACGGTGCTTCTCACTCCAGACCTTATCCGCAGCATGCAGCAACCAAAGAAAGACCTCCAGCGGAGCTCTTCTCCAGCCAATTATTTATAGCTTGAGAACGTGCATTCCGCTTCCTCCTCCAATAGCCGATTTTCGCAGATACGAACGAAGCTGCCATTACAGTATCCCCTCTATGGCCGGCTTCAACTGGCTCTACTATGACCGCTACCCTATCTGATAAGCAAGTCTAAATGATTATCGATATGGATAAATAGTATACATTTGTGGCGTATTATGGGGATCTTAAGCTATTTCCGTAATTGGCTTGGGCTCTTGCCGGTTGCCTGCCGCACAAAGCGCGAAAAGGATGCTGCCGACGAATATCCCAGCTTAATGCCTATCTCTTTTATGGACAGGTGGGGTTCATCCATCATTTTCCGAGCGGCCTGCAACAGTCTCTCGCGCCTGTATTCGCGAAAGGTAGTTTTCCTTCGCGAACGCATCGCATTTTCGATTGTGTGGCGGTCCACACCCAGGGATCGAGCAACCTCAGTCAGCCGGATACGAGGGGTCTCGGCAATAAGCGCATCCAATTCAATCAGCAGTTTATGTCGATTATACGTCACGTGTTTATCTAACCTGAGTACCGAGCCGGCTCGTCAAATGCGGGCGGCTTTGTTAATAAAAATCCGCAAATCCGACCGGCAAAAGATTGCCTGTCGCGAAAGCAGTTGAACCCCGGCTGAACCTTCCGAATTTGGATTAGCGAGTGCGAGGATTTTTGTTCGTCATCGCCGTCGATGTCAAGCATAAAAACCAATGGTTTCGGATATGGAAGCTACCCGTACATTACCAGCTCGTTACCGGAGAATCATCCATTAATCCAGATACCTCAGCGACTCAACAATTGGAATGGGATTTATTCCGCTTCGATAGCAGGGCATTCTTCTGATGTCCCTCTCTATTGCTTCTGCACCGGCTTCTCTCTTAAGAAACCGAGCAACTTTTTCTCTTAAATAGCTACAATACTATCAGGAAGGTAATAAAGCAGTGTAAATCTTAACGTTGGTTGACAAATTGAGCAATACGGCCATAGAATGAAATTTCTTTAGTCCGCAATAATTAGGAGGCTATATGCATTTCTCAATTCGCAAGTTCTTTCTGCCTGCAGCGCTGGTCATGGGATTGCTGGTGCTATCGGTGCTCCCGGGAATGGCTCAAACCAGGATTATCAAAGGTAAGGTAACCGATGACAAAAGCCAGCCGGTTGCCGGCGCTCAAATTTTGATTCAAGGAATGGATATAGTTCGCGAATTCAAGGTTAAGACGGACAAAAAGGGACAATATTTCTATCTCCTTGGAATGCAATCCGGTACTTTTCGAGTCGTTGTGCGGGCGCAGGGATTCCGTCCGGAGTACAGGGAAGGAATTCGCCCTCAGCTTTCGGAAGAGACTGCCGTCGATTTTCAGCTCACTCCGGGGAGTGACTACAAGCTGCCCTTCGAAATGTCGGATGAAGAAAAAGCAGAGTATATGAAGAAGTACGAGGAACAGAAGAAGCGGCAACAGTTAAGCGGCGAAATTCAGGCTACGTTTAAAAACGCCGTATCGCTTAGCGAAGCAGGCAGATATGATGAAGCCATAGCCGAGTTCAACAAAGCTCTCGAGAAAATGCCCGATGAGGCCGTCATTCATGCAGGAATTGCCAACGCACTCGCCAAGCAGGGGAAAAACGAAGAAGCTCTGGCATCCTATCAGAAAGCCGTCAGCTTGAACCCCGATGATCCCAGTATACATTCCGCCATGGGCGTGCTCCTAAGCACCATGGGAAAGGTTGCCGAATCCCAGGAGGCATTCAAGAAGGCGAGTTCTCTGGATCCGGGATCCGCTGCGCAGAATTTTTACAACATCGGAGTGACTATGGTTAATAGCGGCAAGTCAGCGGAAGCCGCCGAAGCTTTTAAGCAGGCTATTGCCGCGGATCCAAACCATGCCGAGTCCTATTATCAGCTTGGAATGGCTCTTTCCGGAAAACAGGATACAATTCCGGCCGCCATTGATGCTTTGAAAAAATACATTGAAATCGGGAAAAAGCCCGAGCAGGTTGAGGTAGCAAAACAGATCATTCAGGCTCTGAGCGGGAAATAGCAGCCCGAGTCCTGACAAAAAGAGCCACGAATTATCACGTCCGGTTCGTGATAATTCGTGGCAAGCGTTGGTAAGCTTTAATAAACAAGCCCGCCTTTGATCATCATCTTTTTTACTTTGAATTCGGCGAAGCCTTTTCCATCGCCGATCCCCCCCACCGCCTGATAGGGAAATTCAAGAATCAAAGATTTATTCTCATCAGTAATAAGCGGATTCCCATCAACCTCCCTGGGGAAGATAAAAGCGAAATCGCGATTTGCCCCTTGTGGCGGCCGATATTCCAATAAACGTGCTTTTTCTCCTTTGTTGGGAGTCAGGTAAACAGAGTTCGAGAAAATGGCCGTAGTCTGAGTCTTCCAGTGCCGATCCAGCTCCTGATGGTTTTGAGGAACATTGGTCTCGTATAAAACGCTCACAACAACCTTGTCGCTGAAATCGGCATTTAGAAATCCCTCGGTTTGCTTGTCAAACGCCTGTTTCTGCTCATCCGAAAGCTTGTCATAATTGTTCGCAATCTGCGCTTGCCGTACCTGAGCCATCCGAATAGGCAGGGCGGACATAAACCTGATAGTGTACTTGACGTAAGCCTGTCCTTCGGCGCCCTCGCCGGCTCCCAAATATCCGGTCCGGTACAGCTTAAGCTCCCAAGCCCATGGTGAGTTCGTGAGAAGTTTTTCACATTCTTTAGCCGACCACTTTGTGAAATCCTTGGTTTCCCAAAAATCTGCACCCATCACCGTGGATAGGCCTATGATGAGCAAAGCAGAAAGGAAAAACGTTGTTCTTGCAGCTGCTTTCGACCGCATAATTAAGGCTGAAGTCTTTTGCGATTTCATTATTTCACTCCCTAAAAAAGAAAAACCCCCGAACCTGCAAAAGGTCTGTACATGTCTGCGCGACATCAATGTTTGCTTCTAATGGACTTATAGGCCTTTTAATAAAGCGATACAAGGAAAAAGTATCGCTAATTCCTGTCACCATTCTCTGACGAGCTCTTCCGTATCAATCCTGCCGCGGACTGGCACAAAAAGTGCCGGTCGAGCCAATTTTCGTTTTGAGGGCTAGGTCAATCTCATGTCGCCGTATATAATACAAAATTCACGGCTCCGAGCTGTCTCCCAGGTACCCGGAGGTGGCGGAATGAGTTTGGCACGCAATTTGCCATTGGTCTGAAGAGGGAGTTTGTGTTTGTCCGGCGCATGGTCGACAGAAGACTTCGCCGTATCTATGAAACAAAAATGCATTTCGCAAATAATGAGGTTGCCTATGAATGCAGATAAGAAGGCAGCCGGCGGACAGCCGGCGACACTTCCGATCGATGTACTGGTAATCGACGAGGATGAAGCTTTCACGGAAACATGCTGCCGGCTTCTGGAAAAGGGCGGATATAGAACGGCGGTTGCGAAAAGTGGTGCTCAAGGTCTGCAATCAGTCGGATCCCAGCATCCGGGAGTTGTGCTGCTCGACCTTAAACTGACAGGCATGAACGGCGTCGAAGCGATCAGCCGGCTGGTGAAAATTGCGCCGGCGGCGGTGCTGATTGTCATTACCGGACAAGGGACTGTCGATCTGGCTGTGGAGTCGATGAAGCTCGGGGCTTTTGATTTCCTGACCAAGCCGTGTGAACCGGACAAGCTGCTGGAAGCAGTCCGCCGTGGTTTAAACCTCAGTATGCTGCGCAGAGAAGCAGAGTCCTCGAAGGCATCTGCTGCTGAGCAGGCGCATCCACCGGATAAATATGACCTGCTGCTTCAGGGACTGGATGTTTTGGGTGAAGCGTATTCGATGGGCATTGAAAAAAGGCAGCTTCTCGATGAGCTTGCCTATCTCGAGAATGAAGCGAAATACCACGCGGAAAGCCTGGGGCAAATAAAGAAGAAAGAGCGGGTAATCCTGGATATTCGCGAGGATCTTCTGAAAACGGATGCCATTTTAAAGAAATACGACTTTCAGAAAAATTCGCTGATTCAGGTGCTTCTGGATGTGCAGGAAAAATTCCGCTGGCTGCCGCGCCATATCCTGAATTGGATATCGGGCAGGCTGAACATCCCTCTCCGGGAAATCTATGTCGTGGCAAACTTCTACGAAGCCTTCAGCCTTGAACCGCGCGGCCGTCATATCGTTCAAGTCTGCACGGGAACAGCCTGTCATGTGCGCGGAGCATCGGAAATGCTGACCCGAGTTTCGGCCGCACTCGGCATTCAGCCCGGGCAAACCGACGATAAACTGCGATACACGCTTGAAACGGTTCATTGCATTGGATGCTGCGCTTTGGCTCCCGTCGTTCAGATCGACAACCAGTACTACCGTGACCCGTCGCGGAGCAAACTCGAGAAAATTATCAAAGAATTCGAAAAAGAGGAGGCGCAAGCATGTCTCGCTTAGAAACCGCTGAAGATCTCGCCAAGCTGAGAGAAAAAATTGGTGCACAGCGAAAATCCAGGGAAACCTGGCTGGCCGTTTGTGCGGGAACAGGCTGTCGCGCTTATGGAGCGGAAACTGTGGCCGAAGCCCTCGAAAACGAAATTGAAAAGCGCGGCCTCAAAGACAAGGTTGGAGTTCGACGAACAGGCTGCCACGGCTTTTGCGAACGCGGGCCGCTAATCGTAATCCAGCCGGCGGATATCTGCTACGTGGGGACGCAGCCGAAGAATGTACCGGATATAGTGGACAGGCTGAGCTCCGGGGACGGTGCCGTTGATCGCCTTCTTTACCTTGATGAGGAAAGCGGAAAACGCCTTACGCATCTGGACGAAATCCCCTTCTATAAGCATCAAAAACGCATATTGCTGGAGAACAATGTATTGCTCGATCCCTCCGGCATTCTCGATTACATCGCGCTTGGAGGATATACCGCCCTGGCGAAGGCGCTTTCCGGGATGACGCCTGAAGCAGTCCTTAATGAAGTGAAGGCGGCAAATTTGCGCGGACGCGGCGGCGGCGGATTCCCTGCCGGCAGGAAATGGGAGACGACGCGAAACGCTCATGACGAACCCAAATACGTTATCGTCAACGCGGATGAAGGAGATCCGGGCGCATACATGGACCGCAGCATACTCGAGGGGAATCCTCATAGTGTTCTGGAGGGCCTCATTATAGGCGCCTATGCTATTGGAGCCTCCGAGGGTTTTATTTATGTGCGTCAGGAATACCCCCTGGCGCGCAAGCACGCACAGACGGCCCTCGAACAAGCAAGAGAATACGGTCTGCTGGGGAAAAACATACTGGGATCCGGCTTTTCATTCGACGTGAAGATACACCGGGGTGCAGGCGCTTTTGTTTCCGGCGAATCGAGCGCGCTGATGAGCGCTATCGAGGGCCATGTCGGCGAGCCTCGTTCCAAGTATATTCACACATCAGAAAAAGGACTCTGGGGCAAACCTTCCTGCCTAAACAACGTCGAGACGTGGGCGAATGTGCCTCACATTATCAACAAAGGCTCGGAATGGTTTCGCGGCATGGGGACGGAAGGCAGCAAGGGAACCAAGATATTTTCTCTTGTCGGAAAAGTCCGCAATACCGGCCTGGTAGAGGTTCCCATGGGCATCACCCTTCGCGACATCATCTTTAAAATCGGCGGAGGCGTGCCCAAGGGGAAGAAATTCAAAGCGGTGCAGACCGGCGGTCCTTCGGGCGGAGTCATTCCGGAATCCCTCCTGGATCTTCCGGTTGATTTCGACGAACTCACCAAAGTCGGTTCCATGATGGGTTCCGGTGGAATGATCGTCATGGATGAAAACACATGCATGGTCGATACAGCGCGATATTATACGAATTTTCTTGCCCATGAATCCTGCGGGAAATGTGTACCTTGCCGCGAAGGTTTAAGGCAGATGCTGAACATCCTGAACAACATCACTTCAGGATTGGGCCGGGAAGAAGACCTGCTGCTCCTCGAAGAGCTCTCCGAATTCATGGAAGCCGCTTCGCTCTGTGCTTTGGGCCAATCTGCACCATTCCCTGTAGCGAGCACTTTGAAATATTTCCGCGATGAATATCTCGAACATATCAAAGAGAAACGCTGCCGCGCCGGCGTCTGCACGGCGCTTATCGCTTACGAAATCGACCAGCAGAAATGCGAGGCATGCGGAGCTTGCTTGCGGAATTGTCCTGTCGATGCGGTCAACAAGTCCGAAGATAAGGTCTACACAATCATCCAGGAAAAGTGCATTAAGTGCGGCGCTTGCTTCTCCGCCTGTCCCGAGAAATTCTCGGCAGTTATTAAAGTGCCGGCATACACAATAAAGAAACAAGGGGCAGAAAACCTGCTCGGAACCAAAGCGTAGTGAGGTCACCATGGAAAATGTAAAGCTGGAAATTGACGGCAAAGCTGTTGAGGCTGCACCGGGAACAACCGTGCTTCAAGCCGCAAAGTCTCTTGGAATAAAAATTCCAACCTTATGTCATGACGACAGGCTGGAGGAGTACGGCGGCTGCCGCATGTGCATGGTTGAAATTGAGACTAAATGGGGCCGGAAACGACTGGTGGCTTCCTGCGTTTATCCTGTGGAGGAAGGGCTTAAGGTCCAGACCAGCACCGAAAAAGTCATGCGTATACGACGGATGATCATCGAGCTTCTCTGGCCGGCCTGGCAGCTTTATGCAGAGGAATATGGAGTCAAAAGCTCCAGGTTTAAGACGGGAATGACGGACTGCAGCCTTTGCGGGCTCTGCCTCCGCTATTGTTCTGAGATCAAAAAAGCCAACGTAATATATTTCAGGGGGCGTGGAGTCGAAAGAAAACCGGCCCTGATCGAAGGCGCCGAGATGCAGTGCCGCGCCTGCGGTGAATGCTTCACTCTTTGCGGCAGCGGCTGGATCGCATCGCGGTGTTAATGCAGTCGGCAGTCGTTAGTCATTAGTAAAACGCGCAGGATAAAAATCCGGAGCAAGATGCAATTCGAACTGACGACTGCCGACTATCGACTGATAAGGAGGTAGAGCCATGGCCAAAAAATTGGGAATAGCTTTGATGCTGTTGACGGCGTTGTGCCTGTCCGCCAATGCTCAGGAGTACCAGCCAAGCGTAGGGCAGGAGGGTAAGGATGTCATCTGGGTGCCGACTCCGGACAGCCTCATCGAAGCCATGCTGAATGCGGCTAAAGTAACGTCCAACGATTACGTGGTGGATCTGGGATCGGGTGACGGTCGCATCGTGATCGCAGCCGCCAAGCGGGGAGCGAAGGCTACCGGATACGAATACAATCCGGATATGGTGGAGTTGTCCAGGCGCAATGCTGAAAAGGCCGGTGTTTCCGACAGAGCCACTTTCGTACAGGCCGATATTTTCGAAATTGATTTCAGCCAGGCCACAGTTGTTACCATGTATCTTCTGCCTCATCTCAATCTCAAGCTGCGCCCGACAATCCTTAACCTGAAGCCCGGCACCCGGGTAGTTTCACATGCTTTCACGATGGGAGAGTGGAACGCAGACGAAACACTAGAGCAGGAGTGCCGAACAGCCTATTTGTGGATTGTCCCTGCAAAGGTCGAGGGCACATGGGCTTGGAAGACAAATTCAGGAGTGGCCCGGCTTGCGATCACTCAGGAGTTTCAGAACATCAAAGGAACGCTGAAACTGAATGGCGCCGAAATGCCGATTCAGGACGGCAAAGTCCAAGGCGACAATATCAGCTTCAAAGCAGGGGAAAAGGTATACTCCGGCCGCATAGGCGACAAGACTATCGAGGGTATGGTCGGCGAAAAATGGGTTCCCGCGCGCCAGAACTGATATCATGAACAAATCCCCGCACGTAGCCCTGGTCACCGGCGCTTCAAGTGGAATAGGCGAAGTTTTTGCCCGCAAGCTATCCGCGAAAGGCTATCATCTTGTACTGGTTGCGCGCCGTAGAGAGCGCCTTGAAAGACTTGCAGCCGAATTGCCCAGCGCAGAAGTCCTGGTTGCAGATTTGGCGGTCGATTCCGACCTTCTCAAAATAGAACATTATATCGCCGATGAACCCAGACTGGACTTCCTTGTCAACAACGCCGGTTTCGGCGTTCCGGGCATTTATTATGAATCCGATATCGAGTCTCTGAATAAAATGCATCGCCTCCACATCATTGCCGTCGCGCGCCTTACCCATGCAGCCCTCCGGGGAATGGTGGAGCGTTCTAAAGGAAGCATCATCAATGTCTCTTCCGTAGCCGGCTTTATCCAGGCTCCCTTCAGTGTCAGCTATAATGCATCCAAATCCTGGATTAACGGCTTCACCGAAGGACTGTATCTGGAACTCAGGCGTAGTCGCTCTCCGGTGCGCGTTCAGGCGCTATGTCCCGGATTCACTTATACCGAATTCCAGCTAACTGCCGGCATCGATCAGCGCGCGATACCCAAAAAACTATGGATGTCCGCCGAAGCCGTGGTGGATACATCGCTTCGCTGCCTGGAGAGAAATAAGCTGTTCGTCGTCCCCGGATGGCGCTATCGCCTGTTTTTAGCCGGCATTGGAGTTATGCCGCGACCTGTCAGGCATTTCCTCGCAATTAAGAGCTCTCTCTCATCCCGCAAATCCGTCAGCGCGAAGAAAAGTCAACCCTGATTCTCAAGGATTTGAAAGGCTTTTGGAGCGATCTCCGAAGTCTCACGTAACAATTATTTCTGCCGGGATCACAATTTTGCTAGAGTTAGGGCGAAACCAAGGGCACGGCTTGCCTTGGAAGGAGAGGAAGGCAATGAAAAGCAAAGCCTTTGCCGCATTTCTTGCGGTTTTTATTGCAGCCCCGTTGTTCTTTAGCTCATCGCCGGCTCAGGAACAGAAAATCACGGTTCTCAATCCTATTGGACAGCCACCGCCAATCGCCAGAGTGCCCATGGCTCCGCGCATTGATAATCTGGACGGGAAAACCATTTACATTGTGGATATAGGTTTTGTCGACACGCATCAGCTTTTCACGGAGATGCAGAAGCTGATGAGTGAACGCTATCCTGAGACAACCTGGATCGTGAAGACGAAGATCGGGACGTACTTCGATGATGATCCCAAGCTGTGGGCTGAAATAAGGGAAAAGGGCCACGGGATGATCATGGGAGTGGGACATTGAAGTTCCTGTTCGCCGTCGGTCGTCGGCCACAGCTGGACAGTCGAGAAGCTTGGAATCCCAACCGCACCCGTTGTCACAAGGGTTTTCCAGGAACTGGTTACAACATACGCTTATAAGCGCGGCATGCCCGGAATGCGTTTTACTTTCGTGCCTCATCCGATAACCGGCATACCGGCGTCAACATGCCGGAAATTCCTGGAAGGCAGCGATCCGGTCACGGGCAAACCCGTCGTACAGGAGATTATTGCGGCTCTTACCAATGCTCTTAGTGAAGAGGACAGGAAAAAGGGATTTATCGAAAGACCAACACCGAGACTTGTTCCCCCGGATACGGCCGATAATCTGCATCGCCTCTTTCTTGACAACGGGTGGACCGATGGCCTTCCCATTGTCCTTCCCACAGAGGCGCGTGTTGCCGAGATGTTGAAAGGAACAAGTCATAAACCGGATGAAGTCGTTGGCAAGATGCAGCCGTCTTCTCCCCACGATCCGTGGAGCTACACAGTTGAAAAGGTTGCCGTAAATGCCGTGATGGCCGGAGCCAGGCCGGAACATTTTCCGGTGATTCTTGCACTGGCATCAACGGGCGTGCCTTCCATCTTCACTTCGACAACCTCCTTCGCGAGAATGATGGTAGTAAACGGCCCCATTAGAAACGAAATCAAAATGAATGCAGGGATAGGAGCGCTGGGACCTTTTAATTACGCCAATTCCGTGCTCGGGAGAGCCTGGACGCTCATGTCCATTACATTGGACGGAGGCGCGAAAGCCGGTGAGACGTATATGGGAAGCCAGGGAAACAACCTGAACTACAATAACGTCTGCATGCCGGAAAACGAGGAAGAGCTTCCGGAAGGATGGAATCCTTTTCACGTGCAAATTGGCTATAAATCCCAGGAAAGCGTAGTCAGCACCTTCGGAGGCTGGGGATTTATCCATCCGGATCAGAGCTTTGGAAAACCGTTCCATACTCAGATACCTTTCTGGTTGAAATTCATCAGCCCGTTTTCTCCCGCCATGTTGCTTCTTGATCCGACAATCATAAACCAACTCAAGGAGCGTGAAGGATTCGCATCCAAGGAGCAGCTCATTGACTGGATTCACAAAAACACTACTGTCACGGTAGAGGAATGGCTGGACAATTACTACAGCGTGCAGAATTTCATTCTGCCCACCGCCCGGCGGGGAGTCGAGCCATTTGCTTCCTGGATGAAGCTGCCGAAAGACGCAAAGATTCCCCAGATTGCCCGCCCTTCCAACATACACATCCTGTCGGTGGGCGGCGGGACGAACCTTTTCTGGCAGGCAGGCGATTTCGGCTATATATCGAGTGCATCAATAGACAAATGGAGATGAAGAAAGAATTGGCAAAGGACTCAAACGAAACCGTCTCTGATACCATTCAAAAATATAGGGACTACGTCATCACCGATTTTGTGAAATCCGTCGCTCCGATTGTAATCTCCAGTGGAACTGGGGCGGTCGTAAGGGATATAAGCGGACGGGAATATCTAGACTGCTTCGCCGGGATTTCCGTCGTTAACGCCGGTCACTGCAACAAGGAGGTAATTGCGGCAGCCAAAGCGCAGATGGAGAGATTGGTTCATTGCTCTTCCTATTCCTATCACGTCCAGCCGCTGGCCGATCTGGCGGAGAAGATCGCTCAAATTACGCCGCCAGGCCTCACAAAGAGCTTTTTCGGGAACAGCGGCACTGAGGCGATTGAAGGAGCTCTTAAGCTCGCGCGCCTCTACACAGGCAAGCACGAGTTTATCGCCCTGCACGGTAGCTTTCACGGCCGCACCTATGGGGCATTGAGCATATCGGGGAACTGGAGCCGGAAGAAGCGTGGAGGCCCTTATGCCCCCGGCGTATCCTTTGCCCCTGCTCCCTATGTCTACCGCTCATTCTGGCGTGATGATCCGGAAGAATGCGGACGGCAGTGCGCGAAAGCTGTAGAAGATGTAATACGGTTCGCTACCTCGGGCGATGTGGCGGCTTTTATCGCCGAACCTGTGATGGGCGAAGGGGGCATTATCGCGCCACCGGCCAATTACTTCCGGGAGGTGAAGAAGATTCTCGACCGGCACGGAATCCTCTTCATCGCTGATGAAGTTCAATGCGGCTTTGCTCGAACCGGGAAAATGTTTGCCATTGAGCATTATGGCGTTGTGCCGGATATTCTGGTAACAGCAAAAGGCATCGCCGACGGCTTCCCTTTGAGCGCCTTTACGACACGCCCCGAAATTGCATCAGCGTTTAAACCGGGAGATCATCTGTCAACCTTTGGCGGAAATCCTGTTTGTTGTGCAGCCGGTCTTGCCAGCATCGCTTTTTTGGAAAGAGAAAACTTGCCATCTCATGCGGCGGCAATGGGTGAGTACGCCCTATCGAGGCTTCGGGAAATTCAGCGGAGTAATTCATTGAGAGGCGACGTGCGCGGCCGGGGATTGATGATCGGGATCGAATTAGTTCAGGATGATGAACTCACGCCGGCCGCGGCAGAAGCAGAAGCAATCCGGGACGCTTGCCTGCATCAGGGATTATTGGTAGGCGTCGGGGGTGTTTACGGAAATGTTCTCCGGTTCCAGCCTCCCCTGGTGATTTCCAGGTCTCAGATCGATCAGGCAATCGATATTTTTTCCAAAGTTGTGAAGGAAGTTACGGCGAAATAAGCCACGGATTGCCCGAAATATTACAGGTCGCCTGCCAATTGGATGAGACCTGTTTCTGCCAGAGCTTTTTTACTGGGTTTGCCGGTTTTGGGATCCCATCCCATTTCCAAAAAATACCCGTCTCTAAGAGCCGAATAGTCGACTTTCGCGGAAGATGCGATTCGCTTGGGCAATTCGAACTGGTCCGGAGTAAGCCCTTCCCGGGCGTTGAATGCCTGTCTCAAAGTAAGAATGCGGCGGCCTGCCTTCAGGGCTTCATCCCAGCTGAAATCCCATCCACCCGCGCCTGCAATCAATTCAGCTATTGGCGGAGGCGTGGTTGCAACAGTGTAGAGAGAACACAATCCGGCCGCATTCAGCAACTGATGATACTCACTCCCTATGACATAACTCGAAAATGGATTGGCTTTGGATGCCTTCAGAGCGGGATCAGTGCCAATCGGGGCACCCTCATTCAACATGCCCGTAATCTGGCTATCCATATGATGCGCCGGATTGGCATCTGCAATATTGGCGGTGCCGAGAACGGGGGAGATTCTAGGATCATGGTATGCCAGGCTTTTTCCCCGAATGGCGATGGCATATTCCTCCGCACCTTTGCCGATGCGTTCGGCAGCCAGTTGTGTGCCGTCTGCCAATAGCGCTCCGAATCCTTCCCTTTTGGCTACTTTTTCCACCAAAGCCACAATTGCATCCGCGTTCCCCCACGTCAGCTCTATTCCGTCCGTATCTCCTTTGCCGATGAGGCCCTTCTCATAGCACTCCATCGCCATGGCGATGGTGCCTCCAACCCCCACAGTATCGATCCCATATCGGTTGCATATATCATTGGCTTTGATCACTGCCTCGAGGTTATCGTTCATCAACATTGCGCCCAGTGCAGCCAGCGACTGATACTCTGGCCGATGCATTTCGTCTTTTATTGCATAGGGGCCGGCATTTTGCCTGATGATGGCACCGCAGGTAATGGGGCAGGCGTAACACCCATAGCTGCCGACTTTGTACTTGTCCATATTGCTGCCATCCAGGTTCGTGATGGTAGGAAGCGCTTCAATTCCGCTCAGAGTCCAGTTCTTCAGCGGTGCATCGCCAATGGAAACCAGGAAACTGATATTGCTTCCCGTGCCGGCAGCTGCCAATGCTTTGGCATATTCATTCGTCTTAAGCAGAGCATGGAATTGTCTGATTGCCTGACTATACTTCTCGGGATCGGCAGCTTGAATATCCTTCACGCCACCCTTGACGGCAAAAGCTTTCAGCCTCTTGGATCCCATCACGGCTCCCACGCCGTTGCGAGCCGCTATCCGTCCCCGTTCGCTCACAACTCCTGACAACAGTGACTGGGCTTCCCCTGAAGGACCAATGCATGCAATTTTAATATCCGGATCATTCAACGATTGCCGCAAAAAATCGTGCGTTTCATACGCATCTTTGCCCCAAATATGCGATGCATCCCGCAGTTCTGCAGAACCTTCTCGAATCAAAAGATAAACAGGTTTGGGCGAAATCCCCAAGAAGAAGACACCGTCGTAGCCGGCGGTTTTAAGCTCCGGACCAAAAGCCCCCCCGGAGTTGGATTCTGCCCATGTGCCTGTCAGAGGAGATTTTGTGACGAGCATATGCCGTCCGCTGCCGGGCGCAGAGGTTCCCGTCAGAGTACCGACTACAAAGCCAAGGATATTCTCAGGGCCAAGGGCGTTCACGCGGGCATTCATCCTCTCATATAGGATGCGAACGCCGAGACCGTTGCCGCCAATAAACTCCCGGTAAATCCTTTCCGTAGGCGTTTCTTCTTTAAGGATTCCCTCAGTTAGGTCGACGAACAGAATCTTGCCTGCATAGCAGCCTGGAATTGCCATTTGGGTATTCCCTCTTCCAGCCAAATCAAAGAGCCTCTAAAATTCCGACGCTCCTATATCGAATGCTACCAGCCCGAATTGATAAATTGCAGCCCATATTAAAAATAATATTCATAAAGAAAAATCGTTAAAAAGAATAACCCGGATATCTGCAAATATCTGGAAACATCTGGACACCCACCTATTTCCCGAAATAATTCCCGAATACGAATATCTGGACACCCACTTTTAATATGAAAATTTTTTGGCTCATTTCATGAGTTCGCCATTAGATATGTGGAAAGAGGTGAATCATGACTATGCCGCGCAGCTCTTACGT
>JAFGIY010000025.1 GCA_016929335.1 Acidobacteriota bacterium | reverse complement strand
TTAATCCCCAAATGGCTATTCGGCCGGCATTTAAAGGTGGGCCAAATTAAAGTTCCGAAGTGGGCCAATTTAGAGTACCGAAATCAATTGAAACGCAAACCAGCTGTTGCTGCCCGTTTTTCCCCACGTCGCCCCTCGCGCGGGGGCGTGGATTGAAACACGGTGCTGCAGGTAATGGCGATTCCATCGCTGAGTCGCCCCTCGCGCGGGGGCGTGGATTGAAACCTCTCCCAGACCTCCATAGACGACGCGAGATGGTTGTCGCCCCTCGCGCGGGGGCGTGGATTGAAACGCAGATTACGGATGCAGCTCATTCCATCGATGCGCGTCGCCCCTCGCGCGGGGGCGTGGATTGAAACCTGTCTCGGACGAAAATGATGCACGGACCAGAAGGTCGCCCCTCGCGGGGGGGCGTGGATTGAAACGTCATGGGCGGGATCCACATGGGTGCGGCTGGCTGTCGCCCCTCGCGCGGGGGCGTGGATTGAAACAGTAGTTACCGATGCGGGCAATCCTCCATCTGCGCGTCGCCCCTCGCGCGGGGGCGTGGATTGAAACCGACGAAAAGCCGAAGAAGCTCGACGAGGAAGTGGCCCGGCTGCATCTTGATAAGATCGGAGTGAAGCTGACCGTCATGACCCGGAAGCAGGCCGACTATATCGGCTTCCCGATCGAGGGCCCCTACAAACCGGATCATTACCGCTACTGATCGCTCCGCCACGAATTATCACGAAGGAAAATTCGTGATAATTCGTGGCTTCAGTCTTTTATGGGCTGCTCCACAAGTGTGACCTCAATTATGCGACGATCTTTTCCCCGATAGAATTCGATCGTGAGCTGATCGCCCGGCTGATGTCGGGCAATGATCGGCAAAATATCGCTGCCGGATGCAACCCGCTCGCTCCCGATCGAGACAATTACATCTTTGGACTTCAATCCCGCCTTGTTCGCAGGAGATCCTTCCACGACCAGCAGAACCGGGATCCCCTTGCCAGTATGCGGCCCGAGATCAATCGGCACCGAGGAATCCGCAGTCACTATGCCAAGGTATGCACGGCGTACGGAACCGCTGCGGATGATGGACTCCACCGCAGGGCGGAGCGTCGCAGCTGAAATCGCAAAGCCGACCTCGCTGGTCCACGCGGCCACGGCCGTGTTTATTCCGATGACTTCACCCCTCAGATTCACCAGTGGCCCGCCGGAGTTGCCCGGGTGAATGTCCGCGTCTGTCTGAATAGCGTCCGGAATGATGATCCCGGAATTCATGATGCGACGCCGAAGCGCGCTTACAACTCCCCGCGTGACTGTAGGCGGTCCGTCGAGATTGAATGCAAATCCAATCGCCACCACATCCTCTCCGACCTCAATTCCCGCAGGATTGCCGAATCCGGCAGGGATCAGATTGGGAGCGTCGATTTTCAGCACACACAGGTCCAGCCTTTCGTCAAATCCGACAACCGTCGCATAAAGCGTTCGCCGGTCCGAAAGCGTCGTGAAAATGCGGTCCGGCACTGCTTTCCCCTCGGGCCTTATCACATGCAGGTTTGTGACAATGTGCCCGTCCGCATCCACAATCACGCCCGTTCCCAGGCTGTTCTTTGAAAAGTCCGCGCCCAGACTCGAAATCTGTGGGACATTCGCTTGCAGCCGAACCACCGAAGGAGCGAGCTTCCGGACAATTTCAACCGTCGACAGCAACCTTTCGGGCTTCGGCGACGGATCCCTTTTGTTTGCGGTTGTACAGGCCAGCTGTATACACAGAATCATTCCAAGGACCGCGGACGCAATCCTGACATATGAACTCTCAACCATAGGCAATCCAGACCTGGATCGTGGCAGATCGATGTCTCCCAGGGAACCGGGCACAATGAAAGGCGCAAGCGAGCTTGCGAACCCCATAGGACTCACCAGAAATGTGGAGCGTTCATTGTTCTTGAGAGAGGCGCCTTAGCCCGGCCGACTGCTCTCAAAAAGCAATTATTCCCTTTCTCCGAGAATTTCTATCAGAGATAAAGGATCCACTCGAGTCCCGATCAGCCGCACAGTCCAATGCAGGTGAGGCCCTGTCACCCGGCCCGTAGCGCCCACTTTGCCGATCAGATCGCCGGGCTTTACCCGATCGCCTTCTTTGACCAAATACTCCGAAAGGTGGGCGAGATATGAAAACAGACCGAGACCGTGATCCAGAATGATCGTGTTGCCTGAATAATAGAGATCTTCCGCAAGCACAACCCTTGCGGCATTGGGAGCTCGAATGGGCGTGCCTGTGGCGCCCTTGAGGTCAACGCCCGAATGGGGGCTGCGGGGCTTTCCATTGTAAATGCTCCTTTTGCCGAATTCACTAATCACCTTCCCGGGGACCGGAGGCTCGAAGCGTCCGCTCCAGATTTTTTCAGGCGTAACGGAGGCAAAGATTGCATTCACCTTCTTTCTCTCTGCCTCAATCCGCGCTAATGCCTTTTTTCCAGGACTTACAAATTTTTCATCCACGGAGAGATGGCGCGCCGGAAACTTTTTGCCGATGATTTGCAGATATTTTCGAGCCGTCACGCTGCTTCCATCCGAAGCCGCACCCTTTACCGTCATGGCATAGCGTCCCGGTTTGATCTCCAGATCGATGCCAAGGATTCCCGTCCACACCATTTTCCCATTTTCAGGGAATGCGGGGAATTGACGGCCGAAAGCTTCCACATGCAGATTCTGAAGCGGCTGTGAACTCTGCATTTCGACAAGAACCGCCTCACCGGGTTGAAGAGAGCGTTCTTTATGAACCAGGGTGATTTCGGCGCTCTTCGCATCATCCGCCCTCCCGGCAGAGGAAAACGGCGGCAGAAAAAGCGCAACGGCAAAGCTGCCCGCCAGATAAAAGCATCTTCTCCGAGCCGAACTTGATTTTCTTTGGAATTTATTGTTCATAGGATCGGATTTTAGCTCTCCCGCCCATATATTCCCAGCTCCGCCGCCGGCCGCAGCCAAAGCTGTGAGCTATCAGCTTTTATGCTTGTTGCGTTCGCTTCCAGACATTTCCCAGGTTCAAACTTCTCCGCAAAGTGCAAAGAAGTCTGTGCGGATCATCCATGCTAATGTATAATTCCGCTTCTTTTGTTTCGATTCCTTAATCTCGAATATCGAATTAGTCTATGACCTATCTTAATTTTTCCCTTAACCTTCTGCTCGGATTATTTTCCTTTTCCCTCGCCCAAGGGGAATTACC
The DNA here is from genome assembly GCA_016929335.1 of Acidobacteriota bacterium. Taxonomy (GTDB): domain Bacteria; phylum Acidobacteriota; class UBA6911; order UBA6911; family UBA6911; genus UBA6911. The sequence continues at coordinate 96,856 of JAFGIY010000025.1, read as the reverse complement.
CAATCACGAGACAAGCATTACGGTCGCTTCGTCTCCAATTGCCGCATTTGAAACCGACAGCCCCGCCATCCGGCATTTTGGCCGGCTCGAATTTCGCGGCGGCCTGATTCTCACTTCAGACTATAAATCCTTCGGCGGCTTTTCCGCGCTTTTGATGGACCCGGACGGCGAGCACTTCCTGGCGCTTTCCGACCGAGCGATGTGGTTGCGAGCGCGCATCGTTTATAAAGATGGACGCCCCGCAGGCATCACCGATGCCGTGGCCGCGCCTGTTCTTGATGAAAAGGGCATGCCTGCACCAAAGTTAGACACCGAATCGCTCACCAGAGATTCAAACAAACTGTATGTCGGTCTCGAGCGAACTCAAAGCGTTCTTTGCTTCGACTACGATGATAAAGGTTTCCCCGGCAGAAGCCGGCCGGTTTCCGTTCCGCCTGAACTGAAGGATCTGCCGTTTAACCAGAGCCTGGAAGCCATTGTCTTTGTGCCGGAAAAACACCGGCTTGGCGGCACGCTGATAGCTTTCACCGAACACGCACTGACGGAAGAAGGCAATCTGAAAGCATTCCTGATTGGCGGCCCGGAACCGGGAGCGTTCGCCGTCAAACGCACGGATGGCTTCGACATCAGCGATGCCGCGATGCTGCCGAATGGAGACGTTCTTATTATTGAGAGGCAATATTCTCTGGAACGCGGCGTCGCCATGCGTATCCGGTGCATCCAGCTCTCCACCATCAAGCCGGGAGCCCTGGTTGACGGGCCTGTCCTTGTCGAAGCCGACGCACGCCATCAAATCGACAATATGGAAGCTATGAGCGTGCATCGGGCGCCTTCGGGTGAAATCGTTCTCACGCTTATGTCCGACAATAACCTATCTTCTCTTCAACGCACTGTTCTCCTGCAGTTTGTCCTGCACGGCAAATAGCCACGAATTGCACGAATGATTTTTCGGGGGGCAGTAACCAGTGTCCTCCTTTATTCAAGGAGTGGCTGGGATAGCTTGACGAAGAGGAAAGCGACCGCGCAGGTGGCCAGCGCGGCGCCGGCAGCAATGAAAGACTGCGGCATCGGGAAATTTCCCGGCAATGAGCCGGCAGCCAGCGATTGAAATCCGAACCAGCACCAGATGATTCCGGCTGTGAGAGCCAGCATGAAGGCCGTTCTGCCCAGGAATGCGGCAATCGCAAGCGGATGCAACACGCGTGCTTGAGCTTCCTGTATCGCTATCATTCGCGCGTTCAGCCAGATCCTTTCCGCGTCCGGGAGAAATTTTTCTTCAGCCGAAGAGATGCTCTTCATGCATCCCATGATCTGAACAAGCTCGCGGCAGTAGGAGCATCCTTCCAGATGCTCCCTGGTCGAACTGTCCCAGCAGCCGGTTCGGACCGAATCGGCAACAAGAGCTTCCTGCGGGCATGAAATCGCTTTCATAGTGTCACCCCATTATTCCCGGCCTGCCGTCCCATGATACGCGCCAGTTTTCTGCGCGCCCGAAAGAGCAGAACACGAATTCCCTTTTCCTTGAATCCCAGCGTAGAAGCGATCTCGCTGTGGCTGAAACCTTCCACATAGGCCAGCCACAGAAGCGCCCTTTCGGCAGGCTTGAGTTTTAGCAGGGCGCGCGTGACATCATCTCTTTGCTCGCTGTGCCGTGCTTCTACTGGTTTCCAAAGGTCTCTCCAGAACTTCTCCCGTTTTTCACGCCGCCAGTGATCAATCATGATCGTTGTTGCAGTTTTAAAGAGATACGCCTTCATCTGAGGCGGTTCCATTTTCGGCAAATCCGACCGGAGAAACCGGTAGAAAGTCTCCTGAAGGAAATCCTCCGCCAGGGCTGCATTTCCGCAGGTCTTTCGGATATACCCTTGAAGAGTGGGCGCATTGGCCTGATAGAAGACACGGAAACTGTCTTCGTCCATGCCGAAATTCGGTTCGGCACAGGCCGGCGGATTCTTCGCGAGCAAATCCGGAAAGAATAAAGCTTCATAAAACATGAACGCTTGAGCCTCCCGCCCGGTATAGGGATCCGGGCAGATTTGCCTATAGTATGAACCCTTTACTTAAGCATGTTCCACTTTTTATAAAGCTGATAGGAGATTGCTGCCGCAATCAAAAAACCCAGGCCCAGGGCTACCAGTATCGCGCCCGGGTAAATAAGGTCCCGTTCCAGATTCATCAGTACGAAGAAAGCGGCTCCAAGCATCACGAGGATAATACCGGCTCCAACCGAGGAGATCATTTTACCTTTGGGGGATCTGTCGGTTGCGCCAATCTCCTGATCTTTTAAAAAGCTTTGTCCCTGGGGTGTAGCCAGAAATTCCGAGAGTTCCGTCCCGGAGCTGAATTTGTCCAGCAAACGCTTGCGCATTTCGACAAGCTCCTGCAAACGGCTGACTTTTGACTTGTGCCCGATCCAAACTATAAGCACCACCATCGCGAACACGGCAACCGGAATAACAATACCTTCATTCATAGTTAATCTCCTTCCGCATATACCCCGGCAGAATCCAGTTCCACCGGGGTATGTTTTGCCTCTATAACGCTTGCGGAAATCAGGAGGTTAACAAGATTTGTCAGTAGACCGCTGATAGCCACTAATTGCACGAATACATCCTATTTCGTGGAATTAGTGGCTTGCTTTTTAATACGGACGTCTACCACCTTAATTCCTTGTCCTTCAGGATAAACGATGGCCGGATTCAGATCCATTTCGGCGATCTCCGGCAGATCCATGGCTATCTGCGATACTGAAATCAGGAGCTTTTCGATAGCGGCCAGATCCACAGCCGGCAGGTTGCGCGAACCTTTGAGCAGCGGAAAAGAACGGATTACGCGGACCATGCGCGCGGCGTCGCCTTCGGAAAGCGGCGCCATGCGGAATGAAACATCCTTCATCGCCTCGACCTGCACTCCGCCCATGCCGAACATGAGAACCGGACCTACGCCCTTTTCGCGCTTCATTCCAATAATGATTTCGGCGCCCTTCGGGCATTGTTCCTGCACAACAAGCTTCGCTCCCGGGAAGCGGCCCGACATTTCTTCGACAGCTTTCTGAAGTGCGGCCTTTCGGGCGATATCCATTTTCACTCCGCCTGTGTCGCTTTTATGAACGACGTCCGCACTGTCTACCTTGAGCACTACGGGGAATTTAATTTTGGATGGCAGTTCCGCTGCCGCGATCTGAGATGTGCGGGCGATGGGGATTTTATACGCCGCAAGTATATCAAAAGCATCCGTTTGAGAAATGAATCCTGCAGGCGCCTTGCTCAGAATCTCCTGCGCTCCAGCCTTATCTCCGGCAGCGCCGGCCGGCGCTTCGTCCAGCCGCTTGCGAATCTCGCTGTAGCGCGCCATGGCTGCCAGGACGCGTGCGCCCGTTTCCGGGAAGTCGAAAACCGGAATGCCTGCGCTCTTGATGGTTTCTACCGTGCTTGCCCAGTTCTCGTTGGTCATAACAACGACGATGATCGGTTTAGTGACCGTTTTGGCAACTTCGGCGATTTTGCGGCCGATGGCTTCGCAGTCCACAAAGAACGGCGTAACCATCGGAATGAGAATGGAGTCGACTCCGGGATCCTCATTCAGGCAGGTGATTGCGAGTCCAAAATGATCTGCATTCGCTGTTGCCGCGACATCGACGGGATTTTCAACATAGGATTCGGGAATTAGCCCGGCGCGCAGCTTCGCCTTGGTTTCCTCGGAAAATTTGGCCAGAGAAAGCCCATGGCCCACGCACTCATCCACGCACATGATGCCCGGCCCGCCGGCGTTCGCAATGATTCCCACATTCGGTCCCGCCGGTACCGGCTGGGTGGCAAAAGCATAGGCGGCTGAAATCATTTCTTCCGTAGTGCCGAAGCGCATCACGCCCGCGTGCTCGAAAATCGAATCCGTAAGCGAGTCCTGCTGCATCATGGAACCGGTATGGGAGCTGACCGCTTTGGCAGCCGCTGCTGTGCGTCCCGTGCGGATAGCCAGGATGGACTTATCCCGGGCAATGCGGCGGCAACGCTCGATGAAGCCCGGAGTGTCTTTCATGCTTTCGATGTGCATGATGATCGTCCGGGTTTCCGGATCGTTGCCGAAATAATCCAGAATCTCGTTCGTGTTCACATCCGTCGCATTCCCGTGCGAAGCATACATTCGGAAGCCGGATCCCATTTTGCGCAGGTTCAGATTCAGCAGTTCGGCCACGCCGCCGCTCTGGGCAAGAATGGAGGCTCTGCCGGGGCGCATCGGCGTAAAAGTGAAATTCGCATACACGGAAACATCCGGATCCGAATTCATGACTCCCTGGCTGTTGGGGCCATAAACGCGTACGCCGTAGCGTCGCGCAGCATCCATAAGAGCATCCTGGAGCTTTGCCCCGTCCGGTCCCATTTCGCTGAATCCCGCGGTATGAATGATGACAAACTTAACCCCCATTTTGCCGCAATCCTCGACTACCTGCGGAACCATGGTGCTCTTGACGACGATGCTCGCAATATCCACGGGGCCGGGTACATCGAGAATGCTGGGATATGCCTTCAGGCCGAGTATTTCCGATTCTTTGGGATGAACCGGATAGATTCCGCCTTTAAAGTTATGAGTGATCAGATTTTTCACAACGCGGTTTCCGATGGAGAAAGTGTTGTTGGAAGCGCCGATCACGGCGACGCCACGGGGACGAAACAGGGAATCAAGCATGTATGTTCTCCTTTTTTTGTTAGATCGGGAGTCGGGGTCGGGGTCGGTATCGGGGTCGAAATGTCTTAAAAAGCCGACCCCGATACCGACCCCGACCCCGACCCCGAAATAGTCCTACTGAACAGCTCCTTCTTCTCTTAATTTAGCGATGGCTTCTTTGGTGTAGCCGATTTCAAGAAGCACTTCTTCGGTATGTTCACCCAGCTTCGGCGATCTTCTTTTCCAGGACGCCGGTGTTTCGCTAAGGTCCCACGGAAATCCCATAGTCTTTGTGTGGCCATAGGTTGGGTGATCAAGCTCGATCACATAATGGTTGGCCAATAGCTGCGGGTCTTCCACAACTTCGGGAATGTTTTGAATCGGAGTAACGATACAGCCGTGCTCGTTTAGAATCCGCATCCATTCCTCTCTGGTCTTGCTGGCGAAGATTCCATCGAAGATGGCCACCAGTTCTCTTCGGTTCTCGGACCGCGCGGCGAAGGTACTGAATCTCGGATCATTGATCAGGTGTTCGGCGCCCAGCGCACCGCAGACTTTTGCCCACCATCGGTCCGGATCGAGGTGTGCGATAACAAGCCACTTGCCGTCTTTGCAGCAGTAATGGCAATACATCGGGTTTCCCATATTCGTCCGCACAAATCTTGGGAATTCCTGTTTCAGCATCGCTGTTCCGGAGATGAGGTGGCCGAGCAAAGCGACCACGCTGCCCATCAACGATGTATCGACAACCTGGCCTTTCCCGGTTTTTTCACGCGCGAACAGAGCCAGCGTTACTCCCCAGGCGGACATGAGGCCTCCCAATTCGTCTCCCAGGCCGGGAAGAATCATGGAAGGAGGGGTCTTATCTTCTCCGGCAGCCATCATGAGGCCGGACCGGGCAATTCCGGTGTAATCGAAGGAAAGGTTATTGGCGGCCGGTCCTTTCCTTCCCCAGCCCGAAGCCTGAGCGTAAATGAGCCGTGGATTCCGTTTAAGGAGGTCGTCAGGCCCGATGCCAAGTCTCAAGGGAGCTCCGATGCTCATGTTATTCAGGAAGACATCCGCGGAATCGATGAGCTTGAGAAAAACCTCCATGCCTTTTTCGTTTTTCATATCCAGAACAATGCCCCGCTTATTGCGGTTGGCATGTTCAAAGTAGTAGTTGTCACCCTTTACTTTGAACTCCGCCTCGATTGTCCTCATATGGCGCCGGGCAGGATCGCCCTCTTTCGGCTCAATTTTGATGACATCGGCTCCAAGATCGCCAAGTCTCATACCGGCAACCGGTCCCTGCTGAAATGTTGTGATTTCTATGACTTTTATCCCCGACAGAGGTCCTTGTGACATGGCATTACTCCGTTTGTTTGAAGTGACAAGAGGACATGTGGATCCGGGTTGAAGAGGCTGTCTTATAACTCGATTTAATTGGGCACGCCTTGAACCATGTGGGTCGCGGCTGAAGTCGCGACCCACATGATTTGAATCGGACAGCCTCTTCAGCCCGGATCCGCATGTCCTTTCGTTTGTATTAAATCTTGAGGGGCCAATATACCACGGGAAAAACGGACAGTCATCCATATCGCCTTTTTCCACTACTTGGAGGTATCATTCCAGTGTAATATTCGACCTGCAACAAGTCCCGTGGATTTGCCTCATTCGGAGCGTTAATCGCAGAGCTCTGATTTATTCGGGAATGGAGCGCTTATATGAAAACCACCAAGATGAAGCTCGGAAATGGCTATGTGGATGTATCCGTCCCGGAGGAAAATTTCCTGGGGATGATTGCCAAGGAGGTTCCTGCCGCCGGAATGACCGAAGAACAAGTTGTTCTGGATGCGCTTGCCCATCCGATTGGCACCCCGCGGCTGAAAGAGATTGTTAAACCCGGCAATACGGTCTGCGTCGTGGTATCGGATATAACGCGCTCCTGGCAGCGGATGTGGATTTATCTGCCCTATATTGTGAAGGAGCTTAACGAAGCCGGCGTTCAAGACAAGGATATCCGCTTCCTGTGCGCGCTTGGCTACCACAGGAAGCATACGCCTGAAGAGCATGGGAAACTGCTCGGATCGAATTTGATAGACCGGTTCCGGATCACCGACCACGACTGCGAAGACAAAGGCAACCTTATCCCGCTCGGAAAAACCAGCCGCGGGACTCCCGTGATCATTAACAGAATAGCGGCCGAAGCAGATCACCTGGTGCTGACCGGCTGCTGCACGTATCATCCCTGGGTGGGTTGGGCTGGAGGGAAAAAGTCGATTCTGCCCGGCATTTCCTCGATCGAATCGATCCAGAAGAACCACCTGATGACGATGGACGAGCATGGCAAGCAGCGTCCTGAGGTCGCGAGCGGAAACATCAAGAACAATCCGATTCACCTGGATATGCTGGAAGTCGCCGAGATAGTCAAGCCGTCCTTTATTTTTAATGTAATCATGGGCTATGACGGGAAAATAGCCCGCGCCGTCTGCGGCGATTGCATAAAGGCACATGATGTGGGCCGCGGCATCGTGGACGAACTCTACGAAGTGCCGATCACCGAGCTTGCCGACATCACCATCTCGTCTCAAGGCGGCTACCCGAAAGATATCGACGTCTGCCAGACGGGCAAAGGCATTTACCATACGCAGGCAGCAACAAAACCCGGCGGCTGGATCATTATTCTGAGTGACTGCACCGAAGGAATCGGGCCGCCGGACGCGAACACGATTTTCCTGGAACTCGATAACAATGAAGATCGTCACCGGGAGGTTCGCAAGCTTTTTACCGTTCCAAAGTATGTGAGCTATTATATGTGCACCGCCGCAGAAAAATGGAACATCATCATTGTGGGAAACGGAGACCCTGCGCTTCTGGCTAAAACCAAAATCCGGACAGCAAAGACCGTTGACGAGGCCCTCGAGACGGCTTTCAAGGAAGCCGGACGCTCCCAAAAGATCTATTTAATGCCCCAGGGATCGAGCGCCCTTCCGAAGCTGAAGAAAATCTGATACCAACCAAGGAGAAATATGAAAGAAGCAAAAGTCAAATACGATGTGCTAACAGCCTACACCAAGAAGATCCTCCAGAAACTGGGCTACCCGGAGACGCAGGCCGACGTGACAGCCTGGGCCCTCGTGGAGGCGGATGCGCGCGGCGTAAATTCCCACGGTGTAGGCCGGTTGGAGTTTTATGAATCCAATATAAAAAACGGTTTCAACACACCGGCGGCAGAGCCGGAAATTGTTCACGAAACGCCGCTTTCCGCAGTGATCGATGGTCATCATGGTGTGGGATCGTATATCGCCCGGTTCGCTATGAACAAGGTGCTCGAGAAGGCAAAGAGCGCGGGAGCAGGCTTTGCCGCAGTCCGCAATTCCAACCATTTCGGAATGGCAGCGCTCTGGGGAGAAATGGCAACGGCGCAAGGATACATCGGCATGTCTTTCTGCAATACCCGCATCTGCTCGATCGTCCTCTTTGGTAAGGATCGCATTCTAGGCACGAATCCGATGTGCTTCGCCATCCCTTCATCCGGAAAAGTGCCCTTCATTCTGGATATGGCGACGACAACGGCTGCACACGGAAAGGTAGAAGTGTACGAACGTCTCAACAAGGCCATGCCGTTCGGATGGTGTGTCGACGAGAACGGCTATGACACGACTGATGTCCATGCTTTCCAGAAAATATATCGCGAGAAGAAAACGGGCGGCCACCTGTTCCTCGGCGGCAGCACGGAAGAGCTGGGCGGCCATAAAGGATACGGGCTCGGCTTGTTCGTGGATCTCATCTGCGCCGGAATGTCGATGGGCGCATGGAGCCGCGATACCTTCGTCAAAAACGACGGCGCTCGAATCGCGCAGTTCTTCGGCGCGATGCGCCTCGACCTGTTCGGGAAACCTGCGGAAATCGAAGCGCATGTCGAAGAGATCCTTCAGGGTGTGCGCAACAGCGCCAAGGCGGAAGGCCACGACAGGATCTATATACACGGCGAGAAGGAAGTGGAACGGAAGGCCAAGTCGATGGTGGAAGGAGTCACTATTGATGACGGCGAAATCAAGATGCTCGAGGATTACGCCGCGAAGTTCGGACTCGAGAAGATAGCCTACATTTAAAAACTTTTTTAACCGCGGATTTTCACGGATTCACACAGATCAAAAAAAACTGTGTGAATCCGTGAAAATCCGCGGTTAATTATTTTTATTCTCTTCTGCGGCGAGGAGGGCAGCCCCAAAGGCTCCCGCCAATTGTGCATGCGGGAGGATATTCACCGGATGGCCCAGATGGCGGGCGAGCATTTCAGCCAGCATCGGAATATGGGCTACAACGCCTCCGCTGATCACCACTTCGCCGTTCATCGGGTCCATTTCAATAATCCTTTTGGCAACTGAATCGACAAGGCCCGCCACAATTTCCGGCACCTTTTCTCCGGCCCTGAGATGAGCAAGAATTTCGGTTTTGGTGAAGACCGTGCAGTAGCTCCCCATATGAACGATATGAGAAGCCTGTCGCGCCAGCGGATCGATCTGATCCAGCGGCACATCCATGCGTTGCGCCACCTCTTCAAGGAAGGCGCCGGTCCCGGCGGCGCATTTGCGATTCATTTTGAAATGATCCCGCCGCCCTTCGGCATCAAGGTGGATGATCTTGTTGTCCTGGCCTCCGACGTCAACGACGGTGACCTTTCCGGGGAAAAAATGATGAGCGGCGCGGGCGTGACAGGCAATTTCCGTCTTGGTTGAATGCGCGAACTTGACATTATGGCGTCCGTATCCTGTCGAGAAAATGCGCGCCAGATTCACAAAACTCAAGCCGCAGGAAGCCAGGGCTGCATCCATGCCTTCCTGCGCGCATGTTTCAAAGCCGACGCCGGTTTTGCGAACATCGGAAGCGACAAGCCGGTGATCCGCATCGATGATGGCGATTTTGGTCGCCGATGCTCCGATATCCACGCCGCCGAAAAAAGTGTTCTGACTCACCGGCTCTTCTTCTCCGCAATCTGCTCGATGAATGCCTCGATATTGGTTCTGGCCTGTTCTTCGGAATAGCAGCGCAGGTCATTCAAATCTCCGTTAATGACCAGCGTCGGCATGTTGAATTTATTGGTCAGGCGCTCCGGCATCCCGTAACGGTTGTTGGAATTGTTCGGGCATGTCTTGGCATCGTGGAAAATCATACCGTCAATCTTGTACCGGTTAATCTGATCCTCCATATACCTTTCCTTGTAGTTTTCATCGCGGACGATGAACAATTCGATATAAGCCCGCGCCATGCTGTCAAAGGGATCATCCGGGTCCAGGGCAGGGAAAACCCAGCTGCTGCAATAGGTCGAAGCGAGCACGCAGGTGTTCAATCCGGCAAACTGAGTGGATAATTCACGCAGTTTTCCCCAGATCGGCATCCCATCCCAATAAAGGCGGAATTGTTCGTCATCGATCGCGCCGACACCATCCCTGACGCGCTGCTTCAGTTCAGCCAGAAGCTCCTTATAAAAATCAACCGCCACCTGCTCGCCTCGCAGCACGACGGCGGGGCCCATCTGAATGGTGCCGTCAAAGAACGTCAGCGGAGAAGGAACATTCGCGGCTATCTCAAGCACTTCTTTCCACAGATCCGTACACTGACGGGACAAGCCTACGGCGTTTTTAAACTCATCCATATCCAATTTTCTGCCGGCGACTTCTTCCAGCTGCGGAACAATAGCTTTCAGCTGATTGGAGATGGAATCGATATGGGCTTTGGATATATCGCCGACGCCCCGATGAGTCTGAATCCCGACCACGGGAACGTTGAACTCTCGCCCGTAGTAGCTGAACCAGTCGTGCACGTCGCGGCACTGGTTGGTGTTGTATACCAGAACATCGGGTCTGGGCGGGCCGGCGATGCCGGGATACGCTTTGCTGATCGGGCTCGCGCCTTTGAGATAGGAGCCTATGTCGGCGGTCAGGTAGGAACAGATGTCGGGCGAATACCCCAGAGCATTTGCCAATGGAATAAGATCGGTGGCCATGCGCGTAGAACCGAGCATTGCGCCATGATTTTCCGGATAGAAGACCAGGAATCCCATGCCCCGAAGCAATTCCGCAGGACCGACGCTGGTACACCATGCAACCTTGCGGCTTTTCGTCTTGGAGGCTTCATCGAGCTCCCGGAAATGGCGCTCCATGATCTCCTTCATTTTGTTTGTGGCATTGATTTTTTTGAAAGTGACGGGTTTGGGCTGTTCGGTTTTCACTACCTGGCTCCTCTGCACAAAAGTTATTTAATTTCCTTAGAGCCTGTCTTCGAGTTTAACCTAACTCAAAGACTCGAAGGCTCTAAGCGTTTCTCTAGGGCGCGCTTTTCCAGCGCATCGATCAGGTTGGCTACCGTTCTATGATACGGCGCCGCAACTCCTTTTTCCTCCGCCCGCTCCGCAATCCGGCGGATGATGAACCGGTTTTCGGTTCTCCGCCCATTCTCTATGTCCGCCAGCATCGACGGTTTGTGCGGGCCGGCCTTCTTATTGAACTCATGCACCGATTCGATGAATCCCTTTCCATAATCAAAGCCGTACGCAGCCGCAATGGAAACGGATTCATTCAGCAGCAACTCGACCAGCCGGGCTGTCGGCGGAAAACCGATCATTTCCTGAATAGTCATGCCGGTGATTGCGGCGATCGACATCGTGCAGCTGTTTAGGATCGCTTTTCTCCAGACATATCTGCCTATGTCCTTTGTCGCTTCCATCGCGAGTCCGGAGGCAGATACCAAAGCGGCAGCTTCCCTGCAGGACTCCGCTCCCCGTTCATCCAGCCAACCGAGGTAATTGGGCGGAGTAAAAAAGCTCTCTCGAATCTCCCCTGGGCTTACCAGAACGCCGGCATAGCTGACGACTCCTCGCAGGACCCGATGGCGTTCAATGTGCTCCGCCACTGCCTGCTCGGTGTCTATTCCGTTCTGAAATGAGATAAACACAGCGTTTGAACGCTTGATCGTGTCGCTCATTTCGCCTAGCACATTACCAATATCGCAGGCCTTAGTACAGATGAAAACAAATTCCGGAACCGTCTCTCCAAGTTCCCTGACAGAGCTCAGGAGCTGCGCCGGTCGAGCCCGCAACTCCTCCCTTCCGAAGATATGCAGTCCCTCGGCACGGATTTGCTCAATATGCTCATTCCAGGCATCCACCAGATAAACGGTGTGTCCTGAGGAGGACAAATGCGCCGCCAGAATTCCTCCAACCGGCCCGGCTCCGATAATGCCTACTTTCCTCGACATCCTGATCAACTCCTAATCCGTGGGATGACAGCAAAATACTCGGAGACGCCCCAAATCCGGGACAGAGTTCATTATTCTACACCACTATTGGAATTCTGCCCAATGGGCAGCAGCTTAATCATGCAATCAAAATCAACCGGCGGGACGCCGAGACTGTCTCAAAAGCCGCAGAACAAATGGAAGCGAGGCGTCGATTCAAGCAGGAATGCGGTGCATCATGTGGGTCGCGGCTTCAGCCGCGGCATGTTGGTGTAAACAGAAGATCAGGCATAAATGTCTCTTACACGCGGATCCGACGGATCTGCCATGGATTAGAGCTGTTTCCATGCCTTTTCTTTTTCTATAATTGTCGGTGTATGGAAGAAAATTTGAAAGAACTGGATTGGGTAACGGAAATTCGCCTGGATGTACCTGTTACGCCCCCGAACAAAGTTCAGCGCGTGATGATGTTTTCGGGATTCGCCAGCAGTCCCGAAGTATTAAGAGATCTCGGGACTGCCATTCATGAGCGGCTGCCGGCGAGTGTGCTTATGCACGGACTGGCGGGACACACCGGCGACGAGCAGAGTTTTTATCGAAGCCGCGCCTGGCACTACTGGCGTGAAGCGGAAGAGCTGTTCCTGCGCTACTGGAAGGAGGAAGAAAAACCTCTCGCCCTCGTCGGCTATTCCACAGGGGCGAACGTGGTGCTTACGATCGCGGCACGCCACCCCAGCAAGGTCGCCGGCATCATCCTGCTCAGCCCCTATCTGCGTGCGAAAAGCACTGCAACGGTTGCGCTAAGTTACGCCGTTGCCGGGCTTTATTACCTGGCACTGCCGTTGGGCGCCATTGCGGGCCTAGCCTATATTCTCCGCAAGCGTAAGCGCAAGTCGTGGCCTAAGCGACGCGCATTTGAACTGGCGGGCGGTTCTCTTCTCGGTTTCGCCGCAGCCGCCAGGCTTCTGAGTTCCGCGACAGTGGACCTCGGCGAGGCGCCGACGCTGATGCGGGACGGCGAGGAGGTCCGTGCGCCGCACTACGAGCGCGTATCGATTGTCGGCGGTTCGACCCTTGTGCCTTTCCAGCTTCTCACCCGCTGGATTGCCCGAAAAACCGTTGTGCCCGTCACGTACGTTTTCGGCGGGAAGGACAACGTCGTGGATGTCGAGCATGGCGTGATGATCGCCCGGCAGAATCCTATGGCCGATCTGTTCATGCTTTCCAATGCGCAGCATCGCATCGTTACCGAACCCGGCATCTGCGACATCGTCTGCACGGCCATTCTTCGCTGCTTTGACGAGGAGGCCGCAAGACAGCAGGAGTTCGCCGACGTCGATATCACACCGGACGAGAAATCTCAGGAATCTGCTGATTCCCGCTGACGTTACAACTGCAATTGAGTTGAGGATTACATGTTGAGAGCGGAGCCGGAGCGTTCCGCTTCACCTTCGGGATCATTCTTCCAACGTTTGAAGGCCTTTTGACTGACCTTCATTTGCACGACAGTAATATCGCCTTGATCGACTGAGGCAACCAGCATCTGCATCCGCTTCCCGCTGCAGTTGACATATATGACCGTAGCCTCTCCGCTTCTGCGCGAATCGACGCGCACGAACGGTCGCCAGTTCTGTCCGACCGATTCCTGAACAATCCGGTCTAATTCCGACATTGATGGGCTGAAGGCGCGCCCTTCCTTTTCGAAGACTGCAACCTTCAATCCGCCGACTCCACTGCCCCAGATGGCCGGTTTGACGAAAAAGAGAGCGAATCCGATCAGGTGCGGATGCGTGCGGCGAACTCCGTAGTGCGACTCGACCCTCTTCGTTACAGAATCGAAGCCGTCGGCAAAAGCCGGAGTCGCCAACATGAGCACTACGAGCAGCATCACTCCGATGCGCTTCATTCGGATACCGCCTTCGCTGCCGGTTTCGCTTCCGGCGTCATCTCAACTTTGGGGATGCCGAATTGGCCGCCCAATTGGCTGAGCATTTTGGGATCGATCATGCCATCAATGTGGACAAAGGTCAGCTCCTTCGGTTCTACGGCGATCACGGCCAGGCCGGTAACATTGCCTTTCTCCATGCGGAAGTACACATCGACATTTTCTTTATCACGTTTGCTGCGCACGCCGACCATGCGGGACCACGTGGGAGCGCGCAGCTGGGATCGCAACGCTTCCACATCTTCCTCTGCGTATTGCATTTCCTGATCAAACTCGAAGCTGCGCACGCAGAGACTCCGGATATTCGATAAAAGCTTCTTTGCCTGAGCCTCGTCGGCGGTTTTTTGATTCAAGAAATTTCCTGCGAACTTGAGCAGGTTTTCATCCATAGTAACATCCACAACTTCCGAAGCTTTGGCCGCAAGCCGCTCCAGGTTAACGGGAAACTTGCAGGCTGATGAGTCCTGCGCATGGACGACGACCGTAAGCGCCAAAACTGCTATGCATATAAGTGCTGCTCTTCGCATGGTGATCTCCCTATGTTTGTCTCAATCTACCGATTCAACGGAATGCTGTTGAAGTCTTGTCTGCGCGAGCTGCAGCTTGTCTGCCGTAATGCGCAGTGCCAGTATCAGCTGCGCCTTGGCGGCTTCACCTCTTGCCTGTTCATCCTGCGCCCGCTTGTACTCAATCCCGCCCACAAGCAGAACCAGACACATGGCGCCGGCCAGAGCCCATTTGAGTCCGGGCTGGGCAAAAATGCGGATCCATGTGCGCTGCTTTTCCGCCCTGGTTTCCGCGAGTACCCTTTCCAGGAAGCCTTCCGGCGGCTCCTCTCTTTTCAATGCCATTCGCAGATCATCTTCAAGACGATTCATGATTCAACTTCTCCTGAAGAGCGGCCCAGTTTATTACGCAACATCGTCAACGACCGGTATAGCTGGCTTTTCACTGTATTCAATCGCCAGCCAAGCACTCGCGCGATTTCCTCGGGCTCCATGTCCTCCTGATAGCGCAGAACTACGACGATACGCGCTTTGGCCGGCAGCGAAGCCACCATCCTGCGCAAGCGGCCGGCCATTATGGGATCTCCCGGTGCTGCTTCGGTTGCGGGCTCCGGTATTTCGTCGAGCGAAAGGTATTTCCGCCTGCTGCGCGCGTAATCGATGCAGCGGTTGCCGGTTACTTTGCACAACCATGCGGTTATGTGCGTCTCCGATTGAAGCGACGGCAGAGCCTTGTAGAGTTTCAGGAAAACATCCTGCGCTATTTCCTCGGCAACGGCGCGGTCATGCAGAAAATGGTATGCGATGCTGAACACCCTGCTTTGGTTGGCCCGTACCATTTCCTCAAAATCCGGAAAGCCGCCCGCTTCAATCCCAATCGCTGTCGCGTTTGCCATCATTGCCACTCTGCTTGCTTATACGCAAATCCGAGGAGAGTTGAATGCAGAAAGTTCACATAATTTTTCCGTCAGCATTACAGAGACTGTCTCAAAACTCGATTCAATCAGGCATGCCTTGAACCATGTGGGTCGCGGCATGCCTGTTGAACTGGAATCAAGCCCATGCCGAGAAAAATGTTCTGACGGCCGAATATGTGGAACGTTTTTGGTTTTGCAGTTTGGATGGAAGCGCGGCAGCGGATATAATTGGCTAATAACTATGGAAAGCGGGGTGCTATGAGCTATTACCTGAACTACAGTGGGAGCAGAATTGACTTTTCCCTTCCCTCCGGATGGAACGTTCTCAGTTCCAAGGATTGCGCGAAAGCACCGTTAGTCGAAGATGCCGCAAAGGAGGTTGAGCGGGCTCTCGATAATCCCATCGGGACGCCGCGCCTGGAACAGCTTGCCCGGCCGGGGATGAAGGTCGCTTTGCTCTTTGACGATACACAGCGTCCGACTCCGTCTCATTTCGCAATACCCGCTATCCTGAACCGTCTCAACAAAGCAGGAGTCACCGATAATCGCGTTACGGCTATTTGCGCCAGGGGAACTCATCCCGCACCGTCGCCGGAACAGCTCAACGCCAAAGTCGGACAGGAAGCCCTTCCCCGCCTTCAGGGGCGTATTTTTATCCACGAAGCTCAATCGCCGGAAAACGTTTTTATCGGCAAGGATCGCTTTGGAACCGCGGTTGAGATCAACAAACACGTTGCGGAAGCGGATCTCGTCATCGGCATCGGTTCGTGCATGCCCCACCCCTATGCCGGATACAGCGGCGGATGCAAAATCATCATGCCGGGAGTCTGCTCCTATCGCACCATTGCCGATCATCATTACACCTGGTTACGCAACAAAACCTGCAAGCTCAGTGTGCTTGAGGGAAATGCCTGGTATGACGAAAACGTTGAAATGGCACGGATGGCGGGACTGGCTTTTAAAGTTGATTTTCTGCCGAACGAAACGAACCAGGTGATCCGGGTATTTGCCGGAGATCCCGTTGAAGAACACCGGCAGGCGGCCGAGTTCGCGGCCTCCATCTTCAACGTTGCACTGCCAAAAGAGGCGGATATTGTAATCACTTCCGCCGCTCCCCTGGAAATCGGCGTTCAGGCAACCAAATCACTGCTGAATGCCAGGCTCGCGGTTAAAACAGGAGGCACCATCATCTGGGCGGCTGCCGAAAAACAGGCCGGGCCTCTGATGTCTCTTATCGAGCAGATGGCTGCCGCACCAAGCGCGAATGAGTATCATCGCAAGCTTCTTGCGGGAAACATCCCCGACAGCCTCAAACCTTTCGGCATCTCATTCTTTATGCTGGGCGTTCCCTTCAAGGAACTTTCGGAGCAATACAGGGTGATCCATTATACGGAAGGGTTGACGAAAGAGCAGGTGGAGCTGATGAATTTCGAATACGCCGCCACTCTTGAGGAGGCAATTCAGCTGGCGCACAAGACCACGCCCAAGGCTGATGTGACCATCCTGCCTTCAGGCGGTACCATTATTCCCTGCGTGAAATAAAAAAACCACGAATTGCACGAAAAATTCGCGTAATTCGTGGCTCCCTTATCAGGCAATCGCCCCTGAACTTCTGAGCCGGGCGATATCTTCCCTGCTATAGCCTGCTTCCAGCAGGATTTCGTCGGTGTGCTCGCCGAGTTTGGGGGCGGGTTTTCTCCATTCGGCGGGTGTGCTTTTGAAATCCCATGGGAAGCCTACCTCTCGCGTGCGTCCCCATTCCGGATGATCGGCATCAATCATATACCGATTGGCAAGAGCCTGCGGATCCCGGGTCACTTCGGTGAGCGATTGAACGGGAGTGCAAATACAGCCCCCCTTCCTGAGCTGTTCCAGCCATTCATCCCTTGTCTTGGTAGCAAACTTCTGGTCCAGAACGCGAATCAGTTCCGATTTATTCTTCCCGCGTGCTTCCAGGGTGCTGAATCTTGTGTCATGCTCCAGATCGCCGAGTTCCATAGCCTTGCAGAAGATCGGCCAATACCGGTCCGGCTGAAGATGTGCTACTACAATCCACTTATCGTCGCTGCATCGATAGTGGTTGTACATGGGATTCCCTGCGTCGGCGCGGCATTCTCTGGGATATTCCTGGCCGAGCATGGCAGGGGCATCGAGGATCAATCCCGTAAGAGAAATGATACTGCCCATCAACGACGTATCCACCAACTGGCCTTTGCCGGTCTTTTCGCGGTTATACAGAGCTGCAGTTATTGCCCATGCGAGCATGATGGCGCCGATCTGATCGCCCATCCCGGGCAGCATTTGCGCCGGCGGGCTGCCTACTTCCCCCGCGCACATCATCAGGCCCGAGCGGGCAATACCGGTATAATCGAAAGAGAGATCGCCTGCGTCGGGGCCTTTGCGTCCCCATCCGGAGGAGTGCCCATAGATCAATCGCGGATTGCGCTTGAGCAGGTCGTCCGGCCCGAGACCGATTTTTATGGGCGCATCAATGCTCATATTCGTCAGGAAAACATCGGCCTTGTCAATCAGCCTGAAAAAGATTTCCTTGCCCTCGGCTGATTTCAAATCCATGGCAATGCTGCGCTTATTGCGGTTGTTGCTCTCAAAATAGTAGTTGTTTCCTTTCAGACCTACCGTTGCGCCGATCAGGCGCATGAAACCGCGCGCCGGATCCCCTTCTTTGGGCTCTACCTTAATGACATCCGCCCCGAGGTCTCCCAGCTTTGCGCCGGCGACCGGTCCTTGTTGAAACATGGTGATTTCTACTACACGAACGCCGGCTAAGGGCCCAGACATGGCTATCCTCCATTTGTGGAAAAATCGTCACTATAGACTTGGAGTAACGGTTAGTCAAGCGGTTCGCTGATGACCGCCCAAAGAATAGAAATCAGAATACGCGAGTCCGAATAAGTGCTCGGTATTTCGCGTTCTGACTTCTGTATTCTGAAATCTATAGGGTCACTTGCCGAGGAATTTCTCCAGTTTCGAGACTTCCCCCTCGGCAAGATCCAGATTCTTCTTTGCCGCATCCGCGTCGCGGCGGTTAAGCGCGGCCTCCGTCTGGCTGAAATAATAGTCCATCCTCTGGGCTGAATTTGCCATGTCTCCTCGCAGTCCTACGCCGGAGGCGGCCTGCTGTCTGCGAAGCGTGTCCAGGCTGCTCTTGACGGTATCCATACGAATGCTAAGAAGATTCAGCTGCTCGCGGATTCCCTTCAGTTGACCGGCAACAGCGGGATCTTCCGCAGGCGCGCGAGGAGGTTCCGGGCGTTGCGTTGTCATCACCGGCGGACGTTCCGGAACTTCCTGCCGGCTCGCCGCAGGCTGCGTGGATGTCGCCGGACCGGAAGATACTGCCGCAGGGCGTGCAGACTCGGACCGCAGCCGCGATACCGGAGATCCTGATCGATCCGCTCGAGCGGGCGGGGATGCAACGGGCGCCGGCTCCGGTGACGTTTCCTGCGCGCTCAACGGCGGGGCTGAGGTCTGCAATTCTTCAGACGGTGCAGATTCAGACTGCGCAACGGCGGGTGTTTCCGGAATCTGTGTCCCAGTATCGATCACTCCGGCAGGGAGCTGTGCAGGAGCATTCTCGGCGGCTGTTTGACGAAATTTCGGAATCTGCAAGGCCAAAACAACGATCACCGCAACAACAATGAGCGCGCCGACGCCGATCCATAAGCCCCGATGGGATCGGGCGGGATGAGCAGCCGCAGGAGGGGGCGGTGGAACAACCGGTTGCGGTTTGGCCTGTGCGGCTGCGGCAGCAGGCTGTGCCGGTTTACACACATACAATAGCGCATTCCTGAATGCATCTGCCGTCTGGAAACGCTTGGAGGGTTCTTTTTCGAGCGCCTGCAGGATTATTTCATTCAACCCTGACGGTAGGTTTGGAGATATCTCAATGGGCGGCGGCGGATTCTTCTGGAGATGGGCCGCCATGATGGAATACTCGCTGTCCCCCTGGAAGGGCCGCGCGCCGGTAACGACTTCATAAAGCGACACGCCAAGCGAATACAGGTCTGATCGCGGATCCAGGTTCACTTCACCCTTGATCTGTTCGGGAGACATGTAATACAGCGATCCTACCGTGCTGCCTGTCTGCGTCAGCTTGCGGTCCGCCGTCATTTTCGCGATACCGAAATCCATCAGCTTTACAACACCCGAGGGCGTAATCATCATATTGGACGGCTTCAGATCGCGGTGCACCACTCCACGCGCATGTGCATAGGAAAGCGCCGATAAAACCTGCGCTATGTATTCGGCGGCTTTTTCAATCGGCACGGGACCCGCTTCCATCAATTTATCCAGGGTGATGCCTTCCACATATTCCATCAGCATCAGCAGCTGATTTTCAATCCGCAGGGCGGTATGCAATGCCGCAATGTTTGGATGAGTCAGACTGGCCTGCACCTTGATTTCACGCATGAACCGATCTGCCAGGTCGGGATTGCTTGCCAGATCAGGAAGCAAAACCTTCATAGCCTCGACGCGATCCGATAGAACATTCCGGACCTTATATACCCGCCCCATGCCACCTGCACCGAGAATTTCCAGGATTTCGTAATCACCAACCCGAGAACCGATTTCGTAGCTCATAGGCCACCAACCTAGTTGTGGACCCGATCGCCGACCTTTGCCGGTGAGGTCCCGGAATATTTGCCTACTGCAGACTGCTCGTCGACTTCCGTAATGACCACTTCGCCGAGCGACTCTTCAACACGCCGAATCACCTTCCCTGAAGCAGGATCTCGGATTTCGCGGCCCGTGCGGAAAACTTTCAACCGGTCGCCGACCTTGACTCCCGCCTTGCTGCCGACATTCAGTATCAGCTCATTGCCTGTTGCATCCGCCACCAGCCCGTCTATTTTAACAACGCGGGCAGGAAGACTGGTTGATTTCTCCTGCAGCTGCGTTGCCACCGAGATTACAGCCTGTCCGACCGCTTCTCCCAGGATAGTGCTGGCGAAGTTGCTGCTTCTCATGTCCACTACGCCGCCGGCCGCAGCGCCGGAACTGCCTCCGGCACCCAGTAAGGTAGTGCCGGAACGTTTGGATTCACCGTTTCCGGTAGCTACGCTGAGAATCTCGGCCGTATCGGTGTTGATGACTCGGGCTGTGATTGCGACAACCGCCTTGGACTGCTTCCGGCCCACGCCGCCGATTCCGAATCTGCGCGTGATGCCGCCGACTGCCCCTCCACCGACGTTTGTGCTCTTGTCGTCCCGGCCGAATTGCGTGATGCTGCCGGTGATGATGGCATCCACTCCCAGAAGCCGGCCGATTTTGGCCGCCGAACTGCTGTCGAAACGATCACTGTTCGAGAGGTTTTGTTCGGCGATGATGGTATCCAACGCCTTCCGTTCAATGACGGAATAAACGCCGCCGTTGACCAATTTTTCGACCAGCATGTCGCTGATGCCCTTGCCGATATCAACGTCGGTCCCGAAAATCGAGGAACTTATATCCCGCACAGTCGCATAGTCAAAATCCAGGATGGCAACCCGGGGCTTCGTCTGGGCATCTGCCGATGGAATCCAGACAATGAATAGAAAAGCAATTAAAAGGAAGCGGCGCATATCTTGTCTCCTTTTTTTATTGATTATAACTCAAAAATCAATGCCGTCACACACGTTCACCAGTTCCTTATCGGCTGATTCGAGGGACAGGCTTCATAACATGGTGTGATACTTGTAAATGATCCCTATTTAATACTCAGCCACGAATGGACACGAATTCTCAGGAATGCAGGAGATCGATGACGCTCTATGCCGGCAATCAGGCGGTAAGGAGGTTCAGGCGATGGAGGCCGGAGAGGGCGTATTCGACCGTTTTATGGATCGTTTCCGGATCCAGGCCGGCGGTGACAAGATCGCGGGCCAGCTCTTGTCGATTACGGCTTCCATCCAGGAGTGAAACAACCTTTCGGATGGTTTCATCCTGAAAATCGATGTTTATGTGCCGCTGATTTGTAACCATGCGATGGCCTTCGGCGATCTGAGCTCTGGCCAATGCGCTCGCCTCAGGATAATCACTGACTGAAGGGGCTACCTTGGGCGGATGCATTCTGAACTCAAGTGCTCCGGCCTGGTGCAGCTGCATCAACAAATCGGGTATCGAATCCGGAGAAAATCCCTCGAAAGAAATATCGGACATCCGCATCGATTGAGGCCACAGTGATGACAGACGGGATAAAATCTGCTTTGCCAGAGGATTATTTGTCGTTACATTGCCGGACTTGGGCAGGTCAAACTGCTGCCGGCCGTCCTGCTCCGGCTCGGCCGGCTTTACTCCGGACGCCACATACAGATCATGGAACCGATCGAATACAAGCTTCCGGTCCAGAGCAATATCCCGCCTGCATAAAAGAGATTCACGAAATCTCCTCATTACCAGAAAATCGCTGTATTGGCGGGATTCAATCCAATCCTCCGTCTGTAAAGCCAGGTAGCGGACATCATCTCTTTTTGGTAACGCATCACCCAGGTATTGAAGATCATGGCGAGCGGCCTGGGCCAGGAAGTCCATGAGATAGAATGGTTCGTTGATCTCGGCGAGATCATCATGGTACAGAACCGCTGCATCCTTCTCGAGAATGACTTTCATCTCATCGCAAAGGGCATGCTGCGGCGACGAATCACCGCCCATCTGGTCGACAACCGTTTGAGCGAGGCTGCGCGCATCCTGGATGCGAGCCGCCGGGTCCGTCAGGCGCCGCACATGAAAGCGAAGAAAATCTCCGGCAAGCCTGCGAAAATGACAGCCGGGATACACGTTGTAGCTTATAAACGCAATCCCGTGAGGTTTAAGGGAAGCGCCGCAGATTCTCAGAATCTTCTCCCGGATTTCCTTTGGAACCCACGAAAAAACTCCATGCGCGATTATGTAGTCGAATTCTCCTTCCGGCTCCCATTCCGATAGATCGGCGACCCGCAATTCAAGGTTGGCAAGGCGCAGCCGCGACGCAAGCGCGCGGCCTGCTTCAATAGGGTTCACCGCTCGATCCAGGCCGATAAACCTGCTTTCGGGATAATCGAACGCCATCGGCAGGATATTGGATCCATCACCGCAACCAACCTCCAGCACGCGCCAGCGGTCGACCGGCGGGAGGCTCAGACCTGCAATCGCGGACAGCGCCGCGATAAAAGCGGGATGACTCTGTTTTCTCGGAAGGCTCGGATATTTGATTTCATCGTATGAGTCGCGCAAATCAAGTTTCCCCGGATCCCTATTCACCGCGCGGCCTGGGAGACGCAGCGAAGGCCGATGAGAAAGTCCTTCTGGAAAACGGGTGCAGCGCCGCCGGTATCCACAACGAACCGATAGGTCAATTCCTTGCCGCCAACCATCACAGGCCGGCCTTCTCTCCCCTGGCGTACAATCCATTCGAGGAAATATCCTTCGCCGCTCTGGCTCCACCGATCAGCATCCGCGAAGAAGCGGAATAGAGCCCAGGGTCCCTGGCGGTCCTGGAATTCGAAATCGGATCCTCCGGAGAGTTTTGCGCTGATCCGCACGTTATGAGAAGGAGACCCCGTCCAGGTATGCGGTCTGGAACCGGTTCCCTTGCTGGTCTGTCCGTCGATAGTTACGCTCATTTCCCTGATCTGGTCGGAACGCTGCGGCGCCAGTGAATAGCGCAGAAGCGGCTCACCGGTGCCGCCCGGATACAGGGCTTCGGAAAAACTCGCGGCTTTGTTGAAGAAGGAGACAAATGCCGGAGTCAGCTGGATGCCGCCCGACGGATTCACCACATATTGTGTCCCCTGTTTCTGCAGGAAGCTTTGAAGCGATTCATTATAGAACGTCCAGAGCTGGCCGCTTTGAGGCCGGAATATGGCATTCAGCTCCTGCACGGTAACCTCGGCCGCGGCAACCGGATTGAATGGAAACTTGTTGGTGATTCCCGCGAAAGCTGCACAGAGACGCCGCGCCTTGGCATTGATCTCGCCTGCGCCCATGCCTCTGGTCAGTGCATCCGCGTAAACGATGGGCGCTTCCAGAAGCTTGATTGTCACGGTCTCCATGTGTGCTTCCGGATCGATCTTGAATGTATAGCCCATTCTCTTGACGACATTGCGGGCATTGTCTGCGCTCTGGCGCACCGGCAGCGCCCGGTTCGGATCAGGCGTTGCCGCGGGCGTATCCGCGACCTGGCTGATCGCCGTCTGCAGGGATGCAAGCGATCCCATGTATTCCTGGTTCGTCGGCCACACGTATTGCACCGTGGTGGCCGGCGGAGGCACTACTTTCTGCACCGAGTCGAAGGCCTCGCTTATTTTGGGAGAACCGACTGCGGTATTTTGTGCAGCTACCCAGAACAAAGCCATGAGCGGAGTCTGTGCGCCCGAAAGCGTATTGAGTTTCTTTGAGGCATCCTGCAAACCGGCAAACCGGACAACCCGGCTGTTGTTCATGAATTCGCGCCATTTTGCGATGTAATCCGTGATATACCGGTTGCGCAGCTCCTCTTCCATTTTTGCCGATTCCGGCTTCGCGGCGGCATAATCGCCCAGCACCCACCGTTCACCGCCGAAGAATTTGTCGGCTTTCGCCAGATTTTCCTGCATGGCCGCCCAGCCGGCTTTCGTAAAAGCTCCGGGAACATCGACATTGTTGATTACGACCTGCGCCGAGCCCGCAAACTGCTCGTTGAAGTTGATCTTATTGGCGCGGCGCGAAGCGTCGGAGATCATGAATTGATAAATCTGCTCGATTCCGGAAAACTTCGACAGATGCACGCGTGCGCGGTCGACGGCGGCAATATCGTTTTTCTCCGTGAAGGGATTCCCGCGTACGAGATCTTCGGCGTAAAAATCGAATTGCCTGGCAGCGAGGGGAAGAAGGCTTTCTACCGGCCGTCCCGCCGACCATCGATTCATAATTACCGGCGACAGCCAGTTGGAACTGCGCTTGAATTCCGATGTGGTAATGAGATAGGCCTTCAGCGTGTCATAGGTAGTTGCATAATCGTCCGTCGGCGCGGGCGGGATGGAAAGCATGCGCAGCGCCGCCAGCATTTTCCCCTGTGTCTGGAGGAACAGAAGCTGATTGAAGCGGTCGTAATACAGCCGCCGCACCGTGGGATAAAGATTTTCTCCCGTGTAGAGAAACCATCGAAGTCCCAGGGGAGCGCCGTTCTCCTCGTAATCTGTCAGCTTTGCCAACGATTGCCGGAGCGTCTCCAGCTTTTGCAGTGCGTCCTGCGTCGGCAGGTTCATGCCTCCGGCCTCGCCTGCGGAAATCCCTCGCGCGGCTTCCATCACCTCGTTTTCGAGCGCCCGGTTGCCGAAGAATGAAACAGTGAATCCGACGGCAAAAATAAGAAACAGCGCCGCAGCGGCGGCGAGAACAATGCGCTGCAGTGTGCTTGCCTTTGTGCTGCTGCCGCTGGCGCTCAGTGCCGTTCTGTCCTGCTGAATGATCCCCGCAAAAAGCCGGCTCAAGAAAAGCCATTGCGGAACTTTGCGCGTGCCCGCAGCCGCCGCAGGCGGAGGCGCGGCGGGAGAAGTAACTCCCGTTTTGAAAAATCCGGTCGCGCTGGCCGTGCTTTCGATCGCGGACGGTTGTGCCGCCGACGGGCGGGGGGCCGCGACCGGCACGTCCTGAACGATGATGGGGCGCACGCCGGAGAAATAGAAGCCCCGAAGGAATGGGCTGATGCGCAGCTGGCTCGGGCGGCAGAGGTCGACGAGGAATTGTACCAGGGTATTGCGCAGCTTGCGGAATTCGCGCGGGAATTCATAGGCTCCCGAAACTTTCGCCGCGTCGTTTTCGCGCGGCAGGAAAGCGATCCGGTGATCCGCCAGCGAATAGAATATACCGTCGAACGCGGCACTGAGGCGCCTGGTTTCCTCCTCGGCGTAAATGCCGGTCGCACCCTGAGGCCGCAGCGGCAGCGTCGCACCCAGCACCTGACCGGCTTCGTCCGCGGTCAGATTCCGCACGAAATCCTCAAAAAAAGCCAGCCGGTTCATCTTGGTAAACAGCACATACACCGGGAAACTTATTCCAAATTCCTGAGACAGTTCGGAGAGACGCTTCTGCAGGTTCCGGGAAGCGACCGTCAGAACATCAGCGGCTCCCGGTCGTACAAAGGTTTCGGCATCGAGACACACCAGAGCAGCGCGAGGAGCCTGTTCGCCGCGCACCGCCGAGAGCAATCGGCCGGGACGGAGACTCTGCAGCAGCCGCACCCACCGTTGAGGTTCTGCCAGAAGCTTGCCGCCTGCTTCCACAAAAATCATGCCGTGAGCAAACCAGATATTTGCGAGCCGCGTCGGTATAACCGTCGTGTCCTGGTAAACGCTCCCCGCGAGCAGTTCCGGATCGAGGCCGGAATGGAGGATCGTGCTGGTTTTCGTTGAAGCGGCGTCTCCGATCACAAATACCATCGGCAGATTCGCCAGCCTTCCGCCTTTGGCCAGGTTCGAGGAAGCCAGACGATTCTCAGCCTCGCGCACGAGCGCGTCGATTTCATCATCCTTGTCGACCGGCCCGCCGCTCCGGCTGTCATCGGCGGCGCGGCGGCGCGTTTTTTTCCAAAACCACAGGAATACGCAGGTTGCACCGATACCCAGTGCAGCAAGAATCGCGAAAAGGATGTAGAAACGCGTGGTGTCGAGGTGAAACACACTCCCCAGAACCCATGCCAGGATCAGATACCCAACCAGCGCAGCGCCTGCTCCCCAATAAATAGTCATGGCAGTACCTCCCTAGAGCCTTCCGGTGAGTTCGTTCAAGCTCGATAAGCCGGAGCCAAGCGTCAGCTTGTATGCAATGAAAAGAATCAGCGCCAGAGCAAAAAAGGCCGCCGTGACCATGGCTATTTTTTTGACCAGCGCGTCGGCGCCCGGCTTTTGGGGCGCTTCCGGCGGAAGCTCCCACGCCGGAGAAAGCATCGCAGTACCGCCTCGAATCCGCCTGATCTTTTCTTCGGCGGCGTTGGTGAAAGACCGCAACTCGCCGCGGTCGCCCAGGCTATAGCGCCCGGCAAATCCGAGCAGCAGGCAAATCAGATATACTTCCAGAAGGTCGGCCAGATCCTGAGAATCGCTTTTTCCCAGAAGCTCCTGCAGGTTTTTGAAAAAGATCTCTCCGGCAATATGATGGCCGAAGAGCTCTTCCTGCAGCGGCCTGCGGGGCCAATCCGCAAAGACCGGGAGACGCAGGTTCAGCACGGATTCGTCCACGAACGCGACTACGGCAAAAATAGCAAGTTTGATATCTTCGGCGTTGTAGCCCTGCTTGCGAGCCTGTTGATCCGCCAATTTGAGCGCATCGATGACCTGACTCCGGAAGACGGCCGGGTCGGCTACTGTCTGGCGGCCTGAGCGCAGGCGTTCGCTTCCAACAAGGATCTCTTGAAAAATCAGCGCAAGGTTCTCATGCCGCCGGAGCGATGCAGGAGAACCGGGATTGAATGCCATGTTTAAAGTCTCCTTATCAGGATTCGAGGATAATCAGCAACTCGAGCTCAGGATCCGGCAATTCGCCCGGGACGTAGATGCCCACCTGGCGTGTCTGCAGGATATGATCCCAACACGGGCCGGAACGGCTGATGCTGAAATACTGGGCATCCACCTTCGTGGCAATGGATGAAGGCGGGGTGGGCAAATGCGTCATCCCCATGCCGGGCAGGGCTCTTTCAACCAGCTTTGGGACAAAAAGCTTAGAGCAGATTTTCACCAACTGCGGTGTTTTCCCAATAATTTCAACCTCGCCGGTGGCGCTGCGAATAGAGAATATCCATCGGGCGCGATCCAGACAGCGTTGATCTGTAATGTCTCCCTCGTAAAAATAGCTTGCGGATTTTTGCAGCGGTATGGAAATCACATTTGTCGGCACCACCGTTTCGAGGTGCATGCGGATATGATGATCCAGGGCGGCGAAACATCCGCCCAGATCATTGTGATTATATAGGGGCAGATCCCGCGGATGGGATTCCATCGCGAAAGTGCACAGGGCTCCCGCCAGGCGCAGCATCTGCACAAACAGGCTTTCCGGATGGACATTGCGGCCCGAATATATATCGCGCAATGGCGCCAGAGCGGAGTTGACCGTGTGCAGCAGCCAGAACTGAGCCACGTCGCGCGTCGAATATTCCGCCCAGGTCCGCGCAGTGGCTGCGCTGCCTTTGGAAAGGCCGGCGCTCTTGTCGTCGAGTATTTCTATCAGCCTTTTAAGAATATTCATCAGACGGTCACTGGCGGCGATGGTCGTCAGCGGCGGTATGAATTCGGGATCGAAGATGAAATGGCCGGATCCGTCGCGCATAATGACGGCGATCGGGAGACCGAGAATTCCTTCATGCACTTCCGTATCGAGCAGCAGTGAAAAATTCTTGCGTCCCATCGGCACCGGCTTTTCGTCGCGTCCGGTGGTTTCATCCGGTATAGACTGTGATTCTGCCAGGTACCGAACCCATCCTCCTTCTCCGAGAGACTGAGCGCAGTTTAATCCACCAGGTTTACGCTCCGGAATCGACAGCAACACGGTGACCTTCTCGCGGGCCGGAGGGAAGAGATCGGCAATATTGCGCGCCTGCGGCAACGGATCGCAGTCCGGCATCTGAAAAGGCAGCCCGTCCGGAAAAATTCCGCGCGCATGCAGAAGCGAGAGAATGCCGTTTCGCAAAGCTTCCGCGTCGAGCCCGAAACCAACGAATCCGTAAGGCTCAAAGCAGAGAGCCGCGGCTGCAAATTGAATGGAGTCCTCAAAATATCGGCTCTGCACCTGAAAGTGATGAGGAGCCAGATACATGCCTTCTGACCAGACTACTCTCGATAGGTGCTTCATCATTATCATCCGTCGGGGATTATGAGATTACTCCATACCACATGTGAGACGCTAGTCTATTTTGAACCGGCCACGAATTGCACGAACTAAAATAAACAGGATTCATGGAATTAGCAGCTGCTTGATTGAACGGCCGGCTGCGTTGTGACATGATGAAGAAAAACGGAGCAAAAATATGAGTTTCGACGAGAGGTATCAGCTTCTCGGGCTTGCGGAAGACCAGGGGGTAAAAACCTTTGTCGGCCGCGAGATTTCGACGGGAAGGAAGGTTACCGTATTTCTCTTCGTAGGCGAGCAGGCTCAATTGAACAAAGATTTTCTTGCACAAGTGCGTGCTGTCGACCGTCTGCAGTTTCCTGAACTGATAGAGACCGGCGATAATCGGGGAACACCCTACGTGGTGACGCAGCCGTTCGGTGGTTTCTCAGAACTAAAGGATCGAATTCTGCGTCCCAGGACCTCGCCGCCCGCTCCCCGGGAACACAAATCGGATGAATTCACCAGAGCAGGAGTATGGCGCGTCCCGCCTGAGTTGAGAGCTACTCCGAGCCCGGTCGAAAAGGAGCAGCAGGCTGTTGCGGATATACCGCCCGCTCCCGGGTCGTTTACCCAGATGTTTCAGCCGCCGGCCCCTCCCATGGGTGAATCCACAATCAAGCCTCCCGCGATTCCTCAAGAACCATCTGTGATCGTTCAATCCGAGAAACCTTCCTCGGAATCGATCTCCAAAACTGCCCCGGAGCCTTCATCTCCTGCCGGCGAAATCATTCCCGAACCTCCAAAGGCTGCTCCCAAGCCCCCGGAGCCTTCGCCCCCTCCACCTGCACCGGGTTCCTTTACTCAGATGTTTCAGACTGCAGCGCCGCCTATCGGCGAAGCAACACCTGAGCCTTCGAAGGCCGCTGCAAAGCCCCCGGAGCCTCCGCCCCCTCCACCTGCACCGGGTTCTTTTACTCAGATGTTTCAGACTGCAGCGCCACCCATCGGCGAAGCAACACCTGAGCCTCCGAAGGCCGTTCCCAAGCCCCAGGAGCCTCCCTCCCCTCCGCCTGCACCGGGTTCTTTTACTCAGATGTTTCAGACTGCAGCGCCGCCTATCGGCGAAGCAGCACCTGAGCCTTCGAAGGCCGTTCCCAAGCCCCAGGAGCTTCCCTCCCCTCCGCCTGCACCGGGTTCCTTTACCCGGATGTTCCAGGCAGCAGAATCCTCAGCGGTTGAGGCTAAAACTGAAAGCTCTAAGGATAGTCTGCCGCCGAAGCAAGCTGCCCCGCCATCGCGGCTGGCTCCCGGTGAATTCACACGGTTTTTTAATGCGGCAGCGTCATCAACGGCTTCAGCGCCACCGCTGCCCAAGAGGCCCGAGGATCAGGGGGACTTCGCACGCATTTTTGGAAGCGGCGATAGAGTAACGACTCCTCCGTCAACAGTAACCGGAATCTTCAACCAGCCGTCTTCCACCGAAGCGTTGAAGCCGGGCGGAAGTCCGTCTGCTCAGGCTCCCCCGAAAGCTTATACTCCTCCGGCCGGAGAATTCACTCAATTCTTCGGCACCACTCCTACGGCAGCTTCGCCGCCTGACTCGACAGTGCCGGCTCCTGCTCCCGCCCCTCCCCCGCCGGCAGGCGCGCCCGGAGAATATACGCGCATGTTTGGCGCTCAAGCAGTACCTCAGGAACCTACTGTTTCAATGCCGCCGGAATCCCCTAAGGCTGCGGCTGAAGCACCGGCCCCGGCAAAGAAGCCTTCGAAGCTTGTGCCGGTGTTGATTGTCGCCATCCTGCTTTTGCTTGCAGTGATCGCTGTCGTTTTGATCACGGTGACGAAATGACGGCTTCTCCGATGATTCAGGTAGTAAATCTGGGGCGCGGTGGACAATTCGGCGAAATGCTGGAATTTCTCAGGTCGACGGATTATACCGACACGTATATCAGCAGGCGGTTCAATCTGGAGCGCGCGGAAGATTTCGAAATTGACCGTAAAAGGCGTGCTCCGCTCCCAGCAGCTGAATCCGCGGCAGATGTTCTGCTGGCCCTCCTGCTGGCAGGTGAGAGCATCGAATTAAGCGTTGCCCGGCATTTTCTCGGCGAGGCGAAGATTGCGCTCCTCGAAGGCATGGGCTTGCTGGCCTGCGAAACCGGGAAATCCCGATGTTACGCCACGGTTGCCCTCTATCCTGTGGGCGATCTCTACATCGCGTCCGATCGCTGGAACGCCCCTGACGGATCCGAGTTCACCGTGCCGGAAGATATCGTTTATCCGGCGTTTATTCCCAATACGCGTTTATTCCTCCGACATCTGCCTAAACACCCACGCGGAATATTCCTTGACCTATGCGGAGGAACGGGAATCGGAGCGTTGCTTGCGGCCAGGCGCGGATCCGAAAAAGCATGGTCCGGCGACATCTCGGAGCGCTCAACCCGTTTCGCCGAGTTTAACCGGAATCTGAACGGCATTGCCAACGCGCAGGCTGTGACGAGCGACCTCTATCAGGGTTTTGGTGACTCGCGTTTTGACATGATCTCGGCCCATCCGCCCTATGTTCCGACACTCCAGCCGAAATGGATATTTTTCAGCGGCGGACAAGATGGAGAGGAAATCACAAGGCGTATCGTCGAGGGGCTGCCGCATCATCTGAATGATAGCGGCAGATTCATGGCTCTTACAATGGGAACGGATCGCGAAGACCGGCCGTTCGAAAACCGTATCCGCGAGTGGCTTGGAGCTTGCGAAAGGGAGTTTGATATAGCGTTCCTGGTCCGCAAAGAGATGGATCCTCAGGATTTCGCTTTGCGCGCGAACCGCGATACAGTTCGCTCCCGGGAGGAATCCGAGCGCTGGAATCAGCTTTTTAAAAGCCTGCATGTCCGGACACTGGTCTACGGGTTCATCTGCATCCAGCGGAGATCGGGGGCACAGAGAGCTTTCACCGTTCGCCGCCAAGTCTCGCCATCATCGGCACGCGCGCCCTGGGAGTGGCTCCTGAACTGGGAATCGGCTGTCTGCAGCGAAGGACTGGAGCAGCTCATTATGGATTCTCCACTGCAGGCTGCGCCGCGAACGGAATTTGTCGTGCAGCATCATCTGGAAAATAATCTCTGGAATCCTTCTTCCTACAAGCTGCGCATAGAATATCCCTTTAACATGGAATGCAACGCAAAACCCTGGATGGCGCATCTGATCTCACTGTGCGAGGGAAAAATGACCGGCCGGGAGGTGCTTCAAGCACTGATAGACAATGAAGCCCTGCCGAAATCCACCCCGGCCGGCGAGTTCGCCCGCGCTGCTGCGTCGCTGGTATCCGGAGGCTTCCTGGAAGTCGAAGGTTTCAGACCGCCTCGGGCAGAAGAATGATAGGCCCGAGCCGAGGAAGCTGGAAATGCTTTGGATTTCCGAAATAAATGGATTAGCTTCGGCTTGCTTGATCAGACCCATAATGATACGATAAGCCTATGCTTGACAAGCACTTAAGCTTATTTTTCTGGGATGTTGACATCGACAAGTTTGACCCCCAATCGCATCCTCGCTATACCATAGCCAGACTGCTTGAATATGGCGATCTTGCGGCTGTTTCTTGGCTGAAGGATCAGTTTTCCGAAGAGACAATAAGAGACGTAGTCCGGACCGAACGTACTCTTTCTCCGCGGTCGGCTACGTTCTGGGGGTTGGTCTATCATATCCCTTCCAAAGAGATTATTGCTCTAAACAATTAGATCAGCGGCTCAGGGTCATCTATTCAATAATCGCGAGGGATCGGAACAATGGGGAATAATCCAAAGCCCTGGCACAGGAAGGTGATTCCTGAAGCAGCGGAGCGGGTTCTTGAAATTCTGTGCAAGAGCAATTTGGATTCTTTCTATCTTGGTGGCGGCACGGGTCTGGCTTTGCAGCTGGGGCACCGCATATCAAGAGATCTTGATATGTTTAGCGAAGAATCGTTCTCCGAAGAATTGCTTTTGGACAAACTGAAGGATAGTGAAAAGGTGTCGGTCATATCGAAGGACCGGGAAACTCTTCATCTGCACATCTTGGACATAAAGGTTAGTTTTCTGGGATACCACTATCCCTCGCTTTTCCCTTTTGAATCATTCATGGGAATATAGATAGCCGATCCACGGGATATTGCCTGCATGAAGATCAACGCCATTGCAGGCAGAGGAAGCCGAAGGGACTTCGTGGACCTATATTTTGTTGCCAAGGAATTTGGGTTGCCTTATATCCTTGATCTCTTCAGAAAGAAGTACTTTGAAATCGACTTCAATATCGTTCACACCCTCAAGTCCCTGACATATTTCAAAGACGCCGAGACAGAACCTATGCCCAAAATGCTGACAGATATTTATTGGGCTGATGTTGTCCGGTTCTTCAGGCAGGAATCCCCAAAATTAATTTGATCTAAGGGAATCTTGTTGCAGGATGGATGTAAATAATGCTCAAGCGTGGGTTCAGTGCTGCTTTCTGTATAGCATTTATGCGGGCCGGCACTAATCTCGAGGATTTTGCCTGCCGATACCAGATAAGGCAGCCGTGATCTGAGCTTCAAGCCAAGCCGCATTAACTATGGCTGAGTTGCGAGGACGTGAGGAGTATATCGGCGCGGTGCGGCTTGTTTACATCCGGCGCAGCTATTGCGATTCCCGAATCAACGCAAGACAGATGATCAACTCAACGATAGGACAGATGATAGTGCGGGGATGGAGATATCTGGCCGTCTCCTGCCTGCTCGGACTTTGCCTTTGGCTTCTGGATTTGAGGGGGGCCTTTCTCGCTTTCGATTCTGTGCTGTTGCGAGCCCATATCCCGCCGAACGCGATGGATCTGCCCTCGCTTGTCGTGCTTCTCGTTCTTATGGTTATTGCATGTCTTCCAGGATGGGTGATTGATCGAAAGGGGAACGAGATCGGCCTGGTGAGCACGGCTTCCGTGCTTGGGCTCTGGTATCTCCTGGCTTGGCTGCTGTGGCAGCATGCATCTCTGCGGTTGCCGGTGACAGCCCCATTGCTCGCTGCGGCCGCCGGTGCAGTTCGGGGGCTGGGCTGGGCAGCGGCCTATCGGGAGCGAGAGGCATCTGCCTCCTCGGGTCGCCAAACTCTGCGGAAAATCTCGCCGGAGGGCAGTCGGGCGGCCACGCCCGCGGCTTTCATCAGCTATCGGCGCGAAGGCGGTGCAGATACGGCTCGCCTCATCCGAGCCGCCCTCGAGGCGCGCGGATACTCTGCATTTCTCGATGTGGAAAGCCTGGGTGCCAGCCACTTTGATGAACGGCTTTTTGCGGCCATTGAGCAGGCGCCCAACTTCCTCCTGATTCTTTCGCCCGGCAGTCTGGACCGCTGCCACGAACCCGATGATTGGCTCCGCCGGGAAATAGGACATGCTCTCGCCACCGGCCGCAATATTGTTCCTCTGCTGAAGGACGGGTTTGTTTTCCCGCCCGCCGGAAATCTGCCTGCCGACCTGGCCGACCTGTCCCGGCACAATGGCATTCCCATGTCGCACGTATATTTCGATGCCGCAATCGACAAACTGGTCGCATTTCTCAATCAGGGCTCATTTAAATCTCCGGCCGCATAATACTTAATCTACTGTACCTCCGCGTTCTTCGGAGCGAGGATTCCTCCGGAGATGAAATTTTTATCCATGACCTTTTTGCTTTTTGCAAAGAAGCTGACCGCTGACAGCTGAAGGCTGGAAGCAACACCGAAGCTTGCGGTGACGTGAACCGTTCGGGAGCCGATCCTGAACCCATTGAGCGAAATCTGTTCCTTTAGAAATCCGGCGAATGCGGCGCCCTGCTCAAGGCTGCATTGCATAAGAATCACGAATTCATCGCCGCCGAACCTGGCGACAAATCCCGTGCCTGCGGCGCAGCGGATCAGGAGTTGCGCTACTTCCTGGAGAATTTGATCTCCCGCCGCGTGGCCCAGCTCGTGATTGATGATCTTGAAACTGCCAATATCCAGCCATACAAGGCATTGAGGATCCCCGGCCTCGTTCCCGGCGATTTGCGCGTTGGCATATGCCTCAAATTCCCGACGGGTTGCGACTCCCAACGACTTGTCCGTCATAGGAGCCGGCGCCTCGTCCCGCCGTTGACGGCGCGAAAGGCGCAAGGCGAGTTGTTGCACGAGAACATCCCGTCGGCAGACCTCGTCTTCGGGTGCCAGCCACGTCAGCGCGAATGTCTCCTGCTCGACCGTATCAATGATGAGAAGTGTGGGCAATCCGAGAGAAACATATTTTTGCCGGAGCCGGTCGAGGTCAGGGAACGCCTGCATATCCATCACGACAAAATCAAAAGCACCGTCGGTCCCGGGAGCGTCCAGCTCTCGACAGAACTCAAATCCGGAAGGCAGAGTGTGCTTCTCGGGCAACTCCATCCTGCCGTATCAGGCAATGCGCGTCGCTGCAGTCTGTTCCGCCACATCTCCCTCCTGAATTCCGCACCGTCATCCGAATCGCCGGCGCAGATTCCGGCAACACAATACTTATCGCCCGCACAATCGCATTCTTTGAGGCAAGCTTTTCTCCGGCTATAAGTATGGAATATCTCGGATGTCGAAGGTTTCAGACCGCCTCAGGCAGAAGAATGATGAGCTCGAGCTGAGGGGAGGGGAAATCGCCGGGGACGTAGACGGCAAGATTTCGAGCGCGCACTACGGCTTCCCAAGCCACGCCGGACTGGTTGATGCTGAAATATTGATGATTCAGTTTCACCGGAATGGAGCCTGGGGGCTTTTGAACGTGCGTCAGGGCGGCTCCGGGCAACGCCTGCCGCACAAGATGCTCGATGTGGTTTGCCGAGCAGACTTTCAACAGATAGGGCGCTTTGGAAATCAGCTCCGCCTGATTCATTTCCGCGGATACTGCAAGATACAGCCGTGTGCCCGAAAGGTATTTATCATCGGCCAGGGCGGTCGCGTATATCGACGGCTGAACAAGTTTGAGCGGCAACGAGACAAAGTTGCTGGGGACGACCGTTTCCAGCAGAGTCCGCACGATTTCGTCCAGCGTTCCGAAACATTCTGAAAGATTATCGTGCTGGTAGACGGGAAGATCGCGCGGATTGATTTTGGGCGAAAACGTTGTCAGGCAGCCTGCCAGTGAAAGCATCGCCTGATACAGACGCTCCGGGTGCCCGTGGTGTGTTTCAAAAAGGTGATTGAATTCGGGGAAGTGGCTGTTGACCGTATAGAGAAGCCAGAACTGCGCAATGTCCGCCGTCCCGAAATCCGCCAGGCTCAGGTTCTTCTGCCGCCGCACTCCGGAGAGAATACTGCTCTTGGCGGCGAGAATTTCCACCAGCCTCCGCGCGATCACGCTCAGATATTCGCTGGCCGAAAAATCCAGCAGTGGAGGGACAAACTGCGGATCAAGCTGAAGAATTCCGGCTTCGCTTTTGTTGATCCGGGCGATACACATGGCCGAGCATTCCTGGCGAGAATCGACTGCCGTCAGGAAACGATAATTCTTGCGCGCCACCTGAACCGGTTTCTCCGCGCGTCCGGAGTTTTCATCCCGTACGGAAACCACGTCTGAAAGATAGCGCGTATCCGCCTTTTGTTCGGCAATCGAAACGTTCAATCCGGATTGACGGTAATTGGGGATAGCGAGAAATATGTCGATTGAGTTCTGATCCGGCCCGAATGCATCCTTCAGCGGAATGGAAGGGGGCGACGGCTCCGAAGCCGGGAAATCAAACAGGAGCCCATCGGGGAAAATCCCTGATGCTTCGGAAAGGGCAAACTCGCCGGCAGCCAGCGCTTCCTGTTTAATCTGCAGCTTTATAAAACCCCAGGGATTCGATATCAGCGACTGGATTCGGAAACGGAGCGAGCTTTCTATAAACCGGTCCTGAGTCTGCAGATGCTGAGGGCCGAGAAATGTACCCTTTGTCCATATCACCGGCTGGAGTTGGTTCATCAATCCTCAAACTAGCAGAACTGCCTGAATTTGGCAAAGGTTTTGAGAAATCAGCCACCAATTGCACGAATACAGAGACGGCAATCTCAATAATTTGTGTAGGGGAAAGCCGGGATATGCCTTGACTGCTTTTATGGTTCACACTTATACTCATATCTCTATTCAATCATATGATTTCGGTCTAATCAGGAATTCCGGGAATCACGGGTGCCGCCGGCCCCGGATTTCAAAACGAACGCGATAGGCAAAGGCTCTAAGTTGATATACATGTGCCGTTTTCCCGCGTGGTATTTAATCCCTGTTGCTTACATAAAAATTTGCCGAACTGATATTTTGCGATTTTAGTTATTTTCAGCTCGTTTGGACTCTTGCGTTGCCAGCGCCGGAGTCGCCATGTTCCAATTTGTTTCAAAAGGGAAAGGGGATGGCAATGGCAAAAAGCACACAGCATAAACTCGATCGAGTGCGTCCGCCTCGTGTCCATGTCACCTATGATGTGGAAACCGGCGATGCAATCGAGGTGAAAGAACTCCCGTTCGTCATGGGCGTGCTCGGCGATTTCACGGGCCAGCCGGAAACGTCGATGCCAAAGCTCAAGGAGCGGAAGTTTGTGGAAGTGAATCCGGACAATTTTGACAGCGTCCTGGAGGGAATGAAGCCTCATGTGGCCTTTTCAGTTGAAAACAAATTGAGCGAGGATCCGGAAGCGGGACAGTTGAAGGTCGATCTGCGCTTTAAAAGCATGGAAGACTTCGAACCCGAACAGGTCGCTCGCCAGGTTAAACCGCTCAAGGATATGCTCGATTTGCGCACCAAGCTTGCCGACCTCCGCGGCTCTTTACAGGGCAACGAAAAACTGGAGGAACTTCTGCTTGAAGCAGTCAGCAACAGCGAAAAGCTGGATAAGCTGAAATCCGAGGTGGGCAAAGACAAAGGCGAAGGTGAAGGAGGAGAAAAATGAGCGCTGAGCAGAAAAAGTCCAAAGCCGCTCCTGCTGAACAGGTAATCGAGAAGAGCGTGCTGGATCAAATCGTCGAGGAGGGAAGGTTTGCGAAAGACGTTGCCGGCCGCGAACGCGGCAAGAATCTGGTTTCCGAGTTTGTGAATCAGATTCTTGAAGGAGCGATGACGGTCTCCAAAGATGCGGAAGCAATGATTAACGCCCGCATTGCCCAGATTGATCATCTCATTTCCATCCAGCTCAACGAGATCCTCCACCACGAGCAATTCCAAAAACTGGAATCCTCCTGGCGCGGGTTGAAGTACCTGATGGATCAAAGCGAAACCAGCTCCAATCTGAAGATTAAAATTCTGAACGTTTCCAAGAAGGAATTGCTGCGCGATCTGCAGCGGGCACCCGAATTTGATCAGAGCGCGCTGTTCAAGAAAATCTACGAGGAAGAGTTCGGCATATTCGGCGGTTCGCCTTTTGCCGGCATTGTCGGCGATTACGAATTCGCCCGCGGACCGGAAGACATCGAGCTGCTGGAGAAGATTTCAAATGTCGCTGCGGCCGCTCATGCTCCCTTTATCTCCGCCGCGTCACCGGAGATGTTCAATCTCGACAGTTACACGCAACTGGACTCGCCGCGTGATATGGGAAAAATTTTCGATACAACCGAATATGCAAAATGGAAATCCTTCCGCGCATCCGAAGACTCGCGTTATGTCGCCCTCACCTGCCCGCGAATCCTGATGCGCCTGCCTTACGGCAAAGAAACGAAAGCGATCGAGGGTTTCAACTTCGAAGAACATGTGAGCGGTGCGGACCACTCCAAGTACCTCTGGGGCAACGCCGCCTATGCGCTGGCTTCCCGCATGACCAAGGCATTCGCGCTCTACGGCTGGTGCGCTGCCATCCGCGGAGTGGAAGGCGGCGGGCTCGTCGACGGATTGCCGGTGCATAATTTCTATACGGACTCGGGCGACGTAGCCATGAAATGCCCAACCGAATCCCCGATAACGGACCGGCGCGAAAAAGAGCTTGCGGACCAGGGCTTTGCCCCGCTGGTGCACTGCAAGGGGACGGATTACGCGGCATTCTTCAGTGTGCAGTCCTGCAACAAGCCGAAGCTGTACGACAGCGATGCCGCGAATGCCAACGCGCGGCTTGCGTCGCAGTTGCCTTACATCATGGCGGTTTCGCGCTTTGCGCATTACCTCAAAGCCATGATGCGCGATAAGATCGGGAGCTTCACGTCCCGGGTTGAATGCGAGCGCTGGTTGAACAAGTGGATCACCAATTATGTAACTCCGGATGACACCGCCTCCGCAGCGACGAAAGCGCAATACCCGTTGCGAGAGGCCAGGATTGAAGTGATGGAAATTCCCGGTAAAGCCGGCGCCTATCGGGCGGTGGCTTTCCTGCGGCCGCACTTCCAGCTTGATGAATTGACGGTATCGCTTCGTCTCGTGGCGGAATTGCCTGCTTCCGCCCGCAAGTAGAATTCTTTCCACGCGCAGCCCTTTGAAATATGGGGTCGCGCGTGGTTTCACAAAAAGGAGAATTACATATGGCTGTCGATATGTTTCTGAAGATTAAAGGCATAGAAGGCGAAAGCCAAGACGATAAACATAAGAATGAAATCGATGTCTTGTCGTGGTCCTGGGGTGAAACTCAGACAGGGACGCACGCAGCCGGCGGAGGTGGAGGCGCCGGCAAGGTGCAGATGCAGGATTTCCATTTTGTAATGAAAGTAAACAAAGCAAGCCCAAAACTCCTCCTGGCGTGCGCGACCGGCGACCATATCGGAGAGGCTGTTTTGACTTGCAGGAAAGCGGGCAAGCAACAGCAGGAATACGTAAAAATAGTATTCTCCGATTGCCTCGTCTCCTCCTATCAGACAGGCGGCTCCGAAGGAGTGGAGGTGCCGACAGAACAGATCTCATTGAACTTTGCAAAGATCAAGTTCGATTACAGGGCTCAGAAAGCCGATGGAACGCTGGATGGCCCCATCACAGCCGGTTACGATTTAAAGGCGAACAAGCAGGTATAACGCAAGTACCGCTTGGAGTTATTTTTATCAGGAATGCATGGTCGCTTGCAGCGCACGCGCATGAGATCAGGCGTGTGCGTTGCAGGCAAGCCGGTCCCCGGCCATCGTCATTCATGAAGATTCGTCTTTAGGCCGCGCAGATATGGCCGATTAGTTGCCGCGGCAGAAACTTCATGAGTAATGAAGGCCGGAAGGATAAAAGGCGAAAGGCGGGAGTGCCAATGGATGCCAAGGTTCTCTTTCAGGAAGGCAAAATAGAAGAAGCAGTCCAGGCGCTGGCGACCGAATTGCGCAGCGATCCGACGGATGTCCGCCGCCGCACGTTTCTATTTGAGCTGCTCTGTTTCATGGGAGAACTGGATCGCGCCGAAAAACAGCTCGACATTTTATCCGATCTCAGCAAAGAAGCGGGAA
The DNA here is from genome assembly GCA_016929335.1 of Acidobacteriota bacterium. Lineage (GTDB taxonomy): Bacteria > Acidobacteriota > UBA6911 > UBA6911 > UBA6911 > UBA6911. The sequence goes on along the minus strand of JAFGIY010000025.1, from coordinate 57,474 downwards.
TGGGCACGCTCATCTATCGTTCGGCGTTTCAGGCGGAACGCCTGCGCCGCGATATGTTCGAAAAGAAAACCTTCCCGCAGACGACGGCTGAACCGGTTACGAAGGTCCTTCTCAACGGCTCGGAGTTTGAAACGGTCGAGGATGCCGACCCGCGCATCGGGCCCCGCCTGGAAGTGTTTGCCGCGGGTTCCTATCTTTGGCTGCCCTTTGCTCATATCACTTCTATCCGGATGGAAGCTCCCAAGCGTGCGCGCGATCTTATCTGGATCCCCGCTATTTTGAAAACCGGGCCCAACTGCGGCGGCCTTGATCTGGGAGAAGTCATGATTCCCGCTTTGACTCCCTTCGCTTACCGCAATGCCGACAATTCGGTGCGGCTCGGACGGCAAACGGTCTGGGAAGAAGCGGATGGCATCGCAGCACCGGTTGGTCAAAAAATGCTGCTGGTTGATGGCGAGGAATTTCCAATTCTGGAGGTAAGAACGCTGGAATTCCCCGCCGCCTCAGAGGCGGCGGCCGAATAAAGGCTCTTTTGATTCTGATGCCCCTCCGAGACGATCTGCTGAATCCGATTCCCGGCGAAAATCCATGCGGTGAAAATCTGCGTTACAATCCCGTCTACGACAAAATCAAGGAAGCGCGGCGGGAGGAAGACGATGTGCCGCAGGGAGACTGGCAGTATGAACGAAAGACCGCCGACTATCCCGTGGTTTTAAAACTTGCCGGTGAGGCGCTGGCAACCAAAAGCAAAGACCTGCAGATTGCCGTCTGGCTGACGGAAGCGCTGATTAAGACGGAATCCTTTGCCGGCCTGCGCGCCGGCCTGGATTTGATCAGCGGACTGATCGGCAATTTCTGGGACTGCCTCTATCCGGAAATCGATGACGGCGATCTTGAACTGCGCGCCGCACCACTGGATTGGCTTGGTTCACGCATGGACACTACTCTGCGAAGCCTGCCGATTACAAAATCAGGCTATAGCTGGTATCAATCCAGGGAGGCACGCCTGGTAGGTTACGAAGATGAGTCCGCAGAAGAAGAAAAGCGGGAGGCACGCGCGGCCGCCATTGCGGAAGGGAAAATAACCGGCGAAGACTGGGACAAGGCTTTCAACTCCACGCCCAAGGGTTTCTATGTCAATCTGGAGTCGACGCTGGACGGCATTCTGGAATCCATCGATTCCCTCTCCGCATTATGCGGCGATAAGTTCGGGAACGATGCTCCATCCTTCAGTCCGCTGAAAACGACTATTGAGGAGCTTCGCCACTCCGTGCACGGTCTGCTGCAGAAAAAGCGGGAATCGGAGCCGGATGACTCTTCCGCGGGAGCGGAAGCTCCTCCGGAAGACGCCGCGCCTGAGGAATCGTCATCCTGGGCAGAGGAAGCTCCAACCGCTGCCGCACAGCCAAAAGTCCGTCCGAGGGGCGGTCCCCTCGCGCCAGAGCCGGTCGATAAAGACGATGCATACAGGCGCATTATCAGTGTTGCTGCATTTTTAAGGCGGGAAGATCCCTACAGCACAACGCCCTTCCTTCTGTTGCGCGGCCTGCGCTTCGGCGAACTGCGCAGCGCGGGTTCCGAGCTGGACCCAAACCTTCTGGAAGCTCCTCCGACCGAGGTCCGCCAGTCGCTGAAAAAGGCGGCGAATGACGGGGACTGGCAGCAGGTGATTGAAATCGCCGAAACAGCCATGGGAATGCCTTGCGGCCGCGGCTGGCTTGATTTGCAGCGCTATGTGTACCGCGCAGCATATGAAATGAGCTACACGCAGATTCAAGCCGTCATCCGGGCGGAAGTGAATGCTCTGCTGGCAGATTATCCCATACTTCGACAGGCTATCCTTCTGGATGATACGCCTGCCGCAAATCCCGAAACACAATCGTGGCTGGATGAGATCGCGCCTGTAGCAGCCGCCGCGCCTGCGGCTGCCGAAGAGGAGCCTGTATATGCTCCGCCTCCTGTTGTTGGAGAAAGAGCTTATCAAATGCAGGAGGACGGGCTGCAAACTCCCGATGCCTACGAACTTGCTCAGGAAGCCGCTCAGTCCGGGCGGCAGCAGGAAGCGATCGAAATCATGATGCGCGAGGCGGCGGCGGAGAAAAGCGGCCGGGGCCGCTTCCAGCGCCGGCTGCAACTGGCGCACCTCTGCATTTCGATGGGATATGAACAGATCGCCCATCCCATACTCGAACAGATCACCGCCGAAATTGATTCCCGGGGACTGGAGGGCTGGGAGGCGGCGGCTTTCGTGGCACAGCCGTTCAGCCTCCTTTATCAATGCCTCGCAAAATCCAAAGCAGCCCCCGAGCTGAAACAAAAGATCTATGACCGCATCTGCCGGCTGGATCCATTGCAGGCCCTGGCCTGTAGGAGATAGGCCATGCCGAGACCGGATCCCGATCTCGCCGTTACGACTTCGATCCTGGATCGTCTGATTGACCTGAATCCCAAAGAAAGCGCCGATCCGCCCGCAAACCGCTCGCAGTCGGTTCGCCGGTTGAAAGCGTCGCTGCGCCGCGATCTGGAATGGCTGTTGAATACGCGAAGGAACCCGGAAGAGGTGCCGGAGACCTATGAAGAACTGTTCCGGTCGCTATACAATTACGGATTGCCCGATGTGACCTCGATGGCATTGAATTCTCCACGTGACCGCCAGAGGCTGTTGCGCCTCATCGAACAGACTATAGAAATTTTTGAACCACGCCTTGCGGGCACGCGCGTGCGCGCCCTGGACAGCGGCGGCTCGGGACCGCGTATACTGCGGTTTCAAATCGAGGCTCTGCTTAAAATGGATCCGGCGCCCGAACAGATCCTGTTCGACACGGTGCTTCAGCTCAATAGCGGCGAATATCAGATAAAGGGCGATTAACGTGCGTGACGATCTGCTGTTGTATTACGAACGCGAACTCAGCTTCCTGCGGCGCATGGGAGCGCAGTTTGCCGAACAATATCCCAAAATCGCCTCGCGCCTGAGCATCGAGCCCGACAAATGCGAAGATCCGCACGTGGAGCGGCTCTTGGAAGCGTTTGCGTTTCTGGCCGCCCGCGTCCATCTCAAGATCGACGATGAGTTCCCGGAAATTACGGAAGCTCTCCTCAGCATCATTTATCCCCATTTCATCCGCCCGGTCCCGTCCATGACGATCGTGGACTTTCGCATGAATCCTTCGCAGGCGCAGATCGGCACGGGACTAAAACTGGAACGCGGCGCGGTTCTCTCCTCACGGCCTGTCGCCGGAATGCCGTGCAGATTCCGAACATGCTACGACACCTATCTCTGGCCGATGAGCGTGGCCGCGGCGGAATGGAAAACGCCCGACCGCCTGCAGCCCGCCATCAAGTCCGCGGAGGCGGTTGCCGCTCTGCGGGTGGAACTCGCGTGCTGGCGCGACCTGACTTTTGAAAAAGCGCCGCCCGACCCTCTGCGTATTTTCCTGAACGGCGAAGGCGGCACTATTCACGCGCTCTACGAGCTCCTGTGCAGCCGCGTGACGCAGATTCTCGTGCGGGATCCTTCGCCGGGATCGCGCATCCCCCCCATAACGCTCCCTGCGGGTTCGCTTCGTCCCGTCGGATTCGGCGAAAATGAAAGCATGCTGCCCAATCCGCGCCGCTCATTCGAAGGGTACCGGCTGTTGCATGAATTCTTCAATTTTCCTGAGAAATTCTTCTTTTTGGATTTGACAGGCTTGGAATCCGCGCTGCAGGGATTCAAAAACAGAGCCGAACTGATTTTTCTCATTGCCCCCTTTGAGCTGGCGGAACGGCGGCAGGCGCTCGAAGTCGGCATCTCCGCCAAGACATTTCAACCGGCATGCACCCCCGCGGTGAACCTTTTTGAACAAACGGCCGAGCCCATTCTCATTACACAGCGCCGCTTCGAATATCCTATCATTCCGGATGTCCGCCGGCCCAACGCCACCGAGATTTTCTCCGTGGATGACGTGGTCAGCGTCCGGCCGGACACACAGGAACCGGTGCAAATTGAACCCTTCTATTCCTATCACCACGGATCCGCTTCCAAGCGAGGGCAGACTTTCTGGTTGGCGTCGCGCCGTGCTTCCGGCCGACGTGATGATGAAGGCACGGAGATGTATTTATCTCTGGTAGATCTCGAACAGCGGCCGGTTTCTCCCGATCTTGACAGTCTCACAATCCGTCTCACCTGTACCAACCGCGATCTCCCCGCGCGCCTCCCCTTCGGCATGGAATCGGGCGATTTTGAAATCGAGGGCGCCGCTCCCGTTCAATCCATTGTGGCGCTGAGAAAGCCTACGCAGGCCGTCCGCCCGCCGACCGGCAGATCCTCTCTCTGGCGGCTTATTTCGCACCTTTCTTTGAACTATCTGTCGCTGGTATCGGAAGGGAAAGAAGCCCTCCAGGAAATTCTCAAGCTTTACGACTTTACCAATTCTCCCTATTCGATGAAGCAGATCGAGGGCATCCTGCAGCTGAAGAGCAGCCCGCACTTCGCGCGCATCGTGTCGGAAAACGGCATTACGTTCGCGCGCGGCACCCGCGTCGAACTGCTGTTGGATGAGGAAAATTTTGTCGGCGGCGGGGCTTACCTGTTTGCCAGCATCCTGGAGCACTTTCTGGGCCTGTATGTCACGCTCAACAGCTTCAGCCAGTTGAGCGTCGCCACGCGCCAGAGGAAGGAGGTATTGCGCCTGTGGCCTCCACGAGCCGGAACGAAGATCCTGCTGTAGAAAAGCCGGATGCATCCAGAATGGAGAATATTCTTCGGGAAGAAGCGCCCGACTTCGACTTTTTCCAGGCAGTCCGCCTCCTGACGCGTCTTCTGAGAAAACTCCATCCCGTAGGCCGCTTCTCGGATCCCGGCACCGAAGCCGTCCGTTTCGGCGCCGCGCCCAATCTCGGTTTCCCTCCCAGCCAGATCGCCAGACTGGATTGGGCTGAAGATTCCCAGCCGCAGATGGATGTGAATTTCATGGGCCTCACCGGTCCCCAGGGCCTGCTTCCTCTTAACTATACGCTTCTGATCCGCGAACGGCTGCGCGCCCGCGACAGCGCCATGCGGGCATTCCTCGATATTTTCAATCACCGCGCCATCTCGCTTTTCTTCCGGGCATGGGAGAAGCACCACTTCACGGTCGGCTATGAACGCGGCGAGGAAGATGCCCTCTCTCCGCATCTTATGGACCTGATCGGAATGGGGACACCCGGATTGGCGGGCCGTCAGGCCGTCTCGGATGAAGCTCTGATCTTCCGCTGTGGACTGGTTGCCGCACACGCGCGCTCCGCTTCCGGCCTGCGCGCATTGTTGATGGATTATTTCGATGTGCCGGTCGAGATCGAGCAGTTCATCGGGAGATGGCATCCCATCGACCGCGACACACAATGTTGTTTCACCGAAAGCGGTTCCGACTCCGAAAAGCTGGGCTTCGGAACGGTTGTAGGAGATGAGATCTGGGATCAGCAATCCGGCGTGCGTATTCGACTGGGACCTTTGACGCTGAAACAGTATCTGGAGTTTCTTCCCGACGGCTCTGCGCACCAGCCGCTTCGCGCCCTGGTCCGCTTTTTTGTAGGGAATGAACTCGATTGCGAGGTGCAGCTCGTACTGAAAAAAGAGGAGGCGCCGATCTGCGAATTAGGTGCGGACAGCGCGACAGCTCCGCGCCTCGGATGGCTGACATGGGCCCGGACTGCGCCTATGCCGCATGATCCGGACGACAGCATTCTCAGTATCTGACTGTGGGAAAGGATGGATGGAGAAAAAAAGGATGTCAGAATTCAGAATTTGATGTTGTATCTTTGGATGAGCCCCATTTCTCATGTGCGTCCGGCCTGAAGGCCGGACCCACATGTTCATGAATCCTGCATTCTGAATCCCAATGTATCAAAGCTTTCGATGCATTACCGATAAAGGGCAAAAGCATATTCACCAGGGAGGCCGCATATGAGCGTAAACCTAAAATCACTCATTAACAAACTGAACTCTCCGACGCGCAGCGCTCTTGAGGCCGCCGCCGGCTTATGTCTGTCGCGTACTCACTACAATGTGGAGATCGAGCATTATCTGATGAAGCTGATGGAAGCGACGGATACGGATGCTGCGCGCATCTTTTACCGCTTCGGCATCAACCAGTCGCGCCTGACTGCGGATTTGACCCGAAGCCTGGATAAGCTCAAATCCGGGAATGCGCGTACTCCCGCCATCAGCCCGAGTATCCTGAAGATGCTGACTGAAGCTTGGACTCTGGGTTCCATCGATTACGGCGCAGGCCAGGTGCGCAGCGGATTCACCATTCTTGCGCTGGTGACGGATGATGAGCTGGCGCGGATCATGCGCGAGGTCAGCAAGGAATTGCTGAAGCTCGATGCGGAAGCTCTCAAGAAAGACTTCATTGCAATTGTGCGCGGTTCTGTTGAAGACGAACTCACGGCTGCCGCCGACGAGTATTCGCCGGAAGGTGAGCCGCGACCGGCAGGCGGCGGCAAAACTCAGAATCTCGATCAGTACACCGTTAATTTGTCGGAAAAGGCAAAAAGCGGCAAACTCGATCCGGTGCTCGGCCGGGACCTCGAAATCAGGCAGATCGTCGATATACTGATGCGCCGCCGTCAAAACAACCCCATTCTCACCGGTGAGGCCGGGGTCGGGAAAACCTCCGTTGTGGAAGGATTGGCGCTGCGGATTGCGCAGGGGGACGTTCCTCCCGCGCTGAAAAACGTCACCGTGCGCACGCTGGATCTGGCCCTGCTGCAGGCCGGCGCCGGCATCAAGGGGGAGTTTGAAAACAGGCTGAAGGGCCTCATCGAGGAGGTGAAGGCCTCGCCCACACCGATCATTCTGTTCATCGATGAGGCGCACACCATGATCGGCGCAGGCGGCGCGGCAGGACAGAACGATGCGGCCAATCTGTTGAAACCTGCCCTGGCTCGCGGCGAACTGCGCACGATCGCCGCCACCACATGGTCCGAATATAAGAAATACTTCGAAAAGGATCCGGCTCTGGCGCGCCGATTCCAGGTTGTGAAAGTGGAAGAACCCACGGAACAGGCATGCACGGTGATGTTGCGCGGCATTGTGGCTTCGCTCGAGAATCACCACAAAGTCAGAATTCTTGATGAAGGCGTAGCGGCCGCGGCTCGCCTGTCCCATCGTTTTCTTGCCGGCCGGCAGTTGCCGGATAAAGCCGTCAGCGTCCTCGATACCGCATGCGCGCGCCTGGCGCTGGGCCAGAATTCCACTCCGTCTGCGATCGAAGATGCAAAGCGCCAGATTGATGATTTTAACCTTCAGGAACGCGTGCTTACACGGGAAGCGGCGGCGGGCGGCGATCACGCCGAGCGGTTGGAACAAATCAAGATGAAACGTGCCGAAGTCTCGGCCGCGCTCGCCGAGCTGGAAAAGCGATTTGCCATCGAATCCGCCCTGGTCGCGAAGATACGTGAACTCCGCAGCGGCCTGGAGGAAGGCACGGGAGACCAGGCATCCATGCGCGCCGAATTGGATAAACTCAATGCCGAATTGAACGCGCTGCAGGGAGACAATCCTTTAATGCAGGTGTGCGTGGACGGCCGCATTGTAGGTGAAGTGATTTCCGGGTGGACCGGCATCCCAACAGGCAAAATGGTGAAGGATGAAATCGAGACCGTCCTCACACTTGAAAAGCATCTGGGCGCGCGCGTCATCGGGCAGAATCACGCAATGGAAGCTCTCGCCCAGCGCATCCGGACCTCTCGTGCCGGCATGGAGGACCCGCAGAAACCGATCGGCGTTTTCCTGCTCATCGGCCCCAGCGGTGTTGGAAAAACGGAAACAGCCCTTGCCCTCGCAGACCTGCTTTATGGAGGCGAGCGCAATGTGATCACGATCAATATGTCGGAGTTCCAGGAAGCCCACACGGTCTCCACATTGAAGGGTTCACCTCCGGGATACGTAGGCTACGGCGAAGGCGGAGTCCTTACCGAAGCCGTGCGCCGCAGACCGTATTCGGTGGTGCTCTTAGATGAAGTGGAAAAAGCGCACCCCGATGTGCTCGAGCTTTTCTTCCAGGTTTTCGACAAAGGCAGAATGGAAGACGGGGAAGGCCGCGAAATAGATTTCAAAAACACGATCATCCTGCTGACTTCCAATGCCGCCACGGACGCGATGATGAAACTCTGCGCCGACCCGGAAACCACCCCCGCCCCCGAGGGCATCGTCAAGGCGATCAAACCCGAGCTGAATAAGATATTCAAGCCCGCGTTCCTGGGACGCCTGGTTATCATTCCGTATTACCCGATCCGGGATGAAGCGCTGAAGAAAATCATCGTGCTCAAGCTCGGCAAAATCCAGAAGCGCATCCGTGAAAACCATAAAATCGATCTGATTTGCAGCGACGCGCTGATCGAGGAAATCGGGCGCCGATGCACGGAAGTGGAAAGCGGCGCTCGCAATGTCGACAACATTCTGACCAACACGCTGTTGCCGGAAATATCGCGCCAGCTGCTGACCCGCATCGCGGAGGGACAGAAGCTCGAATCCATCCAGGTGAATGTCGGCCCGGACGGCAATTTTTCATATTGCTAGGCTACGAATTGCACGAAAATGAGGGAGGCTGCATATGGCGGACAAGTATCTAGAAGAGAATCGCTATCTGTATATCGAAAGCAAACTGGGACCGAATGAACTGCTGCTGGAATCCTTCACAGGCAGCGAGGGGATTTCGCAGCTTTTCTGCTTCCAGCTTGAGCTTCTTTCCGAAAATAAGCGGATCAAGTTTGAAGACATTCTGGGGAAGGAGATTTCCTTCGGAGTGGTGGGAACGGAAGACGGGGAACGGCGATTCATTCACGGCATCGTGACCGCCTTTGCCCAGCTGCCCGACGCCAGCCGTCTGTCCAGATATCGCGCCGTCGTTTCGCCCAAGTTCTGGATTCTGACCCGAAAGCAGAACTGCCGCATTTTCCAGAACCTCTCGGTCCCCGATATCCTCAAAAGCGTGCTCGAAGGATTGGACGTCACATGGGAGCTGCAGGGCTCCTATCAGCCCCGTGAATACTGCGTTCAGTACCGCGAAACGGACCATAATTTCGCATCCCGCCTCATGGAAGAGGAAGGCATCTTCTATTTTTTCCGGTTCACGAAAGACTCCCACAAGCTGGTCATTTCCGACAATAAGGCTTCCCACCACGATATGCCGGCTCAGTCTTCACTGATTTATGAAGAGGTTATAGGCGGAGCTCGGGAAGAAGGCCGCATCTCCGGCTGGATCAAAACCCAGGAATTGGGTTCCGGCAAGTTCAGCCTGCAGGACTACTTCTTCGAGACTCCGCAGACGAATCTTTTCTCCAGCCAGGATATTCTGCCGAACGCAATGGTCGGCAAAATCAACCATAAGCTCAAGGTCGCCGGCAACGATCAGTTTGAAGTCTATGATTATCCCGGCAACTATGACAATAAGGGATCGGGTAAGGAAATCACCAAGCATGCCATGGAACAATTGGAGATGTCTCAATTCGTCATCCAGGGCGAGAGCAACGTGTACCATCTCACTCCGGGCTACCGGTTCAAACTGAAGAACCACCCAGGTGCAGAAGGTTCCTATATTCTGACGACCGTCACTCACTCGGCCTCTGAGGGAGGTTTTCATTCCGCCGATGAAGCCGGCCATAATCATTATGCCAACAGCTTTCGCTGCATCCCGCTCAGCCTGCTTTTCCGTCCTCCTCAGCAGGCCGCCAAGTCCCGTGTATGGGGCTGCCAGACAGCGGTCGTGGTGGGAGCAATGGGGGAAGAAATTTATACGGATAAATACGGGCGCGTGAAGGTGCAGTTCCACTGGGATCGCGATGGCCGCAATAACGAATCAAGTTCGTGCTGGATTCGGGTGGCAACCCATTGGGCGGGACAGCAATGGGGAGCGATCCATCTCCCCCGCGTCGGCCAGGAAGTGATTGTGGATTTCCTTGAAGGGGACCCGGACCGCCCCATCATCGTGGGCAGTGTTTACAATGCCGATCAGATGCCTCCTTATGCATTGCCGGACAACAAAACGCAGAGCGGCATCAAGTCGGACAGCTCTCCGCGCAGCGGAGGCTACAATGAAATCCGGTTTGAAGATCTGGATGGCAATGAAGAAATCCATGTCCATGCGCAAAAAGATATGAACACGGAAGTGGAGAATGATAAAACGCTCAAGGTTCATCACGATGAGACCATCGAGGTCGAAAACAACCGAACCACAACAATAGAAGTGGATGACAAGACAACGGTCAACGGCAACATGACCTTGACCGTTCAGAAGGACCGCAGCGCAACGATAATGGGCAACGATTCCGAAACGGTTTACAGAGATTCGACCGTGAACATCATGGGATCCGAATCGCGCACCATCACTCAGAGCCGCAACACCAAAATTACAATGTCGGACACGCTGATGGCCGGAGGAACGATCAGCGTTACGGCGAGCGGACTGACGATCACGGCTCCCACGATTACTCTTAACGCCGCTATGGTTCAGATAACCGGCGTGGTTCAGTGCGCGACCATGATAGCATCGGCGAGTGTTGTTTCGCCGTCATACTCTCCGGGCGTAGGAAATATGATGTGATGGAACAAAAAGCAGACATCGGCAAACGACTTGCCGGCGATCAAAGCGATGTGCGCGCAGCCGCATTAGCCGAGCTTATCCAATCGGAATCGGATACGTCGCCTCATATGCGTGCCGTTGCCGCCTGCCTGAACGATCCATCGGAGGCGCTGCGCATTCCTGCGCTTATTCTGCTTGCCCGCATCGGTGCTCCGGCGGCGGAATATTTTCCTGCGGCTCTCGATCCGCAGCAGCCCGACAGTGTGCGCGCAGTGGCTGCGGTTTTGATTGCAGGCATCGGACCTCCGGCGGCATCCTCCGTGCGCGGCTTGTGCCGTTGTCTGACTTCGCCGGATGAAAACCTGCGCAACGCCGCAGCCGTTGCGCTTGCCAAAATCGGCACATCTGCGGTCCCGGATCTTCGGATCATGCTCAGGTTCCCGAACCCGGATACGGCCGCCGCAGCCGTGGAATCACTCGCGATGATCGGCCGTCCTGCTGAGGCTGGCGTTCCGGAAGCAGAAGCGCTGGCCGCCAAATCTTCTCTGCAGCTTCAATTAGCCTGTGCCGCTGCCATCTCCTGTCTAACCGGAGATCCACAGCGTGGTCTTCCAATTTTGTTAAATGCATTGAGAAATCCGGATCCGTCGGTCCGAAAAACGGCGGCGGAGAAGATGGCCGCCCTTGGAGAAGGGGCCCATCCCGCAATTCCGGATCTTCTTCGATGCCTCGCCGATCCTGATGAGACCGTTCGAACGGCAGCCGTATTGACGCTGGCCCGCATACGGGCGCCATACACGCAGGTAGTGCCGGATATCACATTGCGCTTGAACGATCCGGCCGCCGACGTCCGCTATGCCGCAGCCGTTGCGCTGTCAAGCTATGGCGCGAACGCACAATCCGCTTTGCCGAATCTGCGCGCCTGCGTTCAGGATCCCGTAGAAAAGGTTGCGAACTGCGTTGCCGGCGCCATCAAGAAAATTGAGGATCCAGGATAATACCCGTTATCGGACATTGAGATTTATTCCACAAACCGGAGGGCAGCCTGTTCTTTTGTGCCGCAACCCCCTTTACACATAAAAGAGGCTCAAAATGGCAAAGACATCAACATCGCAGATCAGAGGAATCGATGATTTTTTAAGGCCTGATCATCTGATATCGGATGAAATCAGGATGTTTTGTCGGACCTTGAGAAAATTTGTGGACAATGAAGTCCTTCCCCGCGCCGAGGAGATTGATGACTACTGGGACTGGACGGAAAGGAAGGAACAAACCTTCGTTCATGATCTGTGGAAGAAACTGCTGATCGACCTGGGCCTCCAAAAATCTTTTCTGCCGCCGGAGTTCGGCGGATCGGGCGGAGGATCAACCGTCGAAATAGCGGCAACAATCCAGGAAGTCGCCCGCGGGGACTACGGCCTTGCCAGTACGGGTTTCATCAGCCCATGGTCTATTGCGGCAATAACCATTCCCAAGCCGAATGAAGTCCTGTTAAAAAAGCTTGCCCCTTTCCTGCTCGGAGACGAAGTCTTTATTATCACGAGTGCCATCACCGAACCACATGCGGGAGGATCGGTTGAGGACATGAAGCTGAAAGGCGCTCAGATCCGGACGCGCGCCCGGCTGGAAGGAAACGAGTGGGTCATCAACGGGCATAAGTTGTGGCCGTCCGGTTTCAGGGAAGCAAAGTGGTTCAGGGTTCTCTGCTCGGTGGAAGGCGAAGAGTTTCCAAAAAATATCGCACAGATATTGGTCCCTGCCGATTCGCCGGGAATATCAACGAGCAAGCCGTACAGGAAGATGGGCGCCTCAATCGATACAAATGGCGATATATGGTTTGAAAACGTGAGGGCGCCGAAAGAAAACCGTGCACAACAGGACCCTGAAGACGATCTGAAATCGGTTCTTGCAAACATCACCATAGGCCGGCTTACATCCGCCGCTTTCCCGCTCGGCATCATGAAAAGGGCATTTGAAATTCTCAGGGATTATGTGGATATCCGCGAGATCGCCGGAAAACCGATGAAGGAGCACGGCGCTATCGCCCATGAATTGGGGCGGGTTGCCCAGAACATCATCGCCGCGGAAGCGTTTTTCTACTTTGCGGCTGCACGGATGGATCGCCCCGATGCATACGGTTTCCCATGGGAAGCGAAGAGCGTCGCATTAGCCAGCGCCGTCCAGAACGTCGTCGGTGAACTCGGATGGGATACCGTGAGCCGTTCTCTCGAACTCATGGGCTCTTATGGATATTCAAGAGAAGGAAGGATGGAAAAGCTGCTCAGGGATCTGAAAATCGGTCAGATTGTTGTGGGCGGACCGATTCTTCGTCTCATTGAGATTGCGAGATATTACTTCGGGACGGAGACGATTTAGCTTTTGTGAAAATTCGTGTAATTCGTGGCTGCCGCCGGATTTTCTCTTCAAATATGAAGACCCTTTGCCGAACCAGAGGCCTCGCAAACGACTTGATCGTCACGAGGGACAGAGCGACGATCACGCTCTGGTCCGAGTCGGGGATCCGCCTCAGTGTTTTTGACAGCGGAGCCCCTCATCAGCCCGGGCTTGAATATGCGCGAAATATGCTGGCTGCACTGGCATTCTGCCCTCAAGCACAGTCCTGTCTTGTCCTGGGGCTCGGCGGCGGTTCCATCCCGCGCATGTTGCTCCGGGCATTTCCGCAGATCGAGGTGGATGCAGTTGAAATTGATCCGGCCGTCGTGGAACTGGCCGCCACATATTTTGATATTCGTGCGCTGCCCCGCCTCGTGATTCATCTGGAAGATGCGGCCGGATTTCTGAAGCGCTGCACTTCCCGATACGGGATTGTCATAGTCGACACATATCTCGGAGATCAGTTCCCGGATCAGTGCGCAACGCAGGAATTCATCGGAAATGCCAGGCGATGCCTGCTTGACGATGGCGTATTGGCGATGAACTGGTTGAACGAAGATACGCAAAAACGCGATGACCTGCTGAAGAAAATCGAGTCGATCGTCGGTCCGCTTTGGCGGCTGCCCTGCCTGAAATCACGCAATATCCTATACTTCGCGCCTGCCAATAAAACGACGCGCCACAAAATAATCTCGGCCGCTGCAGCAGTTCAGCCCGAAATTCCATTTGAGAATTCGCTCAGACAACTCGCAATGCGTCTTAAAAGCCTCAGATGAAACACCCATCTGTTCCGCATGAAACGCCGGTTCCAGCTTCTTCATGAAAATTCGTGCAATTCGTGGCTGCTGAATTGTCCGGCGATTCTGCCCCGCTGACACGGTCGGATAAAAAATCTTCTTGACGTCCTAGGTGTATTAGTTATACTAGTACACCATGATTCCGTTTAAAGTCCAGTTGAAACCGGGCATTTCGCCATACAGGCAGATTATTTATGCGGTGGAGAAGAGCATGGTTTGCGGCCAGCTTCTCCCGGGAGACCCGTTCCCGTCGGTTCGAGCCCTGAGTCAGGCGCTCAAGATCAATCCGAATACGGCGCACAAAGCCATTGCAGAGCTGACCCGCCGGGGACTGCTTGAGGTTCGCCCGGGGATAGGAACCGTGGTCTGCGCTGCGCCGCGCGCCCTGGCCCGGGAACGAGGCGCTCTGCTTAAAAACGAGCTGGAACGCCTGGTCGTCGAGGCCAAGCGGCTTTCGCTGGATCTCGACGCCCTGCTCAGTGCCGTCGAGGAACATTGGGTGCGGCTATCCGCGGACGCGTCCGCGTCGCCGGCAAAAAAGGATGACAGGGACAAGGAGTGAAAATGAACTCGGCAATATCGACAGACCATCTGTCACATTTTTACAGGAAGGTCGAAGCGGTCCGCGATCTGACAGTGGAGGTTCCAAGAGGAAGCTTGTTTGCGCTCCTGGGTCCGAACGGAGCCGGCAAGACAACGACAATCCACACACTCATGAACATACTGGAACCGACTTCCGGCAGGGCTGAAATCCTGGGAGTTGATTCCAGACGCCTCGGTCCGGAGCAACTGGCCAGAATTGGATATGTATCCGAAAACCAGAAGCTCCCGGGATGGATGACCGTCGAGCGCCTGCTTGCGTTCTGCAAACCTCTTTATCCCACATGGGATGACGGCCTGTGCAACAAATTGATCCGGACATTTGATCTGCCGCTGAATCGGCAGATCAAATCCTTATCCCGGGGGATGCGGCTCAAGACAGCCATGATCGCGGCGCTGGCCTACCGTCCTTCTCTGCTCGTGCTGGACGAACCCTTCGGCGGACTCGATGTTGCAGTGCGGGAAGAGCTGGTCGAAGGCATGCTGGAGCTGTCGGAACAGGAAGGGTGGACGCTGTTTATTTCGTCTCACGATCTGGAAGACATCGAGAATCTCGTCGATCACATAGGATTCATCGACAACGGAAGGCTTTTGTTTTCCGAAGATCTGGAACAGCTTCAGGCGAGATTCCGGGAGGTAGAAGTCACCGTGCCCGGCCCGCAGCAGATCCCGGTGCCGTGGCCCGGAGACTGGCTTTCACCGCAAGCTGCCGGAAACGTCATCCGCTACATCGACAGCCGGTATCGCGAAGGTGAGAGCGAAGCGTACGCCCGGCACATGTTCCCACAAGCCACCAACCTGTCGATGTCGCCCATGTCCTTGCGCTCGATATTCATAAGTCTCACGCGCCGGCAGAGGGCTGCTGCGGGAGAAGGAGAATAATATGTCCGTTATATTGCATATTTTGAAAAGAGATATGCGCGCTTTGTGGATCCTGTTGTGCGTCGGTCTTGCCTTTCTTGTTCTTCAAACGGTTCAACTGTGGGGCGCGAAATCGATAGATTTTGATAGTTGGAGAGATTCTTTTTCGTTCCGTTACTCGGACTTTGGGCTATTGGTGCTGTACCTGATCATCACGGCAATCATCGTCCGGCTGATTCATGAGGATCCGCCGGTAGGCACATCCGGATTCTGGCTGACCCGCCCGATTTCGCGGAAGTCGCTGCTGCTCGCAAAGAGCCTGTTCTCATTGCTATTTCTGGTTATCGTTCCAGTTGCGGCCGATTTCATCCTCTTATTCCATTTCGGCATGAACTCGTCTCAAATTCTTCCCTTCCTTTTCGCAACCCTTGCGATACATCTGGCCATCATCTGTGTTTGCGCGTCCCTGGCGGTATTGACGCCGAACCTGACAGCTTTTTTCGCAGCCGCAGTAGTAGCAGTGGTCTGTCAGGCTGCGCTGAACAACTATTTGCCGATTGTAAATCAGCAATACGGATGGATGACGACTTACAGGATATGCGCACTGCTCTATCTTGTTCTCTCGATCGGCGCTGTCGTGCATCAGTATCTCACGCGGAAAACAGTCCGTTCATGGACGCTGCTGATCGCAGGCATCCCGCTGGCCTGGTTGAGTTGTCATTACTCCCTATGGGATACTCTGCTCCCTTCTTCTTTCAATTCTAAGGAAGGCGAGAGTGCCGCTCATTCAATCAAGATTGTTACCAGGATGGAAACGAACACTATCGTTCCACCGTTCAACGCTCCGTTTTTTCAGCAAAATCGTTCAATTGTGGGTGCGCTTGATTTATTGAACATCCCTGTTGACCAGGTAATCGTGTTAAGGAACCTCACCAGTCATATCCATTTTCAAGACGGAAGAGAGCTTTTATATGATAATCGTGCCTGGGCTACGTATGGCAGTGCAGATGCCCTGCGCGCTTTGCTTCCGGAGTTTGAATGGACAGTCTTGAATCAACAGAGAAGCTTCATTCAGTTTCTATGGGTTTCTCAACGCGAATACAAGGATCTTGGCAACCAGGCTGGAACCTACACGGGCGAGGCGCAGTTTGAAGTATATCGAAATGCGATCATATCTGAAGTTCCGCTGATCAAAGGTGCACAGGCTGATTCCGGCTCTGGCCCAATTACAATCGTTAACTTCGAGCTCTACCGTGAAGCAGGAAGCCCCCTGGCAGTTATTCTGGAGCGTTCAAGCCTGACAGCCGGCCAGCCTAGCGGAAATGAGTTATCTTTCTGTTTATTGAATCGTCCGCAACGGCAAGCGTTCCAACTTGATTCCACCGCTGGAATGGGCGACTTCAATACCTCGTTGATACTTCCCGGAGTCAATCTGACCCGCAGATCATGGATCTTTTATCTGGTTCCCCCGGATTCAGGCGGCAGGCAAAGCTTCATGCCCGATGATGCCTGGCTAAAAGACGCCCGTCTCGCAGTCGTAAAGCGAAATTATGTCGGTCAGTTTTCCAAAAAGTTCGAAATCAAAAATTTCCGCATGGCAGATTACACGTTGGAACGCTTGCAAGAACGCGCCCGGACAGGCAATCGGGAAGAACCCTAAAAATGGCAGACGCGGCGAGACGCCGCGTCTACTTTGTCCAAAGGTTTACTTGCTTTTGTATTTGAAGGTCACCCTGGTCTCTTCATCGAGCACGAGCGGCCTCACAAAACTATAGGAGTTGCCGGTCCGCGGCACATCCACGCGTATCGGCAAGTCGCCTGCGGCGCGCCGCTGGAAATTTACGACATTGGAAGAAATCTGGTTTTCCACCGTCGCCTTTTTCTTCACCTCTCGATCGATTCGCTGCGATTCGCTTATGGAATCGGCTGCAGAAACTTCTACCATTGTCGAGATTGACGCCAGTCGCAGGGCAAGGTTTAAACGGAGTGGCCGGCCTGCGTTATAGTTTATATCCGTGAGCGTCGAGCTTTGGAAGCCGGGCATACGGGCGCTTACTTTGATGTTGCCGGAGGACATATTGGAGGCTACCCATCGACCGGCTGCATCAGTATAGGTTGTAACCGAAGCTCCGGTTCTCACATTAACAACCTTCACCTCCGCACCGGGCAGCACGCTGTTTGCCGGATCTACTACTAATCCGCCCAATTGTCCTGGAAGCAGTTGATCTATATTCACGTTTCCGCCTATGGGCCATGCCCCAACCCGCTCTGCGTAAGGGTATTGTTCGTCTCTGGCAATATCTATCCGGCCGGAGGGCGGCAGCAGGTCCGTTGATATCGCGTCACCGCCGAAGTCCTTCACCTTATAGAGTTCCGGCAGGAACACCTCCCACTGCAGGAGGCTTATGGGAATGTCCATACGCGGCAGGCTCAGTTCGGAATCCCCTTTCTTTGCAAACGGCGCTCCAGCATGCATGAATACATACGTCACCTGATAGGAACCGGTGGTGCGAAGCCCGGGCCGCAGAAGAGGCACCCGGCTCCCGTCGGCGCCCTGGACCGGTTTAACCTTTTCTCCCGCAACTTCCGCGGTCAATATGCTGGCTCCTGAAGGTAACCCCACTTTCAAAAAAGGCTGAGCTTGATTCTTCACCGTTAAACTGACTTCGGTGAGAGATCGGCCTTCGGATGTTACCAATGTGGTGATAACGGCTCGCTCCGAAGCCGCGGCGAGGACTTTATTGTCTGGGAAGCGCGTCCATGCCAGCGCCAGACTTGGCGGATCACCGGCCTGCCGATGATATCGGAATGCAGCGTGCAGTGGGTGCCGGGCCAATGACCGAAGATAGACGTTGGTTTCCTTTACATCCATCCGTTTCAGCGTTCCGCCTTCGGTTGCGCTGAGCTCCATCGTCCCCTCTCCCTCGACAAGCACTTCGCCTGTTTCCCGCTGTGCTCCTTTCAGGCTCAGGAAGGGGATCGTTGTCTTAGCGACGCTTACCGGCTTCTCCATCGAAATCAGGAATTGGTGATTTCGCAGCGCGGTTTGGTTGACCTTCAAGATCAGGCTGCCGGACTGCATTTCTTCCGATTCCAATGTGGCGCCTGTCACGCCGGTCATCTCGAATCCTGATGGAATCTCCATTTCGAACTGAGCCGGTTCGCCCTGAACAACAGTGACATCTGCAAGGATTGCCAGTCTCAGGTCCGTTTCGTTCACCGACACCATTGTTTTCATGCTCGTTAGAAATCGCGCTTCGCGGGGTGCGGCCGGCACGACAACTTCCCTCGTAGTCCACCAGATATTGGCGGCCTGCCCGGGCACCAGAGTGGCTTCCACGATTGTCCGGCCGCTATTGGAGCTTCTGCCGGTGATGATGCCCGGATTGATTTTTACGTTGGTGTGCTCGCCGGGTATCTCCAGCGACAGTTGCGAACTCCCGGCCCCAGGAACCGGCAGATTGAACGACGCGCGGCCAGCGTCGATAATCAACGGTATGCCGGTATCCAGCGTGATAGAAAATTCAGCAGGACCCGCCAGTATGGCTGTCTGCATTCCGCCCTGCTGCTCGAGCGGCAACGCCTTGCCGGCCTGACGAGCGTCAAGAATAGTCGGCGCATTCAGTAGGGGAATTCTCGCGACGCCCTTCACGAATATCTCTCCGTCGCATTGCACCGTTCCCAGTACGGAATCGTTCCCCACGCGGAGTTTCAGATCAGCCCGCTTGATCGCGTAGGGAATCGGCGAAACATCAGGCTTGACCGTGGGCTTGCTCGCCAGTTCAACCAGCCGGTTAAATTCGTCGAGCGGCAGAGTGACATTTCCCGAAACCGGCAGCGGTAGATCAGTTTTTACCTGGGCGAATAAGGCAATCGGCAAGCTCAGCATCAAAACAACCAGGACTGCTCTCATCTTGCACCGCCTTTCTTTGCCGCCTCATAGCTGATATCAATCGTTGGAGATTGCTTCTCCGCCGTCAGCTCGGAAACGAGGAAGATGGACGGGCCGAACGCAGGGAAGGAAAGATTGATGGGCAAGATCCCCGCGCGCTTGCCTTCCTGGGATTGAGCCAGGTATTTGTCAACAAGAACCCTGGTATCCTTTTCGGACTTTCCTTGTCCGGCTGCAGCAACTCCACCCTGCACCTTCATAAGATCCAGAACATTGCTATTTACCAGAGGCAGCTCATTAGGGGTATCCACTCGTTCGCTCGCGCTGATCTCCGGCCCCATACCAGAACCTCTGCCTCCGCCTGATCCTCCGCGAGTCAATACAGCCGAAATAGGATCCTGATAATCATCCGATCGGAATGATCCGGGTTCGGGAGTTACTTTGTATAAGGGAGGATGGTAGTAAAGAAGCCCGGTGCGCGACACGGGAAGATCCAGAACAGGCAGTGCCAGTTTGGCCTTCCCATTCTCATTCCACTTTTCTCCCCTGTTGAAATAGAGGACTTCCGCCGCGAAGGCAGGAGCTTCTTCTCCCGCTCGTCCCTTCTCGAGCGGCAGCAATAGGCTGCCATCCGGCGCCTGCCCCGGGCGCACCGGTTTGCCTGACAACGTAGCGCTCCACACCGTTGCATCCTTCGGAAGCGTAATCTGAAGGAAGTTCTTCCGGTTATTGCGAATGGCATACCGGGCCTGGACCAGCGTTTTTCCCTCAGCGCTCATGAGAACCTGGTAGCGGGCTTCTTCTATGTTTGCCATCAGGACCGACTCCTGCGTATATCGCGCCACATTTACGGCAAGCGCCCGTTCCGCGTTTGCATCACCGGATCGAAATCGGAATGCGATGAGTGAAGGAGATTGGCGGCCGGATACAATCTCTCCCAGGTCTGTGGCATCTGCGCCCTCAAGCCCCGAAAACTTGCGATCCGTTATTTCTCCCGCGCCGAGAACTTCTACCGCCACTCCGCCGGTTTCGCGCTCGGAATTGAGCAGACGCAGCATAGGAATTTCGACCTGTCCTTCACGCGGCAGGCGGATCTCGCCGACGATGACAAATCTGGCGGTTTTCTCGACGGGTTCCAGAAAGGTCACGCCCAGTTCGCCGGGCTTCATTTCCCAATCTGCCACCATTGCCCCCGCAACCTGGTTCACTGTGACTTTTTCAGGGAGCCGTATCTTTATTTCCGTCGCGGCGCCCTGCACCACCTCCGCGTTGACTTCCGCCTGAACCGAAGTTGTGTCTTCACCCAGACCGACGAGTTCGGTCAGCGAACCCCGCAGACGCAGTGGCTGGCTGCTGCGATGATCGTCGGCTTTTCTCCACCAGGAAAACACCAGAGCTTCGTTGCCGCGGCCATAAGCCAGCCACTTGCTGTCGGATTCAGTCGCTGACTTTTCCGCGAGAAAACCTCCGGTCAGCTTGATGTCGACCCCCTGGCGGGGAAGTTGAACGGAAGCCCGGGTAATGCCGGCAAGCGCGGGAGGCAGAACAATGCTTTCATTGGCTGCGGCTGCAATGACCGGGATGACTATATCGAGCACGAGTACGGCTCTGCCTTGATGCGAGAAAACGGCCGACTTCCCATCGGTTGCTTTTGCGCCGGCAACCAGCGAAACGAGTTTGCCGTCGAGCTTGGCCTCGCGCACCAGCAGCGATGACGGAATCGGCACGCGCACCCAGCCGTCCTTTATCACATCAACGGTGAGGCGTGCCTGTCCGGTTGCCAATTCGCCATTGATACGAAGGTCATAATCGATTCGGGTCAAGGTTGCCTGAACCGGAGGCGCCTCCGGCTCCGGCTCTACCGGATAGGCTTTTGCCCGAAGCGCCTGATACTCGGCAGCAGGAATCGCGATCCATCCCGTAGCGCGTGATTCCTGAGCGGAAGCGGATGAACAGAAAGCAAAAACGATTATGGCCGCACACAAGCATGAACAAATGCGGAGTCTTCTACGCATAGTCATAGATCCTTCCCTCGTCTATCAAAAATTTGCGAGCAATTTGATTCCAGAATAGATGCTTTTAAAGCCACATTCTATCAGATTTCCTTTGCACCCGGGAGCACAGGCGTCCTCGCGGCAATATTGTCCGGGCAAACGCCATTGTCGCCAAAATCAGCGATATTCAGCCCAACAATATCAACCCTGATTTTAGCCGGCGGCGCTCCCAGGCTAAGACTTGCATGACTTGCATGCAGCTTGTCTCACCTGAGGGGAAGAATAGAATCTCAATATGAATGGAGCGGCATCTACCGGCCCATGCTCCTTGCTTTTTCGAGGATGGAGGCGCGGGCCTGTTCCATCATTTCGCGGACGGATTCGTAGCGCATGGTGCGCTGCTCGAATGTGCGCTTTTTGAGAGCTCCGAGAAAGCGGCCTTCGAATTCGCGGAAAGAGGAACCGTATATGTGATAGCTGTCGGCCATGTGGCAGTATCGTCCAAGACGGACTTGCTTGCCTGAGAGCTGCGAAATCCTCCCGGCCATGATCTTCTGAAGCCGTACCAGTGCAAATATGTTCATGAAGGCTGCTTTATAGGCGTCGTTGGAACGGAAACGCGCATTCAGACTGAGGAACCACTCCCCGTCTTCTTCGATCAACCGGCCCCAGAGACTCTGAAGACAGGCAGGATCGTAGCAGTCATTATCTTCCCAGACCTTCCACGTGATTGCCTGTGCGCGGCGCGTAAACGGCACCTCTGCCAGCTTCCGGCACATAATATCGATCTGGTCAAAGGGCTCGAAACCCGGCGCGTCATAGTTGAAGAGGCGGCGGTGGTAGGTGTATTCCCATCGCGTATCCGTAGGATCTTCCGGATTCCGGATCAGATGATCCTTGATGCCCTCGCACATCTCCATCACATATTCCTGCAGCTCCAGGGGGCCGCCGGGAAAATCCTTGTGAATCATCGGCTCGCTGAGAGGATCGCGAATTGTGAGCACCATCGTGCAATCCTTGCTCGGTGGATCATCTTCTTTATCGTATTGCGTGCGGATGTTGCAGCCGCTCCGATTCAACTCGATCAGGGATTCCTCCCAGCCGCGCGCGATGCAGTCGGCTTCCACATGCAGTACCGGTATGCCGTTCATTCGTTGCTCCCGCAAAAGAGAATATGTGTTTATAGCACAGGTATGCCGCCCCGATAACGAATACTAACCCAAAAAAATCGGGGTCGGGGTCGGTATCGGGGTCGGAGTCGAAAAGGAACAAAAAAGCGACCCCGACGCCGAAAGATTGCAGCAGCGCCATTTTCATTTACATTCCAAGACATGCTAAACTTTCTTTTCTTTAATCTGCAGACGGTGCGATCACGGAAAGGCAATAGATATGGCGGATTTGTCCAAACTGTACGATGCGATTTTAAACGGCGACGAAAAGCTGGCGCTTCAGCTTACCAACGAAGCGTTGAAGGAATCCGCGGATCCGGCGGAGCTGATCAATCAAGGCATGATTCCTGCCATGGATGAGGTAGGCAGGCTTTTTGAAGCCCAGGAATTTTACATTCCCGAGATGCTGATGGCCGGTCGCGCGATGAAAGCCGCACTCGAACCGATCCGTCCGCTGCTTGCCGCCCGCGGGGCGAAACCCGCCGGCCGGATCGTTCTTGGAACCGTCAAGGGCGACCTGCACGACATTGGCAAAAACCTCGTCGGATCCATGCTTGAGGGAGCCGGGTTTGAAGTCATCGACATAGGCATCGACGTTTCGCCCGAGAAATTTGTGGAAGCCGCCGGGAGCGACAAACCGGATATCCTTGCGCTTTCCGCTCTCCTGACGGTGACGATGCCCGAAATGAAAAAGGTGATCGAGGCGCTCAACCAGGCAGGCATCCGCGATCAGGTAAAGGTTCTCGTCGGAGGCGCCCCCGTTACTCAAGCCTTTGCAGATCAGATCGGAGCGGATGGCTATGGAGCGAATGCGAGTTCGGCCGTCACGGCAGCTCGTTCTCTCCTGAAGCAATCCTAACCTGCATAACATGAACTATTGATACTTACTGAGAAAAGGGAGGAACCTTGGCCGGATTTAAAGCAAAACCCAGATCTGCAGACACAGACATTGTCCGGACGACGGTCTGGTCCGCCGGCCCGGGCTGTCATGGAACCTGCGGCGTTCTGGCGCATATCAGGAAGGGCAAGCTCGTCAAAATAGAAGGCGACCCGAAACATCCGTGGAACCAGGGCCGGCTGTGCGCACGCTGCCTCGCTATGACTCAGTACATCTATCATCCCGACCGCCTGACCCGCCCGCTGAAGCGGGCAGGAGAGCGTGGAGAAGGGAAATGGCAGGAGATCTCCTGGGAAGAGGCATACAACCTTATCGAAGAAAGGATGGTCAGGATCCGCAAGGAATTCGGCCCTCAAAGCGCGGTATTCAGCATGGGGACCGGCCGAGACATCAGTCCCTGGCTCTGCATGCTTGCCTATGCCTATGGCAGCCCGAACGTCATGTTCGCCCTCAGCGGAAACGCCTGCTACAGCCCGAGAATAGCAGCCGTCGAAACAGTCTTGGGCGATTACTGCGTTTTCGACGCGGCGCAGTGGCTGGAGAAGCGCTACGACGATCCGAAGTATAAGCTCCCGAAATGCATCGTCATCTGGGGCTACAGCCTCCCGAATACATGCCCCGACAATATATTCGGTCATTGGCTCGTCGACCTGATGAAGCGGGGCGTAGAAATTGTCTCCATTGATCCCAGGCTGACGTGGCTTTCTTCCAGAGCCAAGCATTGGCTCAGGCTCCGGCCCGGTACGGATGGCGCCCTTGCGATGGGCTTTCTCAACGTCATCATTAATGAGGATCTCTACGACCACAAGTTTGTCGAAAAATGGACGAATGCACCTTTCCTCGTCAGGAAAGACACGGGCAAGCTGTTGCGGGAATCCGACCTGATCAAGGATGCGAGTCCTGACAACTTCATTGTCTGGGACAGCAAGAAAAAGCAAGCCGTGGTTTGGGAATCGGCAAAAGCGGAGTATCGCTCCGGCAATCCCAAACCGTCGTTGAGCGGCAGGCACTCCGTCAGCCTTACGGATGGCGCTAAAGTCGAATGCCGGACCGTATGGGATGCCTTCTGCGAGCAGGTAAACGAATATCCGCTGGAGCGCGTATCGGAAATCACACAGGTTCCCAAGAAGGATATTCAGGCAGCGGCGCGGTTCTTCGCGCAGAGCAAGCCTGCCTCCATACACTGGGGATTGCCGATCGATTCGACTCCCGGCATCACGCCGACAGCCCAGGCGATTACGGCGCTATGGTGCATTACCGGCAATCTCGAAGTTCCCGGCGGGAACGTGATCGCGCGGAATGCATTCGAATGCGTTTCCTATGCCCTGCCCGGCGCTGAAGGCGTCATCCGCCTGTCCTCGAAGGAAGCGGACAAGCCGAGGATCGGCATCGACAAATACGGACCCTTCAGAAAATTTATCTGGCGAACCCAGACAGACACAGTCCTCGATCAGATTTTTTCGGAAAAACCGTATCCGGTAAAAGCCCTCTGGATGCAAACCGGAAACCTGATCGCCGGCATCGGCTTTGAGCCGAAGAAGTGGCGCGATGCTTTCAAGAAGATTGATTTTATCGCAGCCGTTGACCTGTTCATGACGCCCACTACCCAGTATGCGGATGTCATTCTCCCGGCAGCCACTTTCCTTGAAAAGGACAGCGTCAGGAGCTGGTGGGTTCCTCTGCAGACAATCAACAAAGCTCTTTCGGTTGAAGGCTGCAAGCCGGATGTGGAAATAAACTTCGAGCTGGCGCGCAGATTCGATCCGAATCTGCGGTGGAAGTCAGTCGAGCAATTGTTCGACTCCATCCTTCAGAATTCGGGCATGCGCTTCAAAGAATTGCAGAAAAAAACCTGGGTCATCCCTCCGGAAGGAAACCCGAGCGCTCCTTATCGCCGGCATGAAAAAGGGCTGTTGCGCAAGGACGGAAAGCCCGGCTTCGAAACCGCGTCGGGCAAGGTGGAGCTTTACTCCATTCTCCGCGAAGAGTGGGGGCTGGAGCCCCTTCCTCATTACGAAGAGCCGCCGTTCACGCCGGTAAGCAGGCCCGATCTCGCAAAAGAATATCCGTTAATTCTTTCCACCGGCAGGCGCTCCTTCGCATTTTTCAACGCGGAGCACCGGATGATTCCATGGCTGCGCGAAATCGATCCGGATCCCACGCTGGAAATTCATCCGGATACCGCGAAAAGCCTCGGCATCGGCGATGGGGAATGGGTGTGGGTTGAAAACTGGCTCGGAAGACAGCAGTTCAAGGCAAAGCTGACTATTGCCATCCTTCCGCAGATGGTGATGGCC
The DNA here is from genome assembly GCA_016929335.1 of Acidobacteriota bacterium. Classification (GTDB taxonomy): domain Bacteria; phylum Acidobacteriota; class UBA6911; order UBA6911; family UBA6911; genus UBA6911. Next base: position 32,028 of record JAFGIY010000025.1, on the reverse strand, counting down.
GCCCATGGGTGGTGGTTCCCCGAGGAGGACGGAGCGGAGCCATCGCTTTTCGGCGCCTGGAAATCAAACATCAACCAGCTGATCCCCATGGGAAGCCAGGGGAAAGACGGGTTGGGCGCTCCAATCAAAAACCTTTTGTGCAAAGTATATAAAGTCCGGGATGAATAGCATGAAAAAGAAAAAGCCGGAGTTCGGTCTATTGATAGATTATGAATATTGCACCGGATGCCACAGCTGCGAGGTCTCCTGCGCCCAGGAGTACAAGCACAAGGTGGGGATTCGGGGCATCAAAGTATTTGAAGTCGAGCAGAAGCTGCCCGACGGCAGCATGTATCTCACCTACTTCCCTTTCCCAACCGAGGCCTGTATCCTGTGCCCACACCTCACGAAGGAAGGTCTCGAGCCGGCCTGCGTGAAGCACTGCATGGCCAACTGCATGAAGTACGGATCGGTCAAGGAGCTTTCAAAAGAACTCCGCAGGAAGTCTCGAATGGTACTATGGGTCCCCTAACGATTTACGATTGACGATTTAAAAATCAAGTCATGCTTTTTTCAATCGTCAATCGTCAATTGTCACCCTCCTCTCCGAAATTGTAGGATAATGACAGCGCCGGAAGGCAGCAGCCTGCCTCGGTTCAGAAGGAGATTGCATGCCGCAGCTTGTACATACCAATGAGCCGCTGGACATACAGACAGATTCATCCGCAAAACAGACGCTTGCACCCAAGATGGCGGAAGATGCGGTAGTGCGTCTTTATTGGATTTGTCTTCTATGCGTTGTTCTGGCCGCATTCTCTGCGATTTTTCAGAGTATTCTGCAACCTGAAATTATCGAAAGGATGATGAATGCCCCTGTATATTTAACGTGGTCTTTCGTGCTCCTTTTTACTCTGGCCATAGGCATCATCCGCCATTTAAGGCTGCTGCCGCCCATGACCATATTAAACCTCGGCCTGGTTTTCGAGGTTCTGGTCGCTTTTGCCATCAGTCTGGCGGAGACTGCAGTTCCTCTGTGTGAGCATGGGCCTGTACTGGGAATTCCAAAGGTAGCTCTATGGATTGCCGTTGTTGGATTGCTGATCCCGAACAGGCCGAAGACGAAGCTGGCCGTTGCATTTATTTCGGCATCAATGTGGCCGCTGGCTTATGCGCTGAATCTTAATCTGCATGGATATGCGGCCGTAGAGCTTAAACGCCTACTGGTCTGGATCCATGTGCCTTATCTAATGGCATTTGTGACCTACGCGCTGGCGAAGCGGATCTATGTCATGGAAGCCGCCGCCCAGAAAGCGCGTGATCTGGGTTCTTATAATCTGGTATCCCTCATCGGTTCCGGAGGAATGGGGGAAGTATGGAGGGCACAGCACCGGATGCTGGCGCGCGATGCTGCCATCAAGCTTATCCGCAGCGATCTGTTGATGGGAAAGCCCGGATACCAGTCGGATGTCGCCCGCAAGCGTTTTAAGCGCGAAGCCCAGGCGATCGCCTCGCTTCAATCTCCTCATACCGTCTATCTCTTCGACTTCGGCGTATCCCGTGACGGAACGTTCTATTATGTTATGGAGCTTCTGGACGGCATCAGCCTGCAGATGCTTGTGGACAAATATGGGCCTCAACCCGCATCCCGTCTCGTTCATATCCTGCGGCAGGTTTGCCATTCCCTCGAAGAAGCACACAGGCGGGGCCTGGTGCACCGCGACATTAAACCCAGCAACATTTTCGCCTGCAAAATCGGCATCGAACACGATTTCATGAAGGTTCTCGACTTCGGCCTGGTTAAAAATCTTTCGCCGAAGGATTCCCTCCAGCTCACGCTCGAGGGCGCATCGGCGGGTACTCCCGCTTATATGGCGCCTGAACTCGCTATGGGAGAAGATGGGATCGATGGACGGGTTGATATTTATGCGCTCGGATGTGTAGCCTATTTTCTGCTGACGGGCTCTCCGGTATTCACCGAAAAAACAGCCACCGCCACAGCTCTGGCGCACGTGCAAAAGGAGCCTGTGCCGCCCTCGCAGCGAAGCGAAATGCAGATTCCCTCCCGGCTCGAACAGATCATTTTGCGCTGCCTCGCCAAGAAGGCGGAGGACCGGCCGCAGACGGCGCTGGAGCTGGAAAGCCTGTTCGCGGACTGCGGCGCGGAGAAATGGACGCAGGAGGACGCCGCCGAATGGTGGCAGACGTATCTGCCGGAGTCGTCTTCATACAGGATGGCGCGCAGATTGAGGAGCGTGGAACCTCTCTCATTGAATGAGGAATAAAGCGGAGCCAAGCCGTTGTCGGGTAAAAGGACTGCATTCATAGCCATGATGGGAGCCGCCTTGATGCTGGCTCATCAGGTCGCGGGGAAAGCGGTACGCGACTCATTCTTTCTTTCCAACTACCCGGCCTCGGACCTGCCAAAGGCAATCATGGCGGCGGCCGCAATATCCATAGCTCTGGTTCCGATTTTCGCGCGCCTGATTGGACGCTTTGGCCCGTTGCGGGTCGTTCCGCTGGGATTTCTGCTGAGCTCAATCCTGCATATCGTGGAGTATCTTCATGCGCAAAGCCACCCGGCTGAATGGTCGCTCGTCATCTACTTTCACATAGTGGCTTTCGGCGCAATTCTGCTTTCAGGCTTCTGGTCGGTCATGGCGGAAGCGTTTGATCCCCGTGCGGCGAAGGAAGCTTTCGGCCGGATCGCGGGATTCGGCACACTGGGCGGCATTGCAGGAGGCGTGCTTGCCGAACGCATGGCTGCCCTTTCTTACGCAACCGGCGTGCTGCTTCTCCTGGCAGCGTTTCATCTGGCGTGCTCCGTTGTCCTGATGTCTGCGCGCCGGGCTGAACAAGCGCCTTCCGTTGAACCTAAAATCAATGGGATATCGCCCATAAAGCTGATAAAGCGTGCCCCCTATCTTGGAATGATCGCCCTGGTGGTGCTGGCCGGAACTTCATCAGCCGTCATCCTGGACTACCTTTTCAAAGCCGGCGCAAGCGGGATGTTCGGCAAGGGAGCCGCACTGCTCCGGTTTTTTGCAATTTTCTATATTGCGACCCAGGGGCTCACTTTCCTCGCCCAGACATTTCTGGCACGCCCGGCCCTCCAGCGCCTGGGGATCGGGAAGACGATTTCTTCATTACCCGCCGGTGTGGGGGCAGGCTCTCTGGTCGCTTTGCTGTTCCCGGTCTTCCCGGCGTTCACTTTGATCCGCTCTCTGGAGTTCATATTGCGCGGCTCCTTGTACCGGTCCGCCTATGAACTGCTCTATACCCCTGTGCCCCCGGCCGAGAAGCGCTCGGCAAAGACTCTGATCGACGTCGCCTGCGACCGGGCGGGCGATGCACTGGGCGGCGGAATCGTGCAATTGCTCCTGTGGGCTTCCACTCCTTTTGCTGCTTCAGAGCTTCTGGGAGTAGCGCTGATACTTGCAGCGCTGGGGGCCTGGATCTCATTGAGACTCGATTCGGCCTATTCCAAACTGGTTCAGCAAAGACTGGTCGACCGCGCTGTTGAAATCGATCTGAGCGACATCAAGGATTCCACGACTCGCAGCGTGTTTGTACGAGTCGCGGTTCCATCCTCAGCTCCGAAAACTGAACCGCCAAAGATTTCCACGGCGGCCGTCCGGACGACCGATGAGATCCTCGACACCATCCGCGAGCTCCGCTCCGGAGACAGCCACCGGATACTGGCCGCTTTAAAAAATATCAGCCGGCCTTCACCGCCGGTTGCGGCTCAGATGCTGCGCCTGCTTGCCTGGGACGAGGTCAGCGACGCAATCCGCGAAATACTGCAGCGGCATCCGAATCCGATCACCGGGATGCTTGCAGATCATCTCACCAATCCGGATATCCCATTTGGCATTCGCCGCCGGATACCCAGAATCCTGGCTTATTGTGATTCCCAGCTGGCGGTTCACGCCCTGCTGGCCGGCCTGGAAGACAAACGGTTTGAGGTTCGATTTCAGTGTTCACGCGCGCTGGATACTCTTCTCTTGCGCCGACCCGACCTCGAGGTTCCAAAGAGCGTTGTCTTTGCAGCGGTGGAGCGCGAGCTTCAGGTTGCTCATCCGATCTGGAACTCCCGTCGCCTGCTTGATAAGCGCCCGGATTCGGATCAGCATGCCTTTCTGGACGAAGTTCTGCGCGAACGCGCCGATCAAAGCCTTGAACATGTCTTTTCGCTTTTCGCTACGGTTCTGCCGCGCGAACCGATCAAGATCGCCTTCCGCGTATTGCATACGGATAATAAGACTCTGCGCGGTCTCGTCGCGGAGTATCTGGACAGCATCCTTCCGCCAAATATCCGTGAACGCCTGTGGATTATGGTGGAACCCGGACTGGCACAGAAGAGGCAGACAGGCGATTCGGGCCAGGAAGCCCTGGATAAGCTGCTTCGCTCCCACGAATCTCTTATGCTGCTGATCGACAAGAAGCCTGCGACATAATTCAGATTGGGATCTTTTCTTAGAGCCTTTGGGTCTTTGAGTTGAATCAACCCGAAGACTCAAAGCCGCCAAGCCTCCAAGAATATTCAAGATTTTCACCTGGAATTGCCGGGCTTTTGCTGCCTGCCGTGTAGAGCCGGATCTCTAAAAGGTATAATCGATGCCGACAATTTGCTCCTGCGCGCTGCGCCTGCGAACATACACTTTAACAGTCTGTCCGGGACGCACCGGCGAAGCGAGCGTTGCCATCCAATAACCGTCTTCGTGCATTTGCGGCAATCGCGCAGAGTTTTCGTCCGGCAGCATCGCGGCAGTCTCGTGCTCGTTATCAAATTTCGCCCAGCGAACATGTATTTCGGGAGCTTTGCCGAGGCCGTACGCGGCGGCAACATCCACCCATTCCAGGCGTCCGTCCTGCAGCTTGAAGCGGTCCAGCGGCAGAACTTTGGCAAAAGCCGCGCGGCCTATCTTATCGCGCCGCTCAATCAGGCAGCGGCTGATCCAGTCCTCGGCACGCTGATCACTGTATTGTGCGACCTTCACGATGCTTCGCAAATCCTCGTCCCTCAGGCTGACAATCTGCTTTGCCATCCAGAATTCATCGTCGGGAAGGCGGTTCAGGAATGCGGGATTCGGATATTCCGGGACCCATTTTTCGGGATCAAACATCGCGCTTTCGAAGCGGCCCACAGCCTTCAGGTTCGGGTAGGAAGCTCGTGCCCACCCAGGAACCGCCAGCCCGAGAGTAACAAGCTGAACAGCAGCCTGTTTCCAGCCGAACAGATATTCGCCGCCTGACCGCGGGCTGTTGACTTTGTCGCTGCCGCTGCCAAGGGTTGATCCAAAATCCAGCTGGTAATGCTTCACGAACTTGCCCGACGGACCGTCCTCCAGTACATCGACGGTGTTAATGGAGCGCGAATCATCATGATTCACGAGGGCGCAGGCCAAATGCATGCCGCGGAGATCGCGGCGGTGCTCATGCGGCACTATATCATTGGGATCGTCCTTTCGCGTGTCGTAGTAGCGATAGGGCCCGATGGTCTTGCCGGGCAAGGCCAGGCTTGCCGTAGCACGATAGCGGCCATCGCTCCCTTTATGCACGCGAAGCAGTATCTCCGTGAGATCCCGCCCGGTCATTTTGCGTTTGTGCCCGAGCTTGTCCTCGACCGTTACATCTTCGCCAAGGTCGAGCATATCGGGGTGAAAAAACACGACATAGTTTTCGGGAACATGATAGCCAAGCGCATAGAATATTTTGGACGCGATCTGGTCGGCGCCGGTTGCCATTTCCGGATTGGAGGGCGGATCAAATTTCACGAAATACCGCCTGTCGTTTCGATCCAGTATCACAAAGCCGGGTGTGATCCCCTCCGTTTTTGCCGCAATCACCTTCCATCGGCCGTCCATCGCCGGTTCATGATCCCCGCCGGGCCCGCGCTGGAGCTCAGCGGGTGTCATACGCCGCCAATAGTGCCGCTTTTCCCACCATGCACCTTCCATCGGATCGCCCAGCGTGTTTATGCCCTGAGCGGCGATGAGGTGTCCTTTGCGCTGCTTTTCTCCCGGCGTGTTCAATGTATGCTTCAGGATATCGAAGTAATCGCTCAGTTTTCGCACGGCAGGATTCGAAACCGCGCGCGGCTGAGGCTCGCGAAATAATGGATCGTCGTCGTAGAATTTGCGGCACAGCCCATCTCCCGCGCAGACCGCAATCAAGACCATGATTCCGGCGAGACGTTTCATAAATCCATCCTCAGTATAAAGGCTGCCGGGTTCCGGCGCCGAACAAAAGCGGTGTAAAGGGATCGTTGAATTTCAGCCATATGCAGGCGCCCTCCCTGCTGAAACCGACATCCAGTCGAATGAACGTACGATTCCGGGCATTAAACCGCAATCCAAATCCCGGAGAGGTCTCCAGGCCGGACATGCCCATGTGACTCCAGCGGGACATCACTTTCCCGGCATCGAAAAACAATGCGCCATCCAGTCCGGAGAATATTTCCCACCGGTATTCCGCGTTGTAGACTACGGCATTGGGGGCGGTAAACCGGTAGGGTTTGAAGCCCCGCAAGTCGTCCGCTCCCCCGACATAGGGTTGCAGGTAAAACGGCATGCGTTGCCCGGCATCCGCGTCGGTCATCGTCATCCGTACGCGGAGAGCGAATCGCCGGCTTTTGTTGAAGAAGGGAATATACTGCTGCATGTCCACGTCCAAGCGGTCGAAACTGAATTGACCGAGCGACCGGTCGTGGTACCAGGTATATTCGGAGACGTAATTCCCGCCGGATTTCGGTCCGGTCGGATCATCCCGGTAATCGATCTGGCCGAAAAGACCTGCACGCAGAAAATTCGCCTGATGCAGCAAGCCCGGGGCGGATGCATCCGTGAAAAGCTCGTCTGTGCTCGACAGATCTTCACGCTCTCCCCGTCGTACATTGGTCCACAATCCCCCCAAAGTACCTCCAAACCGGATAAACCGGGCCATCCGGAAAGCTGCGCTGCCATCGAGGCTGGTATCTTCCAGGCGATAATTCGTGCGGCATGAGCGCCGGCAATCCATGCCCGTGCCATAAAATTCCAGGGATCGATAATCTCTCCTGGCCGCCTCCATTTTCAAAAGGAGATGATTCCCGGCAAGGTGGGGCGCCGTTATGCCGGCCTGGTACTTCTGCCACAGACGCGTCGAAACGACTGCCGAAGCATTGACGTGCAATTGGCCGTCCAGAATATCTTCGCGGAGAAAATCCGGTCCGCCCGCAAAGCCGCTTCCTGTTGCCAGGCTGCCCATCTGTATCCGCAATCCGTTGTATCCGGCAGTGATGCGCTCCATCACCTTGCGCTGCTTGAACTGGAGCATAAGAAATTCCAGGCGGCTGACATTCTCCTCTTGCAGGGTTTGGGCTTTTTTATCGCGCCCGGCATCGATCTCATCGGTTCGCGTCTGGGCGGCGGCGCGGGAAGTTGCCGCCATCAAAGCCAGGGCTGCAACCAGGAAAATTTTCATGCGCATCGGAACCTTTCTTAAGCCGGGTCGCGGCCCGGCCAGACTATTTCTCTGCAAAGCAACAATTTACAGCTTCATTATTCATTGCCGACAGTCCGGCGTCTGAAATCTGAGCTGAACGGACAACGGAAAATGATCAGACGCCCGCACTTGCCGATGGACTTCAGCATTTTGGTAACTCAAAGGACCGCGTACAAAGATCCAATCCAGAGCGGTTCCATGGGTTGTCGTAATCTCCTGGCCTGCCGCCTTGCGGAATCCCGCTTTGAGCAGAGCGTTGACCGCGGACGGATTCGCCTGTCGCGTATTCAAGTCCCCGGCTATCAGGATGGGCGTATCGCTTGCGTATCGCCGCGCATCGGCAATCACTTCCTCTATCTGGCGCAGGCGACGCTCCTCGCCTCCCCTGCTCTCCAGGTGAACGTTGTAAGCTACAAGGCGATGAGGACCTGTCCCCAGCTCCATGACGAGAGCCAGACGCCCGCCAAACCTTCTCTGAAAAACTGCCCAATTCGGGAGATACCAGCGGGGCTGCCAGTGTTTTGTTTGCTCTTGAAACCGGATAATGCGGACGGATGAAAACGGCAAAGCCGTCAGGAGTGCCTGTCCATGATACGCAGGCCTGCCGCGGACGCCCTGCCCGAGTTCCTCGAATTCCGCCGCAAAGAGATAATGCAAGCCCAGCTGCAGCGCCAGCTCCTCCGCGATGTTTTTATTGTCTGTCCGCCGGGCATTCATATCACACTCCTGGAGGAGCGCAATCGATGGGTTCATCTGTTTCAGGGCTGCCGCCACATCCGACAATTTCTCTCCGCGTTCAATATTCCAGCTCACAATTTTCAGTTCGCAGGCGAGTTTTGCGGCAGGCGGCGGGCCCCCCTGCCAAAGACGGTCAGGCAGCATGGAGCCCTGGATTATCATGGCGATCGGAAGCAACAGGCTGGATTTCAGTAAATTAAGCATCAAATTATAATTTTGCCATTGCTCGTCCAGGAGCATTGGGCCGGAACGTTTGGCGCTCTGCCAAAGCCGGACACCATGTCCAGGCATGCCTATCCTGCATCACCTGATCGCCTCCGGTCAATATGCCCAATGCGCCTGGACCGGCCGGCCGTTAAATTTCATTCCAACGCCCTTTCCAATCCGCTTCGCACACCAGCGCACCCTTGACAACAATCGTTGAAAGAGTTATAGATAGACGCTTATATCTCTCGTGATAATAGGGATGTGGACCTTTGGATTTGCCTCACCTGATATTTCAAAAAAGCCCGAATAAGTCGATCCCTGTTTTATATCAAAAAGCACTAATAGTTTTGTAAATTCGGATCCTTTCCCCGTTGTTATGGGATTGGATCTAATTCAGGAGGAGTGAATGTCATTCGATGTCAACAAAACGCAGCCTGCAGCGGCAAATTCTTCGGGGCAGGAGGCGTCTCAAAGCCAGGAGGATATAGCCCTTACAGGAACCGAAACCCGAGAGGATGAAAACAGTTTCGAGAAGCTCCTGGAGGCGTATGAAGGGAGAACCCAGAGTTTTTCCGAAGGCGAAGTAATCCGGGGAAGGGTTATTGCAATCTCGGGTAGCGGAGTCATTGTCGATGTTGGCTTCAAATCCGAGGGGATTATTCCCGTCGAGCAGTTCATGAATGATCGCGGTCAGATCACCATCAAGCCGGGGGACTCCATCGATGTTTTTCTGGAACAGACTGAAGATTCCAACGGCTATGTTGTCCTTTCGAGGGAAAAAGCCGAACGGATGAAGATTTGGGACGAGATCGAGCGCGCCTATCGCGAAGGCAGCGTCGTGAAGGGACGCGTTATTGAGCGGATCAAGGGAGGACTGGCGGTCGATATCGGTGTTCGCGCGTTTCTCCCGGGATCACAGATTGATGTCCGGCCCGTTCGCAACCTGGACAGCCTCCGTGGCGAAGAATTCGAGATGCGTGTCATCAAGGTCAACAAGAAACGGGGCAACATTGTTCTTTCCCGCAAGGCTGTTCTCGAGGAGTCCATGAAGGAAGAGAAAGCCAAAACAATGGAGGTCCTGGAGAGCGGCAAGGTAATGGAAGGTGTTGTCAAAAACATTACCGACTACGGAGCATTCATCGATCTTGGCGGCGTTGACGGCCTCCTCCACATTACCGATATGTCCTGGGGAAGAGTCAATCATCCTTCCGAGCTGTTCTCTGTCGGCGATAAACTAACGGTAAAAGTCATCAAGTTCACCAAGGAAGACGGACGGGTCTCTTTGGGGTACAAACAGATGACCGAAGATCCGTGGCTTCATGCGGATGAGCGCTATCCCAAGAACATGAAAGTTCAAGGCAAGGTAGTGAGCTTGACCGATTACGGTGCCTTCGTGGAACTGGAACCCGGGGTGGAAGGGCTGATACACATCTCCGAAATGACCTGGAACAAGAGAGTAAAGCATCCTTCGAAGATTCTCAGCGTAGGAGATACGGTAGAAGCGGTTGTTCTCGATATGGATGTCGAATCCCGGCGTATTTCGCTTGGACTGAAACAGACCGAACCCAATCCCTGGGATGTTATTGAAGCCCGCTATGCCCCCGGCACCGTCATTTCTGGAAAAGTCCGCAACATTACCGACTTCGGCGCCTTTATAGAAGTTGAGGACGGGATCGACGGATTGGTTCATGTCTCCGATATTTCCTGGACCAAACGGATGAAGCACCCCTCGGAAGTGTTGAAGAAGGGTGACGAGGTGCAGGCCGTTATTCTAAGCATTGATGCGGCCAACCAGAAGCTTTCCCTCGGCATCAAACAGCTCGAACCGGATCGCTGGGAAGACTGGTTCAGCCGCCACAATCTGGGTGAAATCGTAAAAGGCAAAGTCGTTCGAATGACCAATTTCGGTGCTTTTGTGGAATTGGAGGAAGGCATCGAGGGTTTGTGCCATGTTTCCGAGCTCGATGAGAAGCACGTGGAAAAACCGACGGAGTTTCTCAATATCGGCCAGGAAATCGAAATGAAGGTTATCAAGTTGAATCTTCAGGAGAAAAAGATAGGATTGAGCCTGAAGGCAATGAAAGAAGACGAGCCCAGGCTCGAATTCACTTCTTATCTGGCTTCCGCCGATTCGGGGAACGCCTCAATGGGAGAGCGTTTGGGCGAACAGCTTCAGCGTTTCAAGAAGACGGAAAGCGAATAATTCGCCGCAACCGCTTGAAATCTAAAGATGCCGCAGAATAAATCAAACCTGCTGCTCTGGATTATCGTTGGAGGGGGAGCCTTCTTATTTCTCATCCTCTGTTTTGTTGCAGCCGTAGTTTACTTTACGGGTGAAGGTTCCTCCGGTCTCTCGCTTTCGTCCAGCCAGGTCGCCGTGATTGACCTGGAAGGCATTATCTCCGATTCCAGGGAATTTGTGGACGAGCTTAAGGACTACGGCAATCGCTCGACGGTACGATCGATTGTTGTCCGCATAAATAGTCCGGGAGGAGGAGTGGCCGCCTCCCAGGAAATATTTGAAGCCATCAAAAAGTTCCGCTCCGATACGAATAAGAAAGTCGTCGTGAGCATGGGATCCGTGGCTGCTTCGGGCGGATACTATGTAGCCTGCGGCGCCGATAGAATTTTCGCCAATCCGGGCACCATTACCGGCAGCATTGGCGTGATCGCGGAATGGTATAATTATGGCGATCTTCTCCGATGGGCTAAAATGGAGAATGTGGTCATCAAGAGCGGCACATTTAAGGACTCGGGATCGGCAACACGTCCGCTGACGGAAGAAGAAAAGGTTTATTTTCAATCTCTTATCAGCAGCATGTACAATCAGTTCGTTTCAGCCGTCGCAAGCAGCCGCAACATGCAGGATGAAGTTGTGCGCAAGCTGGCCGACGGCCGCGTCTACACGGGCGAAGAAGCAAAAGCAGACGGGCTTGTGGATGAACTTGGAACCTTGCAGGACGCCATTAATGCAGCGGCCAAAATGGCCGGGATACAGGGAGAGCCCAAGGTTCTGAGCCCGATGCGCAAGCGCTTTACCATTCTAGACCTCCTACTCGGGGATTCCCGATCCGTTTTATCCATGAATCCGGACCGTTCGGAATCCCATATCCGATTTCAATACCTCTGGAGATAGACAGTAATGACAAAAGCAGAGCTTGTTGAAGAAGTTGCCAATCAATCGGAACTGACAAAGAAGGACGCCGAAGTGATCGTCCAGACCGTTCTGGACAGCATTACCGAATCTCTACAGCGCGGTGAGAAGATAGAGCTGCGCGGCTTTGGGTCCTTTCGTATTCGCAACCGCTCATCCCGCCAGGGCCGCAATCCCAAAACGGGTACCGGCGTCAGCGTCCCGGCGAAAAAAGTCCCTTATTTTAAGCCCGGTAAGGAAATTAAGGACCTCGTTAATCTGTAATGGATCGACTCTGGACTCCATGGCGTTTCGAGTATCTCCGCAACGCTGATCAGGCAACGACGTGTGTCTTCTGCCTGATGCTCAGTGAGACACGCGACGCTGCAAATCTGCTGCTCTTCCGCGGCCGGAGAGCATTTGTGATTCTGAATCTGTTTCCCTATACCTCCGGCCACCTCCTTGTAGTGGCAAACCGCCACATCGCCTCTCTGAACGATGCAAGCTCCGAAGAACTGCACGAAATTATTGAGTTGAGCCGCACCTGTGAGAGGGCACTCCGGCAGGAATACCATCCAGATGGCTTTAATATGGGATTCAATCTCGGCCGGGCAGCCGGCGCCGGTGTGGAGCATCATCTTCACATGCACGTGCTTCCTCGATGGACCGGAGATTCGAATTTTGTTTCGGTTGTGGGTGAAACCCGCGTCCTGCCTGAAGAGCTTCCGACTACCTTCCAAAGATTGCTGCCATATTTTTAAAAACCTTGATCCTTTTCACCGCGTACTTACAGAGCTTAAGCCGCAATCAAGCCGATCCCGATTATCCATACTAACAGCTTAGGCCCCCTGTCCCGGGGCGCCGGCCTTCTGGGGAGCCGACAGGGTACGGCTATTTCGCAACTCCGGCATTGTCAAGAGCATTTATGATCAATTTTCCTACAATTTTGTCTATAGGATGTTTAATATTTCTCGTATCTTTTTTTACCCTTTGTTTTCGGCGTTTTGCGGATAGAATGGCCCTGAAATGCCCGTAATTACGGGGAATTTTTTATGTTCAATAAATTTTTTCAGAAGATGTTTTTTTTGTTGAATGTGCCAATCTCCGTATGCTAACTTTCCGCGCGTTGTTGAATTGGACAAGACGCGGAATCACGCGAAATCCTGACATTCATTTTATCAGGTAACAGCAAGGCTGGCGTTACTCTTTGCTGAGGGGTGTATTTTTCTGTTTTCCACAGCTGTGGAAACACCTGTGGAAAAGTCGTTTTTATACGCTGCATTTTTCTACCTGCCGCCGGGTTGTGAATTATGGATTTCTGGCATCAAGTGCTCTCTATTATTGAAAAAGCCGTTAGCCGCCAGTGCTTCGACACCTGGTTCAGGCCCGTTGTTTTTCAGGCATTTGAAAACGGAATCCTGCATCTGACGGTTCCCACAGAGAGTTTCAAAAAATGCCTGCTCGACAACTACTCCGCTCTGCTTCAAGGCGCTGCCAGGGAAATTTCGAAATCCGTCCAAGACATTGATATTTCTTCCGCTTCTGTTTCCGTTCAGGAGCCCGTCTCCTCCGCGAAACAGCCTGCATATTCATCAATGGATTCGCCGCCCTTGCTGAATTCCAGATATACCTTTGACACATTTGTCGTGGGAACCAGCAACCAGTTGGCCAGAGCGGCCGCACTTGCGGTGGCCGAGCGGCCGTCTAAAGCCTACAATCCCTTATACCTATACGGCGGTGTCGGACTGGGAAAAACCCATTTGATGCATGCAATCGGCAATCTCATCCAGAAACGGAGCAAGAGCATACGGCTGACATACATGTCTTCGGAAAAATTCATGAATGAGCTTGTCAACGCCATCCGTTTCGACCGCACCATTCAGTTTCGCCAGAAATACCGCAACATTGACGTATTGTTGATGGATGACATTCAGTTCATCGCCGGCAAAGAACGCACGCAGGAAGAATTTTTCCACACGTTCAACGCCCTTTATGACGCTCAGAAGCAGATTGTCATCACCAGCGATTGCCCTCCCAAACAGATACCTACACTGGAAGAGCGTTTGCATTCCAGGTTTGAATGGGGCCTCATAGCGGATATTCAGCCTCCGGACCTTGAAACGAAGCTGGCCATCCTGAGGAAGAAGGCGGAATCCGAACTTCTCAATCTCAAAGATGAGGTTGCGATGTATATCGCGGGCGGCATACGTTCCAATATACGGGAACTCGAGGGCGCCCTGAACCGGCTCAGTGCACGCGCGTCACTGGACGGACTGGATGTAGCCGACATAGATGTTGCTTACGCCAAAGAAGTCTTGAAGGGATTTACTACAGAGGAAAATTCGGCCATTTCTCCCCAAATGGTGCTTCGCGCCGTCGCTTCCTATTATTCTCTCAAGCCTGCTCAGCTCAAAGCCAAAAACAATTCGCGCCCCATCGCCGTTCCAAGGCAGATCGCCATGTATATCTGCAAGGAGCTTACCAAACAGTCCCTGCCGCAGATCGGAAAAGAATTCGGTGGCAAACATCATACGACGGTCCTGCATTCCATCAGAAAAATAGATACTCTGAGAAAAAAGGACTCTGAAATTTCCTCAGCGGTAAACTCCATAGTCAAGACATTGCGCTGATCTCCTTTTGCCCGTCTGACAATCGATTGGTGTTCATTTGCCGCGTCCCTTCTCAGTAACAGGCGGCTCCAGAACAAGAATGATTCATAAGCCTAAATTATTGCCGGTTCGAAGCTGCCCGGAGGATAAAATGAACAGACTATTAACGGAATTATTCACAGCGAAAGACGGCGGATTCAAAGCGGTTGCCCTGCTTATCAACAGGCTCTTTCGTGGAATAACCTGTGCGTCGGTAAGCTTCAAGATTCATCCACAGAAAATCGGGTTCATTCACAGGTCAGGTTCCGATACTCCCACAAGATATCTTCATCGTATTGTTGACCTTGAACCACATTTCCACATATTCACAGGACCTACTATTTCTAATAGGTAATAAATTCATTGTAAAAATATAAAATCAGCAGTAACAATCCATGTGTATCCTGTTTTTTCGTGAAATCGAATTACAGGGACGCGGTATAATCGCAATCCGGGTATTGCAGGTTCTCTTTTTTATTCCAAGGAGCGTCCTTCATGAAATTTACCGTTACAAGGAACTCGTTGTTGAATGAGCTCAATTTGGTTCAGGGCGTCATTGAGAAGAAAAGCACCATTCCCATTCTCTCCAACATTCTTCTGGAAGCTTCAGGCGATCACCTCGAAATAACTGCGACGGATCTCGATGTAACAATCCGCTGCGGGTGTTCTGCGTCGGTTGCGGAGGAGGGTACAACGACACTTTCTGCACGGCGCTTGTTTGATATTGTCCGCCTTCTGCCGGACGGAGCGGATGTTGAGCTTTCGCTTCTGGAAAATGACTGGGTTGAATTGCATTCCGGAAATTCGGAATACAAAATCGTGGCATTGCCTAAAGAGAACTTTCCCTCGGTTCCGGAAGCTGCTCCTGCTACCGCAAGTATTCCGGGAAATCTTCTGCGGAATATGATCCAGCGCACTATGTTTGCCATTACCCAGGAAGAATCGCGTTATTCCCTGAACGGCGCGCTTCTGGCTTTGCTGCCGGGCGAGATTCGCATGGTGGCGACCGATGGACATCGGCTGGCATTGGTTGCCAAAAGTATGGAGATCCCGGGTCTGGATGTGGAGGTTCGATCCCTCATTCCTCGAAAAACGCTTGTGGAAATTCAGAAGCTTATCGGAGATCAGGACGCGACGGTGGAATTCGGCCGGGATG
Source organism: Acidobacteriota bacterium (assembly GCA_016929335.1). Lineage (GTDB taxonomy): Bacteria > Acidobacteriota > UBA6911 > UBA6911 > UBA6911 > UBA6911. The sequence goes on along the minus strand of JAFGIY010000025.1, from coordinate 16,685 downwards.
AGAACCATCTCTTTTTCACTTTGGGAAACCGGAGGCTGGTTTCCAGAGTGCTCGCGGGTCAATTTCCAAATTATGAACTGGTCATCCCGCGCGAGAACGACAAGTTCATCGTTGCTTCCACCAAAGATTTCGGAGATGCGATTCGCAGGACCGCCATCATGTCTGATGAAAAACTCAGGGCGATCCGCCTTTCCTTTAAATCCGGAACCCTTGAGCTAACGGCAAGCTGCGCTGAAGCCGGAGAAGCAAGAGAAATTGTTCCCGTTGAATTTGAAGGATCGAACCTGGATATAGGATTTAATCCGCTGTATCTTTTGGACTTTGTCGGTATCTGCGGATCGGATTCCATTTCAATTGCCCTGAAAGATGGTGAAACACAGGGATTGATTCGGCCTATCGGTGGATCCGATTTGGATTATCGATATGTCGTCATGCCAATGAAGTTTTAGGAGTGAATCTTACAAGACTGCGTCTCTTTCATTACCGGAATATCGACGAACTGGAGATTTTTCCCTCCGCGGGAACCAATCTGTTCTCCGGCCTGAACGGTCAGGGCAAAACAAACCTTCTCGAATCCATCTACCTGCTTGGATACGGAAAGAGTTTTCGCACAGCGGCGCCGAAAGACTGCATCCAGCATGGTCAAACGGAATGTCGTGTAGAGGGAACCGTTCAACACGGCACTCTTTCGCGCGATCTTTGCGTTTCTATCAGTCAGCAGGAGAAAAAACTTTTGCTGCTGGGCAAGCCGGCGGCTCTCGATGAGTTTGTAGGCAACCTGCACCTGCTGGCATTTACGCATGAACACTTGAACGTTGTAAGAGGATCGCCGGCCGATAGACGCGCGTTTCTCGATAGAGCAATGGTTACCCTTTATCCGGGGCATATCACCTACCTCGCAGTATATGGACGCTCTCTGAGGCAAAGAAACAGGATGCTCGCCTCAGCACGGGAAGGAAGAAGCAGCGTTGATGAAAGCCTGTTCGACAGCTGGGATGAGGCTATCATCAAGCCCGGAGCGCGGATCCTCTCGCATCGCATGCGGTATGTGGAGCATATGAAGCAGGAACTGCCGCAGGGACTTTTTGGATCCGACGCAATGAAGATGCACTATTACTCGACTGTCACTGCGGAAGACGCCGATGTCCTTCTCATAGAGAATTCATTCAGACAGCAGCTCCGCCAGGCCCGCCCGAGAGACCGGCAAAACGGATACACATCCGTTGGACCGCATAGAGATGATCTTAAGCTGTATGTGAACGGGCGATCTCTTGTTGATTTCGGTTCGGCCGGACAACAGAGATCCGCCCTGCTTTCGCTGTATTTTTCTCAAATGGAGATACATCGAAAACATCATGGATTTTATCCGGTATTTCTCGTGGACGACGCCGAGGCGGAACTGGATATTCAGAGGATCGACACGTTTTTAAAATTCCTATCTCAAAGAACTCAGACTTTTTTGACTTCCGCAAAAGAATTTCTTCTCTCTCCGATGCCGGAAAACACGCGGCATTTCAGTGTGCAAAACGGAATGGTATCTGACGGTTCAGGAAGCTCCCTATAAAACCACACCTTCAGCCGGATTCCGGCGGTCTTTATGCGGCCGCAAGTGTATATAAATCAATAATTTAATATTGGTCACGATTCAATAATTATTCTCCGTTTTAAGGCGCGCATGTGCTATAATTTCAACGTTGTTTATGAGCAAATAATTTGTTGGAAATAAATAGTTTGCAGCGTTTTTTTAATTGACCTTGGTCTCTCATCAAAATTGAAGAAAATCCGGCATGAATGACAATATTTTACCATCGGAAAACGAGGATATCCGCGTATCCAGCCTGGAAAGCACCGGAAATGAAGATTACGGTGCGGATAAAATAAAAGTGCTGGAAGGTCTGGAAGCGGTCCGCACGCGGCCGGCGATGTACATAGGTTCTACCGGATTCGAAGGACTGCATCACCTGATCTACGAAGTGGTGGACAATTCCGTTGATGAAGCGCTGAACGGCTACTGCGACAGAGTGGAAGTAACGATCCACATCAACAACAGCGTAACCGTGATCGATAACGGTCGCGGCATTCCGACGGACCTTCACGAACAGACGCAAAAATCGGCCGCCGAGGTGGTGATGACGGTCCTGCATGCCGGCGGGAAATTCGATAACAATTCCTACAAGGTGTCGGGCGGATTGCACGGCGTCGGAGTTTCGGTCGTCAATGCATTGAGCAGCCGCCTTGATCTGGAAATATGGAGAGGCGGACTTGTATACGAGCAGAGCTACGAACGGGGAAAACCGGTCACGGAGTTCCGCCAGACGGGTACGACAAAGCGTCGCGGAACCAAAGTCACATTCGTGCCCGACAGCGCGATATTTGAGTCCCTGGATTTCAGCTATGACACGATAGCCGCAAGGCTGCGCGAGCTTTCGTTCCTCAACAGGGGATTGGAAATCATTCTCGAGGACCTTCGAAGCGATCGCCGGGAAGTTTTTAAGTATGAAGGCGGCATTTCCTCATTCATAGAATATTTGAACAAGAATAAGAATGTCCTGCACCCAAAGCCCATCTATTTCGAAGCCAAGAAGGAGGAGGTAATTGTCGAGGTATCCATGCAGTACAACGACGGATACAGCGAGACAATCTTTTCCTTTGCCAACAACATAAACACCCATGAGGGTGGCACTCATCTGTCCGGATTCAAGTCGGCGCTGACGCGCACCATCAATGCCTATGCGCAGGCGGAGGATCTGCTTAAAGATCTTAAGGAGAATCCGACGGGAGAGGATGTACGCGAAGGATTGGTCGCCGTCGTCAGCGTCAAACTGAGAAATCCGCAGTTTGAAGGACAGACCAAAACCAAACTTGGGAACAGCGAGATAAAGGGAGTGGTGGAAAATGCCGTAAACGAAAACCTGGGAGCGTTCCTGGAGCAGAATCCTCCGATTGCGCGCCGGATTCTCACCAAAGCGATCGAGGCGGCGCGGGCGCGCGAGGCGGCCCGCAAGGCGCGGGATCTGACGCGGCGGAAAGGGGCGCTGGACACGGCGCTGCTCCCCGGGAAACTGGCTGATTGCCAGGAGAGAGATCCGAAGTTTTGCGAGATTTTCATTGTCGAGGGGGACAGCGCGGGAGGCTCTGCCAAACAGGGACGAGACCGCAAATTTCAGGCCATCCTTCCCATCAGGGGAAAATTCCTGAATGTCGAGAAGGCACGCTTTGACAAGATGCTCAGCAATGCCGAGATCGCTACCATGATCTCGGCGATAGGAACCGGCATCGGCAAAGAGGATTTTGCGGTGGATAAGCTTCGCTACCATCGCATCATCATCATGACGGATGCGGACGTGGATGGGTCGCATATCCGGACGCTTCTTCTTACATTTTTCTACAGGCAGATGCCGGAGCTTGTGGAAGGAGGGCACGTTTATATAGCCCAACCGCCTTTATTCGGCATCAAGCAGGGAAAAACGCTCAGGTATCTGAAGAACGAAAGCGAAATGGAAGACTACCTGATGCAGCGCGCGACGGAGGGCGTCGTCGTAATGGCGGAAAAAGCCGGAAAACAATACAGCGGGGAGTCGTTGATCCGGCTGATGCGCAGAGTGAACGAATATAGGGCTGTTTTTGAAAAACTGAATCGCCGCCTCAAGGATAAACAGCTGCTGGACCGGCTGCTCCAGTTTGTGGCCGGCGAAGGCGGACTTCTAAGCAACGGATTCACTCTCAAACAGCTCTTCAAGGATGAAGAGGTTTTGGCAGAGCTGGGACGCGTTCTGGAACAGATCGGATACGAGTGCACTCCGCTGCGTGATGAGGAGCACGGACTTCATTCTCTCGTCGTCGAAAGCAGGAACGGCGGCAACAGGATCTCTCTGGAGTGGGAATTTCTCTCGTCCGCGGAATGGCAGCGCCTTTTTGAAATCTATGAAAAAATGGCGCCTCTTGAAAAACCGCCGTTGATCGTGAAGGAAAATGGGAATTCTTTCGGAGTGAATTCTTCGGGAGAACTGCTCAACTACCTTCTCGCGCTCGGGAAGAAAGATTTAACAATGCAGCGCTACAAAGGGCTGGGAGAAATGAATCCGGAGCAGCTATGGGAAACGACCATGAATCCCGAAACGAGAACGCTCCTGAAAGTCTCGATTGATGACGCAGTCCAAACCGATGCCATCTTCACCATTCTCATGGGCGATGCCGTGGAACCAAGGCGCCGCTTCATCGAAGACAATGCCCTCAATGTTCACAATCTTGATATCTGATTCTAAATGACATGAATGAAGCTCGCGAACAGATCCCGGTTAACATAATTGATGAGATGCGCAAGTCCTATCTGGACTACGCCATGAGCGTCATCATCGGCAGGGCTTTGCCGGACGCACGGGACGGGCTCAAGCCCGTCCACAGGCGCGTGCTGTATGCCATGTACGATTTGGGCAATACGCACAGCAAGGCCTATAAGAAATCGGCCCGCATCGTCGGCGATGTAATCGGCAAGTATCATCCTCATGGAGACAGTGCCGTCTACGACACAATTGTGCGATTGGTTCAGGATTTTTCCGTTCGGTATCCGTTGATCGACGGACAGGGAAACTTCGGCTCTGTGGACGGCGACAGCGCAGCAGCCATGCGATACACCGAAATCCGGATGGCTCGGCTTTCGGACGAGCTTTTAAACGATATTGATAAGGAAACCGTCGATTTCGGGCCGAATTATGATGAGTCGTTGACGGAACCATTAGTCCTTCCTGCGCGATTCCCGAATCTTCTGGTGAACGGATCCTCCGGCATTGCGGTTGGAATGGCAACCAATATACCGCCGCATAATCTTACGGAAATCATCAATGCGACGATCCTCATGATAGAAAATCCGGGAGCGTCGCTGGAAGAACTGATGGCGCTGTTGCCGGGCCCGGATTTCCCGACGGCGGGATTCATCTATGGGCGGAGCGGAATCCGGACCGCCTATGAGAGCGGCCGCGGCATTATCGTTCTGCGCGCAAGAGCGGCAATCGAGAAGCTCTCCCGCGACAAAGAAGCGATTGTGGTAACGGAAATTCCCTATCAGGTCAACAAGGCGAAACTGATCGAGCGCATCGCGGAGCTGGTCCGCGACAAAAAGATCGATGGCATTTCCGATCTGCGGGACGAGTCCGATAGGGAAGGAATGCGAGTCGTTATCGAGCTCAAAAAAGACGAGCCGGCGCAGGTAGTGCTGAATAACCTGTACAAGATGACGTCCATGCAGAGCAGCTTCGGAATCATTCTGTTGGCCATCGTGAATAATCAGCCCAAGATTCTGAACCTGCGTGAAGCGCTTTCTTGCTTTATAGAGCACCGGAAAGACGTCGTCCGCCGCAGAACCGTTTTTGAGCTCGGGAAAGCGACCGCGCGAGCCCACATTCTGGAAGGTCTCAAGCGGGCCCTCGAAATGCTGGATGCAATCATTGCATTGATCCGCGCTTCCAAAGAACCTGCTGTTGCCAAAGAGGGTCTGATGACGCAATTCCAGTTCAGCGCCGAACAGGCCCAGGCAATTCTGGATATGCGCCTGCAGAGACTTACGGGACTCGAACGCGAGAAGATTGTGGCCGAGTACGAGGAAATACTGAAGCTCATCGCCCGGCTCAAGGAAATACTGGCAAGCGAAAGGGTTCTGGAAAGCGTCGTAGTCGAAGAGCTGCGCGAAGTACAGAAGACTTACGGCGATGAGAGGCGGACGCAGATTCTGGATGAGGAAGTTGAAATCACGCTCGAAGACCTCATAGCGGACGAGGATGTGGTCATTACCGCAACCCATTCCGGCTATATCAAGCGGACGGCGACTTCCCTCTATCATTCCCAGGGCCGGGGCGGCAAAGGTCGAATCGGAATGACGACGCGCGACGAAGACTTCATCGATCATGTCTTTGTTGCTTCCACGCATAGCTATCTTCTTGTGTTCACAAACCGGGGCCAGGTCTATTGGCTTAAGGTCTATGAGATTCCGGATGTCGGCACTGCAGGAAAAGGCAAGGCAATCGTCAACCTTGTGAATCTGGGAAAAGAGGAGAAGATCGCCGATATCATTGCGGTCAAGAGCTTCGACACCAATGAGTATGTCGTCATGGCCACACACAACGGAATTGTCAAGAAGACGGCGCTGGCGGAATTCTCCAATCCGCGCAGCTCGGGCATTATCGCGATTTCCGTTCCGGATGACGATGAACTCATCGGTTGCCAGCTCACCGACGGAACCTACGATATTCTCCTTGCCACACGGATGGGGAAAGCAATCCGATTCTCAGAGAAAGCCGTCCGTGAAATGGGCCGGACAGCCCGCGGCGTTATCGGAATTCGCATGGCAGCAGAAGACAGAGTGGTCGCCATGTCCGCCTTCAAAGGACCCGGGCAGTTCCTCACCGTGACCGAAAACGGCTACGGCAAAAGAACGGATATAGAGGAATATCCCTGTCAAGGCCGCGGCGGTTCAGGCGTGATCAACATCAAAGTCGGCCAGAAAAACGGCAATGTCGTCAACACCTGCCATGTTCAGGAAGACACATCCGTCATGCTGATTACGGCACAGGGAAAGCTGATTCAACTCAATACCGAAGATATCCGCAATACACAGACCAGGGCCGCTGTCGGCGTCAAATGCATCGACCTCGAAGAGGGCGACTATGTCGCAAGCGTAACCGTTGTCGCCGGCGAAGAAACCAACGGCGATAGGTAGTCGGCAGTCGGCAGTCGGCAGTCGGCAGTCAGCAGTCGGCGGTCGGCGGTCGGCGGTCGGCGGTCGGCGGTAAAATAAGATTAAATTAATCAATTATATACAGATAATCCATGGGGCTGACAGTCAAGCATCCATTGCATATGAGCGACTCCAATCCATATACCGATAACTGCCGACCGCCGACCGTCAACTGCCGACCGTCAACTGCCGACCGTCAACTGCCGACCGTCAACTGCCGACCGTCAACTGCCGACCGCCAACTGCTGACCGCCAACTGCTGACCGTCAACTGCCGACCGCCGACTGCCGACTGCCGACTGCTTATTGAGACTTGACTATCGCCCGCCCGCAGAGTAACTTATGCGCTCGTCGTGAAGGAGGTGTGTCGATTGGCGGAAGTCATTTTGAATGAGGGCGAATCCCTTGAAAGCGCTCTCCGGCGCTTCAAGCGCAAAGTTCAGCAAGAAGATATTATCAAGGACGTAAAGAAACACTCTTTCTACCTTAAGCCCGGTGAAAAAAAGCGGATCAAACAGGCTCTGGCACGCAAACGCCTGCGTAAAAAAATGCGCAGCGTACGTTCCTAGCAGCGATCCGGGATACTGAGGCAAGCTTGGTGAAGGTAAGAGGAATCCATCACCCTATTGTGTAGCTGCCTGTGTATTCAGAAATCAAAGACACTCTTGATTTCATTACATCACAATGCCGGCTGCAGCCGGTTCTGGGCCTCGTTCTAGGCTCCGGCCTCGGCGCCTATGCGGATACATTCCGGAACCGGACTGCAATTCCCTTTGCCGATCTCCCACATTTCCCCTCTTCTACAATTCCCGGACACTCCGGCAACCTGGTTCTGGGAAATGCCGAAGGCGTGCCTGTCGTTGCCCTGCAAGGACGCGTTCATCTCTATGAAGGCTATTCCATTTCGGAAGTTGCATTTCCATCAAGGATCCTTGGAGCTCTGGGAATTCGTCGGCTTATCGTCACAAATGCAGCCGGGGCCGTCAATACGGCTTTCAAACCCGGCGAACTCATGTTGATCAGCGATCATATCAACCTGATGGGAACCAATCCGCTGATTGGGCCGAACTTGGCTGAACTTGGGCCACGCTTCCCGGATATGAGCGATGCCTACGATGGCGCAATGCGTGAAATGGCGCGGGCTGTTGCCGGCGGCCTGGGGATTACGCTTCGCGAGGGAGTTTATGCAGGAGTTTGCGGGCCCAGCTATGAGACTCCGGCTGAAATCCGCATGTTACGCACCCTCGGCGCCGATGCCGTCGGCATGTCTACGGTTCCTGAAGTAATCGCAGCCAACCACATGGAAATACCTGTTCTCGGCATATCCTGCATCACAAACATGGCGGCAGGTATTCAGCCGCAGAAATTGACTCATCAGGAAGTTATAGACACTACCGCAATAGCCCGTAAGCAGTTCGATGCACTATTGAGGGCAATCATTCCACGCCTGGCAACCAATGACTAAAAGGGTTCGATTTAAGCGATTCGTGCTGCTGGTACTGGACAGCGTGGGCATCGGCGAGATGCCGGATGCCGCAGACTGGGGAGATTCGGGAGCCGATACGCTTGGCCATATTGCCGCCGTAGAGAATCCGCGATTGCCGCAGCTGCAGAAACTGGGATTAGGCAATATTCGTCCAATCGCCAATCTCCCGTCGGCAGCCAGACCTGAAGGCTCGTTCGGAAAGGCGGCCATTTCTTCAAACGGCAAAGACACAACGGTGGGACATTGGGAGATGATGGGAATTGTTACGGCGCAGCCGTTCCCGACCTATCCCGAGGGATTCCCTGAAAGGATCCTGGAACCTTTCAAAAAAGCCATCGGCCGCGAATTGCTCGGCAATAAAACCGCCTCGGGTACGGAAATAATCAAAGAGCTGGGGGCGGAACACATGAAAACCGGGAAACCCATTGTCTACACCTCCGCCGATTCCGTATTTCAGGTGGCAGCACACGAACAAGTCATACCGTTGGATGAGCTGTATCGAATCTGCGAAACAGCGCGAAAACTTCTGAATGGCGAAGACCGTGTCGCCCGTGTAATTGCGCGTCCCTTTTTGGGAGAGCCGGGAAGATTTCTGCGCACCGGGAACCGGAAGGACTTTGCCGTTTCACCTCCCGGCAGAACGCTGCTGGATCGTCTCAAGGATGACGGCAAATCTGTTATCGGGATCGGAAAAGTCCCATCCATTTTCGACTTCGCCGGTTTTACGGACCGGCTTGAGGCTCACAACAACGCAGAGGTGATCGACCGGATAATTCTGGCCGTTGAACAGCCCGGAGATGGCCTGGTGTTCGCAAATCTGGGCGACTTTGATATGCTATGGGGCCACCGCAGAGACAGCGCAAGTTATGCACGAGGATTGGAATACTTCGATCAATGTATCCCGGGCATTAAAAAAGCGCTGGGAAGAGAAGATTGCCTTGTAATTACGGCCGACCACGGTTGCGATCCGACGTTTCATGGCAGCGACCACACCCGCGAGTATGTGCCGATTCTGGTTTATGGAAAAAGGCTGGAGGGCGGAGTAAATCTGGGCGTCCGGTCCACGTTGTCGGATATGGGTCAGACTATGGCGGAAAACTTCCACCTAGAGCTGAAATCCGGAGTTTCCTTTCTACGCGAACTGCATTAAAAAAAGCGCCACGGATTGCACGGATATAATAATTTGTTTTAATCCGTGCAATCCGTGGCGTTTTTATGTTTTTAAGCGGAGGATGCGGATGTCGGGCAGATTGCGGTAGCGCTGATCGTAATCCAGGCCGTAGCCGACCACGAATTCGTCGGGGATTTCAAATCCAATATAATCCACCGGAACATCGATTTTGCGGCGGGCAGGTTTGCTGAGCAGTGAGGCGATTTTCAATGATTTTGGATGACGCTCTTTCAGTGTCCGCACAAGGTAATGGAGCGTCAGGCCGGTGTCGACGATATCTTCAACCAGGAGAACATCCTTTCCTTCCGGGCTTTCATCCAAATCCTTCAGAATGCGCACTTCTCCGCTGCTCTGAGTCAGCTTGCCGTAGCTGCCCACGGCGATGAAGTCGAAGGATATCTCCAAAGCAATCGAGCGAACGATGTCGGCATGAAAAATACTGGCTCCTTTCAGGATTGCAATCAGATGCAGTCTCTTTCCGGCGTAATCCTGAGTTATCTGACTTCCCAGTTCCCGAATGCGGTTTTGGATTGTTTCTTTATCCAGAAGAATTCTTTCGATGGACTCACTTACTCGGCTTTCCCCCCGGTTGTCCATGGTGATTACCTCGCATATAAACGGTGCGCTGCTATAATAGCGCTTCGCAATGCCGCACTCCAGGGAGTCAACAACGGCTCCATTTGCTGATATAATCCGCAATTCTGAGGCTATAGAGCGAGATGATTCAAGCGAGACGGAAATCCACAGCAGTGAACGTCGGCGGCATCATGGTGGGAGGCGGCGCGCCGGTTGTCGTCCAATCGATGACCAATACAAACTCCGAGGATATCGACGCTACGGCAAGCCAGATCATTGCTCTGGCAGATGCCGGATCGGAGCTGGTGCGCATCACGGTCAACACTCCGGAAGCCGCGAAGGCTGTTCCCGAAATAGTGAAAACCGTTGTAGATCGTCATGGGCCTGTGCCCGTAATAGGCGATTTTCACTACAACGGGCACCTGTTGCTTGCCGGATTCCCGCACTGCGCGCGGGCGCTTGCGAAATACCGCATCAATCCCGGAAATGTAGGAATCGGAGCAAAGCATGACGAGAATTTCCGCCGGATCATCGACATCGCAATCGAAAACGACAAGGCGGTCCGGATCGGCGTGAATTGGGGCTCGCTTGATCCGGCTCTGCTTAGCCGGCTGATGGACGAGAATCTGAAGAGTGCGGAGCCGAAAGATCCACGGGCCGTTATGATGGAAGCGATGATCCGGAGTGCGCTCGAATCTGCGCAAATGGCCGAAGAGTACGGTCTGCCGCGCAATCACCTCATCCTGAGCGCGAAGCTCTCCGGCGTTCAGGATCTGATCGATACGTATCGTTTGCTTGCCCGCCAGTGCGATTATGCACTGCATCTCGGGTTGACGGAAGCGGGGATGGGAGCCAAAGGAATTGTCGCATCAGTGTCGGCTCTGGCGGTACTGCTGCAGGAGGGGATCGGCGATACGATCCGCGTTTCGCTGACTCCGCAACCGGGCGGAGACCGGACTGAGGAAGTTCTGGTGGCACAGCAAACCCTTCAATCTCTCGAGATCCGGAGCTTTTCTCCTCAGGTATCCGCCTGTCCCGGCTGCGGACGCACCTCTTCATCCTTTTTCCAGGTTATGGCGGATCGAGTGCAGGCACATATCAGGGAGAAGATGCGGGACTGGAGGAAGCGGTATCCCGGAATTGAGCAGCTCACGGTCGCTGTAATGGGTTGTGTTGTCAATGGCCCCGGCGAATCCAGGCATGCAAACCTTGGAATCTCACTCCCGGGAAACGGAGAAGATCCGAAAGCGCCGGTCTACGTCGATGGGATGCTGGAAACGATCCTGCGAGGAGACAGCATCATCACCGAATTCATTGCGATACTCGACAAATATGTTGCCTCCCATTATTCCGCATCGTAATTCGTGCAATGCGCGGCAGCTTTTGTTGTATGTTTATTTCTTTGCTTGCTGACAATCTTTAGGAACGGAATACCCGAATATGCTGAAGACGCACAATTGTGGCGAATTGAGATTATCGAATGCCGGAGAAGTAGTACATCTTGCAGGCTGGCTGCAGCGGAGAAGAGATCACGGAGGATTGATCTTTTTGGACATTCGCGACCGATCGGGCCTTGTACAGGTGACGGCGGATCCGAGCGTCGGCGAAGCGTACGGCGTGGCGGATAAGGCCAGGAATGAATATGTCCTTCAGATTATCGGGAACGTCCGGCCGCGGCCGGACGGATCCGCGAATCCAAATCTGGCGAGCGGAGAAATCGAGGTCCTTGCACAGTCCATCACCATACTCAATCCTGCCAGGACGACGCCGATGCCCATCGATGATGACGGCTATAAGACCGACGAAACGCTGCGTCTGAAGTACCGATACCTGGATCTTCGGCGGGAACGGCTTCAGCGGAACCTTATTCTGCGCCATAAAACCATCAAGTTTATCCGCGATTATCTGGACCGGCATGGTTTCCTCGAAATCGAGACGCCGATGATGATTAAGTCGACTCCGGAAGGCGCTCGGGACTATGTCGTTCCCAGCCGCGTGCAGCGGGGCAAATTCTACGCGCTGCCGCAGAGCCCTCAGCAGCTCAAGCAGCTGTTAATGGTTGCCGGCTATGAGAGATATTTTCAAATCGCCCGCTGCATGCGCGATGAAGATCTGAGGGGCGACCGCCAGCCGGAATTCACTCAGCTGGATCTTGAGATGTCCTTCGTCGAACGCGACGATGTTCTTGCGATGGTGGAAGGCATGGTGACCGGACTGATTCCGGCTGTGGTACCGCACAAGCGCATCTTCAGCCCGTTTCCAAAGATGAGCTATTCGGACGCGATGGCACGGTATGGATCCGACAAGCCGGATCTCAGGTTCGGCATGGAAATCATCGACTTGACCGATGCGGTGCGGAATTCGGATCTCCGCCTGTTTGTGGAAACGCTTCAGGCAGGCGGCTCTGTTAAATGCATCCTGGCGCCGGGTTGCGCTTCGTATTCCCGAAAAGACCTGGATGTGCTTACCGAGTTTGTCCGGTCTGCAGGCGGAAGGAATCTGGCGTCTCTCGCATGGACGGGCAGCGGGCTCAAGGGGAGCGTTGCGAAATCGCTTAAACCTGAAGAAGCGGCGGAGATTGCTCGAATTACTCAGGCCGGGGAAGGCGATCTTGCCTGCATCGTTGCAGATAAAGCCATTAACGCCTGCAAGGCCCTGGGAGCGCTGCGCCTGGAGTTTCGCGACCGGCTGAAACTGGCTCCTGCGGACTTATTGGCCTTCGGATGGGTGGTCGATTTTCCGATGTTCGAATGGGATGATGAGGAGAAACGCTGGAGTTTTGTACACCATCCGTTCACAAGCCCGCGGGAAGAACATCTGGACAAGCTCGAGAGTGATCCGGGTTCCGTGATGAGCGACGCCTATGATCTGGTGTGCAACGGATATGAGCTGTCAAGCGGCAGCATTCGTATTCACCGGCGGGATGTTCAGGCGCGGATATTCCGATGCCTCGGGTACAGCGATGAGGAAATTCAGAAACGATTCGGGCATATGCTCGACGCCTTTGAATTTGGAGCGCCGCCCCACGGAGGAATGGCGCCCGGCATCGACCGGCTGGTAATGCTGCTGGCGGATGAACCGAACATCCGTGAAGTCATTGCATTCCCCAAAACCGCGAGCGGCAGTGATCTGATGTTCGATGCCCCGGCGGAACTGGAGCCCAGGCATCTTCGCGAGCTTCACATCAGGATCACGGAGTAATCATTCGTGAAATTCGTGGCCGCCAGATAAACTAACCTATCCCAATAGAGTCTGAGCGCGTATCAGGCGGCTGCGAACATCCACTCCGTTGGGGCAATGAATAGCGCAGGAAGAGCAGTCGCTGCACCGCACATCGCGTATTTCCTTCGGCAGAAGGCGGAAATTTTCCTGAGCCTGGAGGAGGTTGCCTCCGAAATCGTTATAGGCCAGGAAACGCAGTTCGTCGGTGACCGGCACGCCTTTCGGGCATTGTCCTTTGCACTCATAGCACATGCGGCAATATAGCGGGCGGATCTCCTGATTTCTCACGAACAGCATTTTTTCATCCTGCGCCGTATAGGGCTCCGTCATTGCCCGGACGTTCATTTCGAGTTCAGCAATATTTTTTGTATAGGGCACCGTGGTTGATATCGCGGGATTTAAAAGAACCCACTTGATCGCCGCCAGCGGACCTTCGTTCGGCAATTTGACTTCCCTTGGGACGAATCCTGCAACCGCAATGATGACCTTCATCGCCACCACGCCGATTCCGGCATTATGCAGCCTGGATATGGCCGCACTGCGGAAAGGCGCACCGATGGCGTAGCTGTAAGTCGTCTGCACGACATTGAACTTGCCGATCTTGAGTATCGTATCCACCACGGCATTAATGTCATGCGCGCTGACGCCCATGAACCGGGTTTTTCCCTGCTTCTTCAGCATCTCGCAGGCTTCCACGGCTTCATCTGTAATGGTATCCGGTGTGTCTCTGGAATGCAGATGCCAGATGTCGACATAGTCCGTGCCCAGAGCTTTGAGACTCGCGTCCATGTCTTTGAAAACATCCGCCCTGGTTCTTGCATCGGTTTTGCTGGCCAGCACAACCTTGCTTCTTTTGCCCTTAAGCGCAGCGCCCGTAATCTCTTCACTCTTGCCTGCGCCATAGCCGCGGGCAGTGTCGAAGTAATTGACGCCGAGATCGATAGCCCGTGCAATGACATTGGGATCGGGTGTGATGCCGACTCCGGAGCCGACGCCGGATACTTTCAATCCTGTTTTGCCAAGCGCCCGATAGGCGGCGCCTGCAGGCGCCCGGACGGCAGCCTCTCGATGATAAGCGTTGATAAAGCCTGCCGCAGGCAGTGCCAGACCCGCCTGGAGGAAGTTTCTTCGAGACGAATCAAAGCCCACAAGCCCTCCTGTTGAATGAGTATCGGATCTTTGAGTCTCCGGCTCCCGAAGACTCAAAGACCCGTTGAAACGCCTGTTCTCAGGTTGACGACCTTACTTGATTTTGGGTGCAGACCGGAATGCTCTGTAGCCCTCTGTCTGATAAATTCCATTGAACCAGGGCGCCAGCTGAAGCGCGCTGAAAAACAGCGGTTTGCCGACTCTCTTGATGTCGCAGGGATTATGTTCGAGGCCTGCCGGAATATAGAGTACCGTGGCCTGGGTGATGGTTTTCTTTTCATACTCTTTGCCGATAAAGTACTCAATTTCCGCATCAAAGGAGCCAACGAGGTCCGGAAACGTTGAACCCAGGAAGAACAGATATTCGTCGGTATCGTGGTGATGGGATTCCAGTTCCAATCTGTACGGCTTTATGAATATCTGCCAGCCCATGTTGATTTTTGCGCCGGGAAGATCGCTCTCGCCACGGAAATAAGCCTGGGGACCGGGAACGATAGCCGGCACCATTGAATTTTCCCTGAGCTTTGTGCTGAACAGATGGTCATACTTGTTGCCGATGGTGCCCGTCGGCCATGGCGGCGGATCCTTGAAAAATGGCGAATCGGCTGACTTGGTCTGACCGCCCGCTCCCTTTTGGACTGCTGAGCCGCCGACACCCGCTCCGATTCCTTGTTTATTCTGGGCGGCCGACACGACTGGAACGCCCAACTGGGCCAAAGCACCGGCAAACGCAACGCCGGCAGCGCCGGCCGTCACGTCTTGAAAGAACGCTCTTCGAGTCGAGCTTTCCTCACTTTTTCTTTTGGAACTCATTCTGTTTCTCCTCTCAAATATAATGCAGGAAAAGCCGGCTGCACCGGCCTATCCACGCTCCGGAATGCGGAACAGACATCTCAATTAAGATAAGGCCGCGCCGGAGCAGCCATACACGACCTTGCCTGCCGCTCCATAGTAACTCTAGTTAGGCAGAATCCGTGTCATTTTTCCAGCGATATCGAAAAAGCAGCCTGCCACTATAGAGCGGTATCTGATTATTATCCAAATCAAGGAAAAGACGCCACGAATTACACGAATTTTACAGGTTGGAGAACGCCCGGCAAAAGGCTTGCGCATACAGCATAAATCCGTGCAATCCGTGGCGGCTTTTCCTTGGGACCTTAAGGTTGGGCCAAGCGCAGGGATATCATTTTGGCAAGCGTTTTACCTGGTGCGCAAAAATATCTCCCGAATGCCCTCCTGCCAGGGCAAGACTTCGACATCGCCCAGTTGCTTTCTGGAGGTTCCCTGGTAGAAAATCCAGCCGCACTGCTTCCTGCCATAATACTCCCGGAAGCTTTGCAGCCCCCGACAGTCTGCTTGTGCCGCAGAGCGCGATGATTTCACTTCAAGGGCAAAGAGCTGCGAGCCGATTTCAACAATCAGATCGACTTCCGCTCCGTGCTCGGTCCGATAGGTGCTGATGCGCAGATCAATATCCCTGGCGCTCGCTTCATTAAGGATCAGGTTGCAGACAAAATGCTCAAAGAGCCTTCCTATACGGTCCGCGGAGACTTCGAAGTTACCCAGCAGTCCGTTCAGAACGCCGACATCGAAGAAGAAATACTTCGGGTGCTGAACGAGGCGTCGCGTAAGACTTTTGGCGAAGGCATCCACACGCCTGACCAGAAGGCAGTCTTCAAGGACTTCGAAATAGCGCACGGCGGTCTGGCGGGCTATATATGCGGCTGCCGCAATCTTGGCCAGATCGAGATATTGCCCGGCCCAGGCCGCTGCGATGCTCAGAAAGCGAGCAAATCCTTCGAGGTTTCGGGTAAGGTTCTCCGCCTGGACTTCTTCTTTCAGATAGGTTGCCGCATAGGACCTCAGTGTTTTCTGCCGCGTGGCGTCGTCCTCCTCAACCCAGATTCCTGGGAGGGTTCCGAACGAGAGGGCCTTGCGCAGGTCCAGTGCATAGCCAAGCTCCCCGCAACTGAGCGGCCCGAGGCTGTAACTGTGAATCCGTCCGGGAAGCAAATTCGCCTGCCCGCGCCTGAGCTTTCGGGCGCTGGAACCCGTCAGATAAAACTTGAATGAGTTCCCGGGCTGATCCAGGAGAAACTGCACGGTGTTGAGCAGATTCGGAAGTCGCTGGACTTCGTCGATAAAAACGGAGCCGCGTTTTCCGCAGGCCGCCAGTCTTTGCTCCAGTTCCGAAGGATTTCGCAGGAATTCCAGGAAGGTAGGTTCATGCGTCAGGTTTATTTCGAGATCCGGGCCAAGACTCGATACTAAGGGCCCGCGCAACAATAACTTTACATTTTGTTGACGGCTCTCATCCATAATAATTTCGTTCGAAAGCATTATTGGAACTTT
>JAFGIY010000161.1 GCA_016929335.1 Acidobacteriota bacterium | reverse complement strand
CGGCTCTCATCCATAATAATTTCGTTCGAAAGCATTATTGGAACTTTTATATTTGAGAGCCGTCAACCCTTCGGGACGCGGCGGCGGTCGGGCATCTGCGGCGTTGCCGCTCCTCGACAATGTCCCGCATTGCCTGCGTCGCGGCGCCTTGCATCTGCCTGCCCGGCGCTCGCGTCAAAATGTAAACTTATTGTTGCGCGGGCCCTAAGCGGCCTGGAGTCTTCGAGTTGCTTCAACTCCCCGATGATGTTTTCGCCCGCTCCCGCACTGAAGCAATAGCGCAAGCCGGATTTTTGTTGGGATGCGAGATGGCCAATATTGTCACTACAATTGCATAATGAAAATAGTATTATTACCGCTTCGATTGCAGCGAGGGCTCCTGGAATATGAGTGACAAACGGTCTTCAAAAAGAAAAAAGCAGGATCCGGTGCGCCCATCCCCTGCCGAACTGCGCTGGTGGCAACCGGCCCTCGTCGTGGCCGTATCACTGTTGTGCTATCTCCAGACTACGGGATTCGACTTTGTCTGGGATGACAATTTACAGATACTTCAAAACGACCGCATTCAGAGTTTTACGAATTTCTACAAGGTATTCAGCGAGCGCTTTTGGGGTTTTATGGGTTCGACATGGCATTACTACCGCCCGCTGCACACTGTAAGCTATATGCTGTTCTATGCGGTCGGCGGGCCATCGCCCGCATTTTTTCATTGGATGAACATACTCCTCGGCGCTCTGACGGGTCTTGCCGGTTTCCGGCTCGCGTATG
The DNA here is from genome assembly GCA_016929335.1 of Acidobacteriota bacterium. Lineage (GTDB taxonomy): Bacteria > Acidobacteriota > UBA6911 > UBA6911 > UBA6911 > UBA6911. The sequence continues at coordinate 26,079 of JAFGIY010000161.1, read as the reverse complement.
TGCTGTTTCGGAACGCGAGAATCGCCCTGTGGGGCAGCCTGCTGTTTGCCGTGCACCCCATGCATACCGAAAACATTGCATGGATCGCGGGAATCACGGATTTGGGCTGCGGGCTTTTCTATTTCCTGTCTTTGACAGTATACGTGCGCTCGGCAAATGCAAGCCGCCGATGGTTCCGGCTTTGTATTTCCGCCGTCTTCTTCCTTGCAGCTCTGCTTTTTAAGGAGACTGCCGTAACGCTTCCACTGCTCGCGTTTATCATGGATTTTGTATTCAGGCAGAAAAATAATCCGATATCCTGGCGAGACCGCATACTGCGACTTGTGCCGTTTGCTCTGGCATTCATGTCCTATTTGGGGTTGCGCTATCATGCGCTTGGAACTCTGGCGGAAGAGGGGCGTCAGGTATCCATGGGGGCAGCGGACTGGGTTTTATCGATCCTTTATCTGATCGCATTGTATGTTACCAAGCTGGTAATTCCTGTCGGCCATATAGCCTATCGTGCTTTCAAACCTTTCTCTCAGCTTTCTTTCGCGGAATGGGGCCCTCCTATTCTTCTGCTCGCCATTGCAATCTGGGCGACATATAGGTTTTTGCGGAAAGATCATAAGCTCCTGTTTCTTGCGTCATGGTTTTTTTTGACGCTCTCCCCTGTGCTTTTCATCAGCAGCGTCGGGCAGAACGTGTTCTGTGAAAGATATCTGTACATACCATCCTTCGGTTTTTGCCTTCTTCTGGCTGTGCTTGCAGAGCAAAACAAGCAGATTTGGGCCAGAAAGTCATCGCTTATAGCCGGTATTGCGATATTAACTGTTCTTGGAGTGCTTACAATACGTCGCACCTATGTATGGAGTGATGACAGGACTCTGATTCAAACAACTCTCGGCTTTTCTCCCGACATTATCAAGGTACATCAGCAAGCCGGGATAGAATATTATAAGAATGGGAATCTGGACCGCGCTCTGGAAGAATTCCAATTGGCGCTGAAGGCCGAAGAAAGAATTTTCTTCCGATCGCCGGAGAACCGACATAACTCGCTGATTGGCATTGGCGCCGTGCATCTTCAGGCGAAGCGATTTCAGCAGGCATTGGATGCTGCTTTTGAGGCGCGCGATCTGAATCCAAAGGGCGAAAGGGCACACGCACTCATCGGCGAGATCAAAAGCGCTCAGGGAGAAACCGACGAAGCAATAAAGCATTTCACCAAAGCCCTGTCCATTAATCCCTCAGACAGCTACACCCGCATCAATCTTGCGAACGTGCTTCTCGGCCGGGGAGAGCCCCAACAGGCAGAACAGCACTTCAGATCGGTGTTTCGGTCGCATCCGGAGATTTATGAGGCGCACTTAGGCCTGGCTATGTGTCTGGCGCAATTGGGGCGGAAAGATGAAGCGCGAGCCATTGCGGAAAAAGTGCTTGCCCTTGAACCTGCAAATCCTGAAATGAAAAATCTGTTGTTGCAGCTGAAATAGCATCGCGCCAGTGCAAAGCGAAGCGACATATCTTCAAAAAGGAAGAGACCACTCCGGATCCGGTTTATACGGATAGGATCCATCGCTCCGAATGGATCTGTTAGTCGTTGTGTAACGCCTGGTATGTAGGCCGCTTGACACTCGCGATTTTTTCCGGACGGACGGATGCCTCCTGCGTAATGCTGGCGTCGATGAAGATAAACGGCTTGCCCACGCGTTTGATAGTCAACGGGCAGTGCTTTGTTCCCTTGGGTACAAAAATATAGCAGGGATAATTGATCTTCAGGATCTCGTTGCCCATGGTGAACTCGATATCCGCGTCGAACTCAGAAAAATTTTCCGCCCCGATAAGGTAAATCCATTGGTCAAATGGGTGGATATGCGTAGGGCTGCCCAGTACATCAGGTTCCGTGATGTGCGCGAATCCCATCCCCAGGGCGGATTCAGGAATTTCGAGTGGACCCAGGCCGGTGACCATCGGCTTTTTAATAGTGTTGTGTATTGATTTCCATGGTTTCAACTCATATACGGTCGGCTCCCGCCTGACGTTTTCTATTTTGGGCATTTCAGCCATAGATCTCTCCTAGGATGGTTTCGTGTTGATTCGTTAAATTTATGGCGGATGGGCGAAACAATCGACCTCTCGCTTTGAAAACCGGCATAGCCGATTTCTGATCAAATGGAGCTTCTGTTATCGTCGAATCCCCTTACGGCTGTTTCGACTGATTACAAAGCCTTGAAGATTCTACTTCAAATTAGGGGGACAGTCACCAGTGTCCCTAATAGGATTTAAGGGGGACACTGGTGACTGTCCCCATACGGTCTCCTTCCAGTTTTTTTGCCAGAATGCCCAGGATAGCGGCAGTGGCTATGGTCCAGAGAAACGTCACCATATGAACGGCGGCCATGTTGTATTTGCCGAAAAGGAAGAAAGTCACAAGGTAAACATAAAATATCCCTGGAGGCTTATTGTCAACGGCGTCGATGTAAGGCAGCCCGCCATTCAGAAGTGCGGTGGCAATCGCAGCATGAGAACCCTCATCAATGTCCTGCATTGTATGAAAAAAGTAGGGAATCCTGAGAAAAAAGCCAAATAGCAGGATAAGAGCTATAATTCCGGCAGTCCTCTTCTTCACCATGATAGGAACTGCATTATAGCACCTTACGCACGGAATAGGGCATGCAGACCCGCGCAAAACTGATGATCGCGATGTAATCCGCAGAAAAGAAGCCTGAAATTTAGCCTCTTTGAATTGCCCCCTCTGACCTGAATTTATATGCCTTTTATTCCACTTAACTGCCAGGCCATTGATGCTAAACTCGCCTTACCGGTTTCAGTCTGGAACGTCGCTAAACTAAGCAGCCAGTTTGTATCGCTTATGCTGAGAACGTAGGAGTCCGATCACCAGAATAATCAAGGATTCCGAATTTGAATAAAGGAGAAGCATCATGGGCTCACCGATTGCGGATTTTGTTCATGACGCATTGATGCGCGGCGTTTCGCGCGAGGACATCGTCCGGGAACTGGAAAAAGGGGGTTGGTCTTCAAAAGAGATTCGCGCCGCACTGGAGGGATTTGTGGACAGCGACCTGCCTCTGCCGGTGCCGCGCAAGCGGGTTTCGAGTTCTCCCAAAGAGGCGTTCATGTATTTGATGCTGTTTGCCTCGCTGTATACGGCCGCGTTCGGGCTCGCGTCCGTCCTGTTTGATCTGATAAACCTGAGTCTGCCGCAGCCGGGCGAATTCGCCCAGCGCGCAATCATATCGCTCCGATATGGTATCGCATCGACCGTTGTGGCCTTCCCGCTCTTCCTGTTTATGTGCAGAGTCATTGCCGGAGAGAGTATCCGCAATCCAGGCCAGAGGATATCGCCGGTCCGCCGCTGGCTGACCTATCTGACGCTGTTTATCGCTTCGGTTTCCATAATATCGGATCTTATTACGCTGATTGTCCGGTTCCTTGCGGGCGACCTTACGCTGCGATTCGTCCTCAAGGTGCTGGTGGTTGCCGTGCTGGCTGGTGCGGTGTTTATCTATTATCTGCGGGACTTGCGCCGGGACGAAATCGCTCCTTCGGCGGAATTCCGGCTCACGCGCGCAGCTCAGGCAGGATTTGCCATCATGTTGCTTGCAGTCCTTGTGACCCTGGGCTTCGGATTCTGGTATGCGGGAAGCCCCATGAAGGCGCGGATGCTTGCACAGGATGCGCAGCGCGTCGAGGATTTAATCCGGATCAGCAACAAAGTGCAACTGCATTACCGCAACAACGGCGTGTTGCCCGAATCGCTCGATGCCTGTGACCATAATCCTGCTACTTTTGTGGATCAGAAGAGGGACCGAGTTACCGGTCAGCCCTACCTCTATCATGTAAAGGATGCCACTCATTTTGAAGTGGGCGCCGGTTTCGCCCTGCCGAGCGACCCGTCTCATCCGAAAAGCATCGGCAGCAGGCTCTGGCGCGAAGAGGACGGTTTCTGGGAGCATGGCGCCGGCCCGGCAATTTTTACGATCGATGCTACAAGGAAGATGAAAGAGGTTTATTAGAAATCGGGCACATCCTGCTCATTTCCGATTTCAAGCGGTGTCATGGTTCAAGGAGGGACAGTCCAATGTCCCTCCTTGATTTATTGGGGACACTGGTGACTGGCCCCTTTCGTTGTCAATATCATTCAAATCGCCGTCCCGGGATTTCCCTTAATGCAAATCCTATGCTGGAGTTGGAATGATTATGACAGACCTCGAACTCTGCATTCTCCAATCGCTGGACGGCGAGGATCCCCGATTGCTGCCATTTATCCCGGAATTGCTGGAAGACCTGTTCGAAATGGGTTCCGATCCGAAGCTTATTGAGAAGCTGTTGAGCGAACACGGGCGACTGCCTTCTGAAGCGGATATTCTTGATTTGGGATGCGGCAAAGGCGCCGTATCGCTCCATCTGGCCGCACAGAAGCCGTGGCTCATTCTTGGCGTGGATGCTATGCCGGCGTTCATACAGGCGGCAACCACGCGTGCCGAGCGCATGGGGCTTTCCGATCGCTGCCGCTTCGAGCTGGCGGATATTCGCACATGGACAACTGCGCGGCGATTTTGCGCGGTGATCCTTGGCGCGATCGGGCCGGTTCTGGGCTCGACAACCGAAACCCTGCTGCATGTGGCTCCGTTCCTTTGTCGCCAGGGGAAAGTAGTTATCGATGAGGCTTACCCCAAGGACGGCGTTGCATGCGGCTCGGCTTATCGAAGCCGCAATGAGGTCTTCTTATCGATTGAACAAGCCGGGTTCCGTCTTATTGCAGAAGCCCGATCGGATGAGCAAGTGAGGATTGCAGAATATGCAGCCATGTTTGCGGCGATTAAGAAGCGTGCGCAGGATCTGTCTTCTCGCCTGCCTCATCTCGGAGAGGTGTTTGAAGCCTATGTGTCCGCGCAGGCACGCGAATTCCGTGTGCTTGAAGAAGATGTCGATGATGTGACCCTGCTTCTGGAAAGGATTTGAGGGAGTGTTTCGGAACTGATCAGCACCGGCTTACAGAGACGCCTGAAGCGTTCCGAAAATGGGAAAGCATTCTTGAAAGCTTGAATAAAGAATGCCGTCGGGACATTCTTTCGCTATAATCGATTCAGACGTGTAGTAAAATACCTTGGAAATTTAAATCGATCAGCATCAAATCTCGGTATCTTGCCGGATTATTGAGAAAAAACGCAGGCCAAGATTCCTATACTTCAGATTCTGGAAAAGGAAAGGAGCAACGACGTCATGATTCCGCTCCAGATTCACTCGGACATCGAAGGGATACGAATCCAAAGGCGCAACCTGGAAGTGGAGGTCGCCCGCGCACTGAACGGATTCTTCAAAAAGAATTACATATATTCCATCCAACGGCTCTGTCGCAAGCTTCTCCTGGAAATCCTCAGCGTCGAGGAAGGGGCATTGGACCGATTCCTCAATGAACAGAGCCGTAAATTCCTGATGTTTCAAACAGGGGTTCATGCTACCACATACGGGCTACAACAGTTTCTCCGGCGGGAGCTCTGGTGGACGCTGGAGAATTGTTCGGACATCATTCGTCTCTTTGGCGAATGCGTCGAGGTGAACAAGAACCGGATGAAGCAGCTGAATCCGGCATTCGAGGATTTCTACCTGAATCATCTCAAGAAGAAAGACATGCTGAGGCCGCCGCCAATTTTCCTCAAGAAGGGAGATACGGAGGGAGGATTTGGCCCCGAAATGTATCATCGGGATCGCAGCGAACCCGCTACCCGTTCTCAACTTGAGAAAGCCATGCAAATGCCCGAGGGGAACCCGAAAGAGAAGGCAATGGAACGCCTTATGGTTCCGGGGGATATCATTTCGCCATTGTGGAAAGACCGCCTGATTCCGTTCAGCCAGCTGAAGCCCAAAGCCGAGTGGCAACAAGAGGCTCTCATGCGCGCCGCCAGAAGAGAAAGCCTCGCCAAACAGGAGAGCGACAGGCCGGAGAATCTGTACACGAATATAGGGTCCATCGTGCGCGGCGTCGACAAGTTCAGGTTCGAGCCGAAGAGCGTTATTGCGGCCATAAACAGAACCTTCGGCTTGAGACCGGAGGGAGCGGATATCTCGGGCACGACAACAGATTCCCTTTATGCGCTGAACTGGGCCGGCGGTGTCGCTCATGTGAGCAATGAAGTGCTCGGCATCATCCAACTCCTGCCTCTCGTAACAATGGTTCCGCAGGGCCATCACACCATAGTGGAATGTGCCTGGCCGCTCACGCGTCATAAACAGAAAGACGGTTCGACGTATCTTGATTATCACGTTGGCTATTACTCCACGCTGGCGCCGATGAACGCAGGAGCCGCTGCACATGGACGCATCGAGGGGATCCTCAAAGACTTCGACGCGGACGAAAGAAACAAACACATCCTGGTATGGGGCAGGGGCGCCGGTGAGCAAGGCGTGTGGATGAGCACGGAAGAAGAGATTGCTGCGTTTAAGAAAGCTGCGAACGTGCGTTCGGCCTATGCGTTTTGCGTTGCCGGGGGACTGCACGATTTCGAGGAGGCGCTGAATATCATGAAAACTTACAGTCCCGATCTCCTTGCACCGCGGCTGGAGGCGCTGCGGGGGCAGGTGGGACTGAGTGAACTGGAGCGGAGGTTCAGGACTCCCGGTATGGGGCTGAAACCCACCGGGCGGTAACCGCTCCTGCCTTTTCTCTTCCTGTTCGCGCTTGCGGATGCACTCTCGGATCGTCTACTCATCCAATCCAATTGTGCAGATACAGCAACCTCGTGCCCAAAATTGATCTCCGGCAAAGTTGCGATTCCGACCGGGATATTCCAGTACAGTGCGTGGTAGATCCCCTGACATTTGATCTGTACAATCCGATTTTCCCAAAAGTCTCAACCACAAGCAGCCACAGATTTCGCGGATTTAAAAGAACGGTTTCATGGGCAAGCCTTTGGCCGCGCATTCTCTAATTTGTGAAATCGGTGTAATCCGTGGCGTTTTTCTCCTGATCTGTTGGATGCACTACACTGGATGAATCCCGATATGAGCGGCTGCACCTGGCTGATTACCGCAGGCATGGAACGGTAAAATCTGCGTACAAGTGCAGGAGTTGAGGCCGATGAACGGACGGATCCGGCGCTATTCGGCTTCGGCTCCTTCAGTTTGAAATGTTTGCAGGATTCTGTGACGGATGCTGATCGACCGTAAGGATGCCGGCCTCGACCCAGCGTGCAAGCAGGCTGCGCACGCGCCACGAATCGGCGCTGCAGACTGCCTCGCATTCTTCCGGTGAAGTCCCTGCCTCGATTTTTTGCCTGATTTGATTGACGAGTTTGGCGTCCTCCCCCTCACCGTCAGGGATCGGATGACTTCGCTTGAGCCTGAGCTGAGCAAGATCCGGCACGATCGCGCGCGCGAACTGAAGTTCGTCATACCGGCGTTTGCCTTCGGATATGATTGAAGCCATATCCGGGAGTTTCAATTCCTCGGCTCGAGCCTGCGCCCCGAAATGGCTTTGGCCTTTGAATATAAACGATCCGCCGGTTGGTTTTTCGAAAAGCTGGCACGCCGCCTCCATGCCCTCCAGGCGTCCCGCTCTGCATTTCTGCATCCGGCCGGCCAGCAGGGTGAATTCACCGGTCTGGCTGCCTTTTGCATCCTTAAGCATCAGGATGCCGCCGGCCTGCGATTGGCTCAGCTTTTCAAGCACATCCGGAAGACCAAACAACTCCATGTCTCCGGTCAATATGCGCTCCGATGAAGCACCCCGCTTATCTGATGCGGCAAACTCCTTCAGCGCGTTTGCTGCCGCTTGACCGAATTTTGTTTCCGGGAACTGCTCCGCCACAACATCGAGTGCCAGTCGCACAACCACGTCGGGCGTTGATGAAAGCGCCTTGATTGTTTGAAGCAGCAGATCCTCATTTTTTTGAATCGTAACGCCGAGGAGCTTTCGGGGCATTTTGCTCTTGATGAATTGGACAAGCGTATTGATGCTTTCCCGGTCTGAGGTAAGATCCTGGCCGGAGAGGTAAGTCAGCCTCGCCATGGTATCTCCCAATTCGTCGTAGCGGCTCATCCCGTGCTTTATCACTCTTTCATTGCTCTTCGGAGTGCGGAGATGGGCGAGTGCAAAAACCGTCCTGTCCAGAAGTGATATTTTGGAGGCCGGATCTTTGCCAGCGGAGAAGATTTTGAATATTTCACTTTCCAGCTTGTCCACAGTTGATATCAGAAGATGCTCGGATCTTTCGCACCTGATTTGTCCAACCAGTCGGATCGCCTCCTTGACCAACGGCATCGGCAATGAAAGGGTTACCAGGGGAGCGACCAGGTCCATCTCTTCGTTCGGAGAGGCATCGCGGCTGCGAGGTATATCTGCGAGAAGGCAAATAAGGTTGCGCATGAAATGCCAGTCGCTTCCTGCATCCACGGTTTCAATTTGTTCTTTCAATCTCTGTAAAGCCGCCTTGCGGGCAGCACTGCCATGCGCCGTAATCAGGATAAGGAGCAATCTGCGCCGGTCGCGTCTCTCTTCTGTCTGGAGTCTGTTCAACATATTGTCCACCGCGAATTCGTCGAAGAAGTTCAAGACCTTTCGCAGCAGACGATGTTTGTTGCGTTCATTTGCGAAATCGCGCAGACGGTTCAAGTCGAGCGATTCATGCATGGACTGACGGGCCTCTATCGCTATGCTCGGATTCAACCTGTGATAGGTGCTGGCATCGAGTGCAAGATCAAACATTGTGGCCGCCCGCACCAGTGAACCCGTATTGAACTGATCTATCGCAGCCTGGATCATTTCCTGAAATCGCTTGCCGACATCCCATCGGTTTTCTGCAAGGTGGATATACTGGACCATGGCCTTGACAGCCGGATTGTGCGACTCTGCGGCGCCAATGTCGGTCGTCGATATCATCCATCCCGGCAGGTTGCGGCCCAGCTCTCGGAAGATATGATCCTCACCGGAATTCATCCCCAGCGATTTGAGATTATTCTGAAAGCTGAGTAATTCGCTGTTGGTTTGAATATTGGATGAAGCCGCTGAATCGAATTTCGGCATCGCCTCCTCACGATGCTCATTCACTTCAGACGAAGCAGGCGCCTGTATATCTGATTCCGGCCGGTCCGGCGGCTGCGCAAGACGACTTCCGGCCTTCTCCGGAGTGAAAGCTGCATGGCTTTTGGATTTCGTTTGGCCTGATTCCCTCTGCCCATATAGGAGGTTTATGGGCGTAGCTTTCGATGATTCGTGGGTTCCAATACGGGCGAAGCCTTCCCGCAGATGCGTCCGATGCACGGGAGGACAACGCTCTATAAGGAGTTGCTGGACAGATTCGAGGTAGGGCGTCAGCGTTTCTACGGGCACGAGCTGAAGCTGGCCAAGGTAGTGCAGTTTGATGAGCGCATGGACCAGGTAATGAACGACAGAAGCTTTGTTCTCCTCCCGGTATTGGGTGGAAAGCCAGCTCATTATTTCCGAGGCCATTAACTGCGCCGGTTTGTTTAGAAGAATGGAAATCGGTTCGGCGACAAGGACAGGGGGGACCGAATCGGACAAATACTGTCCGATCGAGGATAACGCCTCCCGCACTTCTTCGTTGCGACCAGCCGAGCTCATGGCGCAGACATTTTCCTCCTTTTCATCTTTTCGGCTTTTGCGCGCGATATCATTGTATTTTGCTTGGGACAAACTGATCCTGCGGCCTATGGCAGTATGTCCCGGACAGGTTGAGGCGTTCCGGCGTGCCATTGACCCGGAAAAATACGCAGCGAATGGAAGAAGTTTTTTCGGGATCGGGGTTGTATTGGAAATGGTATTAAGTGCGACCACAATAAATATGGTCCGTGGCTAAAAGTCCACCCCGAAACCGACTCCGACCCCGAGATATCAAAAATTCGCCCAACTGTGCAATCACTGTGGAACACGCCTGACATTGTGCGCGTGCTATACAAAAAAATTCCCATGTGGGTCGCGGCTTCAGCCGCGACGCGCGATTAATCCTATGTGTGAGAAATATTTATGCCTGACTTTTTTTCCCACGGGCGGGTCGCTGCTGAAGCCGCGGCCCACATGATTTATCTCATGTGGGCGGTAATCATCTCTTCCCGGCAATTCTCACTGAAAGCTGCTAATCGGTCCTGGCATCGATAAATACAATGGGCTTGCCGATGCGTTTAACGACCAACGGGCAGTGAGGCGTGTTTTTGGGAATGTAGAAATAGCAGGGATAGTTGATTTTTCTAACCCTGTCGCCCAGAAGCATCTCCGCATCCGCATCGAAGTCGAGGAAATTTTTGCTGTTTCCCCCGATGAGGAATATCCACTGGTCATGCTCATGTGAGTGAGTGGCTCCACCCAGTGTTTCAGGTCTTTCAATATAGGCAAATCCTATCGCCAGTTTGGATCCCGGAATGTCTTTGGCGCCCCATGCCGTGATCATGGGAGACGTTATAGAGGCGTGCATTGATTTCCACGGCTTGAATTCGACAACGTTCGGTTCCCTCACGGCATTCGCAAGTTTGCTCATGTCGAATGATTCATATGTCGGCTTCTGAGGACTGGCTGCCGCATTCAGTGTAGACAGGACGCTCGCAAAGGCCATTCCTGCTGCTCCGGCTGATACGTCCTGAAAGAAATCTCTTCGGTTCGTTCGCTTTTTATAAGCCATTGATTCCTCCTGCTTTTCATGTGGGAACCCATTATAGGAGGCGGATGAGCGGGACGAAAGCTAAATCGATACTTGTCACCCGGCTTTGCATTGGATGATATTGCGCGTTTCATATGGGCGCGGGCCGAAGAAGCCGTCGCATAACCTCAACAGCAGTTTTAATAGGTGTAGCGGCGATGACACAATCCACACAACAGAAAAATTCCCATGTGGGTCGCGGCTTCAGCCGCGACGCGCAATAAATCCCATGTGTAGGAGATATTTATGTCTGATCTTCTGTTTGCACCAACATGTCGCGGCTGAAGCCGCGACCCACATGGGAATTTTTGCTTACGCAGATTACGTCGCCGGCCAATTTCATCAGCGTTTCGCAGGCGCTGCGCGTTTTCCCTCATTGAGCAGGGCATGATGAACGCGCGATTTGAATCGCCATCCCTGCGGAGTCCTGACGTAAACATCTTCATAGTAGCCGTCGTGTTCAATTTTGTTCGGATCACCGCCCAGCCCGATCATCAGCATGTCGACGGTCCCCGTAGCTCCTTCTGCGGCAGGGGTGATGATATGGTTGACGTAGATGTGGCGGACGCCTTCCTTAATCCAGGGAACGTTCTTGCATCCTTGAGTTCCGCCTCCGGAAACCTCCGCCAGCCGTTCGCGTCCCTGAAACTTCGGACCGACCTTGCCGTTCATGGATGGAGCGAAGTAACCGTCGGCCGTGAAGAGATCGGCGTAGTCGTATCCGTTGTTGGAGCATGTATCGATGGCACGTGCATACTTTGCCACCAGTTGCTGGATCTGAATATAGTCCAGGGCGGCAAACTCCCCGGACCCGGCCTTCATCGCGGATGCCGTAAAAGCAAGAATCAAAAGTATGACGAGCATCATTCGAGTCTGCATTGCATTTCCTCCCGAAACTCAGGTGATTATAGGGCTTCCCGATGGAAAACTCTATCCGTCCCTGCCTGGCCGGGATGACGAATCTGCGGCTGTCCTATCAGGGAATGCTTGTTGCAGAGACCGGACTGTTATTGTATCTATATATACATAAGGGTGTAAGGTTACTTGTGGCTCAATACGAATAACGCAGAAAAGGGGAATAAACATGAAGAAGCTAAAAATGCCTCATCCCATGCATGATGAACATCTTTGCTACCTGACGAACATGGGTTATATCGCGAGTAATCCGGAGGATTTCAAAAAGCTGATAAAGGATGCAAAATTCTTATGTAAACAATGCGGGCGGAGCGCAAATGCCAAGGAAAGCCTCTGCAGACCTGCGAAAATCTAGCGCAGAGCATCATAGATCATTTTATATATCCCGCAGCTGATTCGACATCGCTCGAATCCAATCGAGGATGAGCAGCCGGCCACGAATTGACACGGATTGCGCGAGCATTCCGGAGAATTCGTATTGATTCGTGGCTGGAATCCTCGGCAGAACTCCATTACAAAAGTGAAGCCATATCGAAATGAATTGGCGGCGGTTCGCCAACAAGGTTATGCTATGAATCTGGATAATTCCGGGAGTGGATCAGCACAGCATCGCTGCCGGTGTTTGATTTGGAACGGCAGGTGCTGGTAACGCTTATTCGCCAAACGGGCAGGCTGCTCCGGCACCGGCATATGCGCCGACCGGCTAAATTAGTTTTACGCAGGAGGGGTGATGTATGAAAACGAGGGCGGTTTACATTCCGGCTGTTATTTTGATTGCAGCGTTTGTTTCAGCCATAGGATGGACGGCCGATGAGCCAAAGATTGTGGTGATGAATCCGCGGGGCATTCAGCCTGAAATTCGCAAGATTCCCATGGCAACGCGTCCGGCCACGCTGGACGGCAAGATGGTTTACATCGTGGATACCAAGTATCCGAATACGAAGCCTTTTGTGGAGGAGCTTTTCGCCGCGTTGAAAGCAAAATATCCCAAGACGACGTGGATTCTGCGGGACAAGTATGCGGGCTACATGGATGATGATCCGAAGCTGTGGAAGGAAATCAAAGATAAGGGGGCATGCGCCATTGTCCTGCTCGGGCATTGAAGCAGCTGCTCGCCGGCGGTCGTCGGCCATGCAGTAACCCTCGAAAGAATGGGCATTCCTGCCGTTCCGATGATTACGCAAAGGTTCCAGGAGCTCGTAACAACGATTTCCTATAAAAAGGGAATCCCGAATATGCGCATCATCTATACGCCGCATCCGATCACGGACAGACCGGCGGATTTGTGCCGGAAGTATATTGCGGGAAATGATCCGCTTGCCGGCCGTCCGATGCTGGAAGAAATATATGCAGGTTTGACAAAGCCGCTTTCTGCAGAGGACAGCAAAGCAGGATTTCTCAAAAGAGATCCGCGGCCAAGGCTGTTCGAACCCAATACTCCCGAAAAGCTGATGGAATTTTTCCATGAACAGGGCTTTACAGACGGGAACCCGGTCATTCTTCCGACCGAGAAGAAGGTTGCGGAGATGCTGAAAGCCACGAGCCGCAAGCCGGACGAATGGGTCGGCCAGATGCGCCCCTCCCCGCCGCATGAAGCATGGTACTACACGGTCGAAATGGTTGCCGTGAACGCGGTGATGGCGGGCGCGAAGCCGGAATATTTCCCGACAATTCTGGCGCTGGCCTCCAAGGGAGTGACTTCGTTGTTCAGCTCCACATCCTCTTTCGCCAGAATGGTCGTGGTAAACGGTCCTGTGGTCAAGGAAATCGAGATGAACACGGGAATCGGCGCCATGGGGCCGGTGAGCCGCGCTAATTCATCGATCGGCAGGTGCTGGACGCTGATTTCCAAAAACCTCGGCGGATCGGGAAAACCCGGAGAGACGTACCTGGGCAGCCAGGGGAATCCTCTTAACTACGGCAATCTATGTTTCCCGGAAACAGAGGACGGATTGCCTTCCGGCTGGAATCCTCTGCATGTGCAGAAAGGATTCAAGAAGAACGACAGCGTGGTCAGCGTTTTCAGCGGCTGGAGCATGAGTGACATCGCCTGGTACTCGCCTTTGCCGAATCACCAGGTCATTCGCGGATGGCTGGAGCATTTCTTCTCCTTCGGCACTTCTCAAGCCACGCTTGTTCTTGATCCTATCGTCGCAGCCGATGTGGCGGCCAACGGCTTTCCAACCAAGGAAGCTTATGCCAAATGGCTGGCCGAGAATACGGGGACACCAGGCTGGTTGTACTGGTCGCAAAATCAGAGAGCGCTGGAGCAGGCGAAGAAGGGTGTGGAGCCTTACGCCGGCTGGCTAAAACTGGGCGAGGGAGCGGTGGTGCCCGTTTCCCGCTACAACAGGGGCGGCTTGCCCTCAAGGAATACGGCATTCATGGCATCGAAAGACACCAACGAACCTGCCACGTCAATCGAGATTGTCGTCACCGGAGGAGGGACGAATACCTTCTGGTCGGGCGGAGATTTCGGCTATGTGGGCAGCGCTTCAGTGGATCAATGGAGATAGGAGGAGAGATCACATGAAAAACAGATTTGCAGTGTTTTTTATCGCGCTGTTTATGTCGATGGCTGCGGCGTCTCTCCAGCCTGCAATAGCGCAGGATAATTCTTCGACGAATCCGGCTGCTATTGGTTCACCGGTTCGATCCATGGTCGAGCTCGGATCCGTTTATTCCAATATTTACGACATCACCATTACCGTTCTTGAAACGGTTCGCGGCGCGGAAGCAATGAATCGCCTGAAAGCGGCCAGCCCGGGCAACGGCGCTCCGCCCGAAGGTCTGGAATATATTCTGGCCCGAATCAAGTTCGAGCATAAGGGTAGAGCCGTTTCCGACAAACTGCCCTTTGATCTCGGTACGTCAATGCAATGGGTTGCCCTGGCATCGGATTTGACGGAATATCCGAGGATTTCGGTGACCGTACCCAAGCCTGCATTGACGGGCATGGTACAGCCAGGTCAGTCTATGGAGGGCTGGGTTGCATTCGCGGTTGATCAGAAGGATGGCAAACCCGTCATGGTATTTGATCCGGACACCGGCGGAGCTACCGGCCGGGGCAGGACGCTGTTCTTTAAGCTTTATTGATAGTATAGCTGCCGGCAAAGACAAATATGTGGCCGGTGACAGGGGAAGATACGCGGCAAATGGAAGGAGCTATTTCGGGGTCGAACGGAAGTGATCTTGAGTGAGAACAGAATGGATATGCTTCATGGCTAAAATCCGACCCCGATATCGACTCCGACCCCTGAGATGAAACAAGGTAGCCCCGCAGTGCGCAGACTGCGGGACATACTTGACACTGTGGGTGTCCTTTCTTATGTGGGTCGCGGCTTCAGCCGCGACGCGCGATTAATCTTATGTGTGAGAAATGCGGGTTAAAGCTCGCATGCATAAAGGAGGACCCTCACAGTGTCAAGTGTATCCCACAGTAAGCGCTGTGCGGGGCAAGCCAAAGCCGCGCCTTCCGGCTGCGGTCGATTGCTTTTCGTGGTACTACACTCAAACTTGGAGCTTATTTTTTGCAGCAAAACCTATTTTTTGGGCTGAAGGCTGACAGCTGACGGCTCCATCGCTGCCGCTTTATCCGTTTGCAGCTATATCGTTGAGAAAGGCAAAAGCATGAGACTCGGCAAAATAGTACTGATAATTCTGACGGCATTCGCTTTAACGGCAGCTATGGTATTTGCGCAACAGGCGCCGGTCCCGGGAGCTCCGGGATCGGCACAGCGTCGTCCCGGCTTTCCGCGAATGGGCGGCGATCCCAACCGTTGCTCCCCTCCAACGGGCATGGGCACTGCGAACTACAAATCCACCGAGCAGCTGCCGGACGGGCGAGTCACCTTCCGCATCTGCGCACCCGATGCGACATCCGTTGGTCTGGGCAGCAGCGATAACGAGGACATAGCACCCAACTCATTCATGGGAGGAACCGGCCGGCAGATGACCAAGGATGAAAAAGGGCTATGGTCTGTGACCACGCCGAATCCGATAGCGCCGGACACGTATCGTTACTTCTTCTTCGTGAACGGAGTGCGAGTGCCGGATCCCGCGGCGTGCGAAATTTCGCTGGAACGTTCCAATATCGATTCTCTGATCGAGGTGAAGGGATCGGCGGGAGACTTCCAGACATTTCACAACAACATTCCGCATGGGAATGTTGCGAAGATTGAGTACTGGTCCGAGCCGCTCGGTATGGTGCGCCGGATGCATGTCTATACGCCGCCGGGTTATGAAAAAAACGGAGCGTCCTATCCGGTGTTCTATCTGGTGCACGGCGCGGGAGACAGTGATCATAGCTGGTCAAGCGTCGGGCGCGCAAACAACATCCTTGATAATCTGATTGCCGCAGGCAAAGCCAATCCGATGATCATCGTAATGCCGAACGGACATACTCCGGATCGTCCGAATGCGGATCCCGGAAATATGCTGCAGAATGCCGATTTCAGCGACGACCTGCTTAAGGTGGTGATTCCCTATATAGACAAAAACTATCGAACAATCGCCAATGCCGACAACCGGGCGATGGCCGGCCTGTCCATGGGAGGCGCCCATACGATTCAAAACGGCCTGACCCATCCGGAATTATTTCGCTATATCGGTATTTTCTCGATTACGGGCGGGGGTGAGGGATACGAGAAAGCCAACGACGCCGCACTTAAAAAAGCGGCCGCTGAGCTTAAACTTGTTTATTACGCTTATGGCCGGGAGGATTTCATAGCGAAGAATTCGGATCAGCTGAAAGGGACTTTGAATAAATACGGCATCAAGTTTACGCTCAACGAGACGGGCGGCGGGCATACCTGGATCAACTGGCGCCGGTATCTCAACGACTTCGCTCCGCGCCTGTTCAAATAGATTCCAATAAATCGATGTTAAGCGGATTTGATTTTGTACTGGTGGGATTTGCGGCCGTGGCGGCAGGGGCGATTAATGCGCTTGCAGGCGGGGGCACTCTTATTACCTTCCCGACGCTGCTGGCTCTGGGAGTTTCGCCTATAGCGGCAAATGTTACAAATACTGTAGCTCTTTGCCCCGGATTCGTGGGGGGAATTCTAGGCCAGCTCAAGGATCTGACAGGGCAAAGACGGCGCTTCTGGATATTCCTGACCGCGAGTGCCGTCGGAGGCATCATCGGCAGCATTCTTCTGCTGCGAACGGGAGAGCGGGCTTTCATGGCATTGGTGCCATTCCTGATTCTGGCGGCCTCTTGCCTGCTTGCGGTCCAGGGTGTGATTCGATTATGGCTGGTGCGCCGTTCCATCGAATCGGCCGCCAAACCCGGTTCCGAAACCTGGGCCGTTATCCTGATCGGCCTCGCAGCTATATATGGCGGATATTTCGGAGTGGCCATGAGTGTCGTCGTGTTGTCTCTCCTTGGCTTAATGATCAACGACAGCTTGACGCGGCTGAATGCAATCAAGCAGACCGTTGCCTTCGGCGCCAATGGAGCCGCTGCCGTTCTTTTCATCTTCTCGGGCAGGGTTCAGTGGCCCATTGCGCTCGTTATGGCCGCAGGAGCGCTGATTGGCGGAACGCTGGGAGGCCGCCTGGCAGGCCGTATCAAACCCGACACGCTGAGATGGACGGTTGTCTCGATTGGAATCGTGCTGGCCATCATCTACTTTTTGCGGCAGTGAAATCCCCGGACGCAGCATATGAAAATCTATTTTGCCGGAGCTATCAGAGGCGGACGGACTGACGCTTCGATTTATCAATCGTTGATCACATATCTGTCTTCCTTTGGCGAAGTGCTGACGAAACATGTCGGCGACACATCCCTTTCGGAAAATGGAGACGATGGACCCGAAGACAGACACATTTATGACAGGGACATGACATGGTTGTCGGCGTGCGATCTCCTGGTGGCAGAGGTTTCCGTCCCGTCTCTGGGCGTCGGCTATGAATTGGGATGCGCCGTTAAGATGAAGAAACCCGTCCTGTGTTTATACAGGTGCGACTCCGAGCATCCTCTTTCTGCCATGATCGCCGGGAGTCCCGGCATTCAAACCGCGCTGTATGCGTCCATCGAAGACGCGAAAAGAATTCTCGCTGATTTTTTAAAACAAGTCTGCTGCAACGGTTATTATTCGCCGGCTAATTTGAGCGGCGGTGACTTAATCCAATAACCGGAATGAGATTTTGACCTGAACCTGATTTTGAAATCCGGATACCTGCAATAAAGGTGTCCGGATTCAGGTCGTCATCCAAGTCCACAACGTCCACATGGAGCGGTAAGGGCAGCTATAATATAGAGAAGCTCGATAATCTTTGGAACAGGACCTATGACGCAATCTCTGGAACTCCTGGCGCCTGCCGGCAATGCCGATATCGGCATCGCCGCAATAGACCATGGAGCAGACGCGGTATATATCGGCGCCCCGCAATTCAGCGCCAGGGCTAATGCAGCGGTGGAGACAAGGGAGATTGCGCGGCTGATCCGGCATGCGCATCTTTACTATGCCGGAGTTTATGTCGCTCTCAATACTATCCTGACCGACAAGGAAATTGCGGAAGCTCTGAATGTCATCCGCGAAATCCACGATCTGGGGGCGGACGGACTGATCATCCAGGACCCCGGGCTTCTGGAATTGGATCTTCCTCCTATTCCTCTGATTGCAAGCACTCAGATGCACAACGATACGCCGGAGAAGATCCGCTTCCTCGAAGATGTGGGTTTCAAACGCGTCATCCTGGCGAGGGAGCTTTCGCTCGAAGAGATTGACGCCATCCGCCAGGCGACACGGATTGAGCTGGAATGTTTTGTGCATGGCGCTCTGTGCGTCTCCTACAGCGGGCAGTGCTACATGAGCCATGCCGTGACGGGGCGCAGTGGAAATCGCGGCGTCTGCGCGCAATGCTGCAGATCACCGTATTCACTCACGGACGGCGACGGCAATCGCATTCTTTCCGAAAAATTCCTGCTTTCCCTCAAAGACCTGAATCTGATGAACGACATCCCCGGCCTGGTTTCCACAGGAATCGCGTCTTTCAAGATCGAGGGGCGGTATAAGGAAGCGGATTATGTAAAAAATGTCACGGCCGCCTATAGCCGGGTATTGGATGACTTCGTCCGCAGCCATTCCGGCTATCGCCGCAGAAGTTCGGGCAGGAGCGAAGTCCTTTTTTCACCCGATCCGGCGAAAACGTTCAACCGGGGATTTACCCGATACTTCCTTTTGGGCCGGGGAGAAAAGATCGCCTCCATGGATACGCCGAAGTCGATCGGCCGGCCGGTGGGGACCGTTACCGGGCTCGGAAAGGGATTCTTTAGAACAGATTGTTCGGATCTTAAAAACGGAGACGGGCTCTGCTTTTTCACAAAAGAGAAGAAACTCATCGGGTTCCGCGTGGAGCGGATCGAGAACTCAAAAGTATTTCCCAATACAATGAAGGCTCCGGCAAAAGGAACACTGCTGTACCGTAATCATGATATCGCCCTGACGCGACTGCTGAACAAAATTTCCGGCCGAAGGCGCCTCCCTGTGGAAATGGATTTCAGTCATGAAGACGACGACGTTCGTCTTGCGGCCATGGATGAAGACGGCAACAGGGCCGAAGTGACAAGCCGAATGACTTTTGAAGAACCAAATAATCCGTCAAGGGCAAGGGAGCAGATAGAAAAACACCTGTCGGGTACGGGCAATACGCCTTTCAGAGTCATGGAATTGAAAATCTCCGGGCGAGTGGGCTTTTATCCAATCAGCTTTTTAAATAGCATTAAACGAAGCGTTCTGGATGAACTCACGAGAGTCCGGTTCGAATCCTATCCCCGCAAGATTGCGGCGATTCGGCCTAATGGCATTCCCTATCCCGAAAAAAGACTGGATTATCATGCCAATGTTATGAACGAGCATGCCCGGCGGTTTTACCAACGTCACGGTTCTGAGGTTGTAGAGCCTGCTTTCGAGACTCTTTCGGAAACAACCGGAAAAGAAGTCATGCGGACCAAATACTGTCTACTGTACGAACTGGATGCGTGCCCTAAAATAAGCCGGTCAAACCGGCGTTTCAGGGAGCCTCTGCGAATCGGTGATGGCCGTAACTCGTATCTCCTGAAATTCGACTGTGACACCTGCCATATGTCGGTAATTTTTCTGGGGAATGAATCCCGGTGACAGGCTGCCTAAAGCCTCCGGCTCTGCCGGAGTGATATTTATTTTCCCGCAGTTCATGAGGTGAATTATGAAAGAGTTGCGAGTGGGATTCATAGGTCTTGGGGTGATGGGATCTCCGATGGCCGGACATCTGGCGAAGGCAGGATATCCGCTTGCGGTTTTCGACATCGATCGGACCAGGGCCGAGCGGCTGGCTGAACAACATGACGGGATTGCCGTTGTGGAAACACCACGGGCTCTTGCGGAGAGGTCCGATATTGTAATTACCATGTTGCCCTCAGGGGCTTATGTCCGTGATGTTGTGCTGGGTGAATCGGGAGCAGCAGAGGGATTGCGCCGCGGCGATTTGGTTCTGGATACTTCTTCTTCAGAACCCTGGATCACGATAGAAACTGCCGGAGTTCTTGCCCAAAAAGGGATTGCGATGGTCGATGCCCCGGTTTCGGGAGCCCAAATGGGAGCTCAGGCTGCACAACTCGTCTTCATGGCAGGCGGAGATAAAGAGCATGTAAGCAGGGTAATGCCGATTCTTAATGTTATGGGAAAGGAAGTATTCCACCTCGGCCCGATTGGGGCGGGGCATTCCATGAAGTGCATCAACAATCTCATTACATCGGTTACGTTCATGGCTACTGCTGAGAGCTTGATTATAGGAAAGCAGTTCGGTCTCGATCCGAATGTGATGACTGATGTGCTGAATGTTTCCACCGGAATGTCATGGATCAGCCAGACCCACTTCAAACAGCGCATCACCAACAGGAAGTTCGATGATCCGTTCAAGCTCGAGCTTATGGTCAAAGACATCGGCATTGCGATGGAATTGGCGAAGCGTAAAAAGCTTCCTGTGCCGCTCTCCTCACTGGATCAGGAGCTATGGCAGGCCGCCGAACATTTTTCCGGGAAGGGATGCAGCATCAGCAACATGGTGCGCTGGATTGAGCACCGGACCGGTGTTGAAATTGCGTCTGCTTCAGCCAAAACGGCCGGCGAATAGAGGCGCCGCGAATGAACACGAATCAGCATCATTCGTGATCATTCGCGGCCCTTTTTTATGCTTTTTCGAATTGATCCTTGCCGGCGCCGCATAAGGGGCAGACCCAGTCATCCGGCAGCTTTTCAAAAGGAGTGCCTTTAGGGATGCCGTTTTCGGGGTCTCCTTCGGCGGGATCATATACATAGCCACAGGGAATGCATTCGTACTTGTCCATGTTTATCTCCAAAAACTCATTAGTATTGGTTTGAAGGCCGGCCTTGCCGCAATCAAGCGGCGACCTTCGATGGTCACCTCTTCCGGCAGTCTGTGAATCCTCCGTGCCATCGATTCAATAATAAATTATCTTGATAATTTGTAAATAGTAGATATTATTTATTAAGAAATTTTGGTAATTAGCCATGAAAAAGAGTACGGATTTCCTGAACCGATTTAGAGAGTCCTGCCGGCGAGCCGGCCTGAAATTGACGCCTCAGCGTATGGAGGTATTTGCCGAACTGGCAAGATCGACGGACCATCCGTCACCCGAGACACTCTATCATCGGCTGCTTCCGAGGATGCCGGCTCTTTCATTGGATACTGTCTACCGCACGCTGGCGACCCTGGCGCAGCATAACATTGTTCAGAAAGTGGAGACTGTTCAAAGTCAGGTGCGCTTTGAAGCCGTGCAACCCCCCCATCACCATTTGATTTGCCGCGAATGTCATGAGATATGCGATTTTCCCTGGGCCTCTTTCGATAGAGTTCAGTTGCCGAAGGAAGCAGGTTCCTGGGGTATCGTTGAAAAGAAAAGCGTAGTTCTAACAGGAATTTGCAGCAAATGCCGCAGTAAAAAAAGCGGGAAGAAGCGGAATTCAGTGGCCGGATGATTGAAGGCAGTTCGCATGATGAAGAGCCGGCCGCGAAAAGCTAATTCTCTATTTTCATATGTGTACCGAAAGGGAGGAATCAATGGCAAAAAAGAAGTTGACGAATAATGCAGGAGCGCCCGTCGTTGATAATCAGAATATCATGACGGCAGGACCGAGGGGCCCGGCGCTGTTGCAGGATGTCTGGTTTCTGGAAAAACTGGCTCATTTTGACCGGGAGGTTATTCCCGAGCGCCGCATGCATGCAAAGGGTTCGGGCGCCTATGGAGTTTTCACGGTTACTCACGATGTGACGCGCTATACCAAAGCCGGTATATTTTCAAAAATCGGCAAGAAAACCGATCTTTTTGTGCGTTTTTCTACCGTGGCAGGGGAACGGGGTGCGGCCGATGCGGAGCGCGACATACGGGGCTTCGCCATAAAGTTTTATACCGACCAGGGGAACTGGGATCTCGTAGGCAACAATACGCCGGTTTTTTTCCTGCGCGATCCGCTGAAATTCCCGGATTTGAATCACGCCGTCAAGCGTGATCCCCGCACCAACCTGCGCAGTGCTTTAAACAACTGGGATTTTTGGACTTCACTGCCGGAGGCACTGCACCAGGTCACCGTCGTGATGAGCGACCGGGGCATTCCCGCAAGCTATCGCCACATGCACGGTTTCGGCAGTCATACCTTCAGCCTGATCAACGCAAAGAATGAGAGATTTTGGGTGAAATTCCACCTGCGAACCCAGCAGGGCATTAAAAACCTGACAGATCAGGAAGCGGAAGCCATCATCGGCAAGAACCGGGAGAGCCACCAGCAGGATTTATACGAAAGCATTGAGAAGAAAGACTTTCCTCGCTGGACGATGTACTTCCAGATAATGCCGGAGAAAGATGCGGCCAAATACAAATTCCATCCCTTCGACCTGACCAAGGTCTGGCTGCACAAGGATTATCCGCTTATTGAAGTGGGGACTCTTGAATTGAACCGCAATCCCGAGAATTATTTTGCAGAAGTCGAGCAGGCTGCTTTCAATCCGGCGAACGTCGTGCCTGGAATCGGATTCTCGCCCGACAAAATGCTGCAGGGGCGCCTCTTCTCCTACGGAGATGCGCAACGCTATCGTCTTGGGGTGAATCATCATCTCATTCCGGTCAATGCATCCCGCTGCCCGTTCCACAGCTTTCATCGCGACGGCATGATGCGGGTGGACGGCAACTACGGCAGCACGCTCGGTTATGAGCCCAACAGCTACGGCGAATGGCAGCAGCAGCCGGAGTTTGCCGAACCGCCGCTCAGCCTGGAGGGCGCCGCCGATCATTGGAATCACAGGGTAGACGAGGATTATTATACCCAGCCGGGCCTTTTGTTCCGCCTGATGTCTCCGGAGCAGAAATCCCAGCTCTTCGGGAACACGGCGCGGGCCATGGGCGATGCGCCGGAAGAGATCAAAATCCGGCATATCGGCAACTGCATGAAGGCCGATCCGGAATACGGCAAGGGAGTAGCAGAAGCGCTGGGCATTCCGCTCAGCAAAATCAAATAGCAGAATGGCCTTCTCAGCCTGTCGGAGTCCGGCCGAAAATATTGGAAACCGTGCGCATGGAGTTTATCATCTGGTCTCCATGCGCACGATGGATTGGAACTGTAGTAGAATTTATAGAGATATCCGCAGTTTTCTGGCCAGGGAGGAATGATGATCAAACAACCAACCTTTTGCGTTATCTTGATGCTTTCCGTTGTGTTCTCATTGATGGCTGTCCTGCCGCCGCCTGTTATTGCTCAGACGGACAAGGGAATAGAGCTCTTTAAAGCCTGGGAATTCAATGAGGCGGAAAAGCAATTTCGTGAAGCATTGAAATCCGATCCCAAAGACGTTCAGGCGAATTATTATCTCGGCCTGTCCGTGTTGATGCAGGAGAAATACGAGGAGGCTCTCCAAATCCTGCTGAGGGTAAAAGAGGCACAGGACCAGGCAGACCCCAAAAGCCGGCCGGCCGTTCCGGATGATTATCAGATCCAGATGGCTCTGGCGCGGGCTCATCTTGAATTAAAGCAAAATGAGGAAGCCTGGAAAAACATTGAAGCCGCGAAAAAGCTGCATGCAGACTCTGCTGAAATTCATGTTTATCGGGGAAGGTATTATCTCAACAAAGAGGATAATAAAAAGGCCGTTAAGGAATTCGAAAAGGCGATGGACCTCGACGAAAACGATGCCTATGCGCATTACTACGCAGGCCATGCCTATCTGCGTTCAGGCGAGCCGGCGAAGGCTGTGGAAATGCTCAAGGTTTTCCTCCAGCTGGCGCCCCATGCGCCCGAGGCGGAAAAAGCAAGAGCTCTTATCCTTGCCCTATGCTAGCCCGGAATTCATGAAAAAAGGCTGAGCAGGCGTTCGGCCCGATATTCGAAGATTCGCCGCACTTCGCGGCGAACAAAAAGATAATTTGCCGGCCATCCGCCGGGCACGGCATAGCGAACAAAATCGCGCATGTCCGTGCCGCCGGCGTGCTCTGCGAATGTATGTTCGTGCACCCACTTTCGATACGGGCCGCACAGCTGTTCATCTACAAATCGAAAAGGCGGCTCCCAGACGGTGATTTCCGTTTGCCATCGCAAAGGGACGCCGTGGAGCCGCAATCGATAATCGATTCTGGCGCCTGGTCGCATCGCGACAGGGAGCGGTGTGAGGATTTCGAACCGCAGCCAGGGCGGGGTGATGCTTTCCAGGTTGCCGGCGTCGGCAAAAAAGGGGAACACATCCTGGATCGGGCGGGGCAGGAATATTTGTGCCTCGATTGTGAACAATCCATCCTTTTGCCCCATTCGAACTCCGCTCATCGGTTCATTTTCCATATAGCGAAGTTCAGTGCAGTCGCGAAGCTTACCCATAGCCAGTATGGCAGCAGCAGTATTGCGGCAGCCGGAGAAATTCTCCAGAAAGAAAGCATGGTTGCCAGTATAGCTACCCAGAGAGGGACGATATCCAACAGACCTGCCAATGGATTTTTAAGCCCGAAGAAGAGCGGCGACCATGCGGCGTTAAGAACCAGCTGGAAAATGAACAATCCGAGAGCGCTCCCGACGGAAAAGAGTTCGCCTTTGCGCCAGACAAGCCATGCGGCAACGGCCATCATCAGATAGAGAGCGGTCCACACCGGTCCGAAAATCCATGAAGGCGGCGTCCAGGAAGGCTTATCCAGCTGCGGATACCATTGACGCACCGAGCCGGCGGTAAAGAAACCCCCGAATCCCGCAACAAGAAGGCAAACGGCAATAAACAACGCCAGTACAATCCACACATTCCAATTCTTCATGCAGCCCTCGCCGATAAATGAATTCTACCCCCATAATAAAGCAAGCCTCGAATTGCACAAATTTTAATTCGTGCCAATTCGAAGCCCGCAATCCATACCTATCGCAACAGATTAAATAGTGATACAACAGTGCAAGCGTGAGGGCCGATCCAGGAGAAAGATGTGCCTGCAAGCCTGAGAGATCATTGAACCGAATGGAGGATTCCTATGAGACTGAAAGACAAGGTCGCTGTCATTACAGGGGCAGCCCGCGGCCTGGGAGCGGCATTCGCCGTGGGATTTGCCAAAGAGGGTGCGAAAATCGTCATAGGCGATATCCGGGACGCGAAAAATACCGTAAATGCCATTGAGAAGGCCGGAGGCAATGCTCTTTATGTAAAGACGGATGTTTCCAAACAGGATCAGTGTGAGGCACTTGCGAAAGCCGCCGTGGAACGGTTTGGCGGCATTGACATTCTGCTTAACAACGCGGGAGTGCTGGTCACGATCAAGCCTTTCATGGAGGTGACGTCCGAGGAGTTTATGAAGGTTATGGAAACGAATGCCCTGGGACCCTTTCACTGCACCAAGGCCGTATTCCCTTATATGAAAGACAGAGGGGGCAAGATCATTAACATCTCTTCTGCAACCATTTTCGAAGGAGTTCCCGGCGTGCCGCATTACATAGCTTCCAAAGGAGCCGTAATGGCATTAACGCGCGGAATGGCCCGGGAATTAGGCGACTACAATATTAATGTGAATGCGATCGCTCCGGGCTTCACGCATTCTGAGGGCGGAGATGAATTCGACAGAAACAAGAAATTTCCGTCCGTTCCTCTTGATGAAGTTCAGCTGCCGCTGCGATGTATCAAAAGGCCGACGCATCCGGAAGATCTGGTCGGAACGGCGATCTATTTGGCCTGTGACGACAGCAGGCTGATTACCGGACAGATGATCGTCCACGATGGCGGATTTTCTCTTCATTAGCGCCCGGCTGTGCGCAGACCGCGGAACACACTTGGCACCATGGGTTTGCTTGCTCATGTGGTCGCGGCTTCAGCCGCGACACGGAGTTTATACATTTGAGACTGGGATGATAATAAGCGACCCGGACAGCCGCGAAGCGGCTGCGAAACAGAGCCCAGGGTTGGCTGTGCTTTTTGCAGCCAACCCTGGGTATGAATTGCCATTGCCCTCAACCCTGAAGGGGTTGAGCGAGCACGCAACCCTTTCAGGGTTGAT
>JAFGIY010000160.1 GCA_016929335.1 Acidobacteriota bacterium | reverse complement strand
ATTGGCGAGGATAGCATAGGCACAGACCTCGATGGCGAAGATGGAGGCAAGGTGCTGTAACCTTTCGAGGATCCATGCTTTACGGTGGGAGTAGTCCCGGTTTATGGCGGTATCGTATCCACAGAGGAATGCCCGGCGGACGCACCGGGCGAAGCAGTGATAAACCCCTTCTTGTCCTTCGCGGACGTAGGAGCTGCGCGGCATAGTCATGATTCACCTCTTTCCACATATCTAATGGCGAACTCATGAAATGAGCGAAAAAATTTTCATACAAAATGTGGGTGTCCGGAATTATTTCGGGAAACAGGTGGGTGTCCTAATATTTTGTATTTCATACAAAAAGTGGGTGTCCAGATATTTTGTTGCTGATAAGATGCTGGGGGATGTTGGTGTTGGGGGATAGAAACAGGCAGAGCGGGATTCGCGGCCAATAACCGTTATTATGCTTTATTTTCCCTGATCTGGCGAAGGAGTCGATTAAATGCTGAAGATCATCAATGGAGAGGTCTTCGATCCAGCCAACAATATCAATGGCGAAGTAAGAGACATTTGCATCGAGAACGGGAAGATTGTGTCATCGGTAAGTGGCGGCAGGACAATCAATGCGTCAGGCATGGTAATCATGCCGGGCGGAGTTGATATGCATGCACACATTGCCGGGCCCAAAGTAAACATTGCGCGCAAAATGCGTCCTGAGGATCATCGCCTCGATCCGCAACCCCGCACTCCGGCAACCCGCTCAGGTGTTGGCAAAACGATTCCATCTACCTTTACCACCGGCTATAGATATGCGGTAATGGGGTATACAACAGCCTTTGACGCGGCCGTGCCTCCACTCGTAGCGCGTCACGCGCATGAGGAATTCATGGATATTCCGGTCATCGACAAAGGCTTCCTGGTGCTGATGGGCAATAATGAATTCATCATGCAGCAGATTGCCGCAGGCGAACGTGAAAAACTGCAGCACTATGTCGCCTGGCTGCTGAAAGCGACAAAGGGCTATGCCGTAAAGCTGGTAAATCCCGGCGGAGTCGAATTATGGAAATCCGGTGGCAATGCTCACGGCCTTGATGAAAAGGTGTCCGGTTTCGGTGTGACGCCCCGCCAAATCATTCAATCCCTGGCTGAAGCAAGCATGGAACTGCATCTGCCGCACAGCGTTCATATTCACTGCAATGATCTCGGGATTGCCGGAAACTGGGAAACCACGCTGGAGACCATGAAAGCGTTGGACGGGAGAAACGGCCATCTGGCCCATGTCCAATTCCACAGCTACGGCGGAAGGCCGGGCGGTCTGTTTACTTCTCGCGTCCCGGAATTGGTCGAGTATGTGAATTCCCATCCGAACCTGACTATAGATGTCGGACAGGTCCTGTTCGGAGATACTACGTCGATGACGGGTGATGGTCCGCTTGCCTATATGCTGCATCAGATCAGCGGACGCAAGTGGATTAACGTGGATGTCGAAACCGAAGCTGGTTGCGGCATCGTGCCGGTAGAGTATAAAGATAAAAACCACGTCCACACGACTCAGTGGGCCATCGGTCTGGAATGGTTTCTAATGATGCAGGATCCCTGGCGCATCGCCCTTTCCACCGATCATCCTAACGGTGCGTCGTTTATCACGTATCCGCAAATCATCCGGCTGTTGATGGATCGCGAATATCGCCGTGAGAGACTAAGGAAGGTCAATCTTAAGGCAATCGGCAAAACAACTCTTCCGGATCAAAACCGCGAGTACTCACTTTATGAAATCGCCATCATTACCCGCGCCGCTCCGGCCCGCATCCTGGGCTTGGTAAACAAAGGCCACCTCGGAATCGGCGCCGATGCGGATGTCACAATCTATGACAAACATGACGACAAAGAACGGATGTTCGCATGCCCTCGATACGTGATCAAGGAAGGGGACGTCCTGGTAGAGGAAGGCTACATCCGAGATGAGACTTTCGGCCGTACCTTTTATGTTTCGCCCTGCTATGATCCGGCGATCGAAAACGACATCCGCGATTTTTTCCAAAGGTATTACACGGTTGATTTTGAAAATTATCCGGTGCAACTGGAGCATTATCTGGTACGACCACAAGAGATCGCGACCAAACAATAGCCGTGAATTTATGTAGTCCGCGGCGTTCGGGATTTACACCTATGGTACGTCATATCAACGGCGTGGAAATCGAAGATACCTTCGCCGAAGCTTTCGGCATGTGGGCTTCACGCATAATCATCACCGCTGCAAACCGCAAATGGACACGGGAGGCGGCTTCCCAAATGACGGGATTCGCCACTTCCGTTATCGCCTGCGGTTGCGAAGCAGGCATCGAAGCAGATGTGGACAAAACTCCGGACGGCAGGCCGGCAGTCAACATTCTGCTTTTTGCCATGAGCAAGGATGCTCTTGTGCGGCAGTTGGTCAATCGCATCGGACAATGCGTTCTGACATGCGCAACCACAGCCTGCTTTAACGGATTAGCCGGAGAAGAGCAGGTGGTTATTGGCGGACAGCTTCGTTTTTTCGGTGACGGCTTCCAGAGCAGCAAGCTCATCGCCGGCCGGCGATACTGGCGTATCCCGGTCATGGAAGGCGAGTTTCTGGTGGAAAACAAATTTGGAGTTCAACGCGCTGTCGGCGGAGGCAATTTCCTGATCCTGGGAAGCAACCAGACTGTTGCGCTGCAGGCAGCCGAACTGGCGGTTGACGCAATGCGTCGAGTGCCGGGCATCGTCCTGCCTTTTCCCGGCGGGATTGTACGCAGCGGCAGCAAGGTGGGCTCGAAATACAAGTTTCTAAAAGCCTCAACCAATCATGCCTATTGCCCGAGCCTGAGAGCCTTGACGGATACGGCCCTGCCCGAAGACGTCAACTCCGTATTTGAAATCGTTATCGACGGATTGGACGTCCCCGCGATTGAGCAGGCAATGCGCGCCGGAATCCAGGCCGCCTGTATCCCGGGCATCCGACGAATCGCTGCAGGCAACTACGGAGGCAACCTTGGAAAGTACAAATTCCATCTGCACACAGTGCTGGATCAGACTGCTCCTCTATAGACGCTCCGACGCTTGCATCGCCGTTATCGATGCCGCTTGCAGTTGCTTGTCATGAAGAGGAGAAATACGGATCCATGATCAGTGTCAATCAACGGGCTTCGGCGATTATTCAACAGATGATTTCCGAACAGGAAGCGCTCAGCCTTAGAGTGAACCGGCTGAAGAACGGTACAACCGTCCTGGATGCGGGCATCGAGGCGCCCGGCAGCCTTGAAGCGGGCCGCTTATTTTCCTGCGCCTGTCTGGGCGGGCTGGGTCAGGTCACTTTTATCCAACAGAGTTTTGATGGCGGGACTCCGGACCGTCAAAGCGGCTTCCAACTTCCGGCGGTTGAAGTGCATATCAGTCATCCGCACATCGCATGTATGGCTTCACAATATGCGGGCTGGGCCATCAGACTGAATCGATACTCCGCAATCGGCTCCGGGCCGGCTCGGGCTCTCTATGCCAATGAAGAAATCTATGGGAAATTGGATTATGTGGACCGGTCCGAAACAGCCGTGCTCATGCTGGAAAGCCGTTCGCTGCCTGATGAAGATGTGGCCGCTTTTGTCGCGCAAAAGTGCGGAGTGCGGCCGGAGCAGCTTTTTCTGGCCGTTGCGCCAACGGCATCCCTCGTGGGATCCATCCAGGTAGCCGCACGGTCTGCGGAGACAGGAATGCACAAACTGGCCGAGCTTGGTTTCGACGTGCGCTGCATCACAGCGGCTGCCGGAATATGCCCCATGGCCCCAGTTGCTGCGGACGATCTGCGCGCAATCGGGCGCACGAATGACGCCATCCTCTATGGAGGGACGGTTTTTTACACAGCTGCGGCCGAAGACGAAGAATTGGCGGATTTGATTTTAAAGGTGCCCTCGGAAAGCTCGAAAGATTATGGCACTCCCTTTTATGATCTTTTCAAACGCTATAAAGGCGATTTCTATCAGATCGACCGTATGCTGTTCAGTCCTGCCCAGGTTATCATCAACAACACCAGATCCGGGCGATCCTTCCGTGCAGGCCGCCTGAATCCATCGCTTTTATTGTCGTCGTTAATAGAAGGCTGAGTAATGCCCACAAAAATCGGAATCCTGTCCTCCCAACGGGGATATCACGTGCAGGCACTCGATGAAGCAATTCGCCTCAAGGGATGCGAGGCCGTGTTTTTCCCGATCACGCGGCTGGCGGGATCGATCGGCGGGTGTCTGAAACTGCAAGTCCGCGGCGAAAGCCTCGAAGATTGTCATGCGCTGCTGGTACGCACAATCCCCATCGGCTCCCTGGAACAGATTATCTTCCGCATGGATGCCTTGCATTGTCTGGAAAGACTGGGAGTGCGGGTAATAAATTCAGCTTATTCAATAGAACGTACAGTCGACAAGTATTACACGTCATTTCTATTGGCGGATGAAGGTATCCCTACTCCGCGAACCTTCATTACTGAGGACTTTGACGCCGCTTTAGCCGCATGCCGGGATCTGGGAGACGTGATCCTCAAACCCCTCTTCGGATCGGAAGGGAAGGGGATGGTACGGATCAGCGATGAAGAGACCGCTTACCGCGTTTTGCGCGCATGGGAACTGAACCGCTGCATCTATTATGTTCAGGAATACGTTCCTCATTTTGATCGGGACGTTCGTGCATTTGTAGTGGGAGATCGGATTGTGGCCGCAATGCAGCGCACCGGAAATGGATGGAAGACCAATTATTCCAGGGGCGCAAAAGTGGAACCGGTGAAGCTGAGCCGCGAGATGGAAGACCTGGCGCTAAAGGCTGCCGGCATACTTCATCTGGACTACGCCGGCGTGGATCTGATGCAGGCGGAAAACGGCGGTGTCTATGTAATCGAGATCAACGGCATTCCCGGCTGGCGGGGTCTTCAGAAAACCACAAATCAAAGCATCGCCGGTCAAATTGTGGATCATGTGCTGAGTGCCATTTGATTCCCGCGATCAGCTGCCGGCCCTATTTATCTCGCTGATCTTCTGTGTATTCTCCTGGCTTTGCATTGCCCATATTCCTGCTTCGATCTTAGCAACCAGAATAAAAATATTGATAAAGGTTTAATGAGTCGTTATCAGACATCTGAGGTGGTCCGAGAGAAGAAATATGTTTTATGTTTTTGCGCAGAAAGATTTCCTCGACTGACATTTCTTCATAAGCATCGGTTGCGATTTCCAGAACAAACAATCTATTTATATGTGCCAACGCTGAAGCGTTACTGATTACTATTTTTGTTTGGTGAGCACGTGATTTCGGTACTCTAAATTGGCCCACTTCGGAACTTTAATTTGGCCCACCTTT
>JAFGIY010000159.1 GCA_016929335.1 Acidobacteriota bacterium | reverse complement strand
TCTCAGCCTCTCGGATTCCGAGCTCGAACCTTCTGAAATTGTTCGAAACTGAGCCGCAATTCCAGCCAAATCTGCGCAAAAGTGCTCATTTGATTGACGTCTGATAACTTTCACCATACGCGGTTTTAGCATCTACTGCCTTTCAGGAATTTCCGGCCTTCCGGTTCTATAGCAGCATCGAGTCTCCCGTAACAGATGCCGGCCATTCATGAGAAAGCACGTCACTCCAAGATTATGTCTCAGGGTCGGAATTGCCCGCACCGCCCATGCTGCGCCATAGATGTGTGCAATAGTGTTATCTTAAGGCTCAGATTCAGCGTAATATGGCGCAGATATCGATATTATCGGCAAGGATGGAGGTCTGAAGTTGCCTAAGCCGTCCATATCAGTGGCAAATGAGACAGCGGTTTGAGAAAATTCATAGCCGGAAGGCACCGTATGATGTCTGTCCCTATTATAATGCGTCATGGCTGGATACCGCCGAGATAGCATGGATGATACTGTTCACTAAGCTATCATAAGCACAGTAGCTGTAGTGACAGTTACTAAGGAGATTGGATATGTCGAGAATAGGCAAAACGTTGTTGTGTGCGGTTTTCTCCTTGTGCCTGGTGTTCTTGGCGGCAGCGCAGAATGCGCCCGCTCCGACATCCCTGCCTCTGGCGCCTGGAATTTCCAGAGTCACCAGTCCGCCTGTGGGCGCCTCCTCCGGACAGTCCCGGCGCGCCGGCGCCGATCCGGTCGATGATAGGGTGGAAATCCGCGAGTATGGATTCAAGGAAACAAACGAAAACATACCGTACGCTGTGTTCGTCTCTTCAAAAATCACCAAAGGCCAAAAAGCGCCTTTGGTCCTGGCCCTGCATGGATACCTCGGGAACTACGGCACATTCATGCGCTCCGGCTGTGTTGAGGAAGCAGAGAAAAACGGCTACATCCTTGTTGGCGTTATGGGCTATAGCCCGACCGCCCCATTCGGCAATGCAAACATGTTCAGCGGCCGGCGCGGCCCGGGGCCAACGCCTGGCCCGGCCATTGCCGGCCCTCCCAAAGTAATGCCCGGCGCGCG
Source organism: Acidobacteriota bacterium (assembly GCA_016929335.1). Taxonomy (GTDB): domain Bacteria; phylum Acidobacteriota; class UBA6911; order UBA6911; family UBA6911; genus UBA6911. Next base: position 6,513 of record JAFGIY010000159.1, on the reverse strand, counting down.
CGGCCCCGTCATCGGCGGAACCAAGGAGACTGAACCGGCTAAGGTTTCCGAACTCAGCGAAATCGACACCATGAGAGTTTTGGAACTGGTCCGCAAGGAATTCAATATCGACGACAACCGTATCTTCCTGATGGGACACTCCATGGGCGGCGCCGGCGCGCTGTATATCGGAGAAAAATATGCTCCGATCTGGGCGGCCGTTGCCTGCATTGCCGGCTTCGGCTCACCCGATCCCAAAGGAAAGTTGAAAGACACCCCGCTCTACTTTACCGCCGGCAGCGAGGACACTCTGGGCGCCATGGGACGAACAACGGCCGAGCAACTCAAGGCCGCCGGCCTTGATGTCCAATGGAAGGAAATACCCGGCCTCGATCATGGCAGCATCATTGCCGGATCCATGCCTGATGTCTTTAATTTTTTCAATGAACACCCCAAGAAGGCCGTGAAATAGCCCCGTTGGATAGCATAACCGTGCTCATTATTTTAAAGGGAGACAGGAAAGTAATCTGGCGATTTTTGAATAGCCTTTGATGCTTCCTATGCACATACATGAAATTAATGAATGAAATATTGTTGATAGGAATTATTTTTCTTACCAGTATTTCCGGCGCGGCCGGCCCTGGAAAGCCGGTCAATAATGCCGGCTCGAAAGTCGCCGCTGTCCAGATAAAGGACAGACCGATGACTTATTGCAATCCGCTGACTCTTCCCGGTGTCCTGCGCGCCGGCGAACCCATCGTGCTTATTTATAAAGATGACTATTATCTTTTCATTACCGGATACCGTGGATATTGGGTTTCCCCGAATATGCGGGATTGGAGCTATATCGATGCACCCAATTTCCCAGGCGGTGTTCCCGGGGTAGCAACCGACGGGAAAATCCTGTACGCCTGCGGCATGAATTCAAAGAGCCTGTTTTCATCGACCGATCCCAAGGGTGGTGTTTGGACCAAGGCCGCCACACTAGACAGTGACAGATACGGCGACGCAGACATTTTCATCGACGATGATGGCCGCATATATATCTATTACGGATGGTCCCAGCTCCTTCCAATCCAGGTTGTTGAACTTGACCCTAAAAACGGATTCAAGGAAAAAGGCAAACCGGCCGTTTGTTTCTTTGGCGATCCTGAAAATCACGGATTTGAGAGAAGAAGAAGTGAAGACGTTATCTTTCCGTTCTTCAACCACCGCCCATATTTTCCCGAAGAAATCCCATGGATTGAAGGTCCGTGGATGATAAAACACAACGGTAAATATTACCTGCAATATGCAGCCATCGGCCTCGAATTTTTGTCCTACTCTCACGGCATTTATGTATCGGACAGCCCAATGGGGCCGTTCAAATATTCGGAACATAGCCCGCTTACATTCAAGACCACCGGATTTGCACCAGGCGGCGGACATGGCAGTACGTTCCACGACAAAAACGGAAACCTGTGGACCATCTGCATGATCCCTTCTTACTTCGGAGGAAGAGGCGGCAGTGATTTGGCTCTGTTCCCAACTGCTGTTGATGCCCAAGGCGTCATGCATTCGAATACAGCTTTTGGCGATTACCCGCAATTTTACCCCGGAATCAAAAAAAGTCCGGTTGACAACAATTTTTCAGGCTGGATGCTTTTATCCAACAAGAAATATGTTGAAACATCGTCTACACTGGAAGGCTACGAGCCAAAAAATGCCGCAGATGAGAATTTCATGACTTTCTGGAGTGCTCAAACAGGCAACCCGGGCGAATACATGACCGTCGACCTCGGCAAGCAAAGTGCGATTTATGCGATACAAATCAATTTCGACCAGAAAGACGCAAAAGCAGCCGGCATGGGACGAGGCTTTGGAATGGGCATGAATCCCAATGCCGTTAAAAACACACAACAACAGTCTTATGCGCTTCAGATTTCGAACGACAACAAAAGCTGGACAATGTTGATTGACAAAAGCGACAACAAGGAAGCGATCCAACATGATTACGCTGAACTCGCGGAACCGGTCAACGCAAGGTACGTCAAGTTAACGAACATATTTACTCCCGATAGCGGAAAATTCGCGGTGAAAGATTTGAGGATCTTCGGCAATCCTGAAGCCGCAAAATTCACAAAAGTAAGAAATGTGAAAGTTGTTCGCAGCCAGGAAGACCGGCGCAACGCAACCCTTTTATGGGAACCGATAAAAGGAGCCGCAGGGTATTTTGTCCGCTACGGTATCGAACGCGGAAAGCTTTACAACAACTACATGGTTTACGACGCCAATACATTAACCATTCACAGTCTGAATAAAAATCCCGAATACTATTTCGAGGTCGAAGCCTTTGGCAACGGGACCGGTTACTATAGGGAAAGAACACAAGAAACACTCGGCCGCGGCGCAGAAATTGAACTTTCGAAAGGCGGCGCAGCGCAGACGGGAGGCATGTTTGGACAGGGTCCTGTCGACCGGAAAATGGTCAAAGAAGGAACCAATGAATATGTATTTGAAAACATTACGCCCGGCGAATATGTGCTGAGACACTCATTTGGCCCGGTATTGTGGAGCGGCAAGTTGACAGCTGCTGAACTGACCGGTTCAGGAGACAAACCAACCGTAACTGCGACACTGGGGAAATTAGGCGCTGGGACAACGGTTACAGGACAGATGGAAATGAAAATTATCCCGGGAAAAGAAAGCGGAAAAATGGTGGTGGTTTTCATTTACAATAAATAAAAGAAATAGCGTGTTAGCCTCAAACGGCACAGACATAATCGGCAGACCGTCTAAGCTATCTATCCTAATTGCCGGCCGGATGAATGAAGCCCGCTTTTTTTCAACTCCCCTAAACGCAGACTGAAGACAAATGCGGGCTGGCCGGGTAAATTGGCATGCCGGACGCAACTGACGTGAAGTCCGGTGGCGGTCTGGAAGGCGGGCCGAAGCATTCGAGTATTTTCCAAATGGCCTCTATCAGGAGTACGCCGGCATCTTCTGGAACTTAGTGAAGCACTACTCCAGAAACCTTGAAACCGGTGAAATTGTTTACAATCCCTTTGTTGATTAAGGCATGGAAAGAGAGGGTTATTGTGAGAAAATCTGTTGCTGGATTCACCGCATTATCCACTGTAATTTTCCTGGCGGTGGGTATGTTCAGCCTAACGCGGGCCGAGGCAACATACTCCTACATGAACTACTTCAACCGTCAAAACAACACGGTGACGTTCGAGCTTCTTGAAGAAGCGCGTCAGAGTGGACCTACAGCCGTTGCGTCCTTGTATGGAAACGGGGAAAAGCAATTTAAACCTCATCCCGCTTTGGAAACGTTTCCTTCGGGAAGCGTATTTGTATATCGCTCAGCAAATCTCTACGGGGGGCAAACGGCCGCTCGGAATAATACGGCTGTGGTGGTTTTTGCCGAACGCTCCTTCAGGGGAAAAGACGAGGCGCTTGGCTTCCTGACTAAACTGGGATTGATTGAGCAAATCAATTCAGTGACAGGAAGCATCATTCTCATAACGCCCGCTGATCCCAGGGTCGGCTTTATCAAGACAGATCTAAAAAACTATTATACGCTACACGGTGCCCTGTTTACGCAGAAGGCTTCTGAACGGACAAATAAAGGAATAACTTACTATTCTGACGCAGAATACTGCGGCGCTCACGGCAAGGTGTATTTTATTGGCATCGAAGGCGGTGCGACTTTCATCAACAATTACATCGCGCCAGGCCGGCATGACTGCATCGGTCTGTGTGCCGGCCTGATGCTGATTGGAGGTGAAATGGAAGCGTCAGTGAAGGTCAGCAAATATGTGCCCGCCTATATTCTCAATGGCTCTAAGACTGCCGTTGAGCAGTACCGCAAGGTCAACGGGACAGACGCATACCGTGTTGAGAATGGTGTTGAAGTGTTCTACAACCAGCTTGTTCCGCTGCGGCGGGTGATGGTTGCCAGAAATGAACAGCCGAAACTCTCAACCTATATTGCAGATGCTTTCCACAACCTTTTCCTTGAGGCCGAGCGCGTATCTGTTATCCGCTCAATGACGCAGGAAACGGTGAACACACCGCCCTATCTGAACTACGTCACGGCGCCCGAAATCAGCCGGTATGCGTTGTGCAATCGCAATGCAATCGTCAATGGTGTTACTGCAAATGGCCGGCTTCACGTCTCCTTCCATCAAGAAGAGATTTTCAACGACTTGAAGACCAAATACGATCAGTATCTGCAAACCTGGTATGAATTTATCCCGAAGGACGTTTTGGATGGGACAGCGGATAGAGGAAGCGTTCCCGTGATCCTGGCGCTGCATGGAACGGGGGATGATCCCTTGATGTTCGTTGATGAAATTGGTCTTTTAGAAGTTGCCGGACGGGAAAAACTGGCAGTGATCGCTCCTTTCGAAGAAGAACTGGTCATCGTTCATGAGGGTGCACGCGTCGCAATGGGAGTCCCAGTCTCCGAGGGGATTCTGGTTAAGGCATTGCCACGACTGATAGACCACGTACTTAAGAAATATCCGGCGCTGGATGCTTCCCGGGTATATGCAACAGGATATTCTCTGGGCGGCGGCTCCACCTACCGGGCTATTTATGGCGGCATGGAAAAAATCGCTGCTGCTGTTCCCATGGCCGGTATGCACGATGACATGTTTTATTTCAGTACCCCGGAAGAAGATGCCCGACTGCGGAAGATTGGAATGCCTGTTATGATTCTGACAGCTACCTTCGATCTGGGCTTCAACCAGGAGGAAGGCCGACTGACAGACAATACACTCAAGCTGCTGCGCAACTTTGCCCTGGTGAACCGGATTCAACTAGCTGATGTTCGCGACTTTTCAGCCAATCCTATGATCGGCTATTCGGCTGACCGAATGGATGTGACAACTTTGGCAGGAGAATGGCGCAACTTTCTGTGGTCCTTTAAAAATGATGAAGGGATGCCGATTCTGAGCATGTCGTGCACAGAGAATTTGACGCATGCACTGTATCCCAATTATGGTGAGATCGCCTGGAACTTCATGAAGCATTTCGCCCGTGATTCTAAGACCGGTAAATTGCTGTATACACCTCACTGAACAGAAGGCTTTAATCCCAGCATGGGGCAGTCGATTCTTGCTGAGTGATTTCGATAGCGTAAAAAGGACGCCATGGGTTTCTTGCGGACCGTGACTTCTCAGCCTTTATTGAAGCGACTTCGCAACGCGAATTGTAAGATAGTTGCGGCCGCGCGTCGTCGGCACATAGCCGCGTACGCGATTGCCCGATCGGTGCATCACAGGATTGCTGATAAAGGATCCCGAGCGGAACATGCGCGAATTGCAGGTGCCCTGCTTGTTGGCCGAACCATCGGCAGGGGAATTGGTAAGATCCGCAAGATAACAGTCTTCCACCCACTCGAAACAATTGCCATGCATATCGAATAGACCGAACGGATTCGGCGGAAATGAAGCAACTGGCGATGTCTCTTCCAGCCAGACATCGCGCCCTTCGGCTTTGCCGCCTAGCCCCGGACCGGGAATGCCGAAGTTTCCGTAATTGTGGTCCAGTTTATCACCCCAAGGAAACGCCGTGGTGGTACCGCCGCGCGCGGCGTATTCCCATTCGGCTTCAGACAACAATCTATAGGCATCGTCACTGCCGGTTTTTTTATTGAGCCATCCGACATACGCCTTTGCATCATACCAACATACTCCGATGACCGGCCGCGTGCCGCGTCCCCAGTCCTTGAAATCCTTGTTGGGCTTTCCATCACGATCGAGCCGCAGGGCGTTCTCAACAGCCACGCCGTCGCACGCACCGTCTTGCACACAAGCTTCCCATTGATCCCAGGTAACTTCCGTTTTACTCACGGCAAATTTATACGCAATGGTGACCTTGTGTTGGACTTCATGATCGCGTCGAAATTCTTCGTCTTTGGGCGTTCCCATGATAAAGGAACCCGATGGAATCACCACCATTTCCGGACATGAGCGACAATCGCGAAATGTCTGTCCGGCCTTCAATGATGAGCCCTTGCTCTTGCCAGATTGCGCTCCGCTTTGACCGAATGCGGTGCAACCTATAAATGCAATTACCGCCCAGAAAGCAATGACCCTGTATCTATTCATTGTTCCACCTCTCGTGTCTGTTATTTGCCAATGTGGCGTCGGCCGATACGGGACGCCATTGCCCGCGTCAGTCATGCAAATACATATTACGCCTATACGAATGGCAACTATTCTAAACCCGGGGCGCGATTCTACAACAGAATAAGACAGCGCACATTTTCCTTATTTTTGCAGACGCAGGTTTTCATGCAATCAGGCCTGGATTTCAATATCCCTCCGCGTTTGGCGAAAAAACTCAGCCGATATGTAAGTGGCTGAAATAATGACCATTACAGATGCCCCCGCAACTCCCTTTTCTCACACTTGACATAGATTCTTCCATAAAGGATGCCGCCACCTTTTACAGCTCATCATGAGAAATATGTAAACATTTCTAAAACCCTGGCAGCTGTTGCTCCTGATCCTGGCTGGTTGGATAAACCATCGCCAGCAGGAT
>JAFGIY010000158.1 GCA_016929335.1 Acidobacteriota bacterium | reverse complement strand
TATTTTTTAGGCGCGTAGCTCAGGGGGAGAGCACTTCCTTGACGCGGAAGGGGTCAGCGGTTCAAATCCGCTCGCGCCTACCAAAAAGGTTTGACCTCATTAAAAACGAGTGTCCTCCGTGGATGAATGAGTCTAATGAATGCTACGCGTCGGATCCAATTTGTTTTTCCTACCCAACGCAATGATTAATGACTAGGAAGGGCTTACTTTCTTGTCCACTCGATAATGCGGGCAGGAGGTGATCTATAGGATATGTCGCTGAAGATAAAATACGCAGACGGTACCAGCGGTGAAATGGCGGATGCGAACTCCGCCCTTGAAATTTACCGCCATAGCACCTCCCACCTCATGGCAGCAGCTGTTCATAGTCTTTTCCCTGAGGTCCATCTCGGAATCGGCCCTGCAATCAGTGATGGCTTCTATTATGATTTTGAGCGGCCGGACGGTTTCGTCGAAGAAGACCTAAAGAAGATCGAAGCCAGGATGAAAGAACTAGTGGCCCAGAATCTGAGTTTTGAGCCTTCCATCATTTCCAAAGAAGAAGCGATCGAGTTTTTCAACAAGCAGGGCGAACATCTCAAGGTAGAATTGATCCGGGAAAAAGCCGGTGAGAGACTTTCCTGCTACCGGTTAGGCCAGCTTGTTGATTTTTGCACCGGACCGCATCTCTGCTCGACGGGGCAGATTGATCCCGACAGTTTCCATGTTCTCAGCATCGCCGGATCCTATTGGCGAGGCGATGAGCATAACCAGCAGCTGCAGCGGATCTACGGAACCGCTTTCCTGACTCCGGCGGAGCTTCAGGACTATCTGAATCAGCTCGAAGAAGCCAAAAAGAGGGATCACCGCAAGCTTGGCCGGGAACTGGACCTGTTCAGCATTTCGGAAGAGGCAGGGCCCGGACTGATATTCTGGCACCCCAAAGGGACCCGTGTACGCCTGATTGTTGAGGATTTCCTGCGCAAAGAGCTGATTCACCGGGGATATGAATTTGTAACGACTCCGCATGTAGCCCGGGATGTTCTATGGAAGACCTCGGGACATTATGAGTACTACCGCCAGAATATGTACATGTTCCGTATTGATGACGAGGAATTCGTCATTAAACCTATGAATTGCCCGGGGCATATCCATATCTACAAGTCGCAGATGAAGAGTTACAGGGATCTGCCTGTGCGCTTCGCAGAATTCGGCACCGTCTACCGATACGAGAAAAGCGGCGTCCTGCATGGTACACTCCGTGTCCGCGGATTCACCCAGGATGACGGCCATATATTCTGCACCCCGGAACAGGTCTACGATGAGATTTCGAATTCGATGGACCTCGTTCTCTTTATAATGAAGAACTTCGGATTCGACCAGTTTAAAGTGGAGCTGTCTGTCCGGGACGAAGCCAAAAAGGGAGAATACGCGGGAACGGAAGAGGATTGGCAAATGGCGGAGGAAGCCCTCACTCAATCCCTGCGTTCGAGAGGAATCAACTGGACACGGATGGAGGGCGAAGCGGTTTTCTATGGGCCGAAGATCGACGTCAAGTTGATTGATGCTATCGGCCGTCCATGGCAGCTGTCCACAATTCAATTCGACTTTACGCTGCCAAAACGGTTTAATTTATCGTACATCGGATCGGATGGCCGCGAGCATCAGCCTGTAATGGTTCACCGGGCGCTTCTTGGATCGATCGAGCGCTTCCTTGGAGTTCTAATTGAGCACTACGCCGGTGCCTTCCCCATATGGCTGGCTCCGGTGCAGGCTGTGGTAATCCCGATCGCGGAGCGGCATCAAGAATATGCTCGGAAAGTATTAAGCCGCCTGACTGAAGCTGGATTCCGGGCCGAAATCGACGATAGAAACGAAAAGATGGGCTACAAAATCCGGGCCGCCCAAACGAATAAGATCCCCTATATGCTGGTGGTTGGGGATAAGGAATTGCAGTCGGGGGAAGTTGCAGTGAGAAACCGGTTTTCCGGGGATGAAGGAGCTCTTACCCTGGAAAGTTTCCTGGAAAAGATCGAAGGATTTGTTAATAACCGGTCGGTCCGGCCCTAGCGGCTCAAGACCGGTTTTCCCTTCGAAAACAAAAGGAGGTTGCCAATCACAACAGCCAAACCAGTACGGGTTCGAGTGAACGAAATGATCCGAGCCAAAGAAATCCGGGTCGTGGACGAGGATGCAGGCCAACTGGGGATTATGACACCTGAGCAAGCCCTTGCTCTTGCACGGTCACGCGAATTGGATCTTGTCGAGGTCGCTCCCGGGGCCAACCCTCCGGTGTGCAGGATCATGGACTTCGGCAAGTTTCAATATCAGAAAAGCAAACGCGCCCATGAGGCAAAGAAGCACCAGAAGCAGGTTGTCTTAAAAGAAGTCAAATTCCGGCCGAAAACGGAAGAGCACGATTTCCAATTTAAGAAGAATCACATCGCGCGGTTTCTGGAAGAAGGAAATAAGGCAAAGGCAACCATCGTCTTTCGCGGACGAGAGATGACGCATCAGGAATTGGGACGAAGGCTGATGGACAGGCTGGTTGAGGAGCTGAATGAGGTGGCCGAAGTGGAACGACCGCCAAAAATGGAAGGATATGCTCTGACAGCTATTTTCCTTCCGAAAAAGCGCTAGCCCGCATTATTCATGAAGGTTCGTCGCGAGGCGGCGCAGACGGGCATGGATGCAAGGCGCGCGACGGGAGGATTCCGCAGGCGTACTCGACGGTACGTCGAGGAATCCGACCGAGCGCAACACAGCAGACATACCTGGATCCGCCACCGCAGCAGAAGCTTCATGAATAATGCGGGTTAGGAGTCCGGCGTTATTATAGCGGTTGCATTTGACGGCAGCCGGTGCGCGGTAAATGATGTGTGTGGAGTATTCTTATCTGTTGGGGGATATATCAGTGAAGCGGAAGACATCCAAGAGCGCAGCAAAACGATTTAAGGTTACAGGAACGGGGAAGATCATGCGCCGACACAGCCATGCGCGTCATATCCTGACCAAAAAGCCCCGTAAACGTGTACGAAAGCTTGTAGACAGCGCGCCGGTCAGCAAGGCCGACAGCAAGCGCATAAAAAAGATGCTGAATATTTGATATTCTGAAATGTACTGTGGAGTTGAATAATGCCAAGAGTAAAAAGAGGTAGCAAAAGAATCCAGCGGCGGAAGAAGATCCTGGGGCTGGCTAAGGGATACCGCCTGACTAAGAGCAAGTTGCACCGGTCTGCAAAGGAATCGGTAGATCGCGCGCTTCAGTTCGCTTATCGGGACAGGCGGACAAAGAAGCGCGATTTTCGCAGCCTGTTCATTATCCGGTTGGGAGCTGCCGCCCGTCTTAATAACATTTCCTATAGCCGGTTTATCAGCGGTCTTAAAAAGGCCGGTATCGCCCTGGACCGCAGGATCCTTGCGGAAATCGCGATCAAGGATCCCGAGACTTTCACCATGCTCACCGAAAGCGCCAAGGCCGCACTCGCGGCTGCCTGAGCAGGATAAGAGAGATAGTCAGGTGCTATAAAGCCGGCCGCGGATTGCACGGATTTCACCGAAAATAATTATTTAAAAAATCCGTGCAATCCACGGCCGGCTTTTTTGATCTATCCCCGCAAAACTACATTCAGTTCTTCTCCCAATCTCTTCACAATCTGTCCGCGAATCTTTGCCACCTCCGCATCGGTTAATGTCCGATCGGCTTGATACGTCAACCTGTAGGCAAGGCTCTTTTTCCCCGCACCGATCTGATCGCCTTTGAAGACGTCGAACACCTGTGCGCTGATGAGCGGAGTGCCGGCGCCTGCCGCCATAATAGTGGCGCGGACTTTTTCTGCGGGCAACTGGTCGTCGACAACCAGAGCGATGTCTTCGGTTACAGCCGGGAAGCGCGGCACGTCCGATATGCGTGAGGCCTCGGGGACAGCGGCCGACAGGGCCTCAAAATCGATTTCGCCCGCCAGCACCGGCTGATCCGGGAAATCGTATCGTTCGCGCACTCCGGGATGCACTTCACCGAAGACGCCGACGGCCGTTTGACCGCCGATCACCAGACGAGCCGTACGGCCGGGATAATAGGTCTCATGCTCCATGGATTCATAGCGAGCTTCCTTAATGCCCAGGCTGTCCAGCAGCGATTCGATCACGCCCTTGAAGTCATAGAAATCCAATGCAGATCGATCGCCCTTTTTCCAGGATTCCGGCTCGCGCGCTCCCGTCATAACTATGGCCAGGCGACGCGGCTCTTCAGGCAGGGGGCCATTTCCTGTCATGAGGTAGACCTTATCAATGGAAAACAGCGCTACGTGATCATGATGACGGGAATTGGCTGCAGCAACTTCGAATAAATGAGGCAGCAGCGTGTGCCGCATATGGGAACGCTCGGCGCTGATCGGATTCGCAATTACGACGTAAGGCCGGTCGTCGAGACGCTCGCCGGCTCGCGATTTCGCTTCGGTCTGCGGCGTAGTCATGGCATACGTCATGGATTCGGTGAGCCCTATACGCGCCAGCAGGTCACGCGTCCGCTCTTCCAGAACCAGGCTGGGATTGTTGCGCTGGTTCGGCATTTCGTCATCGAGAGCCGTCAGCGGGATGCGGTCCATACCATAGATGCGGGCGATTTCTTCGATGAGATCATGCGGGCCGCTGATATCCGTGCGATGGTCCGGAGCCGTGACTACCAGCTCGGATTTTTGCTTCTCAATTTTTGACTCGAACTCGAGCAAACCGAGAATCTGCGCGATCTTCTCGATCTCGATATCGAATCCCAGACTGCGCTTCACTTCCGTGACCGGCAGAGTGACCGTCACGGTTTCTGCCGGGTCGGCATAATTGTCGAGAAGTCCGCTGTCGATTGTGCCTCCGGCGAGCTGCTGAATCATCTGTGCCGAGCGGATATTCCCGCGCACCGCCATAGCCGGATGAATGCCCCGTCCGAAGCGCGAAGCAGCTTCGCTGGGCAGCTTCATCTGCTGCGTCGTTTTGCGGATATTGATGTAATTGAAGTTGGCCGCCTCGATCAGCACATCGGTTGTCTGATCGTCGATTTCGGTTTCCAGCCCGCCCATGATTCCGCCGACGCCTATCGGGCCCATCGTGTCGCAGATCATCAGGTTATCCGAATTCAATTCGCGATCGACATTATCCAGAGTGGCCATGCGTTCGCCGGCCTTAGCGCGCCGGATGATGATGGTGGGGATAGCATCTCCATGCGCTTTTGCTCTCCGGAGCAGTTTGTCGTAGTCATAGGTATGGATCGGCTGGCCCAGGTCGAACATCACATAGTTCGAGACATCGACCAGATTGCTGATCGGCCGCTGTCCTGCCAGGCGCAGACGGCGCTGGACCCAGTAAGGCGATGGCGCAATCTTTACATTGCGCACAATCGTCGCAGTGAAACGGCTGCATAAGTCAGGATCCAGGATTTCAATTCCGACTCCTTCCTTTACCTGAGGGCCCGTTCCGTGCAGCTCGTAGGGCGGCTGCTTCAGCGGCTGCCCTGTCAGCGCCGCCGTCTCGCGGGCGACTCCCAGGATGGACGCCGCACGCGCGATGTTCGGTAGGATCGCGATATCAAGCACAACGTCGCCCAGATAGTCTGCAGCCGGCGTGCCTACCGGCGCTGAATCGTCCAGCAGGATGATGCCTTCGTGCTCATCACTGAGTCCCAGTTCCTTTTCCGAACACACCATGGAATCGCTCTTCACGCCGCGCAGCTTGGCGGGCTTCAGCGTGATCTTGACTTGACCCGCCTGATGCCCGTCATAAAGAACGGACCCTTCCCTGGCAAAGACCACTTTGGGGCCGTTGGCCAGTGGGCCCTGTCCTTTGAGATGGAAGATGTTCGGTGCGCCGGTAACTACCTGGTGCAGGGAAGCGCCGTAGTTCACATCCGCCAGCACCAGACGGTCCGCGTTGGGATGCGGCTTCACTTCAACGATCTGCGCAATCACAACCTTTTCCCGATCCCATACCAGATCGGAACCCGGCACGCCGTAATATTCGATGTGTTCCACCTCCATCCCCGCCAGTGTCAACCGCCCGGCAAGCTCGTCAATCGGGATGCCGATGTCCACGTAGTCTTTAAGCCAACTGATAGGAACTTTCATGCCAACTCTCCTCAAGTGTTGCGTAGTGCGCGACTCGCACCTGCTAGAACTGCTCCAGGAATCTGAGATCGTTGCTCCAGAAGTAGCGGATGTCGCTGATGCCCCATTTCAGCATCGCGATGCGCTCGGGCCCCAGACCGAATGCGAAACCGCTGTATACGGCCGGATCGTAACCGCCGTTTTTCAAAACAATAGGATGCACCATGCCCGCACCCGCGATTTCCAGCCATCCGGTGTGTTTGCAGACGTTGCATCCGCTTCCGCCGCAATTCGCACAGCTCACGTCCACTTCCACACTCGGTTCGGTGAAGGGGAAATAAGAAGCTCGGAAACGCGATTTTCGCTCCGGGCCGAAAATGCGCCGATTGAATTCGCTCATTGTGCCGAGCAGATCACCGAGGCGGATGTTTTTGCCCACAGCCAGGCCTTCCATCTGCAGAAACTGAATACCCTTTGAGGCGCTGATCTGCTCATAGCGATAGCACATGCCGGGTAGAATCACGCGGATAGGCTGCGGACAGTATTCACGCATGGCGTGAATCTGGCCGGGGGAAGTGTGCGTGCGCAGGATCACGCCGGGAGTCGTAGTGTAGAAAGTATCCCACATGTCGCGCGCCGGGTGATGCTGCGGGATGTTGAGCAATTCGAAGTTGAATTCATCCGTCTCCACATCGCGCGCGCGATAGACCTGAAATCCCATTTCCGCCCAGATGGAATACATTTCGCGCAGAATGAGTGTATGCGGATGCAGGCGTCCGTGCGGGATCGGCCGGCCGGGCAGAGTTACATCCAGAGCTCCTGCCGTCAGACTATGCTGCAATTCCTCCCGGCGGATTGCTTCCACGCGCTCGGCAAAAGCCGCTTCAAGGGCATTTTTGACTTCGTTCCCGCGTTTGCCGACGGCCGGGCGTTCTTCGCGCGATAAAGCTCGCAGGTCGCCCAGGATTGTCATCAGCGGCGACTTCTTCCCCAGGTAAGCTACGCGCCAGTTCTCCAGGGCGTCTCCGGCTTCAACCGCCCGCAATGCGGCAAGAGCTTCCTGTTCAATTGCATTCAACTGTCCGATCATCTTGTTTCCGTCCTTCCGTCTACTCAATCATCCAAAAACAAAGAAAAACAGGGATTTTACTTCGAAACCGGGCTTCGCAAAGACAAATTTGCATAAAACTTATCTTTCGGCCCATCCACCCATTCAAAGCCGGACCATTTATTGCGGATCCAATGCGGCTCTTGCGGATTACGAAAAACTTACAATTGACCGCCTGTAAAAATTTGTTGATACTGTCTCGTCATTTAATGAAAACACATAATGCAGGATTAAGGTCCATATGAACGAGACAAAAGCTCAGCTGGAACTCACAGGTCTTGAACGTTTCAGCCAGCTGGAGGACAAGATCTTCCGCCTGGTAGAGGAGTTTAAGGCCATTCGTAAAGACAACGAGACCCTTCGAACCGAAAACGTGCGGCTAAAGGATCAACTCGAATCATTTCAAAACAACGAGTCGATGGTCCAGGATAATCTGGCCAAATATCAGAAAGAACGTGAAGAGCTGCGAGATCGTGTGGAAAGAGCTCTGGACTTGCTTTCCACACTGGATGCACGCTAGGAGGCCAAAAGCCGCCGACGCTGCGTAAGGACGAGCCCATGAATGAACAGCCGGAACCCAGCTCCGTCCGAGTGAAGATATATGATCGGGAATTCGCGCTGCGAACTACCGGCGATCCCGAGCGGTTGCAGGCTTTGTGCGACAGCCTAGATAAACGGATGCGGGAAGTTGCCGCATCCACGGGATCGGTGGATACGTTAAAGGTTGCGATATTGGCCGCCCTCAGCCTCGGAGATGACCTGCGGCGACTGAGAGAAGAGCTGTACAGGCTGGACGAATCGGTCGGCCGCCGTTCTCTTGCCTGCGTCTCACTGCTCGAACGTCTCTTCTCTTAGTCGGCAGTCGGCAGTCTGCAGTCGGCAGTAAAACAGCTTTAAGCGAGAATTAGCCTGATAGCCCATCCAAAAATTTGCGGTCGAATTAGCAAATGCCGACCGTCGACTAACCACTGCCGACTAACCATTGCCGACTAACCATTGCCGACTGCCGACTAACCATTGCCGACTGCCGACTAACCATTGCCGACCGTCGACTAACCACTGCCGACTGCCGACTAACCATTGCCGACTGTCGACTAACCATTGCCGACCGCCGACTAACCACTGCCGACCGCCGACTAACCACTGCCGACCGCCGACTGCCGACTGCCGACTAACCACCGCCGACTACATTGAGTCGCTGGATGTCCAGAGCATGGCCGGTGGACTCATCTATATCGATCAAAACTCCGCATATCCGCAGGTTGGTGTTCGCCGGTTCCAGCCGGACGGGGATCTGTTTAAGGAAACGGTCCAGAGCGAGATCCGGCACGGATCCGATCACGGAATCATGCGGCCCCGCCATTCCCAGGTCCGTTATATATGCGGTGCCGCGAGGAAGGATCCGCTCATCTGCCGTCTGCACATGCGTATGGCTTCCCACAACCGCGCTGACCAGCCCGTCGACATACCAGCCGAAGGCCTGTTTCTCTGACGTCGCTTCCGCATGAAAATCCACAACAATGACAGAAGTCTGTTTGCGGATTTGCTCGATCGCCGCCAGTCCCGTTGTGAACGGGCAGTCGATGGGCGCCATAAACACGCGTCCCTGAAGGTTGAGAACTCCGATGCGCACCCCGCAATTTGTGTCGCCGACATATATGCTGAATCCCGGGTTTCCCGCAGGATAATTGTGAGGGCGCAGCAGCCTCGGCTGCTCGGACAGGTAGGGAAAGATAGCTCGCTTATCCCAGATATGATTGCCGGAAGTGAGCACGTCTATCTCGCAATTTAACAACTCTTCCGCGATCTGCGGAGTGATTCCGAAACCGCCGGCAGCGTTTTCTGCGTTGGCTATGCAAAAATCAACGCGATGCTCCTGTATCAGACCGTGGAGCTTTTCCTGCACCAGCCTCCTGCCGGGTTTGCCGAATATGTCGCCTATAAAAAGTAATCGCATCCACTCCCGCTTTTCCTGAAAGAAATAAAAAAAGGGCCCCCGCGCCGCCGTGTGGCGAATCTATTTGAACCTTGTCATCAAGGGGGCGCTCTGCACACTGCATCAGGCAATCAAGTTCCCGAAGGAAAAGCTCGCTCACAGCAGTGCAACCCGAACTCCCATCAAATAGAATGTTGGCTCAAATAATCGTGCCATCACCAACATTGCAGGGGCTATAGACATCATACCTACATGCCTTAGCCAGGGTCAAGGAATAGCAAATGACGAATTACGGATGACGAATTACGAATGATTGCAGGGGAGAGTTTCAATTCGTAATTCGTCATCCGTAATTCGTCATTCAATTGAGATAGCTTTGCAGCAGTCGGCCGGTATGGGAAGCTTTGCACTTTGCGAGATCTTCCGGGGTACCCTCAAAAACGATCCGGCCGCCGGCGTCTCCGCCCTCAGGCCCCAGATCAATAACCCAGTCCGCTGTTTTGACGACATCCAGATTATGCTCAATCACCAGCAAAGAATTGCCTGCGGTAATCAGCCGGTCAAATGCAGCGAGAAGCTTGCGAATATCATCGAAGTGCAGGCCCGTTGTCGGTTCGTCGAAGACGTACAGAGCGTTGCCGGAATTCGGACGCGCTATGAAGGAGGCCAACTTGATTCTCTGCGCCTCTCCTCCTGAAAGCGAAGTTGCCGATTGTCCGAGCTTCAGATATCCCAGGCCGATTTCCTCGAGAATGCGGAGTTTGCGGATTATGCTCGTTTTGCCTGCAAAAAATTCCAGCGCTTCATGAACGGTCAGATCCAGGACTTCTGCAATGTTTTTCCCTTTGTAGCGGACTTCCAATACGGAGCTTTTGAACCGTTTTCCCTTGCAGTCTTCGCAGATCAATTCCACATCGGCCAGAAACTGCATTTCGACGACCACTGTGCCGCTCCCCTGGCAGCCGGGACAGCGACCCTCTTCAAGGTTAAAGGAGAAATGTCCCGGACCGAATCCGCGGCTGTATGCATCGTGCGTTTCGGCAAAAATCCCGCGAATATCGTCAAAAGCCTTCGTGTACGTCGCCGGATTCGACCGCGGCGTTCTTCCGATCGGAGACTGATCTACGAGGATCACATCGGAAACCAGTTCGGCTCCCCGAATGGAATCATATCCTCCGGGTGATTCCTTAAGCTCGCCCTTTGCCTTCTTAATGGCTGCATATAGAACGTCATGGACCAGAGTGGATTTGCCGCTGCCGCTTACGCCCGTTACGCAGGTGAGGATTCCGAGTGGAATTCGGGCATTCAGATGCTTGAGGTTGTGCCGGTAAGCGTTGACGATCTCGATGCTTTTATTCCCCCGTTTGCGCCGGAACATAGGGATGGAAATCTTGAGTTCGCCCTTCAGATATCGGCTGGTAAGCGATTTTGAATCGCGCAACAGGGATGGATAGCTTCCCTGAAAAATCACCTCCCCGCCAAGCTCTCCTGCTCTGGGCCCGAGGTCTATGAGGTGATCGGAGCTTTTCATTATTTCCGCGTCGTGTTCAACGACCAGGACCGTATTCCCCATGTCTCTCAGGCTTTTCAATATTTCCACCAGCCTTCGGTTGTCTCTTGGGTGCAGCCCGATACTTGGTTCATCAAGAACATAAAGCGCTCCAACCAATGTGGATCCGAGCGATGTAGCCAATTGAATCCGCTGCGATTCGCCGCCTGAAAGCGACGACGATAGGCGGTCCAGGGCGATGTAGTCCAGCCCGACCCTTACCAGCAGATCCAGGCGATGGCGAATCTCAGTCAGGATGCGGTCGGCTATGGAGAGTTGCTGTGGCGAGAGCTGCAGTCCTGCGAAAAAATCCGCAGCCTGCGCTATTGTCATGCGCGTCACTTCGGTAATGGATTTGCCGCCTGTCAAAACATCCCGGGCTTCCTGCCGCAGCCGGTCGCCGTGGCAGGAGAGGCAGGTAGCATAGCCGCGGTACCGGCTTATGAAGATGCGGACGTACATCTTGTACTTTTTCTGCTCGAGGTGGTCAAAAAAGCCGAGGATGCCCGGAAATCTTCCGTAGCCGTTGATGATTTTCTCCCGCGCATCTTCCGGCAATTCGTTCCAGGGCTTATCAATCGAAATTCCTTCGCTTGCCGCGAACTGCAGCAGGCGGCTGTTCAGATGGCGGAATCGCGGCTTTGTCCACGGATGAATCGCGCCTTGCGCAAGGCTTTTGGATTTGTCGGGGATGATCCGATCAAAATCGATGGTTAAAGTGTTGCCGAATCCCTGACACTCCGGGCAGGCGCCGAAGGGATTGTTGAATGAGAACAATCTCGGTTCAGGCTCCTGATAGGAAATATGGCAGAGCTGGCACTCAAAGGCTTCACTGAACTTGACAAGTATCCCCACCGGATGATGCAGCCAGCGGATATCCGGATGCCTGGTTTTGAGCAACTGCTCGATCTCCTCGGGAGCATCCGATAAGAGGACAATTTCGATATGCCCCGCAGATTCACGGCTGCAGATTTCGATGGAGTCTACAAGCCTCTTCCTGATGTCGTCCTGCACAATCAGCCGGTCGACCACGACATGTGCTTCCTTGCTTTTACTTCTCTTAAGAGCATCCACCGCTTGAGAAAGATCTTCAAGCTCACCGTCAATCAGCAGCCGGACAAAGCCCTGCTGCTGCAATCCCGGCAAGATGACGGCAAGCCTTTCTTCCGGCCGTACCGTGGCTGCCGTCCGCTTTTGCGGCCTGCTCGCGGGCCTGGATGGTTGTGGAGCGGATTCCTCCAGCGCAAGCCGCATGCAGAGGTAGATACGCTGGCCTTGAGGCAGAGACATGACAAAATCCGCGATGCTTTCGGGCGTGTCCTTTTCCACAATCCGACCGCAGACATGGCAGTAGGTAGTGCCGATACGGGCGTACAACAGGCGGAGATAATCGCTGATCTCCGTGACCGTCCCGACAGTGGAGCGGGGATTCCGCGAATAGTTCTTCTGGCGGATGGCCAGTGCCGGACAAATCCCCTCAATGTCCTCTACATCCGGCCGGTCTATACGTTCCAGAAATTGCCTGGCATAGGCGGAAAGGGAAGCGATATACCGTCGCTGGCCCTCTGCGTAAAGGGTATCAAAGGCCAGACTGCTCTTGCCGCTGCCGGAGACTCCGGTAACAACGGTC
This sequence comes from Acidobacteriota bacterium, assembly GCA_016929335.1. Classification (GTDB taxonomy): domain Bacteria; phylum Acidobacteriota; class UBA6911; order UBA6911; family UBA6911; genus UBA6911. The sequence continues at coordinate 16,799 of JAFGIY010000158.1, read as the reverse complement.
AAAGAATTCAGAGGGATTTCGACCGTGATGTTTTTAAGGTTGTGAACCTTTGCTCCCCTGACAATGATGGCGTCTTTTTGTTCTGCACTCAATGATTGGCTCTCCCGGAGGCAGGCGAAGTAAGAGTATTGGGGTCATCTCCGATTGTCAACAGACAGCTGATTAGTCATTGCTGCACTCACGGCCGCAAGGTAATATTTTGCTCGCATGAAAACTAAACGGGAATTGCTGATTCGAGGAGTCAGGCCACTTTGCGGAGTGCCGGGGGGAGAACTGACCATTGACTGCCGTGGATTCAAGCCGGAATCGTATTCAAAGGTGCTTTTCGGTGAAGTTGAGGCCGCTATTGCCTCTGCATCGCAAGAGAAAATAAGGGTGTGGTTGCCCGACAATCCGAATAGCCTGGGTCTGGCTCTACAGGTCGGGCAGGCGCGCTCGGAGGTTTTTCCGTTCAATCTTGCGACTCAGCTGGCGGGCAATCTTCATCCGGTCTCCAATCCCGCGATCGCTCCTGATGGAGCTGCGATCACAACCATCAGTGGTTCCCGAGGACAGCAGATCCCGCAGCCGCTGGTTCGGGTTACACGGAGAGGGGATAAGCTGCCCTTTCACTGCGAAATTATGAATCCGACAGGATTGGCTTTTTCCAGCGAAGGTCAGCTCTATATTACCAGCCGCCATGAGGGTACGGTCCTGCGCTACACGAATTTTGAACAGCTTGACGTGATTGCGGAGGATCTTGGTACACCGTGTGGCCTCGTCTTTGACTCGAAAGGATTTCTTTATGTCGGCGATAGAACCGGCAGAATTGTAAAAATCGATCCATCGGGAAACAAAGAGGATTACGCCGAGCTCGAACCGAGCATTTCAGCCTATCATCTGGCCATCGATGCCGAAGATCGCTTGTATGTCACCGGTCCGACCTTCTCCATGCGCGACAAGCTGATGCGTCTTCCTGCAAAAGGAAAATCTGAGGTGCTGATCGAAGGACTGGCCAGGCCGCAGGGAATGGCCTTCCTGCCTAACGGAGATCTGCTCCTCTGCGCCGGATTTCAGGGCAAAAAGGGAGTTTTCTGTTATTCGCCTGCCGGCGGTTCAATCCAGCATTTGATTGCCGCTCCCATGATGGTAGGACTGGCAGTCTCGGGCCAGGATATCTTTCTCGCCGGCGGCAGCTCAATCTACTATCTCCAGCTTCCCGGACAAAACCCTGTGAACTGATTGACGATTTACGATTGACGATTTAAAACCTTGTAAGTATAAAAATCGTCAATCGTAAATCGTCAATCGTAAATCGCAAGCCTATGGCTGAATGCCTGAGTGAGGATCTGCGGGCTGCGGAGGACAAGGCTTCGAAACAGGGATCGATAGGAAATGCTTCCGCAGATGAGATTGTCAAGCAACTCCCGGGCTGTGCGGCTGTGGCGCACTGCCTGAAGGGATCGCCGGATAAAAGATTTGGATAGAACCGTGCCGCTATAGAACCGATCCCTCCATCGTGCGGCGGTCTCAAGATCGGCTAGAAACTCCCTGCGCCATGCAGTTTCATAAGCCTGCGGCGTACCGTGGCGAATCGCCTCCGCCAACAATTCGGCGGATCGCAGTGCGTAGTAAATGCCTTCGGCCGTGATGCCGTCCGTAAATCCGGCAGCATCTCCCAGCAGAGCCCACTTTTCTCCGCAGACTCTCTGATTGAGCAGCGAATCGCGGCTGAGACAGGGAATGCGGGCTGCATACAGCTTTTTATCATCTCCTGCATTGGGATGGTGAACGGCGATAAATTCGTCCAGCCGCTTTCGCAGATCGGAAGAACGTGCGCCCGGAAGCCATTGACCGATACCCACCGAAGTATGATCCAAGCATGGGAATGACCAGATGTAACCCACAAATCCTTTTTCCTGGTAGCCTATCAGGATAGTGGCAGGATCCGCAAAGTCCGGAATTTTATATCCGATGGCCAGAGTCAGATCCGTTGTTGAATAGGGCTTGAGCAGCGAAGCGCGCACAGAACTGGTTGCCCCGTCCGCTCCGATAAGAAAATCGGCTTCGAATGCGTCCTCAGTTGTTTCAATAGCCCATCCGTTCTTCCCGCATACAAAGCGCCTGGCGCGATGAGGCACAAAATGCACTCCCGACCGAACAGCCCATTTTTTCAAGAACGCATCCAGCGCCGGCCGGGGATAAACGTGAATGGGATTAGTGAGCGACAGAGTGCCTGTGTAACCGTCGGGCGTGGCCAAACGGACGGTTGCAACGTTCGTATAGGGTAAGGATTGCTGCTTCAACCAGGGCATTTTGCGGAGCACCTTTGAGGTTACTCCTCCGCCGCAGGGCTTTTCCTTTTCCGCGCCATCGTCGAAAAGCAGGACCTCGTGTCCCATATTGGACAGCAGCACCGCTGCATACGATCCGGCCAATCGAGCCCCGATAATGCCGATTCTCATAGCAGTCCCACCCTCGCCGCATGGTATCACAAATCAGCTGTCAGAATTGGTTAGATGGCAGCAATGGAGGGATTAATCAATGACAGCTGAAAGCTGACACCTGACCGCTGCTACTTGCATCCTTCACGCTGCCCCTGTATCTTGCATCCACGCAATCACGGAGACAGGAATGGCGATTGCCGAGAAGTTTGGGTTTGAAATTCTGCATAAAGACGCCCATACGAATGCGCGGATGGGAGTGTTGCATACGGCGCATGGAGATGTGCCCACGCCGGTGTTTATGCCTGTTGGAACAGCCGGAGCGGTCAAAGCAATATCGAATGCATCTCTTGAGGCGCTCGATTCCCGGCTGATCCTGGCCAATACCTACCATCTCTATCTGCGCCCCGGGCATGAACGGATCGCGAAGCTCGGCGGCCTACACAAATTCATGTCCTGGGATAGAGCCATTCTTACGGATAGCGGCGGATATCAGGTCTTCAGCCACCGGGATCTCCGTAGCATTAATGAAGAAGGTGTCGAGTTCCGTTCGCACATTGATGGGAGCAGAAACCTTTTTACCCCCGGTAAGGTTATCGACATTCAGCAGGCTTTGGGATCCGACATTGCCATGGTTTTTGACGACTGCACGCCTTATCCGGTCGGCCATGCGGATGCCGAGGCTTCCATGGAATTGTCGATGCGTTGGGCAAAAAAATGCCATGATCATTGGAAGAGACGGGATAGCGGAGCCAGGGCTCTTTTCGGTATTGTTCAGGGCAGCGTATATCCTGATTTGAGAAAACGCTCGGCGGAAGCGCTTTTGACGATGGGATTTCCCGGCGTGGCAATCGGCGGGCTTAGCGTTGGAGAACCCAAAGATGTGATGTACGAGGTTGTAGAGACAACGGCTCCTCTGCTCGGTTGGGATCAACCGCGTTATTTGATGGGAGTCGGCACTCCCGAAGACCTGGTTCGATGTATTGCGATGGGAATCGACATGTTTGATTGCGTGCTTCCGACGCGAAATGCCCGGAACGGGTGCCTTTTCACCAGTCAGGGGCGGATTTTGATAAAAAATGCCGTTTATGCCGACGATGAAGGGCCGCTCGATCCCGAGTGCCGCTGTCCAACCTGCAATCGATATTCGAGAGCCTATTTGCGGCACCTTTTCCTTGCGGGCGAGCACCTTTCCGCCGTCTATAACACCATTCATAACCTGACCTTTTATCTTGACATGATGAGGAAAATAAGAGAGGCTATCGAGCTTGATTTTTTTGATAACTGGCTAGAGCTTATGGAGAAAAGGGATGAATAGAATCCCGGGTACCTCTTGCCTCGATCGAGTAGGTCCAGCCCGTTTAATATCTCCTCCTGAATGCACCGAGGGATAGAAAAAGGAACAAATGGAAAATCTCATCCTGTTATTGGAGACCGCATCCCCTAACGCCCTCCTTCAGTTTGCCCCGCTCTTGATCGTTGTCGTGATCTTCTACCTGCTGATTTTTATGCCCATGAAGAAAAGGCAGAAAAAGGTGGAAGCCATGATTTCGGCGCTCAAGAATGGCGACAAAGTGATCACGGGCTCGGGGATCTATGGCGTAATTGCCGGCGTAAAGGACAAGACTTTCATTCTTAAAATCGCCGATCAGGTGAAGATTGAGGTGGCAAAAAACGCTATAACCGGTCTTCAAGGGCCCGACGAAACTACTGGAAACTAAAGGTTATAGGGCTATAGGAACAGAGGAGTGGCGAGCCTGTATCCTTATAACTGTATCCCTGAAAAGGAATCCGGACGTTCTTGTCCACAGAATTGAGGCAACGATTAATTCTGATAGGTGAATTATGCAGAAGAATCTGAGATGGAAGCTCATCTTTATAATCGCATTCCTGGCGGCATGCGCTTTTTTCTTCGTCAGCCCCAGGGAAAGCGGTTCGGGCCTGTTTTCAAGACTCAACCTGGGACTGGACCTTAAAGGCGGCGTTCATCTTGAACTGCGGGTTGTTACGGATGATGCCCTGAATCAGGAGCTTCATCAGGATGCCGATCGCGTTTCCCAGGAACTGAAATCCAAAAAGATTGCTTTCGTCAGTTCCAAGAAAGGCAACGGCTTTTCCGTGGAAGTAACCGGGATTGACGCTGCACAGAGCAATGAGGCGCGGGCGGCACTGGAAGCCATGTATGGCCAGAAATACACTGTCCGCAGCGCGAGCCTCGAAGGGAAAACGAATATAAGCCTGGCTCTTGCCGGCTCCTACATGCGTAGTGCCCGCGAATCGACAGTGCGGCAGGCTTTGGAGACAATCCGCCGTCGCGTCGACGCTCTGGGCGTTACGGAGCCTACGCTGCAGATTTACGGCGGCAGTGGGCAGGAAGTGGATGACCGAATTATTGTGGAACTCCCGGGCATTGATGATCCGGACCGGGTGAAAAGCCTGATCGCAAACACGGCCCAGCTGGAGCTTCGACTGGTAAAAAAGGATCAGAGCGAAGCTTTTACCAGCGTGGACGCCGCAGTATCGGCAAGCGGAGGCAGGATTCCGGACGGATATGAAATCCTTCCGTACCGTGAAGACCGCGGTGAGCAGCAACAGCTCGAATATCTCATAGTCAGCAAAGTGCCCGTTATTACCGGAAAGGATCTGAAGACGGCCCGCCGAAGTACCGATTCCAATGGGGCCCCTGCCGTCGGCTTCTTTTTGACATCCGACGGGTCGAGGCTGTTTGCCCGGGCTACCGAACAGCATGTGGGCGAAAAGCTGGCGATCGTTCTCGATAATGTCGTGAGTTCCGCGCCGGTAATCAACGAGCGCATCGAGTCCGAAGGCATTATTCACGGACGGTTTACCATCCAGCAGGCAGAAGATCTGTCTTTATTGCTCCGCTCGGGTGCGCTCCCGGCATCACTCGAGAAACTGCACGAGCAGACTGTCGGTGCTTCGCTCGGCAACGACTCGATCAAATCCGGAATTTTTGCTTCACTGATCGGCTTCGGCCTGGTCGTGATCGGAATGCTTGTGTATTACAGGCAGTCTGGTGTGAATGCCGTTGTTTGTCTGTTGGCGAACCTGCTCATTCTTATGGGCTTTATGGGCGCGGTCGGGGCTACGCTCACCTTGCCGGGTATCGCAGGCATCATTCTTACAATTGGTATGGCGGTAGATGCCAATATCCTGATTTTCGAAAGAATCCGTGAAGAGCTTCGAAGCGGCAAGACGGTCCGGGCTGCCATTGATATGGGCTTCGGCAAGGTGTTCTGGACTATTTTCGATTCGAACGTTACAACCCTGATTGCCGCAGCTTTCCTGTTTCAATTCGGCACGGGGCCGATCAAGGGATTTGCCGTGACGCTGACGGTAGGTCTGCTTGCCAACATGTTCACGGCCATTTATGTATCGCGTCGAATGTTTGAGTTGATACTGGGTAACCGGCGGGTTGAGGCATTGTCAATTTAAGGGGAACTTTAAGGCTCCGGGTGGGGTCCAATTCAGCGGACAAGATCCGGACGGCCGATCTGAGGGATTGATTGTGGAACTTTTTAAACAGACTTCAATCAACTGGATAGGTAAAAGGTGGTGGTTCTTCGGCATATCATTCGGTCTGTTCGCAATAGGCGTGCTCGCCTATTTTATGCGCGGCGGATTGAACTACGGGATTGATTTTACGGGCGGGACTCTTGTTATCGTCAAGTTCCAGCAGACGCCTGATCTGGACCGTCTGCGCGATTCCTTGAAGTCCATATCGGCAACGCCGCCGCTGATCCAGACATTTGAAGAGCCGTCCAGGAATAAAATCCAGATCCGGATGCAGACGGCGCTGGGAGTGGAAAAAAGCAGTGCCGAGGGGAGCGGGGAAAGCGTATCGAATTCGCTGCGTCAGGTTTTTGATCCGGAGAACATGGGAAGCAAGCAGCTCGATTTCAACAATGTGGGTTCGGATGCGCTGAACAAAAGCCTGCTGGAAAAGGACCCGGATAACCTTCGCAATCAGAACAAAACCACGCAGGAAATAGAAGATTATTATACGAAGCTGGCGCAATCCCTGCTGAATTTCCGAAATAAGACCAGCGACGGCCTTGTTCCGTCATTGGACAGTCTCAAGAATGCGCCGGGCGTATCCGATGCTGTAATCGCAAGCCTTCAAAAGGATTATTACGCAGGTCCATTTGCCATACTGGGCAATGAGAGCATCGGCGCCGTTGCCGGATCGGATCTGAGGCGGAAGGCTACGCTGGCAATCGGCCTTTCGTTCCTTGGGATGCTGGTGTATATCGGCTTTCGTTTCAAACCGATATACGGAGTTGCCGCCATTATTGCCATTATCCATGATGTGGCCATCACGCTTGGATTATTTGCGCTCACCCAAAAAGAAATATCCCTGACGGTGATCGCCGCGCTCCTGACTCTTGTGGGATATTCGGTAAATGACACCATTGTTATATTTGACCGGGTCCGGGAGAATCTCAGGCTTATGCGGAAGGAATCTCTCTTCAAGATTCTGAACCTCAGCATAAATCAGACTCTTTCCCGTACCATCATGACTTCAGGATTTACATTCTTGGCCGTTTTTTCTTTGTTTCTTTTCGGCGGAGAGGTGCTGAACGGTTTTTCGTTTGCCTTGACCATCGGGATCATTGTCGGTTCTTATTCCACCATAGCACTGGCTTCCACGATCGTAGAATGGTGGTATCGGGTTACAGAGCAGAGATCCAGGGCTTAGCCGGCTGAGAGGCTGATAATAATCTGTATATGCTGCCAAAATGGTTGAGAATCACGGAAATGCGGGCGAGAAATTCCTTGACAGCTTTTCTGACACGATATTAAGATCGGGGCCTTAAAACGACGCCGCAACAAGCTCAACCCGCTTCAAGGCCCACGGGCAGTTTATGAGGGGGACACAATGTTTGAAGATGTTGATCAAATGAATAAATCGGATGGAGCGAAACGGTTTCTTTCGCTGATTATCTCGATTGTTTTACACGTAGTGCTGGTGATCGTTATTGTGATCGTGCCGCTCGTGTTTTTTAATGTGTTGCCGGAGAGCGAACTCCTTACGTTTCTGATCGCTCCGCCTCCGCCACCCCCACCGCCGCCGCCGCCACCGCCGCCACCGACCAATGTAAGAGCCGTGCCCAAGGCTGCCGTAGTCGATCCGAATCAGTTTGTGGCGCCCACTGAAATCCCCAAAGAAATTCCACCTCCTATTGATGAAGCTCCGGTCATCGGAGTCAGCAACATCGTTGGAGGAATTTCCGGCGGAGTCTCAGGTGGAGTTGCCGGTGGAGTCCCGGGTGGAGTGGTAGGAGGATTGCTTTCAAGCGTCGCACCGGTTGCACCGCCGCCGCCGCCGAAGCCGGTTAAACGAAATCCGATCAGGGTCGGCGGTAATGTGCAGGAATCCAAACTTATCAGGAGAATCGAGCCGGTCTATCCTGAGTTAGCCAAACGCGCACGTGTGCAGGGAAAGGTTGTTCTCGTTGTAACTGTCGACGAAGAAGGCAATGTTTCCGATATCCAACGTACCAGCGGTCATCCTCTGCTGGATGAGGCGGCCATTAGTGCTGTAAAGCAGTGGAAATACTCTCCAACCTTACTGAATGGAGAGCCTGTTCCAGTGATCGCGACGGTAACTGTAATTTTCAACTTGAAATAGTTTCCCAATTATCAATCGGAGGTTAGAAATTCGATGGGACAAATCAATATCGTTGAGCTGTGGAATTCAATGGGCGGCATCGCCAAGGGAGTCGTAGTGCTCCTTTTTATCTTGTCAGCCTACTCGATTAGCGTAATGGTCGAAAGATGGCTGACGTATCGTCAGGCGCGTAAACAGTCCCGGCTTTTTACCCCTGCAGTGGCCGAATGTCTCAAGGACGGGAAAATTGATGAAGCCATTGCGCTGGGCGAACAGTACAACAAGAGCCACCTGGCCAAAGTTCTTGTGTCCGGATTGCATGAACTGCAAGCGCATTCCAAGAGCAAGGAAATTCCGGGAGAGAGCATTGAAGCTTCCAAGAGATCGCTTGACAGGGCAACCGCCATCGCGATCGAGGATCTTAAGCGGGGCCTCGGCGGCCTGGCTACAGTCGGTTCCACTGCTCCTTTCGTAGGGCTGTTCGGAACGACGATCGGTATCATCAATGCGTTCCAGGGGATGAAGACCGAAGAAACAGCCGGTATCGCAGCCGTCGCCGGCGGTATCGCCGAAGCTCTCGTAACAACCGCGTTCGGTTTGTTCGTGGCCGTACCGGCCGTCTGGGCGTTTAACTATTTCACCGGCAAGATCGAAACGTTTACGGTCGAGATGGACAACTCCTCATCGGAGCTGATCGATTATTTCTTGAAGAAAAGAGGAGAACAGCGTGGCTAGACGAGGATTGGGGAGAAGCAATGTCGTAGCTGACATCAACGTCACGCCGATGGCCGATGTCATGCTAGTGCTGTTGATCATTTTCATGATCACGACACCCCTTCTTCAGAGCGGTATCACTGTTAATCTACCGAAAGCGAAAAATCCTCTGGATGCACCGGAAGCCGACAGCAACGAAGCTGTCGTTATCGCTGTGAACCGTGAGGGGAAACTCTATCTGAAAAAGACGCCGACCAGTGATGAGGAGCTATATAGATACCTCATGGAACGATTTTCCGGAGGAGAAATCAACCGGACGGTCTTCCTGAAAGCGGATACTGCGTTGGCTTATGGCCGTGTCGTGCAGGTTGTCAATGACTGTCGAAGAGCCGGCGTTGAACGAATCGGCTTGATGGCTGAAAAGGAAAAGGAATAGATGGTGGGCGCCTCTGATTCTCTCAGGGGTGCCTGCTATAGGGAGCTGCAAGTCCAGCGCTTTGCCGCTCTGCCATGGATGTGCAAATCAGCGCTATGCGCTGAGGGTCGCTAAGTCCTTTGCATGCCGTGACAAGAGATCGCGAGTCGCCTGATAGGGCTCAGCAGGCAACGGCAATCCGATCGGATTTCGGGTACAGGATCGGAAGCGCAGGACGCATGCCCTGCCCTAGCAGTCGGATGAACGAAAGGGATCTATTATGTCAATGAATGTTGGTTCAAAAAAGGGCGCCATGTCCGATATCAATATCACTCCGTATATTGATATTCTCCTGGTGCTCCTTATTATTTTTATGGTGATTACACCCATACGCCAGATGGACTTGGATGTAAAAGTGCCGCAGACCTCCGAAGGCGGAGATGTAGGCGCTATTGATCCGAGCGTTATAGTCGTGTCGGTCGGGGAAGCTGCGCAGTTGGCGATCAACCAGGAACCGACGACCATCGCAGATTTGGGACCGAAGCTTCAGGAAATATACAGCAAGCGGGCAAACAAGAATATGTTTGTCAGCGCAAGCGCCAAGCTGCCTTATGGTGATGTCGTAAGAATTATCGATATTGCAAAGGGAGCCGGCGTCCAGGATATCGGTCTGTTAACAGAAGAAATTCGCTAGAAATTTCCGATTCGCACTCAGTTTAACTTATAGTTTGGAGGCCACAATGAGGCTCAATAGTAAGTGGCTGGCCGTGCTGCTCGTACTGGCTGTCATTCCTCTGTCCGGCTGCAGCTTTATGCAGAAATTGCGCGCCAGGGATAATTTGAACAAGGGAGTCAAGTTATTCACTGAAATGAAGTATGATGCCGCTGCCCAATTATTCCAGAAAGCCGTTGACCAGGATCCGGAATTCGAAGAGGCGCAGATGTATCTGGCTACGGCCTACACGTCCCAGTTCGTTCCGGGTTCGGCTGATCCCAGAAGCGAAGAGATGGCGCAGAAGGGCATCGAGACTTTCAAAAAGGTCGTAGCCAACTCCAAGGATCCGAATAGCCAAAACAGCATGAATGCGATGCTCAGCATTGCCAGCTTGTATTATCAGCTGAAAAAGTATGAAGACTCTAAAGAGTGGTGCAACAGAGTTCTGACAGCTAATCCGCAGAATGCGGACGCATACTACCGCATCGCGGTGATTAACTTCGACGATGTATTTGAGAAGACCGGCGTTCAGGGCGAAAACGTCGAATATATGAGCCCTGAAGAAAAAGCCACGGCTCTTTCCAACATCGATGAAGGGCTTGCCAGTCTCAATAAGGCAATCGAAATTCGCCCGACTTATTTCGATGCCATGGAGTATCAGAACCTGCTCTGGAGAGAAAAGGCCAAGTTCGAAAGTAATGAGACTGCCAAGGCGGAACTCATTCGCCAGGCTGACCTGGTGTCCCAGAAGGCTCTGGCCCTGCGCCTGAAGGCTCAGGAAGAAGAAGCCAAGCTTCCGAAAAAGCTGGGCTTGACTAAATAGTAACCGTTTGGAAGAGAACCTCATCAGCAAGGTCTGAACGGATATCGACGGTTGTTTATCCTTATTTGTATAGGGGGCGGATATTATGCCGCCCCCTTTTTTTATTCCATGCATGAAGCCTATAGGGTTATCGCGGCTTAAGAGGCTGTCCCACCGTTACCCTATCCGGGGCTGTCTCAAAACTCAACAATAGGGTTAAAAACTGTGGTGGAGATGACGCAATCCGCATAAGCAAATATTTCCATGTGGGTCGCGGCTTCAGCCGCGACGAATAAATCCCATGCGTAAGGGATATTTATACCTGATCTTCTGTTTGCACCAACATGTCGCGGCTGAAGCCGCGACCCACACGAAAAAGCATATTATGTTGAGCGGCATACAGGACAAAAGGATGAAAAGGTGTCTTTCGCCGGGGTTACTGCCTATCCTATAATGCAGAAGGTATAATTCCATGATACGTTACGAGGATCTTGCAGAAAAGGTTACCCGCTATCATCCGGACGCCCCTATTGAGATGATCCAACGTGGCTATGTTGTTTCCGCAAAATACCACAAGGGTCAGGTGCGGATGAATGGAGAGCCGTATCTGACCCATCCATTGGAGGTTGCCAATATTCTGGCCGAACTCAAACTGGATGTTGTGACGGTCACTGCGGGACTACTGCATGACGTTCTGGAAGATACCCTCATGAATCCGGAAGAGCTCAAGAAGCAATTCGGAGATGAGGTTTATCAGGTGGTCGATGGCGTCACAAAGATCGCGCAGGTTTACCTCAAGTCCAGACATCATAACCAGGCGGAAAACTTCCGCAAAATGCTTCTTGCAATGGTAAGTGATATCCGAGTCCTGTTCGTCAAACTGGCCGATCGCCTGCATAACATGCGCACACTGCAGTATCTGCCCCCGGACCGACGTGAGCGAATTTCGCTGGAAACGCTCGAGATTTACGCGCCGCTGGCGCATCGACTGGGAATGGCAAAAATCAGAGGAGAACTTGAAGATCTGGCCTTCAGTTTTCTGGATCCCGTCGCATATCAGAATACGGTATCACAGATAGAAGCCCGCCGGGCCGTGAGTCAGGATTTTATCCATGAAGCGGAACGCACCATAGCCAAAGAACTGGAAGAACATAAAATCCCCGCCCGTTTGGAAAGCCGGACAAAACGCATTTACGGCGTCTATTCCAAGATGAAGAGGCAGAAGATCACTATCGATGAGGTATTTGATTTTGTCGCCATCCGCGTTATTACCGACAGCGTCCGCAACTGCTATACAATTCTGGGGATCCTCCATAATCTCTGGAAACCTGTGCCGGGCCGGATTAAGGATTACATCGCGATTCCGCGCCCAAACCTGTATCAGTCGCTTCATACTTCGGTGATCGGCCGGAACGGGCAGCCTTTCGAAATCCAGATACGAACCCAGGAAATGCATCGCATTGCGGAGGAAGGCATCGCGGCCCACTGGAAATATAAGGAAGGCAAACTCGGAACCGTGGAAGAAGAAGAGCAATTCCGCTGGCTGCGCCAGCTGATAGAAGCCCAGAGCGATGTCAGTGATCCGAGAGAGTTTCTGAGCAACTTGAAGGTGGAGATGTATCCGGATGAGGTGTATTGTTTCACGCCCAAGGGAGAGGTGATCACGCTTCCGCGCGGCGCCACGCCGGTCGATTTCGCTTACGCCATCCATACTGAAATCGGGCATCACTGTATTGCCGCAAGGGTTAACTCACGACTGGTTCCTCTCCGACAAAAGCTGAAGAACGGCGAAATCGTTGAAGTCATCACATCCAAAAATGCGACGCCGAGCCGGGACTGGCTCTCGTTTGTCATTACAACCCGCGCGCGCGGCAAGATCAAACACTGGGTCAATCAGCGCGAGAAGGAAGTTGCGGCTGAACTCGGCCGCAAGCTGATGGAGAAGGAATCGCGCAAATTCAAGACGACGTGGAAGAAAGTGCTGCTCATGAGCGCGTTCCACGATATTTTAGGCCAATTCGGACTGCAACGGGAAGAGGAGCTCTATCCGGCCGTCGGTTTCGGCAAAATCGCGCCGCGCGAAATACTTGCATCGCTCTTTCCTGATATGTCTCCTGCTTCCGATGAGAAAGCAAAACTTTCCCCGATTCCCTCTGTCGTGCGGAAGGTCCTAGGGCAAATTGATTCTGCTATTACCGTCAAGGGCCAGGACGGATTGCTGGTTTACCGGGCTAAATGCTGTAATCCTATCCGGGGAGACGAAATTATCGGATACATCACCCGTGGGAAGGGAATTGCCGTCCACACCGTTTCCTGTCCCAATCTGCCCAATTTTTTGGGATCGGATCGCATCACCGAGGTGGAATGGGTTAATGTCCCCAATGATGAATTCTTCAGCGTCCAGCTTGAGATATCGGTTGAAGACAGACAGGGGCTCCTGGCGGACATTGCTTCGGCAATTTCAAATCTCAAAACCAACATCCGCGAATCACGCTCCTCGAGCGACAGCGAGTCCGGCAGGGGCCTGGTGAAGATTACCGTCGATATAGCCGACGTGAAGCATCTCCAAAGAGTTATTCAAGGATTGAAATCCATACGCGGCATACAGCAGGTAGAACGTACCAATCATGTGCCGTAAAATTCACGATTCGAGATTCGGAATTCGAGATTTTATGCTAAATACGAATACCGAACGGGAGATTCTATGCGGGAGATTATCGAGACAAAGGCAGCGCCCGATCCTATCGGGCCTTATTCCCAGGCAATCCGCTCCAATGGATTCATTTTTATCTCCGGCCAGATACCGGTCCGGCCGGAAACAGGTTCCGTCGTAGAGGGGAACATTGAGATTCAGACGCACCAGGTGATTAAGAATCTTTCTGCCATTCTTCTGGCAGCAGGGAGCGGACTGGATAAGGTCGTCAAGACAACGGTCTTCCTGTCGAACCTTGACGATTTTTCCACTTTCAATCGAGTTTATGAGGAATATTTCAGAGAGGCTAGACCCGCACGCGTGACAGTCCAGGTGTCGCGCCTGCCCAAAGAGGTATTACTGGAAATCGAGGCGATCGCAATCGCCTAAATCGCCTTGCGGATTTTCCCGGATCTAAGGCAGCGCGTGCATACGCGGACACGCTTGATCGTCCCTTTTTCAATAATCCGTACACTTTGAAGGTTCGGATAGAACTTCCGCGAGCGAATGTTGTGTGCGTGCGAAACAGTATGACCAAAAATCGGGCTCTTGCCACAGACATGACACTGCATCGGCATATGATTACTCCCGTTAAAAGGGCGAATACTATCAACTCACGGCCATCCAGTCAATAGGCAGTCGGCAGTTGTCAGTCGGCAGTCGGCAGTCGGCAGTAAGATACCGTTTTTACTGCTTCTTGCCCACTGCCGACTACCGACTGCCCACTGCCGACTACCGACTGCCCACTGCCGACTAAATGAGATCTTCCCCTCCGTCTACCCGGATGACGTTGCCGGTGGTCCATGTGGACTCACATAGGCTGAGTGCAACAAGCAGATCCGCAACATCCCGTGGGGTTGTGAGCCGTTTGCCGGGATTCATTTCCAGGGCGCGTGCAAACATTTGTTCGCTGCCGGGGATTTTCCGGGCTGCGGGCGTATCGGTTACACCCGCCTGCAGCGCATTGACGGAAATGCCGAAAGGCGCCAATTCCACAGCCAGTTGGCGGACGTGCGCTTCCAGCGCAGCCTTTGCCGCCGAAACGGCGCCATAGGAAGGCCACACCCGGTGGCTTCCCGCGCTTGTCATGGCGAAGAGCTTAGCTCCCTGTTTGAGCAATCCCGCCGCGAGCAGATCCTGAGTCCAGTACAGAAAGCTGTGCGCCATGACATCCAGTGTCATGTTCATGTCGGCCGGTTTGATCCAGAGCGCGTTTTCTCCGGAAAGATAGGGCTTCAATGTCCCGAAGGCAAGAGAATGCAGCATGAGTTGAATGCCGCCGTGAGCCGGGTTCTCCGCTGCCGCCTTTTGAATGGCCTCAATCACCTCTGAACGGCGCGCAGGGTCAGCGGCATTGAAATTGAAAAAAAGGGACTGCTGCCCCATTTCCCGGATTTCCGCTGCAAGTTTCTCTGCATTCGCCGCGGTAGCTCTCCGGTCCAGATGAACGGCTGCGATGCAGAAACCGTGACGCGCAAGCGCCATGCAGGCTGCAGCGCCGAAACCGCTTGAAGCTCCCAGTATCAAAGCCCATTTTTGCTTCCCATCGTTCGACATCCCCAATACCCCCCGTCTGTCGTACTCTATCATAGGATATCGAAATCGCCATCGGCTTCCGGCGGTTCCCTATTTATGCGTCCGGCCTGAGGAGGCTGTCTCACAACTTGATTCAATTAGGCATGCCTTGAACCATGTGGGTCGCGGCTTCAGCCGCGACCCACATGAAGTCTGTGTTTATGCGTCCGTGGCGGCCTTCGCCGCTGCAGTTTTTAAGCCAGTTGTCGAGCTATGCAGCCGTCTCTTCAGGATTGAAATGGATCGAGATTCCGCACGAGGCGGCAATCATGGTAGGATGATGAGCCTAAATAATCCGGAAAAATCTGCCGGGATTTGAAAAAAAAGTTGCTCAATTATTCATCCGGCGGTTAGATACATTGAGAGCAAACCAGAAACTCACTTTATTGTTGGAAGGGAAGGCGCGATGGCAGACGATCGAAGCAACAAGAACAAAGCAATCGACATAGCTCTGACGCAAATTGAAAAGCAGTTTGGAAAAGGTTCGATCATGCGTCTGGGCGACCGTATCGATACCGCCGGTGTTCAGTCTATCTCCACAGGATCCATTTCATTTGACGCTGCACTGGGCGTGGGCGGCTTCCCAAAGGGGCGTGTGGTGGAAATATTCGGTCCGGAATCCAGCGGAAAAACAACAATCGCGCTGCACGCCATTGCCCAGGCACAGAAAAGCGGCGGTTCTGCCGCTTTCATCGACGCAGAACACGCAATGGATGCCGGCTATGCCAAGATGCTGGGAGTGAACACGGATGAATTGCTGGTCTCCCAGCCCGACAGCGGAGAGCAGGCTCTGGAAATCGCCGAAGTCCTCGTGCGCAGCGGCGCCATCGATATCCTTGTCATCGATTCTGTCGCTGCTCTGGTTCCAAAGGCGGAACTGGAAGGCGAAATGGGAGATTCGCTCCCCGGTTTGCAGGCACGGTTGATGTCGCAGGCGCTGAGGAAGCTGACGGCGATTGTGTCCAAATCCAACACCTGCATGGTCTTCATCAACCAGATGCGCGAAAAAATCGGCGTCATGTTCGGCAATCCCGAAACCACCACCGGCGGGCGCGCCCTGAAATTCTACTCGTCGATTCGGATCGATATCCGCCGGATCGGTTCCATTAAAGAAGGCGACCAGATCGTCGGAAGCAGGACGCGCGTCAAAGTGGTGAAGAACAAACTTGCCCCGCCCTTCCGCGAAGCTGAATTCGATATCCTCTATAACCAGGGCATTTCGTATGAAGGCGACCTCGTCGATCAGGCTGTGGACAAGAAGCTCATCGATAAAAGCGGCGCATGGTTTTCCTACAAGGGCGAGCGTCTTGGCCAGGGCCGGGAAAACGCCAAGCAGTTCCTTCGCGAGCATCCGGAATTATTCGAGGCCCTGAATATTAAATTGAGAGAAATGCTGGGCCTCATCAAACCGGCGCCATCCGCCCCGCCTCCGGAAAAAGGCAAGAACGGTTAATTGCCGGACGCGCGCAGAAGCAGGCCACGAATTCCACGAATCAGCACAAATTTATGGGCGGGCCTCCGGCCCCGATTGATAGTCCGGGCAGAAGGAGAAAGCTTCACTTTCTCCTTCTGCCCGGACTATCAATCGAGCAGCGCGAAGCGCTGCCGCCCATAGGATCATTCGTGAAAATTCGTGCAATTCGTGGCTTATTCTCCATCCGTACGACTAACGGCTGTTTCCTTCTTTCCGGGAATGGCCTACAATGGATTCTCCGGAGTCGGCCGGGCAATCGCGGCCTGTAAAGGTCGAGGAAAGTCCGAACTCCACAGGGCAGTGTGCCTCGTAACGCGAGGGAGGGGCGACCCTACGGAAAGTGCCACAGAAAATATA
>JAFGIY010000157.1 GCA_016929335.1 Acidobacteriota bacterium | reverse complement strand
GCAATCCCTATGGAGGAAAACGTCATTTCCCCCGGGGAAATCTATTCATGTAAGAAATTAGCAATGGTAGTTCAGCACTAAGTTGCGACGGAAAAGCTGCAGTTAGGACACAATTTGCCCGAAGAGTGTTCCGAGGTTGAAAATTACGACCGAGCAAGTATAATTCTCACCTCTGCTTAGACCGCGGAGGAATGGCCGAGTGGTTGAAGGCGGCGGTCTTGAAAACCGTTAGGGGGGTGACCCCCTCGTGGGTTCGAATCCTACTTCCTCCGCCAAAGAGCTTGATCTTATGACCAATCCCTCAAAATCCGAATTGAAACGCGCCTACAAAGACAATCCGCCGGCGGCGGGGATTTACCGGATCACGAATACGGCCAATGGCCGGGTGCTGCTGGGGAAGGGCATGAACGTGCGCGGAATCCTGAACAGCCAGCAGGCGCAACTGCAGTTCGGATCGCATCGAAATCCCCAACTGCAGCAGGACTACAACCGGTTCGGCGCAGAACAATTTCAGTTCGAGATCATCGATCAGCTCGAGCAATCCGACAAGACGCCTCAGCAGATGCAGGAAGACCTGACTGCGCTGGAAGAATTATGGCTGGAAAAGCTGCAGCCGTATGGCGAGCGAGGCTATAACAAATAATTCGAGATTCGAAATTCGAGATTAAAACAGCCCTAAAAATGGCCATGCCGCCCGGATTGCCAATCTCGAATTTCGAATTTCGAATCTCGAATTTTATTCAAACGGGAATTTGTAAGGCAGCTTCTGCTCATCGCGCATGGTGCAGAGTTCCTGCTGAATGCTGGGATCCACCGGGACGCCTTTGTCTTTGTTTTGCTGCCAGGCGTAGTATTCTTTCTCGCCGCAGGTGTAAATCCGATCCTTACCCGGCCGCTTTCTTGATGCGCGCAGTCCGCGCAGGATATCGCCCGTGGTCTTTTTGAAGGACTCGACATCGATGAAGCATTCGATATCGATGGCCAGGAAGAAATGGCCCAGCGCATAGGGAACGAGCTTGCCTTGCTCATTCACGCCGTTCAGTCGTTTCAGGAACGATCCCTGCTGCAGCGCGGACGACAGAATCTCGACAACCGTGGCGAATCCGTATCCTTTATAGCTTCCTGTCTCTTCGTCCAGGCCGCCAAGCGGAGTGAGTGCGCTCTTTCCCTTGACCAGGTCGACGAGGATCTTCTGCGGATCGGTTTCCGTTTTCCCCTCCTCGTCGATCACGAGTCCCTCAGGGCAGCGCACTCCCATCCGGGCATATTCCTCGATCTTCCCTCGTTGCGTGATGGAGGTCGCATAGTCGTTGGTGAACGGGAATGGCTCATCGGTGGGCATTGCAAAGACCAGCGGATTCGTGCCCAGCATGTTTTCCGTGCCGTGAGTCGGAGCGATCGATGGGCGGGCATTCGTTCCCGTCAGCCCGATCATGCCGGCTTTAACGGCCATCAGCGGATAATGTGCTGCGTAGCCGTAGTGAGTGGAATTTCGAGCTACAACCATACCTACGCCATGCTCGCGGGCTTTGTCGATGGCCATCTCCATACAGCGTTTGGCGATAACCATTCCCATGCCATGGTGCCCGTCCACAACCGCCGTGGATTTGCAGTCGCGGACCACTTCGAATCTGGTAACCGGCTGCTGGATTTTTCCTTTGACGATCCTGTCGTAATAGATCGGTTTCAAGCGGCCGACGCCGTGCGAATAGATGCCGCGCTTGTCCGCGTTGATCAGCACCTCTGCGCAGACCCGGGCGTCGGCATCGGGAACCCCTGTCCCTTTGAAGACGTCCACCATAAATGCTTCCAACAGATCAAAAGGTATCCATGCAGTACTTGAAACCACGCTTGACTCCTGTCGCGGGCTGCTGCCGGCTTAATGCAGGCGCCCATTCATTTTACAAAACACCACCTCTCTGGATATGGCAAAGAAGCAGCGTATAAAGACTCTATTACGCATTAATTGAATCAATCACCTGTGCGGCAAATCCGGCGGCCACACAGGATAAGTGTGACATATTAACATCAATTCCTCTGAAACGAGGCATTCAAGTGCAGATGGGTTTGAAGAGACCGAGAGATTACGCGCAGAGTGCGGAAGGCTTGATTTTGAAGGAGGAAAAACGGTCGAAGTCCAAGAATTCCCCTGAAATGCGACATTCATGTGTTGCCTGATTCGCAACAATGAGGAGTATCAAAGATATGGCTTGATTACCTGGACTTGGACCTTGACTTGGACATCGACCGTTTTTTGTTGATCTCAATCCAGTACTTTTAATCGTCAGTTGCCCTTTGGTAATTCCAATCTGTCGGAGTGGGCGTTGTGATATAGTGGCGATTTCATACAGGCTTTTTTCTTTTCTTATCAGCCAATGTTAATTCAAAGGAAGAGCAGAAATCGGTAAGGAGAATTGAAAATGGACAAGGCTACTGAACAGCTCTATCGCGAAAGAGAAAAAAGATACATCGATGCTGTGCAATTAAGAATTCCGGATAGGGTACCCACTTCAGTACATCTGAGTTATTTCCCGGCCAAGTTTTCCGGCCTTACTTACAGGGATTCCTATTACGATTTCCCGAAATGGAAGGATGCCTACATTAAAGCCGCTCTATGGCTTCAGCCGGACCGGTGCGAGTATTTTCCGACACAGTCCGGCAAAGTAATGGAAGCGCTGGATTCAAAGACTATGGCCTGGCCGGGACACGGCGTCGGCATCAATTCCTCGCATCAGTTCGTGGAAAATGAAAACATGAAAGCGGATGAGTATGACCTCTTCCTGAACGATGAGTCGGATTTCAATATCCGTTGCCTTCTGCCCCGCACATATGGATTCCTGAAACCTTTATCCAAACTGCCCCCACTCGAGTCCATACAGATGATGCTTCCGTTCCATGTCCTCGCCACGCCCGAATTCGCCAATATGATGGAAAAGATAGCCGGAATAGCCCGCGAAGCGATGGAATGGCAGAAACAGGTCATGGACATGTTCATTGCGCTGAACGAAAACGGCTTCCCGGGACGTACCGCAATGGCAGGCGGCGGGGTGCCCTACGATATGATCTCCGATTTCTTGCGGGGAATGCGCGGCGCCATGCTGGATATGTACCGCTGCCCCGACAAGCTGATGGCTGCGATCGAAAAGATCTCACGGCAGACGCTCACTCGAATCGCCACAGGGCCGAAAGCCACCGAGTTCACAACGGCTTTCATTGCATTGCATCGCGGCGCGGACGGCTTTATGTCGCTCAAGCAGTTTGAGCAGTTCTATTGGCCTTATTTAATGAAGCTCGTTAACGCCCTTGTGGATGCGGGATATACGCCCGAAGTCTTTTTTGAAGGTGATTATACGCAGCGGCTTGATTATCTCCAGGAATTGCCGAAGGGAAAGGTCATTGCCCGATTTGATCGGTCGGATATGGCCAAGGTGAAAAAAGCGCTGGGCGGCCGCGTATGCATTTCGGGAAATGTGCCGGCATCCTTATTACAGATGGGCAGTGTTGAAGAGGTTCAGAAGTACTGCAAGTGGCTCATCGATGTTGTCGGAAAGGATGGCGGATTGATCGTGGGCCCGGGTTCGGTTGTGGATGAAGTGAAACCGGAAAACCTGAAAGCCATGGTCGATTTTACGCGCGAGTACGGCAAGTATCGATAGGCTTGAATCTTAGGCTTTGTACCCAAGGAGGTTTCTATGGCTTTCTGTACGAATTGCGGATCACCCGTTGAAGGAACTTTTTGTACTAAGTGCGGCGCCAAAGTGGAAGCTCAGGGAGGGGCCGTTCCTCCGCCTCCGCCCAGCGCTCCGCCTCCGCAGGTCCCTCATGCCGCGTCGCCGGTTTCGATCCCGCCCCCGCCCGCACAAGCGCCCAAGAAAGGCCGCTTCATCTTCTGGATTCTGGGCGGATGCCTGGCGCTGATCGTCATAGCCGTGATCGTTCTCTTCTCCACAGGCATATTCCTTGCGAAGAAGACCGGGCTCGATATCGGCCTTATGCAGAAAGACCCGGGACTGGCAGTAGCGAAGATGATTGCTACGTCAAACCCCAATATCGAGGTCCTCTCCGTGGATGAGGATAAAGGCATTATTCGGGTCCGGGATAAAGAAACCGGCAAAACCCTGACCATGGATTTAAAGGAAGCTAAGAACGGCAAAGTTGTGTTTTTGGGCGATGATAATCAAAGAGTGGAGATTCAAAGCCAAGGGGAAGGAGACCGCGCCACTCTGGATATACAATCTTCGGAAGGCTCGATGCACATAGGCGCCAATGCAGGCAGATTGCCGGGCTGGCTGCCTGCCTATCCCGGAGCGAAGGCCGGCGGAGGTGCCGATTTCTATTCAGAACAGGGCGATGCCGGTTCGTCCACTTTCCTATCAAACGATTCCGCTCAGGCAGTGGCGGCCTTTTATGAGAACGCTCTGAGAAGCGCGGGATTCCAGATTGAAAAGACGTCGAATCAGATCCCCGGCCAGGGACCCATGACCATACTGTCCGCCGTGAATGATGCAAATCAGAGGAAAGCCAATATTACGGTCATGCCCGGTACCGAAGGCACATCCATTAATCTGACATTCGAAGGCAAGTAAAATCCGGGTCGACGAAGGATCATATTGGTCGGGGTTTCAGCCTGTGGAGCAGGCCTTTAGGGACTGTCTCAAAACTCGATTCAATCAGGCACGCCTTAAAGCATGTGGGTCGCGGCATCAGCCGCGACATGAGGATCAGGCATAAATATCTCTTACACATGGGTTTTATTGCGCGTCGCGGCTTCAGCCGCGACCCACATGGAAATCTTTGCTTATGCAGATTGCGTCATCGCCACCACGATTATCAACCCCATCGTTGAGTTTTGAAAAAGTCCTGTGATTCAACGCATGCCCGCCTGAATCGGGATCTGGATTCAATTTCATCAGATCGGATGTACTCTCTGAAACCGGCATCCCCATGGGAAGCCGTGTCCCGCAGATTTGGGTCCATCGCGGAAATTTCTCCGGCATGCTATTCTTATGGAGCATCGCCTGAGGAGGAAAAATGTTGGATAATCCGCAAAATTTTTCAATAACGCCGATCGTCAACCGCATGATGGTAGTGAGCCAGAAGCTTTCGTTTCGTACGCAGCAGCCCGCGAAGGAATGCAAAATCGAGCTGCCGTCTCGATCCAGCTGTCTCAAAATCATGCAACAACTCCGGTCCATTCTTTTCCCGGGTTACTTCCATCTTTCAGAGTTCAGCGATGAAGGCATCGGGTTTCATGTCGGTGCGATTCTGGATCTCATTGCCCTCAATCTTCGTGAACAGATCAAACGCGGATTCTGCTTCCGCTGCGAGGATGAAGGCGACGAAAAGAAATGCAATCTGCGAGCGGAAAATATTACCCGCATGTTCCTGGAAAGAATTCCCGATGTCATGCTTATGCTCGGCGAAGATGTTCAGGCGGCGTATGAAGGAGACCCTGCAGCCAAAAGCCCCGGCGAGACAATCCTGTGCTATCCGGGAGTTTTTGCGATAACTAATCATCGGATTGCACACGAGCTGTATGTCCTTGGGGTCCCGGTGATTCCCCGTATCATCAGCGAGGATGCGCACAGCACTACCGGGATTGACATCCATCCGGGCGCCCGAATAGGAAGCAAGTTCTTCATCGATCACGGTACCGGAGTGGTCATCGGCGAGACGGCCGTCATCGGCAATCGAGTGCGCATCTACCAGGGCGTCACTCTCGGCGCCAAGAGCTTCCCGCTGGATGAGCACGGCAATCCCATCAAGGGAATCGACCGGCACCCGATTATAGAGGATGACGTCGTCATTTACGCCGGTGCAACGATCCTGGGCAGGATTACGATTGGAGCGCGTTCGGTAATCGGAGGAAACGTCTGGCTAACAGAGAGTGTCCCTCCCGACAGCTCGATCTCTCAGTCTCCGCGACGCAGACCCAAACGGCGATAAAGGAACCCGGAGTCTTCGAGTTTTAATCACTCGAAGACTCCGGGATTCAAAAAGCTACTTATAGACTCCGTATTCCTTGGTGAAATCGATCATAGCGCGGACGTTTTCTTCCTTTGCATCATCCAGCTGAGTTCCCGAGCAGAGAATGTAACCGCCTCCCTTGCCGACATAATCGATCAGATCCTTGCAGCAGGCCTTGATTTGTTCGGGCGTGCCGGTCGCGATCAAGGTGATGGGGACGTTCCCCATAATGGGGCTGTGTCCACCCAGGATGTCCTTGGCTTTGTGCATGTCCGTCCGGTCGAAGAACCACAGGACCGATGCCTTCGGAAGCTCCGTGAGATGCCGCAGCCGCTGTGTGTATACCCCTTCTGCGAAGGGCGCAGGAATCAGTCCATCATCGATCATGTTCAGCATCAGCTGCTTGAATGTCGGCCAGTAGAATTTCTCGAATTGTTTAAGCGAGATGTGGCTGTCATCTCCCTTGTGGAGCGGCATCATTATCAATGGAGGTTCGCCGATCGGAATATCGGGGATGGGAGTGAGGTCAAGGATCTTTTCGCAGGTTTTGAGCACTTTATCCGGGCAGCGGTACAGATCCGTCATAACTCCGCGTGTGCCTCGCAGCGTGTCTCCCAGCACATCAAAGGGTGCCGCGCCGAATCCCATAAACAATCTCGGAAAGCCCATTGCGAGGATCTTGTTTCCCGCTTCCATCGATATCTTTGCCGGAATCATGGACATCTCGGCGGCCTTCTTCATGATTGCGATGGCTTCCTGCACCTCCGGGTTCATGAAAGCCCCGATAACTCTTCCGCCGATCTGTATGCCGTCGGCTCCGAACCAGGGCATCTTCTGCAATCCTTTCAGACCGGTATACATGCGCGGAAGAAATTTGCGTGTTACGTAATCGGAGGGATCCAGGAGAAAGTGGTCATATTCATCGGCCTTCATGTATTCCTGTTCCAGATACTGGTACTGAACGTCGTCGGGAAGACCACAGCCCGCCCATTTCATATTGCTCTGGCCGAGAAATTCCATGGAAGCGCCCGACATCATGAATGTGGCCGTCATGCTGTCCGGCCGTAAATCCTGCTGGAACTTGATCACGGCTTTCGCGGCCTCCGCCCATCCGTCATACATCGTCGATTTTTGCTGAACGCCGACGCGTCGATAGACGAAAGCGCCACCCAATCCTGCCACCGGAACCCGATCGGGAATTCCCAGTTCCAATGCGGTTCTGAATCTTGTCGCGCGTTCTCTGTATTTCGCCTGAGCTTCGGGATTCTCGAACTTGATTCCGTCTCCGCGAACCCAGGCATCCAGTCTCAGTTTTCTTTTTTCTTCTGCAGAAAGCGATTTCCAATTCTCCGGTTTTCCCGACATATTACCTGCCTCCTTTAAAACAATATTAATTTTTAATAACTCCAAGGCTCAAAGGCTCGAAGACTCTAAAATTTTGAGTCTAGTTTATTTAGGGCGAAGGCGCAGGCGCCGATGGCAACGGCTTCCGTGGTGCCCAGGCGCGAGATGCCGACGCCGATGCGTTGCAGCGGGTCGTAAGCCATTCTCTTACGGCTGCCCGGAATGGTGATCTCCCGCGTTTCGCCTGCGAGAAACGCTTCCAGCTGCCCGGGATCTTCAAGATTAAACGCCTTTGAGGCCAGGCGCCTGAATTTCCTCCCATCCGGTCCCGTGTATGAGCTGTTCAGCTCTTCAACTATGGCGGGCAGAAAGAGGGGCCATGCGGCGGAGATGCCTCCGCCGATGACGGCCAGGCCGTCCACCAGAGTCAGCGCATTTCCCATCGCATCGCCGACAACTTCTCCCATACGGCGGAATGCTTCCTGTGCAGCCGATTTATTCCCGGGCGTATTGCCCAATCCGATTTCGCAGATGTCTTTGGGTTCGGGAGCGTCATGAAACGAAATTCCGGCCTTCTCCGCATACACCCGGCGCACGGCACGAATGCTCGCGCCTTCCTCAGCGTTCATGCCCGGATCCAGCTTGTTTCGAAGCAGCCACGCCTCTCCGGAGATCGAGTTGTCGCCTGCCAGCAGATCGCCGTCCAGCACGATTCCTCCCCCGAAGCCTGTTCCCAGAGTCACGCCGAAGAGGTTTTTGAAGCGCTTCTGGCTTCCGGCTTTTTCAAGCAGGCCGTTGACATAGGGGAGGAAACCTGAAATCGCTTCTCCGTAAACAAACAGGTCTCCGTCGTTGTTGATGAAGGCCGGAACGCTGAACCGATCTTCGAGCATTGGACCGAGCGCGATGCCGCCTCTGAATCCGGGAAGATTGCCAAGATCGCCGATTATGCCTTTAGGATAGTCCGCCGGACCGGGGAAAGCGAAACTGATTGCCGCCGGCAGTTCAGGGCATAAATCCCGAATGCGCGCAAATCCTTCGACAATGTTGGTCAGGCATTGATCAAGGTTGTCGCCGTTGGATGGCATCGCAATGGTTTCGGTCACCGGTTCGCCCCCGCGGATTGCCGAGAAACGGAAATTCGTTCCGCCCGCATCGAGAGTCATCACGATTCGTTTGTCGAGTTTCAGGTCCATCGGATTGCTCCTGGAAAATCAGAATTCAATATAGAGAATTCAGCGTGAAGGCGCGAGCACCATGTCAGGAGCGATTTGAATACCGGTTGAGATCTCTCCTGAGCTTTCATTCCGAATTATATATTTTGCCGCGATCAGGCTGTTTGCGCTTTCCGGTCCTTTCCCAACGACAGCACCAACAGGTATAGAAAACATGCGACGGGAACGATAAAGGCCATGGGCCCCCACTTCAAATCAACGAGCTGCGCCATCAGCAACGGCAGGATCGCACCGCCGGAAATCGCCATGCACATCAGGCCGCTGAGTTCGTTTGCGCATTCCGGTTTGTTTTCAATCGTAATGGAGAAGAGCATCGGCCAGATGTTGGCAAATCCCAGGCCGGCTGCGATGACGGCGGGGATCGCCAGGCTGGAGACTCCCGTCATTAAAACCGCGGCGCTCAGAACTCCCAGCAGCGCCGACAGGCGAAAGCAGCTGCGCGGACTCATCACGGCAAGAATCGCGCCGCCCAGGATCCTGCCGATCGTGAGCATCAACAGGAAAAGAGTAGGCCCCCATTTGCTGGCAGCCTTGACGTCCATGCCGAAAGACTGCAGGGTGGGACTGAGAAAACGTCCCATACAGGACTCGGCGCCGACATAAAGAAAGATGCCGATGACGGCAAACAGAAAAACAGGCTCTTTCAGAAGGCTGAGACAGGATTCCAGGCTCGGCGGTTTATCCGCTTTGGCTTCCTGGATCTTCATCGTAGCGACGAACAGAAAGGCCAGCGCCATGAGCACAAAAAACATCGGAAATGCGCCTCTCCATCCCATGCCTGCGAAGAGAGCAAGACCGGTCATGGTGGTTACCACATATGTTGAGAGGGTGCTGCCGATGCCCTTGATGCCTTGCGCGAAACTGAGGTTCCGGCTGTAAGCGCCCTCGGGACTCACATCGCGCATGATGGGATTGCCGGCGACCTGAAGAAAAGTGGTGCCGATTCCGAGAATGAAAATGCAGCCGAGCAGAAGGGCGAAACTCGGCATTTGAAGCGACGGGACAAGCAGTGCCAGGGCATTGAGTCCGAGTCCCAAAAGCAGCAGCTTCTTCTTTCCGATCCTTGCAGCCAGAAGCCCGCCGGGGATGCTGAAGATGGCGAACGCGATGAATACAAAGAACGGCAGCAGTGTGGCGACCAGATTACTGAGTTCGTACTGCTTTTTCACGCCATCCGACATGGGGCCCATGGCATCCGCGAGTCCCATCAGAAAGAATGCCAGGAATATCGGCAGTGTCTTGAACCGCATTTACATTCTCCTTCGAGCCTCAGAGTTTTGGAGTCAGCCTCAGGCTCCCGTCAGAGCCGGTAAGCCGATTTGGACAGCTTGTATGCGAGATCGATCGCCACTTCGCGCGCTTCGTCTTCGTCCAGCCGGTGTTCCGCCACCAGCCTCGCGAGGAAAGAACAATCTACACGGCGGGCGACATCATGCCGCGCCGGAATCGACGGAAAAGCCCGCGTATCGTCGTTAAAACCGACCGTATTGTAGAATCCCGCGGTCTCGGTAATGCGCTCGCGGTAAAGCCGCATCCCTTCGGGACTATCGTAGAACCACCACGCGGGGCCCAGCTTAAGCGCAGGATAATGCCCTGCCAGCGGCGCCAGTTCCCGCGAATAGGTTGTTTCATCCAGTGTGAAGAGAATAATGGACAACCGCTTTTCATTCCCGAAGCGGTCGAGCAGCGGTTTCAAGTCATGCACGTAGTCCGTGCGCATCGGAATATCTGCGCCCTTGTCTCTGCCGAATCTGCTGAAAACCGAAGGATTGTGGTCTCGGTAAGCCCCGGGATGGATCTGCATGACCAATCCGTCTTCGATGCTCATTTGCGCCATTTCGGTCAGCATCTGCCCTCGAAATTCCTGAGCCTCTCCCGGAGTGATGTTTCCTGAGAGAGCTTTTCCAAGCAGAGCTTCGCATCGAGCACGAGGCAGGTCCAGCGTGGCGGCCGAAATATGTCCGTGATCGGTTGCAGTTGCTCCGAGCGAAGAAAAGAACCGGCGGCGATCGGCTAAAGCCTGCAAATACCCGGACCATGTTCCGATATCCTGCCCGGTAATTTTGCCGAGTTGCTGAACGTTTTGCACAAAGCCGGGGAATTCCGGATCTGCGACCGGATCGGGGCGATAGGTCGGAACGATGCGGCCTTTCCATCCGGAATCGCGCAATTTCCGATGATGCGTCAGCGGATCCAGCGGCGACTCTGTAGTCGACAGTACCTCGATATTGAAGCGCTCATACAATGTGCGGGGGAGAAATTCAGGCCGCGACAGGCAATCGGCGATGTGATCGTAAATGCGATCCGCCGATTCCGGAGTCAGCTTTTCGCGTATTCCGAAAACATCATAAAACACATGGTTGAACCACATATACGTGGGCGTGCCGCGAAAGAGATACCAGTTTTGAGCAAACAGCCTCCAGATTTTGCGGGGATCTTTTTCAACCGCGCCGCCGTCCGTTCGAGGGACACCGAGCGACTCGAGCGAAATGCCCTGACTGTAAAGCATGCGGTAGACGTAATGGTCCGGAATAATCAGCAATGCCGATGGATCGGGAAAGCTCCCATTATCGGCAAACCATTGCGGATCCGTGTGCCCGTGAGGGCTGATGATGGGCAGCGCCCGGACTTCGTAATAAAGCCGTCGGGCGATATCGCGCTGCACCGGATCCGAGGGAAAGAGACGATCTTCGTTCAACCTGAGTGGATGATTCATATTCCTTTTTAGGGAGCAGAGGCTCAAAGAAATCGGATCGTTTCCCCCTTTACCCCTCTACCCCTTCACATGAAATCGGCGCAAAAAGAGCCAAGTTATTTTGCGACGACTGTCAGCGTTGTCTCGGTCAGGTCGACAGAGTTGCCGCCTGCCATGATCTTGAATGTCCCCGGCTCCACTACCCGGTGCATGTCGCGGTTGAGGAACGAGAGTTCTTCCGGACCCAGAATAAACTCCACAGTCTGTGTCTTTCCGGGATCGAGTGTTATGCGGCGGAATCCCCGCAGTTCCTTGACCGGCCGCGCGATGGAACTGACTTCATCGCGAATGTAGAGCTGCACGACTTCGTCGCCGCGAACGGCGCCGGTATTGGTGACCTCAATCGACACTCTGGTCTTTCCTTCCGGACCGATTGTGTCCGGAGATAGCGATATGCTTCCGTATTTGAAAGCCGTATAGCTTAATCCCCAGCCGAAGGGATAGAGCGGTGATGCCGTCGAATCCACGTAATCGAGTCTGGCCGAAGGCTTCTGATAGTAGTATACCGGCAGCTGGCCAACGGATCGCGGCACCGATAGGGGAAGCTTTCCTCCGGGATTATGATCTCCAAACAACACATCGGCTACTGCGGTGCCGCTTTCCTGTCCGAGATACCAGCCTTCAAGAATGGCCGGAACATTTTCCGCGATATAATTGATGGAATTCGGACGGCCGTGAATCAAAAACACCACAATAGGCTTGCGCAGGGCAAGCATGGCTTTTACGAGATCATCCTGATTGCCCAGCAGATCAAGGCCGCTGCGGTCGCCGAGATGATTGGCCCAGGCTTCACGGCAGGTCTGCTCATTACCACCCAGTGCGAGAATAATAAGGTCGGATTTTTCCGCAACGCTTACGGCTTCCTTTATCCGCCCGGCATTCAGTTGCGGATCACCGAGTTTCAGTTTGTCTTCAAACGTGGGCATCGTTTCGGAATCGCCGCGCGTTTCCGTAATCCTGACTCCCACGGCGTACTCGACATCGACTCCGCTGCCCACCTTTGCTTTGATCCCGTCCAGGATGCTGACGCTTCGCCCCGGCATCCCGCTATAGCCGCCGAGATGTGCTTCTTTCGCATTGGGGCCGATGACGGCGATCCGCTTGTAGTCTGTTTTTTTCAGCGGCAACAGGTTGCCTTCGTTCTTAAGAAGGATGATGGCCTTACGGGCTGCATGAAGAGCAAGCTGCTGATGCTTGTCGCTGTTTGTAATTTTTTCTGCAGAGTCCGGATCCACGAATGGATCGTCAAAAAGCCCCGTAATGAATTTCGATCGGAGAATTCGGGCAACGGCACGGTCTATGGAAGCTTCCGAAACCTTTCCCTGCTTCACCTGATCCAGCAGCAGATGATTCACTTCGATGTAGGGAAGCTCTATATCCACTCCGGATTCCAATGCCAGTTTGGCTGCTTCTTCGTTACTGCCTGCAACAAAATGCTTGGATCGCAACTGCCTGATCCCGAAATAGTCCGAAACTACAACCCCATTAAATCCCCATTCCTGCCTCAGGATGTTGTCCAGCAGGTATTTATTGCCGTGAGAGGGAACTCCGTCGATCTCATTGTAGGAGGCCATTATGCTCTGGAGGCCGGCTTCCTTCACTGCAGACTCAAATGGTTTCAGGAAATATTCACGCATGACGCGCTCCGAATAGTTGCCCGGGGCCGTGTTTGCTCCGCCCTCCGGCTGGCCGTGTACTGCAAAATGCTTGGCCGTGGCAATCACGTGGGATTTGTCAATGAAGGGACCGGTCCCCTGAAAACCCTTGACCGCGGCAACACCGATTCGTGCGGCGAGATACGGGTCTTCTCCGTATGTTTCTTCTGTTCGTCCCCAGCGCGGATCGCGCACTATATCCAATACGGGTGTGAGGCACTGCTGTGATCCGCGAGCGCGGACTTCGCTCGCGGTGGCTGAAAAGACATCTTCGACGATTTCGGGATCCCAGGTTGATGCAAGTGCGATCGCCTGCGGAAAGGAAGTGCCCTTCTGAGCCGCATGGCCATGCAGGCATTCTTCGTGAAAGAGGATGGGAATTCCAAGACGGGTATTTTCCCTGACCCATTTCTGAATTGCGTTGGTATGCTCGGCGTTCCGCCGCGGCCCGCTCATACCGCTGGGGCGGGAAATCTGTCCCAACCCGTTTTTAATCAGCGAGGCCGCCCGCTCCGGCTGAAAGATTCCTTTTTCATCAACGAGAGATGACTTCGGATCGGAAGCAGACCCCATCCTGTCCATGGCGCTGGTGAGCTGCGCGACTTTTTCTTCCAGGGTCATGCGCAACAGCAAATCGTTTATCCGCTGTTCAACCGGCAGTTTCGAATTCCGATAGGGCGGGATTTCCTGTGAAATCAGGAAAGACGGCAATAGGCAAATGATTGAAAACAGGACGCTTTTAAACAGAAAAGGGCGATTCTCAACGGGCATCTTCATGCCAGACCTCCATCCGGGATGGCAGCTCATGTAATCTGCTAAATCGGTGGTACTATAGCATCCTGCTAATGTTCACAACCACGAATTATTCGCTGCAATTCGTGGCCGGCATCCAAGCCCGCCTGTGAGAAATCTGTTTTCAGTCTCCCGTCTTCATCCTCCTTCTTTGCGCCTATCCGGCGAACTTATACCCGAGCCCATGAATCGTCAGGATCCACCGCGGCTGTTTTGGATCCTCTTCGAGTTTCTGGCGGAGCCATGCAACATGGACATCAATGGTTCTGGTATAAGGGACGGAAGAATATCCCCAGACCTCCTGAAGAAGAGTTTCCCGGCTAAGGGTCTCTTCCCTGTGGTCAATGAAATATCGAAGCAGCTGAAATTCTTTGGCTGAGAATGTGACCGCTTCTCCATTGCGGAGGATTTCTGTTTTTCGAAAATCAACCCGGATATTTCCGAACTGGTAAACCAGAGGCGCTGCTGTGAATGTTCTCATAGCGCGTCTCAGTAATGCCTCGATCCGGGCCAGGAGTTCCTGCATTTCGAAAGGTTTGGTCAGATAGTCGTCCGCACCGATTTTCAATCCGAGAACCTTGTCGACGGTTTGAGTTTTTGCCGTCAGCATCAGGATCGGTATTGCGAGGCCCATCTGACGCAAATCGCGGCAGACATCATTGCCGTTCTTTTTAGGGAGCATCAAATCGAGAAGGATCAAATCATAGGCCTGATTTGCCGCCAGGTTAAATCCTGATTCCCCGTCGGTTGAAACCTCGATATCATAACCTTCCTTCTGCAGCCTGTCTTTCAGAGTAAGGCACAGGCCCGGTTCGTCTTCAATAAGCAATACTTTATACTTCATGCTTGCAGTCCCTTGCTCGCAGCTGAAACGGGAGAATCATCAGCGGACGGCAGGGCGGGGAAATGCGCGGTGAAAACGCTCCCTTTCCCGCGAGAGCTTTTTACGCTGATGCCGGCTCCCATGGCGGCCAAAGCCTCTCGAACTACAAATAATCCCAGACCGGTGCCGTGAATTTGCGCAGCTGCGGCCGCACTTCCACGGTAAAACGGCTTGAAAATCTGCGTCAGATCCTCGCGGTCGATTCCGATTCCCTTGTCTTGCACGATGAACTGGACCTCGGTGCCGCGTTTAGCAGAAGCTTTTGCAGTTCGAACCGCCAGCCAGCGGCTTTCGCCCGAATATCTGACGGCATTCTGAATCAGATTCTGAATGACCTGGAATAAAACGGCAGGCTCCAGGTTGATGCGCGGCAGATCCGGAGCAAGAGTCTTTTCAATCGTAAATCCGGCTGCCGTGATGGCGGGCATCGATTGTTTCAGAACAGACTCGACTACTTCGTTGATGTCGCCCGGGCGAAGATTGAGGCGCGGGCGCCCTCTCTGAAGGCTGGCAAACTGCAAAATATGTTCAATCATGTCGGCCAGTTTGCGTCCTTCATTGCGGACAAGCTCGCCGTATTTCCTGGCGGAACGGCTCGAGTCCTCAATTACACCCTCGGCAAGATTATCCCCCGCGGAACAGATCACAGCCAGGGGAGTTCTCAGCTCGTGAGATATTCCGGCCACAAAATCGATCTGCAGCCGGGCAAGCCGTTGAGCACGCCGCGCCGAAAGGATGATGAACGCTATACTGAAAGCCAGCAAAAGCAGACTTCCCAGACTGATTGCCAGGTTCCGCTGCCTGATAATTGCGATGGCGGCCTCAAGCGAGCCTTCACGATGTTTAGCCATCAATTCCCATCCGGGACTTTGCACGCCGGACAACGCCGGAGCGAGGCTGTTCCTCTGTTGCGGAGCCCGAGGCGCCGGGCCCAAAGCGGCCATCGGCGGCCCCGGCGCTGCGTTGGGTGGCGGCCTCAGGCCCCGGCCGGACGGCTGCATGTCTTGCCCCGGCATCGGTCTCATAGGGTCAAAACGCTCAGGTGGATTTTCGAAGAGACTCATCCTGGCATCCGGCCTGGCGAATGCCGCAATCGTCAGCTGCGGATCGGAGCGATAAAGAAGCGAATCGTCTCCGTGTCCATTTGTCACCACAACCTGATATATGAATCCATCGGGACCTTGGAAATGCTTTTTAGCCAGCTCCGGGATCAGGTTTTCGCGAATGGTTTCCCGGTTCAGCTCCAGCAGTAGAAATCCTCTAAATTGCATAGCCGGGCCAGGAGCGACCGGTGAAGGCCGGAAGGTCATAAGAGGTTGAATCATCAGAGGGATTCGATAAAACATCGTCCATATGAAGGGACGCAATTCAGGATCCGGCCGGGATGGGTTGGAGAGGAAGCGGCTGTACCGGACCTGGATCTGTTCGAAACCGGATGGCCAGGACACGGCTTCGAATGCTTTTTCGTCACGGTTCAATTTGAGCAATTGGGAATCCTCGCTTTTTCCGGCAGTCCACACATAGATGTTGCGGACTAAATGATAATTGGATCGCTTCAGCACGGCGTCGCAGCTTGCCGCATAGCTCTGCCAGTCCCTCTGTATTAGAACCGTGAGATCAGGCTGCAGCAGAAAGCCGAGTTGGCGGAATTCGTAGTCAAACTGGAGCCTGAATTGGTTCACCGAAGCCAGGAGACTGGTGTGCATGCGCTCATGTTCGGCTTCGCTGACTTGCCCGATCCATTGGTGCTGCAATACGGCGAGCACAATCAGTATCGTGACGATCGATATTACGAGGAGTATCGATGTATGTGTACGTTCCGGGAGAAACCTCATCCTGCATATCCTAACACAAAGACATCAAATCGCGGATCTGCTACCAAGGCGAATCGGAGTCAAATTGGAGATGATGTTAGGTGCAAACACAATGGATATGCCCTATGGCCATAAGCCGACCCGCTGCGCGACGGCTGCAGGACACACCGGACACTGTGGGCGTCCTGTCTCATATGCTATTCCATGTGGGTCGCGGCTTCAGCCGCGACACCCGATTCATCCTATATGTGAGAAATAATTATTCCTGCCCTTCTGTTTGCACGGGCTGGTCGCGGCTGTAGCCGCGACCCACATGGAAGCTTTTGCTTATGTGGATTGCAGTGTCGCCGCTGTCTAAGGTTCCAAGATGGGGGGGCGTGGACCGGGTCCTCGCCTCGGTGGGCCGAAGCCTCTCGGGCCGCCGGCCATGTTCAGCATAAGTCTCACAAATGGACCGGCACCCATCTTTGCACTGAGAGCCTCGATCTGTCCGGAACCGGTCTTCAGGACATTGATTATGCTTATAGCCAAAGACGCAGCATCGATTTGGCGTTGAGTCATCTCATTCGCCTCTGCATTCCCGATAGTTTGGGCCTGTGTTGTGGCTTCTTCAATATCTCCGTTCAGAATTGCGTTCTCGTACGCCGCGCGGGCATCCTGAACAGCAGGATTCTGAGCCGGTACTCTATGGGATTCTCTGAAGGCCTCGATAAGGGCCCGGATGCTGCTTTCCTGTTCTGCTGTCAAAGATGGAGCTTCGGCTGCCTGCAGTGCATCCTTGAGAAATGAAACATTATCCATTGGAGGCATCACCGGCTGAGCCAGGCAAAGTGCAAGTCCGCACATCAAAACCACTGCCGGCAGCGGGATGAAAAAGCGACTGATACGCGGGTTCGTTTTCATGCTAAACTCCTTTCTCATTTGGTTTCCTGGAAAGCCTTCGCCGCGCCTTCCATTTCATGTATTCGAATACGGAGCGTTCGGAAGAGGGTGTATTAAATGAGGGTAAAAAAAGGTTTACCTTTTTTTACAGTACGACGTAATAATTCGATGAGATCGGCGCCGGCAGGGTGGGCAGAATTGTGGGCATATTCGTGGTTAAAACTATGTTAATTCAAGCGCAACTTCTTCCCGGGCGTGATCTCCCGGTTATCATATTCCATCTATATGTACGGGAATATAGGCATTAACGGTATACGTGTATTCAATGGCATGAATATAGGAGTGAGGATTCATGAGATTCTTGAAGCTGGCCGCTTTCACTGTTCTTCTTTACGGTTCGGGGGCATTTGCTCAAAGCTCCCGCGCCATTATTACCGGAATTATGACGGATCCCTCCGGCAAGGTGGTTCAAAATACCGCAATTGAAGCGGAAAATCCCGATACCAAAGCCAGGTATCAAACGGCAACGACCTCAACGGGCAACTATGCATTTACCAATCTGCCTCCCGGCACATATGTGATCTCGGCTTCGGTATCCGGATATATGCGCTATTCAAGCGAACCGGTCCTGGCCTCGGCAGGGCAAAGCACGCGTTGGGACCTCCGGCTGGAAGAAGAAGCTCCGCCGAAGACGGAAGAGGACGAGGAGGAGTACGAGGAAGAAGAGGAGTATGAGGAAGAGGGACTGCCTAAGCTGGAAAGCAGTCAATGGACGCATAACATCCTGGGAGAAGAACTCAACGCTGCGCCGCTTTTGGGATTCACTTCCGGTGAGGGAAGGATCCGGAATCCCCTGTATGTGCTGCAATTGATCCCCGGTTCGTTGATGACCAATCTCAAATATTTCCGCATTAACGGCGCTCCCGGCAATACGGGATCCATCCGGATCGAGGGCCATGATGTGAATAACGGTCTCATGCTGAGCCGAACGGTTGATAACCAGGTGGGTGTAGATGCGGTAGAAGAATTTTCAATTCAGGCAAGCAATTATCCGGCGGAATATGGACAGGTGGGCGGCGGTATCGTCAATATGGTGATGAAGTCGGGCACCAACGCCTATCATGGTTCCGTTTATAATTACTGGGCTCATGAAGCATTGAATGACTCCCACCCCTATACCGGCGCAAAGCCGCAGGACCGCCGATACAATTACGGAGCTACGGCAGGCGGTCCCCTGACGATCCCGAAAAATTACGAGGGCCGCGACCGGACATTCTTCTTTCTGAATTTTGAGCAATTCCGTCAGGATAACATTTACGACAAAGCTTTCACGGTTCCGACTCTTGCCTACCGCAAAGGGGATTTTCGAGAGGCCCTGACAGGCCGCAAACTCGGCACGGATCCGCTTGGACGCGATATCATGGAAGGCACCATTTACAATCCGGCATCGGAGCGCATTGTGAACGGCCAGCGTTTCCGCGATCCTTACGGGAGCAACATCATCCCGCAATCGAGATTTGACGCGGTTGCCAAGAAGATACAGGCCATTATCCCCAGGCCGACCGATACGGATAAGACTCACGTCGTGGATAATTATGTTGTTCCATGGAAAAGCCCCCGCCTGGACAGCATCGGATCTTTTAAAGTGGATCACAATCTTGCCCGCTCGAAGCTGTCGTTTTACTACAGCATTAACCGCGAAACCGCGTCGCAATCGCTCGACAAGGGCGGAGACGGCTTCAAAACCGCAGTTACAAGCGGCCAGCCGACCGATATCACCGCCCATACGTATCAACTCAATTACGATTACACAATGTCTCCAATGAGGGTTCTGCATTTGGGATTTGGCTTCCAGGGGATGGATTGGAAGCAGCGCTCGGAATACGGTGTCTTCAATCAGAGCGAAGAGCTCGGACTTGAGGGGGCGAACCTCGCCTATTTCCCTTACATCACGGGACTCAGTGCCGCAATGGGCGGCATGAAAGATATGGGAATGAAGATGCAGGGGGATGTGAGGATGATGAAGCCCAGCGCAAACGCAAACATGACGTGGGTGCGCGGCAATCACCTCTTTAAATTCGGGGCTGAAATGCGCATCGAGGGGTATCCGACCACCGTGGAATATCCCGCATATGGTTTACTCAGGTTCAGCGCCGCGCAGACAGGACAGCCTTCCACCTTCGGGCAGAACCTTGAAGGCGGAACCGTCGGATTTCCTTATGCCAGCTTTCTGCTTGGCCTGGTGGACAGCGGAGACATCGGAGTCGTCAGTCATCCGCGTCTGGGGAAGCATGCTTATGCCTTCTATGTTCAGGACAGCTGGAAATTAGCCCGCAACCTGACACTCGAATATGGATTACGATACGATTATCAGACCTACATGAAAGATACGTATGGCCGGATCGCCAGCTTCTCACCGACGGCATTGAATCCGGCTGCAGACAATCTTCCCGGCGCCCTGATCTATGAAGGTTCGGGCGCGGGGCGCTGCAATTGCGATTTTGCCAAGGTTTATACAGGCGCGATCGGCCCGCGCCTGGGGCTGGCTTATCAGATATCGCCAAACTTCATCATCCGCGCCGGCTGGGGCATTATCTACGGGCAGACTCCAACGGACAATGGCGCCTCCCTGAGTTCCGGTTCTACGAATCCGTTTTTCTCGACTGCTTATGATAAAGAAGCGCGCAAGCTAAGCGATGGTTTCCCTGTTGCCAATTCATGGCCGAATTTGAACCCGGAACAGCAGATTATCGGCAGCGGCGTTTCTCCCCTGGCGATCCATCCCGATGCGGGGCGTCCGCCGAGGCAGGTGCAGTGGAGTCTGGGGCTTCAGACCAGGATTAAGTATGACCTCCTTGTGGATATCGCCTATGTCGGCAGCCGTGGATCGTATTGGGAATCAAACGGACTTATCAACGCGAATGCCCTGACAATAGATCGACTCGAAGATTTAGGGCTCGATATCGTCGAGGAGGAAGCAGACCGATTGTTGCTGACCTCCTCGATCAATTCGTCCCGCGCCGTTCAGCGAGGCTTTTCCGAGCTTCCCTATGCGGGATTTCCTGTAACCCAGACCGTGGCCCAGTCGCTGCGGCCGTTCCCGCAGTATGGAGATATCTTTTATCGCTGGGCTCCGCTTGGAAAGACATGGTATGACGCACTGCAAATTAAAGTAACACGGCAGTTCTCAGGCGGATTGGCCCTGAATTCAGGATTCAGCTATCAGAGAGAGTATGCGCTGGGGAATGAAAATGTCGGCGCGGACACGGCACTGGAAGCCATAAGCGATGCATCAGATCTGGAAGGCAATAAGCATGTTTCCGCCCTATCGCGGCCGGTCCAGCTGTTCATTGCGCCGAGCTATACCTTCCCCAAGTTTGCGAACAACAAGCTTCTGACAAAAATATTGAGTGATTGGCGGTTCACCGCAGTTCTGCAGTATGGAAGCGGCCTGCCCATCCGTGTCCCAATCTCCAACGGCAATCTCTATGCACTGATTTTCCAGAACACGTTTGCCAATAGGAATGGAGGCGCCAACTTTTTTGCGAAAAGCCTGAACGACGATCCGGATCCTATGAAGGAATTTGTGCTGAACCAGGACGCCTGGGTGGACCCGGAGCCGGGAGAGTTCAGCACCTCCAAGGCGTACTATAATGATTACCGGTTCAAACGCCGTCCATCGGAACAGGTCAGCTTCGGCAGGACTTTCCGGGCTACCGATAAGATCCAGGTGAACGTCCGCGTTGATTTCCAGAATATTTTCAACCGGCGCGAAATGGCGGATCCCTATTATCTGAATGCCGGCGCGACGCAGGTCAAGGATGATGACGATGTTCCGCAGTCCGGATTCGGATTCATCAATTACAAAGACCTGGGCGCCAATCCGCGCAACGGCCAGCTGGTCGTCAGAATGCTGTTTTAGGCAGGTCAGGCAGGGAGCGACGAATTGCACGAATCGGAAAGAGTTTGAGTAAATAGTGTGCCTCTATGGCGAGTCACTCGAATCCATTGTCCTCCTTCTTCGATTCTCTCCGCCGGGATCCGGTGCCGGCAGCGAGCGTGTTCCTGATCATCCTTCTCTGCTTCGCTGCTTATGCCAACAGCCTGTCCGGCGAATTCGTATGGGATGATCAATCGCGGATTGTCCGAAACGAGACAATCCGCCGTCTGGCAAATATCCCGCACGCTTTCGGCAGCACACTCCGCGAATCCGTGTCTCCGGAGGGAAATTCCGCCGAAGCCGGATTCAGCCAATATTACAGGCCCATCCAGACCCTGATCTATATAGCGGCATACAAAATATCCGGGCTTTCGCCATTTACGTTCCATCTTTTCAATGTCGGGCTGCATGCCTTGGTATGCGCGCTGGTCTTTGTTCTGTGTCTTCAGCTCGGATTCCAGAGAATGAACGCTTTCCTCGCGGCGGCCCTGTTTGCTGTTCATCCGGTACACACCGAAGCCGTATCCTGGATTGCAGGAGCCGATGACCTCGCCTGCGGATTTTTCTATCTGTGCGGCTTATGCGCTTTTTTGTATCACTTTCAAACGAACAAAAGGGTTTATCTGTGGCTGTCCGGATTCTGTTATTTCCTGGCTCTTTTATCGAAGGAAGTCGCCATTACATTGCCGGTGGCAGCGGCATTGCTGGCCTTTGGCACACTGCTGCGGGCAAGGCCGAAGGCAAGGGACCTGGGTGTTCGGATGCTGCCGTTTATTATCGCCGTCGGTGCTTATTTCCTGTTGCGCATGAATGCTATGGGATTAAGCCTGCCGTCGGTGATCGGGCCCCGGTTCACGGCGTTGGACTCGATCACTCTTGCGGCCGGTGTAATTGGCCGGTACATTCGCCTGGCGCTTATTCCCCATCCTCTCTCCGCTCAATATGCAATACCGCTTCATTTTAGCGACCGGATCGGTTTCACTCTTCTGTATGGCGCCGTCATTGCGGTGATTATTGTTGCCCTGTGGTTTGCGCGAAAGCCCATGCCGAACGGATGGATCTGGTTTGCAGTGTTCCTCGTGATGCTGGCTCCTGTTCTGTATTTCCAGGCCGGCGGCATTCTTTTCGCGGAGCGCTACCTGTATATGCCGAGTCTGGCCATCGTTGTTCTAATGGTCGATACGTTATCGCAAATGCGTTTAAAGGCCGGGGTTGCAGTGATGGTGATGATCATCGGCGCGTTTTTTGCGCTGACTGTATTGAGGAACAGGGATTGGAAGGACGAAGAGACGCTGTACCGGCAGACCCTCCAGGTAGAGCCTGCGAGTATGCAGTTCCAGAATTCGCTGGCTTTCATATATCTCGACCGCGGCGATGACCAGAAGGCAAAGGATTGCTTCACGCAGGCGTGGCAGTTCGCCGGTGACGAACGCTTTATCCGGCAGGTTTATGAAAGGTATCGAGCCAGGCTTGGATTGGGCATTATCGCCGCGCGTGAATCCCGGATTGAGGATGCCAGGAGGTTGCTGTATGAGGCTCTAGAATATAATCCGAAGGGTGACGGCGCCTACGCTACTCTGGCTGCGGTTTACATAAACCAGGACCGGAACTATGCAAAAGCCGTTGAACTGCTTCGCAAGGCCATTGAGATCAATCCCGGAAGCGAGATGAACTGGGATTATCTGGGAGTCGCTCTTTTAAATCAGGGCCTTGCAGATCAAGCCGTCTCCGCTTTCCGGAGAGCGCTGCGCATCAATCCCGGCTACGAACTGGCCAAACAGCACCTTCAAATCGCCAATCAAAGAAAAGTCCGCTGAACAGAAGCCACGAATTGCACGAATTCAGCCTCTGGGAAACGCGTTTGGCAGGTTTGATATTCGAGGGTGGGGAATCGCATGACTTCTATCTTGCGGGACTGGACCTCGGCGCCAATGCCTTCGGCTTTCTCGATAATTTCGCATGGAGCAGTTTGGCTCTCGGCGAAGGAGAAGAGCTGCATTTCTTCGATGGCAGCCTTGATACGGCTGGCGCAGCACTCTATCTGGGATGGCTTTATCCGCTGGATCTGGACGATGTGTTCAGCGACTTCAACATATATTACGACTCAACGCTTCCCGGGAATTCATGGCTCGCAGAGAACCGATATCAGCTGAACGGGATTGGATGGCTTATTCCTACGGGGGCAATCCGGCCGCCGGGTGATATACCGGAGCCGACTACTTTGCTGTTTTTTGGCTCCGGCCTGCTGGGCTTTTTTATAGTGAAAAAGAGAATTCGTGCAATTCGCGGCTGAATCACCCCGACACGAAATCGGATTCGAGGATTTCGGCCTTCTGTTCCTGCATGCCGTACAGCTTCGCATAAAAGCCGTCCGGCCTGCTCATGAGCTGTTCGTGCGTCCCTGCTTCAATGATGCGCCGATTATGGAGCACGAGCACCTGATCCGCATTCCGGATTGTGGACAGCCGGTGGGCAATGATAAAGCTAGTGCGTCCTTTCATCAGGCGGATCAGACCTTCCTGGATGTGTGATTCGGTCAGACTGTCCACGCTGGAAGTCGCTTCATCCAGAATCAGGATGCGCGGATCGGCCAGGATAGCCCGGGCAATGCCCAGAAGCTGGCGTTCGCCCTGCGATAAATTGCTGCCGCGCTCCGAAAGCACCGTGTCGTAGCCGCGCGGAAGACGCGAGATGAAATAATGGGCATTCGCGGT
This sequence comes from Acidobacteriota bacterium, assembly GCA_016929335.1. Taxonomy (GTDB): domain Bacteria; phylum Acidobacteriota; class UBA6911; order UBA6911; family UBA6911; genus UBA6911. Next base: position 22,150 of record JAFGIY010000157.1, on the reverse strand, counting down.
TTTTGCCGCCGATATCATCTCTTCTTCTGCTGCATCCGGACGGGCATACAGCAGATTTTCGCGAATTGTCGTTGCGAAGAAGAATGGTTCCTGAAGAACGATGCCCATGCGGGTGCGCAGATCATCCACTTTGATATCGCGAATATCCCTGCAGTCTATCGCGATGCTGCCTTTGCGCACGTCATAGAACCGGCTCAACAGGTTTATGATTGTTGTCTTGCCCGCTCCCGTCGGCCCGACGATGGCGACAACCTGTCCGGGCCGGCTCTTGAACTGGATGTCTTCCAGCACGGTTTTGCCTTCTTCATAAGCAAATCCGACATGGTTGAATTCGACGGCGCCCCGGATATCGTTTAGCGGAAGCGCGTCCGGTTTTTCAACGACTTCAGGTTTGATATCCATCATTTCGAACAGCCGCTCCGCTCCTGCCATGGCCGACTGAATCAGACTATAAACCTGTGTGATCTGGCGCAATGGTTCAAAGAAGCGCTGAGAATAGAGGATGAAGGCGGTCAACAGCCCGATGGAAACGCCTCCGGCTGCAACCGTTCCTCCCGCGGCGAGGGACTGGGCTGCCGCCGTTTTGAGCGCCATATAGCCTCCCACTCCGACGATCAACCCGAGAGTCAGCGATGTCATGATGTTCATCAGCGGCATGAAGGCATAGGAAATCAGTTCGGCTTCGACTCCGGCGCGCTGGCTTTCATCATTCACCTTTTCAAACCTGGCGAATTCCGCTTCTTCCCGCCGGAAGGTTTTAATGACTTTAACCCCGGAGACGGATTCTTCGATGTTCGAGGTCAGACGGCCGACCCATTCCTGATTCTTGCGGAACGCTCCGCGGATCCTTTTGCCTATAATTCCCGTCATCACTGCCATAACGGGCACGACGGCGAGGACGACCAGGGAGAGAGGAACGGAAAGAATAAACATGGCGATCAGCACGCTGATCATGGATAACAGACCGCCCACAAGGCTTGAGAAGCCGTTGTTCATGGCGTTGAAAACCATTTCGACATCATTCGTCATGCGGCTGATGAAGTCTCCGATACCCCGCTTGTCAAAGGATCCCATCGAGAGAGTCTGGATATGAGCAAACGAATCTTCGCGCAGCCGATAGACGATATTGTTGGAGAGACGCGTCAGCAGAATGCCCGAGCCCGCTTCTGCGATCCACGCGCCGAGGACGGTTGCCAGAATGATTTTCATCCTGTAGATGAAATCCGGAAGGTTCAGGGAGAGTTCCAGATCGACCTTAATAGCCTCGCCGATCAAAGCCGGGCCGAGGGTCCTGAGCAGGGTGCCTGCTGCAATGAAAACCGTCGATCCGATGATGAGAGTTTTATTTCCTCCGAAGTAGCGCAACAGACGTTGCAGGGATTTGCGGAAATCTCTCGGAGCCTCGATGTGCGGCGCGAACATGGGACCGCGTGGGCGGCCGAAGCCCGCCCTCCCCGGAACTCCGGGCGGCTTGGACGGCAAGTTTGCTGGAGGCCTGGCGCTGCTCATGACGCAATCCTTCCATGCGCATATCCGGCCTGGGTTTCAAAAATGGTGCGATAGGTTTCGTTCGTCTGCAGCAATTCTTCGTGCGAGCCTGTCGCGATAATGCAGCCGCCTTCCATAACCACAATACGGTCCGCATGGCGGATCGTATTGATCTTCTGGCTGATGATTAATGCAGTCCGGTCTTTGAATTCCCGATACAACGCTTCGATGATGCTCCTTTCTGTCGTGGCATCCAGCGAAGAAGTCACATCATCCAGAATAATGATGTCCGGCTTTGCCGCAACCGCCCGGGCAATAGCCATTCTTTGGCGCTGGCCTCCGGAGAGGCCTGCGCCGCGCTCTCCTATCGAATCCTCCCACTCGTGCGGCTTTTCACGAATGAATTCTGTTGCGCATGCGATATCTGCCGCCCGTTCCAGATCGAGTTGACTTGCCTCCGGCGCGCCGAAGGCCACATTGTCGCGAATCGTGCCGCTGAACAGCACGGTTTCCTGCAGGACCATGGCCACGTGCGTCCGCAGCGTATCGAATGCAATGTCGCGCACATCGATGTCATCAATCAGCACCCGTCCTTCTTCCGGGTCATAAAAGCGCGGGATCAGATTCACCAGGCTGGATTTGCCCGCTCCGGTTGTGCCGATGATGCCGAGCTTCTCCCCGGGCAGGACCGTAAGGTCGATTTTGTTCAGGGCTTTTTCCCCTTCGCCGTAGCGGAAAGACACCCCCTGGAACTCGATCCTGCCTTTCAGCGAAGGCAGGCGGACTGCATCCGGTCTTTCTTCGATGCTCGGTTTTTCGTTGAGCAATGCGTCCAGCCGGATTGCCGATGCCATAGCCATGCTGATGAAATTGAGCACCATTCCCAGCATCAGGAGAGGGAACATCGCCATAGTTGCATAGTTGTTGAACGCGATCAGTTTCCCTAAAGTCAAATTGCCGGATGCGCCGCCGGCAGCTCCGGCCAGCTCCGAGCCGCCCGCCCACAGAACGATCACGGTTGCCAGCTGGGCGATGAGAAAGAACAGCGGGAAAAAGAGAGCAAGCTTATAGCCGACACTCAGGTTGATGTTCAACAGGTTCCGGTTTCGAATCCCGAATTTGCTTAATTCCTGATTCTGGCGTGCATAAGCGCGCACCACCTTGGCGCCCGCAAGGTTCTCCTGAAGTATGTTGTTCAGCTCATCCAGAGCCATCCTGGCCTTCATAAACAACGGGCGTATCATCGTGGCGGCGAAGAAAAAGAGAACCAGCGTCAGCGGCATGAAGACGGCCATGATGTTTGCCAGCCCGGGGTCGGTGAGGTACATGGCGATGACGCTGCCGATGACCATGATGACCGATTGGGCGATCATAAACAGGCCCATGCGGACAAACATCCGGATGGTATTTACATCCGAGTTCAGGCGGACCATCAGCTCGCCCGTGCGCCAGCGATCGAGATTCTCGAATGAAAAGCTCATTACCTTTCGATACAAGGCATTGCGCATTTCATAGCCCATCCGCTGCGAGGATTTGATCAGGGTATAGCCGGATCCCAGGTTGAGCAGCGCGGCGAGGATGGAAGCGACGATGATGCCGGCCGCGCCCCAGACGATCGAAAGGATGTTGCCGATCTTGATTCCGTGGTCGATGGCGTATTCAATCAGCCGCGGCTGCACGAGCCCGAGACCGGTGGATGCCAGCAAGAGAATCAGCGACAGAACCAGTGCACCTGTCGATCCCTGCAGAAAACGGAAAAGCCTGATGAGTGCAGCCATTCAATCTCCGTCAAAGTCACCAAAGACTAATACAAAATCCATTTCCAGTCACCGAAATCTCCGTGCTGAAGCGATGAAGCTTTTGGGTTTCCCGTTTCCCGTTCACGCGTTTCCCGTTTTTACATACAAGATCTCAACGGGAAACGGGAAACGCGTAAACGGGAAACCCAAACGAAGCAAGCTGCTGCACGCTAGGCAACCATTATTCCAGGGCTTTTCTGACAGCGGTGCGGAGTTCTTCGGGGTTGAAGGGTTTCGGCAGGCAGCCGTCGGCTCCTTTTTGCAGGATTTCTGCGGAGAATTCTTCAGTGACCGATCCGGTGATGATGATTACGGGGAGCTCCGGAGCCAGGATCTTTATTTGGGCCAGAACATCCATTCCGCTCATGCCCGGCATCAGCTGATCCAGCAGAATGGCATCGAATACTTCAGGTCCGTCTTTGATTTTCCTGATTCCTTCATCCCCCGCTTCGCAGCAGGTAACAGCATATCCGGCTTTCGTGAGGACGCGCTCGCATGCCGTTCTCATATGCCGGTCATCATCGATGATTAGAATTCGGGGCATAAAAAAATAGCCACGAATTGCACGAATTGTATTTTTAAGGTAATTCGTGTAATTCGTGGCTTCCGGTTATGGTCTGGGGAGCAATCCCGCAGCCTTCGCGATCTCGGCAACCTTCTGTTCCCATTCGATCGCCATGATATGCACACCGCGCACACCCTTGATTTCTTTCAGCTGCTGGATCATTTCCACGCAGATTTTGATTCCCTCTTCCGCCTGCTTTTCTTTGGGAACGCCTTTCAGACGTTCAATCAGAGTGTCCGGTACGTCCATGCCGGGCACATTCTTTTTCATGTGATTTGCCATGCCCGCAGACTTCAGCGGAATCACGCCGGCGAGGATGGCGCATTTTTCATGTAAACCGCGATCCCGCACCATCTCCATCCATTTGCCGAACTTCTCGAGGTTGTAAATGCCCTGCGTCTGAATGAAGTCACACCCGACCTTCACCTTCTTCCCCAGCCTCATGGCGCGGATCTCAAACGGATCGCCAAAAGGATTCTCTGCGGCGCCGATAAACAGGTTCGGTTTTCCCTTCAGCTCTTCTCCGCTTAGGAACTTGCCGTCGTCGCGAAGAGTTTTAACCGTATGGATCAGTTGAATGGAGTCAATGTCATAAACGTTCTTTGCCTTCGGATGGTCGCCGAAGCTCTGGTGGTCGCCCGAGAGGCATAGGATGTTGTTGATTCCCAAGGCTGCGGCGCCGAGGATGTCGCTCTGAATGGCGATCCGGTTGCGGTCGCGGCAAACCACCTGCCAGATGGGATCGAAACCCATTTCTTTCAGAATAAGGCAGGAGGCAAGGGAGCTCATCCTCACGATGGAGGTCTGATTGTCGGTGACGTTTACGGCATCCACCACGCCTTTGAGCAACTCCCCCTTTTTCCGGATGACTTCAGGATCCGCCCCTCTCGGCGGGCCGCATTCCGATGTCACTACAAATTTCCCTGCTTCCAAGAGACGCTCAATGTTCGATTTCGTCTTCACCGTCAATCCTCCATTTTTTAATTTAAGATTGACGATTTACGATTGACGATTTAAAAACCCGCGAATAAATCGTCAATCGTAAATCGTCAATCGTAAATGCTTTTATTTCTGCATTCTCAGGTCTTCGCGAATTCTTTTGCGGGGGCCGCCGTCTCGCGAGGTCGACCAATCCTTTTCCAGAATGACTTCTTCGTACTTATCGAGCTGGCCGAGGCTTTTCAATCGGTCCACAATCAACTGCCAGGCGCAATCGGCTTCCTTATTCACTTCGCACTTGCCGTTCGAAGATCCGCCGCAGGGGCCGTTGAACAGGCTCTTGGCGCATCGTGCGACGGGACATATGCCGCCGGTCAGATGCAGGATGCAATCTCCGCAGCCCTGGCAGCGTTCGCTCCACACACCGTACTCCAGTGCGACGCCGAGGAAGGTGGTGTTGATGGCGGGGAGCACAATCTTTTTGGGGAATCTCTCGGATGTGTACTGGATCCCCGCGCCGCACGCCATCGAAACGATGGCTTCGTATTCGTCGACAAACGGCTTGATCTGATCGATGTATTCAAAATCACACTGGCGCTCCAGGGTGAATTCCTTGATTTCGATATCCTGGCCGTCTTTCATCCGGGACATCTTCAATTCTGAAGCCAGAACGCTGACTTCCCGTTCGCCTCCTGCCGCGCACACGGTAATGCATTCTCTGCAGCCCAGAAGCAAAATCTTCTTATAGGGCTTTACCATTTGCAGGATTTCATCCAGCGGTTTCCTGTTCCCAACTATCATCACTACCTCCTAATGCGTTCCCGTTTCCCGTTTCCGGTTCCCCGTTAAAAATTTCTTCCAACGGGAAACGGGAAACCCGAAACGGGAAACGCCATATTATGCTTTGAATGCGTCCCTTGCCTTTTTGATGGGGCTTGGCCCCAGAGCGCGGATCTTTTCCGCCATTTCATTGGCGATAGCGGCAAACCGCTGTCCCGCCGCTGCACTTAAGTTGTACATTTCCACACGCTCCGGCTCAATTCCTACTTCCTTCAGGAGCGTTTTGACATAATTAACTCGCCGACGGGCACGAAGATTTCCTTCCAGGAAATGGCATTCTCCGTCCATTCAGCCTGCTACATAAGCTCCGTCCACCCCGGCTTCAAAAACCTTTAGAAGAGTAAGCACATCCACTCTTCCCGTGCAGGGCACCTTAATGATTTTAATGAACGCCGGGTAATTAAGCCTCATCGAACCTGCCAGGTCCGCAGCGCTGTACGCTCAGAACTCGCAGCAGAACGCTATAATCTCCGGCTCAAATTCGGCTGGTTTTGTGCTCTCCATCGCCGATTGCTGGGTTGCTTCCATTTCAATCTCCTTCATATCACATCACTGCATTTGTCGGGGCTGGTTCCGCTGTCAACGCGCCGGATTTTGCCCAGAGCTGCGGCTCTCTGAAGTGCATCAGCTCGATGGCCATAGCCGGGCACTCCGCAGAGCAGCTGCCGCAGCCGTGGCACTTAGCCGGATCGATTTCGGCTTCGCCTTTAATATTGATAACCGGCACATCGTAGGGGCATACGCGGACGCAGGTCAGACATGCAGCGCAGCGTTCTCCGTCCACAACCGCTACGATTCCACCCACCATCATTTTTTCTTTCGAAAGGATGGTGCAGGCGCGCGCGGCCGCGGCGCTTGCCTGAGTGATCGTTTCGGTGATCAGCTTAGGACCGTGGGCGCCGCCGGCCAGATACATGCCGTCCGTGGCCAGATCGACCGGCCGCAGCTTCATGTGCGCTTCCAGGAAGAAGCCGTCCAGTGTTCGCTGAACCTTCAGTACGTCGGCGATTTCGTCGTTATTCCGCGCATGGGTGGACGCTGACAGAACAACGAGATCCGGCGCTATTTCAATGCGTTCCCGGATGATCTTATCCGTGAAAGATACCGTAAGCCCCTGCCCGTTCTTCTTCACCTCGGGCTTTTCTTCCGGCTCATAGCGGACAAAAAGAACGCCCATTTCACGCGCTTTGGCGTAATAGGGTTCTGCCAATCCGTAGGTCCGGACATCCCTGTAGAGAACCGTAATTTCCGTTTCCGGATTCAGTTCCTTCAGCTTCAGCGCGTTCTTGACGGCCGTGGCGCAGCAGGTCCGGCTGCAATTCGGGCGTTCGGCGTTCCTGGAGCCCACGCACTGAATCATCACGACCTTTTTCGCCCTGGCGACGTCGGCCGATTTGCCGACAATCTTGTTTTCCAGCTCGAGCTGGGTGACGATGCGCGGATCTTCTCCGTAAAGGAATTCGGTCGGCTTGGCTTCCTGCGCGCCGGTAGCCACAACGACGGCGCCGTGGCGGATCTGTTGATATTCGCCATTCGGTCCGGACTTTACACCCGTCGTGAAGTTGCCCCTTGATCCGCCTGAATCTACGATGCTGGCGTTGTACAGGACATGGATCATCGGGTGATTCTTTACCCGCTCGATGGTGCTTTGGAGCAGGGCCTGGACATCCAGTCCGTCAAGGGTGTAGTGGAGGTTCCACAAATTGCCGCCCAGCTTGTCTTCTTTCTCCAGCAGGTAGACTTCGTATCCCTGATCGGCGATTTTTAAGGCGGATGTCATGCCGGCAATACCGCCTCCGATGACGATCGCCTTCTGGACGACGGATATCATGTGTTCCTCAAGCGGCTGGATCATGCGCGCATTGGCGACGGCCATCCGCACCAGATCTTCCGCCTTTTCGGTTGCTTCCTTCTTCTGCTTCATGTGTACCCAGGAACACTGGTCGCGGATGTTGGCCATTTCAAACAGGTACTTGTTGAGGCCGGCCTGCCGCACCGTTTCGCGGAACAGCGCTTCGTGCGTTCTGGGAGAGCAGGAGGCCACAATCACTCTGTTGAGATTGTGCTCTTTGATCGCTTCGCGGATCTTGGCCTGGGTGTCCTGAGAGCAGGTGTAGAGGTTGTCTTCGACGTGAACGACGTTCTTGAGCGTCCTCGCGTAGTCTCTTACCTTCGGGACATTGACGACGCCGCCGATGTTGATGCCGCAATTGCAGACAAACACGCCGATGCGGGCGTCCTGATCCGTCACATCAATCTCGGGCGGATATTCCTTTTTCAGGGTCATCGTGCCGCGCGCCGTGGCGAGAGGCGCCATGGCATCGGCGGCCGCTCCGCTGGCTTGCGCCACGGTTTCGGGGATATCCTTCGGACCCTGGTAGACGCCGCAGACATAAACTCCGTCTTTGGATGTCTTATGGGGATCGAAGCTTGCTGTTTTTGCGAATCCGTACTTGTCTACTTCAACACCGAGCCGCTTGGCCATGGCAACCGTGTGCTTGGCCGGCTCCAGACCAACGGAGAGGATGACCATTTCGAATTCCTCTTCGACGACCTTCCCGGCCTCATCAATGTAGGTGATGATCAGGTTCTTGGTGTTGAAGTCTTCGCGAACTCTCGATACGGCGCATTTGACATAGCGCACGCCGGATTCGTTCTTTGCGCGCTCATAGTAGCTTTCGAAGTTCTTGCCGAAAGCCCGGATGTCCATGTAGAAGATCGTGGGCTGGATATTGTTGTCATGCTCGCGGGCGATGACGGCTTCCTTGGTGGCGTACATGCAGCAGACGGAGGAGCAGTAATCATTGCCGCATGAAGTATCGCGGCTGCCCACGCACTGGATGAAGGCGATCTTTTTCGGATGCTTGCCGTCGGAGATTCGCTGAACCGTGCCCGCAAACGGACCGCTGGCGCTGAGGATGCGTTCGAATTCCAGGCTGGTTACGACGTTCGCGTACTGTCCGTATCCCAGCTCAGGCCGGACATTGCCATCGACGGTCTTGAAGCCCGGAGTGAGCAGTACTGCGCCGACTTTCAGGTCAACAACTTCGTCGCGGTCGTTATGGTTGATTGCGCCGGCGAGGCAGACATAGGCGCACTGGTTGCATTCCGAGCAGATGCCGCATTCCAGGCAGCGCTTGGCGGCTTCGATCACATCTTCTTCGCTGAGCGCCGCTTCCACTTCGTTGAAATCGCGTTTGCGCTCGGCCGCAGCGCGCTTGGGAGGTTCGAAGCGTTTCGCCTGAGATTTTTCCTCGATCAGCTTTTCTTTTTCTTCCTGGGTGAGAGTCGCTTCGGCGAGTCTCTCGATGATGTCTACCACGGGCGGCCAGGCTTGCGCCGGTTCCGCCTGTAGAAAAGCGTGGATGCCGCGCGCGGCTTTGTGTCCCGCATCAATGGCGTCAACCACAAACGTTGTGCCGGTAACGGCATCGCCGCCGGCAAAGATACCTGGAACGTTGGTTGCCAGCGAGTTCTTGTCTACCACAACGCGGCCGCGGGCAGTTTCCACCTTATCTTTCAGAAGAGCAAGATCCGGTCTCTGGCTGATGGCGTAGATGACGATGTCGCAGGGAACGACGGTTTCGGTCCCCTGCTTGACGTCCATATCAATCTTCCCGTCAACGAAACCTCGGAAATCCACTTCGACCGTGCGGACGCCGGTGACTTTCCCATTCTCGTTGGTGATCTCCAGGAAGTTACGGCCCGGCATCACGTCGATACCTTCTTCTCGGGAATCGCGGATTTCCCAGTCGTGCGCCAGCATCTTGCCTTCGCCTTCTAGGCAGGTCATTCCGACCCAGCCGGCGCCCAGGCGCATCGCCGACATCGCCGCGTCCACGGCAACGTTGCCGCCGCCGAGAACAAGCACGCGCTTGCCCTTCACGAAATCCGGCCGCTTCGCCGGATCGCTGAGGCTGACTTCGCGGAGGAAGTCGGTGGCAACCTGCACGTCCTTCAGGTCGTTGCCCGGGATTTGAGTCTTGAGACCGACATGGGCGCCGGTCGCAACAAATACGGCGTTGTATTCGCCCAGGAGGGCGTTCACGTCATCGACACGGGTGTTCAGCTTTAACTGGACTCCCCTGGCGACGATCTCGTCGATTTCGCGCTGGACCAGATCGTAGGGCATGCGGTATTCCGGTATTCCAACCCGCATCATGCCGCCGGCTGCCGGCAACGCTTCAAATACCGTTACCTCATAATTCTTGTTGATCAGATCGCCCGCCGCCGTCATGCCGGCAGGGCCTGAACCGATGATGGCTACCTTTTTGCCGAGTCCGCTGGTGTCCGGCTTGATCTGGACGCCGGCAGCATACGCTTTCTGAACCTCTTCCGGATGCGCGAACGCCCAGTCGGTCACGAAGCGTTTCAAATGCATGATGTTGACGGCTTCATGTCCCCCGTTTTCTCCGCGGGTGCAGGCTTCCTCACATCGATGGTTGCACACGCGGCCGCAAACGGAAGGGAAGGGATTGTCTTCCTTAATGGTGCGATAGGCTTCTGCATAGCGCCTTTCGCGAATCAGGGCCACATAACCCATCGCGCGCTGCTCAATCGGGCAGGCGTTGCGGCAGGGCGCTTCGCCGCGCTTCTCGATGGCGAAAGCGTTCGGAATTGCCTGAGGATATCTCTTGTAGATGGCTTTGCGGGTATTGAGCTGAGCATTGAACTCGTCAGGCCGTGTAATGGGACAAACCCTGGCGCAGTCTCCGCAGCCTGTACATTTGGCAAGGTCTACAAAACGGGCGCGTTTGCGGATGCGAACCGTAAAGTTGCCCGGCTCGCCCGAAATGCCTTCCACGTCTGTGGCGGTCAAGACATTGATGTTCAGATTGCAGCCCGCTTCCACCAATTTCGGCGATACGATGCACATGGCGCAATCATTGGTAGGGAAGGTCTTGTCAAGCTGTGCCATCACTCCGCCGATAGCGGGTGAAGTTTCCACCATATAGACGTAATAGCCGGATTCCGCCAGATCCAGCGATGATTGGATTCCGGCGATTCCGCCGCCAACAACCATTACGGCGCCAACCTTTTCAGCCATACTATTCCTCCGTTCCCGGTTTCCCGTTTCCCGTTTCCCGTTCAAGAAAGTCTTTTAACGGGAAACGGGAAACGCGAAACGGGAAACCCAAATCACATCAATCCTTTAGCGCTCAGCATTGGAACGGGATCCGTGAAATGCCGCTTAAACCACTTCCCGGCGTCCTTATGTCCCATAGCCAATCCCATCAGTTCCGTGTAGTACAGAATGGGGAGATTGAACTTTTTGCCGAGATCCTTTTCCAGATCATCCTGGCAGGTGTCCAGATTCATCTGGCACATGGAGCAGCCGGCAACCACACAGTCTGCTCCGGTTTCTTTCGCTTTGGTGAGAATCTTGCCGACCAATTGCTTGAAGATATCGGGGCGCGTAACCATCAGGCTGGCGCCGCAGCAGTCTGTCTTATAGGACCACTGAATCGGTTCTACGCCCAATAGCTTAATCAAGCGGTCCATATGCATGGGATTTTCATAATCCTTTATCCCCGTAAGCTTTGGGGGGCGGACGGGGAGGCATCCGTAATAACAGACAGCCTTGAGCCCGGAGAGGGATTTAACTATCCTTTTCTTCACCTCTTCCAGAATTGCCGCTGCGCTCAGATAATCCAGAGCAAACCGAATCGGCACCGTCCCTTTATATGGGAAACTGACCTTTTTCCCGTGCTCTTTGACTTCATATTCAGCGGCCTTGAAGCGGCTATAGCAGCTTGCGCAGGGAACCAGCAGATCGCGGTCGCTTCTTTCGGCAATCGCAAGGTTCCGGGCAGGAAGTTCGACGGCGAGTTTTTCGTCTATGCAGTGAGCCGAAGTTGCTCCGCAGCAGGTCCAGTCCTCCAATTCATGGACTTTTATGTCGAGGAGACCCAGAACGCCTCGAACGGATTCGTCAAACTCTTTGGAGGTACCCTCAAGAGAACATCCGGGGAAATAGGAAAGCTCTTTCATCTCGCCGCTCCTTTCCCCGGCTCGAAGAGCCTTTTAAGTTCTTTCCCGCCCTTAAAGGTCGGGAAGATCGGTATTTTCCCTTTAAAGAATTGCTTGAGCCCGAATCCAATCATCCCTCCCAAACCTCCGGCTTTCATCTTATATATTGCAAATACCGGCTCCCATGTCCGGCCCGTAATCTTTATAAGACCGAGGAAGAACTTATGGAACAAGGAGATATTTTTTTCTCCGGCAGCCAGGCCGGACCGGGTGGAGATCTCTCTCAAAGTGTCCATAACCTTTGCAATGTCAATGCTGTTTGGACACCGCGTGCTGCAGGTGTGGCAGGAAGCGCATAGCCATATCGTCTTTGATGTCAGAACTTTATCCCGATGGCCATACTGGATATGGCGGAAAACCTGATTGGGCAGGATATCCATGGCGAAGTTTAGAGGGCATCCTGCCGAGCACTTCTGGCATTGATAACAGTTCTGGATTTTTTCTCCGCTCATCTGAAAAATCTCAGATTGCAGGGACATATCTTTATTAATTGCCTGCCCTTTTAGGTCCATTCCTTCACTCCAATTCTTGGCCGGGAGGATTTTTCTGGGATAGTTCGCAGATGGTATTGGTTGGGGCGGAAAGCTTGATATTCCTTACCAATCCCGTCTTTTTGCGACACTCAAACTAGATATTCCAAAAGCTCCACCACCCACCAGCTGAACAACGAAAAACTGTTATTCATACCATAATAATTTTTACTTGGAAAGAGAGAGATTGGCAAGGTATTTCATGACTGGCGCAGGCCTGTTCCGGCCGCTAATTGCACGAATTTATTTCGTGCAATTAGTGGCCAGTCCTTGGAGTCTTTCGGAGTTGGGAGTATGTTTATACTCCATTTCTCTATGAGGATTCATGAAACGAGAAGATATCCGGAATATTGCCATTATTGCGCACGTTGATCACGGGAAAACCACGCTGGTGGATGCCATGCTGAAACAGAGCGGCACCTTTCGCGAAAACGAGCGGATAACCGAGCGGGTGATGGACAGCCTGGATCTGGAACGCGAACGCGGCATCACGATCATGGCAAAGAATACCGCCATTCATTACAGGTCGGTGAAGATCAACATTGTGGATACACCGGGCCATTCCGATTTTGGCGGCGAGGTTGAACGGGTTCTGAAAATGGTGGATGGCGTGATGCTTCTGGTGGATGCCTCGGAGGGGCCTCTGCCTCAGACGCGATTCGTGTTGAGAAAAGCGCTCGAGCTCAGGCTGCCTTCGATTGTTGTCGTCAATAAGATCGACCGCTCCGATGCCCGTCCTCAGGAAGTGGTCAACGAAATCTACGATCTTTTTATTGATCTGGATGCGGGTGAAGATCTGATCAACTTCCCGATACTGTATGCCGTCAGCAAGCAGGGAATCGCCAAACGGGAGATGGACGACAATTCCGAGGATTTGCGACCGCTGTTCGAGCAGATCCTCGAGACTATCCCTGCGCCGGAATCCTTGCTGCCAGACAAGCTCCAAGTCCTGGTTACGACGCTGGACTACAACGACTACGTTGGGCGCATCGCGATCGGACGGATCTTTTCCGGCAAAGTGGCTGTAGGACAAAACGTCTCGGTGTGTAAGCTGGACGGCTCGATCGAGAAAACGAGGATCACCAAGCTCTTCACTTTCGAGGGGCTGAAACAGCAGCCTGTCAACGAAGCAAGCGCTGGCGAGATCATCGCTCTCGCGGGCATCGAGGGCATCTACATCGGCGAGACGATAGCGGACGCGGAAGAGCCCATTCCGCTGCCGACGATACAGGTGGACGAACCGACCATTTCGATGATTTTTCACCCTAATACCTCGCCCCTGTCCGGACGGGATGGCAGGTACGTGACCTCGCGGCATCTCAGGGCCCGCCTCGAAAAGGAAGCTCTGGCCAATGTGGCCATTCGCGTTGAAGAGACAGATGAAATGGACAGTTTTAAGGTTTCCGGGCGCGGTGAACTCCAGATGGCAATTCTTATAGAAATGATGCGCCGGGAAGAATACGAAATGCAGGTCTCCAAACCCCAGGTGATCACGCGCACCATCGACGGAAGCCTTATGGAACCGATCGAGCAGGTTGTGATCGATTGTCCGGACAATTTTATCGGAGTTGTCACGGAGGCTTTGGGCCGGCGCAAGGGCAAGATGGCCAGGATTGTAGATCATGGCGCCGGACGCGTGAGGATGGATTTCGAGGTCCCCTCGCGAGGCCTGATCGGATTCCGCTCGGAGTTTCTGACTGACACAAAAGGGACGGGTTTGTTGAACTCCATGTTTTTGCGATGGGGCCCCTGGGCCGGGGACATCAGCAACCGTTTGACCGGTGCACTGGTCGCCGACAGAGCCGGGAGGGCGACAAGCTATGCACTGTACAACCTGCAAGAACGAGGAGAGCTTTTTGTACGCCCCGGGACCGAAGTCTACGAGGGAATGATTATCGGTGAAAACGCGCGCACCGTCGATCTGGATGTGAACGTTACTAAAGAGAAAAAACTCACCAATATGAGGGCTTCGACTGCCGACGAGGCAATCCGGCTTGTGCCGTTTCGGGACCTTTCGCTTGAACAGGCTCTGGAGTTCATCAATGAAGATGAACTGGTTGAAGTGACTCCCATGTCCATCCGCCTCCGCAAGCGCGCGCTCTCGATCTACGACCGCAAATAATTTCGAGCCCTTGAGTTCTTCGGCTTTGACGTTTCACCTGCAAGCTCTATGAGTTCGACATGGAGCATGTCGGAGGCAATGGCGGTGACTGCAAATTTTGCGACGATCATCACAGTCTTGACAGCTGAAACCGTATAAAGTAATCATGTAAAAGATGTAAATTACCGGCTTCTACGATTCTGAGCTTGATCTGGTGAGAAGCGAGGTAATTTCAAAACCCTGCATTCAGAAAGGATTTCCACTATGAAGTTTTCGACCAAATATCTCAGTATTATCGCGCTGCTCCTGAGCGTTTTTGCCGTTCCCCTGCTGTGTGAAGAGATCCCGATTGCCATAGAAATCGCTCCAAGCACACTCAATCTTGCCTATCAGGGGCAGGTTGTCACCGTTCACACAAATATTGACTACGATCTTGTTGTCGGCGCAAGCGTCAAATTGAATGGAATCGAAATCGACTGGTGGAAATCGGATGATCGGGGAAATTTTGTCGCAAAGTTTGATGTTGATTCCGTAAAAGACATTGTAGAGCCCGGTACTGCCACGCTTACACTAACCGGAGACACGAAAGATGGCGATCATTTTTCCGGAACAAGCACGATTAAAATCGTGAATGTCGGCAAAAAATAAAAGCTGTTTGCGCTTTGCCTGTTTTCGCCAAATCCAATCATTTAATAGTCTTGGAATTCAAAAAGGGCCGCCGGATTGCGGCCCTTTTTTATAGCGTACAGACACTATGGCCGGCCTTGATCCCGATTCTGCAACCGCTGGAAAATGTGTAAAATTGTCCGACAGGAGCATCGGAAAACTTTACACTTTCGGCCTGATTATCCATAGCCGTCAGATCTCTCTTGATTTGGATGTAAACGGGAGATAATCTATATTATCAGTTATTTACGGCGGACGGTCCTGATTTAAGGGAATTTTGTTGCCGATGGCATGCTAATTGCTCTACCAGATACTGGAATAGCAATTGAAAGGAAGCCAAATACCGATGAAAAAATCAATGTTTTGCATGGTTTTTTTCAGCCTTTTATTCATCCCCCTTGTTTCTCATTCTGCTCCAATCACAACCATAATTCTCGATAAAGTGGTTGGTCAGACAGATTATTCTTATTGGGGCGGCATCGCGAACTATTCAGCCTTCGCAAATATGGACGTTATTGGTGATCCCTACTTTAACGTTGATCAGATGGCTGTAACACAAGACGGTGATTTCTGGACAGTAGCCATTACCGGTCCATATTTTAACTATCGCCAAGATACGAATGTCGACAATGGTTATCCATCCATTCTTGGTCCTGGAGATCTGTACATCAGCTCGACCGGCTACAGTGCCGAAGGAGTTGCTCCGCACTATCCAACGGATACATTCTTAGCAACGGAGCCCTGGGATTACGTTATACCCATTCTTCCCACTGGAGCTTCCACAGGGCTGTATGCTTTGGATTTTAACGGCATTACCATGACAAATGTCGATGGCTTGGGCTCCAGTTTTGCCTATAGACGAGATCAGGCATGGCAAGGCGGTTTTACGGGAACTCCCGTTGGCGAAGCCAGCTACCAGTTTGTGGGTGACTCTCTCATTTTCACTTTCGACGCCAGCGCGCTCGATTTTACGCAAGGCACGGTCGGTTTCCACTGGACAATGCAGTGCGGCAATGATGTTTTGGAAGGTGAAGTGCCGGCTGGAGATATCCCTGCGCCGGAGCCGAGCACGCTGCTGCTCCTTGGCCTGGGTTTGACCGGTTTCGCGGTTTATAGGAAGATAAGAAGCTAATTCATATCCATTTTTTTTAAAGAAAGGCAGGATCTTGTTGAGATCCTGCCTTTTTTGTTTTTGGGCCCGGAATGATTTTGTCCTCAGGATCGCGCCGTGTTTCGCCGATGTGTACGTGCGAGAGAAATATATGCAAAGCCGGATTTCTGCAGCTGTTGAGGACAAAGTCCGAATCATTGTCATTGAAGAGCATGAGCTGTTTCGACAAGGCTTATGCCTCCTGCTTTCACAACACGAGGATTTAAGCGTAGTCGGGGACGCCGGAATATGGTCCGAAGCGCTGTCCCTGGTTAAGCGCGAGCAGCCGGATGTCGTTGTTCTGGCAATCAGTGCTGAAAACATTGATTGCATCAATCTCCTTCCTCAGCTTTTTGAAGCATCTGACGCAACCAGGGTGCTGGTATTGTCGGAATCGAGCGATCAGGAATTACCTCGACGGGCTATGCGGCTTGGAGCAGCCGGAGTACTTTTCAAGAACAAGTCCGCCGATATGCTCGTCAAAGCCATCGAATGCATAAATGCAGGCGAAGCCTGGTTAGACCGGTCAACGACTGCCAGTCTGCTGCGCGAACTGTCTCCGAGAAGCAGAGCGGTCAGGCGGGATCCCGAAGAGGCTAAGATCGCGTCTCTCTCCCAGAGGGAACGCGAGGTGATACAGTTTGTCGGTAAAGGATTAAAAAACAAGCAGATAGCGGAAGCACTTTTTATCAGCGATATAACCGTTCATCATCATTTGACCAATATATATGCCAAGCTGGAAGTGGCTGACCGGCTGGAGCTTCTTATCTACGCCTACCGCAATGGTCTTGCGGAATTGCCCCACTGACATATCTCCCTGTTCCAATCTCATGCATTGAAAATGATGATGAATCCGCGGAAATCCGTGGGAAGCCGCTGTTGATTCCCTTCTTTGCATAAATCAGGGAACTGCGGCTTCCCATCGGCATTGTGGTCAGATGAAGCGGTGAAGGAGAAAGGATGCAGCAAAAAGGTAAGAACCGTTAAACTGTTTTTCCACCCGCAGCACAACTGCGTGAGCGGTGATGGCCGGAGCTTCGAGCGGTTTGCTCCCAGCGCGTGCAAATCGGATATGCAGGGTGATTTTTTGTCCGATTTCCATGACCTGCGGAGCATAGGCGCATAATCCGCCGCGTCCTATATTCCGGGCAATAGTAGTAAACCGGCAGGCCTTTCCGGATGCGTCTGATCCGCGCACCAGAACAAAAATCGGATCATATATCCGCGGTTTTTGTCTGCGTTCGCGGTTTACGGCAGGCCCAAAATTTCCAATGCGTATTTTATCAGGTTTCATAGTCATGCCCTTGCCCAAGCGCTCCCGCATAGGCGCTTTCCTCCTTACTCTGCAACAATGATCCGATTCTTACTGATCTTGATCAGGCTGTTTTCCACGCCTCTGATCTTCTTTGCATTGGCCGAGCGGTCATTCCCCGATATGCCGCGTGAATCCCGGGTGCGCCCGGATCCTCTATTTCCCGTGATCCCGCCTCTATCGGAATTGGAATTCAACTGAGGGTTAAGGCTAAGTATCGTAAAACTGCTTAATTGTGCGTTAACCAGGATGTCTAGTTCAGAAGGCATTCTTCGCTCATCGCCATTTATCCCCGCCATGACGCCGCCATACGCGACTTCGATAGCATCAAAGTGGGCGACAATTCCCAGATTGTTATAAGCCAGCGGAATTCTGGTTCCCTTAAAGGGCAGGTCGCTGGAAATAAGGATCACTCCGCCTTCGCTCTGATCGATGAAGGAGTAGTTGGCCACACTCATGCCCAAGGCATGGCCGAGTTCATGCAAAGCTACAGAAAGCAGGTCGATATGACCGGCCGCCTCGCCGACAGGAATGCTGAACACACGAGCGACATTGATATATCCGCCGCCCAGTTCCTGGTATTCCTCTGTTAGCTTCCGATACTCCTCGTTTGTATCGGGAGTGGGATCCAGGTAGAAAGGAGCTGCTCCGCTGTTGTTAAAAAGAATCGTCCCCGCGATTTCACGATTCGGATTGAAGCTCTGTGCTGTAAGAGTATGTGTAGCGGCATCACCGATCGCAGCCCAGCCGTAATGGATCGTCAGAGTCATTGAATCGGAATAGGCGGAGGCCCAAATTCGGGCCGCTGCATTCATGATATCGGTCAGATTGCCTTCTCCAACGGCATTTGCAGGAGGCTCCCCCCCGATAAAATGGGTCTCGATATCAATAGCTGAAGCATTGGATGCCCATAGAATAAGGGCAGCCAGTACCAGCAGGGAATATCGTTTTTGGGCTTTCATTATTTTCCCCTCTCGATTCGACTTCGGATTGACCGGCTGTTCTGTTCTCATGGGACAATAATCTACACTTCTCCGAAGCGGGACGCATCGTAGCCCTCGACCAAATTTACTGGCCCGGCAGGGCTGCCGGGAGGTCGGTGCCAATGGCCCATTTTGCCCATATGCCGCGGCAGTATACTGCTTTTATGGCCGGAAAGCTTTTAAGAAATGCGGGTTAGACCACAATGCGTCTCAGGAAGTCTTCCAGGCCTCGAATGCAATCCATGTCACGATAAATCAATTGCTTATGCCGGGAGATCTTTTCCGCAAACTGCCCCCTTAGACTGGAATCCGTTGCCAGCCGTGAGGCAAGAGAAACATATTCGTCAATATCCTTCGCAATCATTTCATTCAGACCGGCCATGGACAGAATGGCACAGCTATGCCTGCCCCTCATGAGATTGCCGGGTGTTGTCACGACAGGCAGATTGTGATTCAGGGCTTCGAGCGTAGAGTTGCATCCGGACCATCCGATGCTGTCGAGGAAAATATCGGCGATGCGATTGAGTCCCTGGTAATCGCGGGGTGCAAGATGCGGCAGGAACCCGACATAATCCTCGCACTTGAGTCCATGGCGGGCGAAAGCCTTTGCAAGACGTCGCATAAAACGCTCACCCAGCTGTGCAGACCGAACAAAGCTCAGAAATGCGAACTGACAGGAACCGACCTTGAGAGCAATTCGTGGAAATACATCGTCAAACTGGGGCAGATATTTAAAAAGCGATTGAAGACAGAGGAACAGAATAGAATCGTCCCGCAAACCCATGTCGGAGCGGCAAAGCGGCGCCGGCTCCAGTGAAAGCGGCTCATAGTATATCGAGAGATTGGGGAGCCGGACCAGCTGTTCCGTATAATGGCTGTCGGCTCCGTCAGGCTCCATCAGATCACTGCTCAGATAATAATCGATTGTGGGCAGGCCTGATGTATCGGGATGTCCCCAGGAGGTGCATTGAACCGGAGCCAGACGGAGTGATGCCAGGCGCACTGTCATGGGATCCATTCCGACCTCAGGGAAAATCAGCACGTGCAGCCGGTCTTTTGAAATCCATTCGCACCATTGATTGAGGGAATCCGCATTCTCGTAAAAACGGAAGAAAGACTTGCGCGCGATTTCCGTCTGACTGTCAACCTCTCGCCCCGTGTAGTAACCGTATAGCTGAAAATCGTCTTTATTGAGGTTCTCAATCCAGCCCTTGATGGGAATTTTCCAGTTTGAATGAAGAAAGAAGAATCCCGATACGATCCCGACTCTCAGCCTTTCGCCCGGCTTGCGCGGCGGCAACGGCCGCCGTTTGGACCAGGCAGGGAAGCAGGCTGATTGGATCCGTACCATCAGGTCTCCATAAAGCGATTGCAGCTCGCGGTCGTTTTGACCCTGGTATGCCAGGAAGAACGGCTGGCAGTTGCCGACAATGCGGGGCGCCTGCCTGATCATTCCGGGATCGGTTAAATCGATCCACTTTCGCAGTTCCTCCAATTCCCGGCGATAGTCGCTTCTCACCTGGGCAATCTCTTCAAAGGAATCGTGAATCAGGGGAATCCGGCGGATACAATGACCGAACCGAGCGGTCAGGGAATCCGGCTTCAGGAGCAATGCCTGCTGCATATGAACCGCGGCTTCTTCTTTTTTGCCCTCATCACAAAGCGCATGGCCGAGGTTAAGATGCGCCTCGCTCAGGTTCGGGTCAGCTTGCAGCGCCTTGCGATAATATGCTACACCCTGCTCAATCTTGCCCCCCTGAGCCAGCGCATTTCCCATGTTAAACAGCGCCAGTGCATGCGCAGGATTAATCTGTAGAGCTTTCGCGCAGCTTTCGACGGCTTCCTGAAGCCTCCCTTGTGATTTCAGCGCCGATCCCATATTCGCGTATGCGTCGCAGAAATCGGGTTTGAGATGCACGGCTTCGCGATAGTGGCGTACGGCATCCTCGTAGCGGCCCAGACGCTCCAGAACCATCCCGACATTATTGTGTATTTCGGCGCGCTTTGGATTGAATCGCAGAGCCCTTTCATAGGAGGAGGCCGCTTCCTCAAACTTCCCCAAATCCTTAAGCACATTGCCCATGTTGTTGTGAGCATCGGAATATCCGGGATTCAGTTTCAACGCTCGGCGATAACAATCTTCGGCCTCTTTCAGCCGATGCTGCGCCAGGAAGACGTTGCCAAGATTATTATGGTAATCCGCTATACGCTTATTCAATGCAATAGCGCGGCCTATCAGGTCGATCGCTTCATCGAATCGCTTTCTCTGATAGGCAATTACACCCAGGAGGTGTATGGCATCCGACTGAGCGGGTTCGACGGCTAAAATCTGACGGTAGACAGCTTCAGCTTCATCCAGCCGCCCGGCTTGATGGAGCTTCACTGCATCGTTGATGTTAGGTTTTGCAGCATCCATTCGAGTAATTCGCGGCCCGAGATTATTGGACGGTTGCCAGAAGCGCCCGCTTTACCAGAGTTTTGGCAATCTGCACTTTGAATTTATCGATTGCAACAAAGTGATAGCTTTCGTGCGCGTCCCGGGAACAGCATCAACACTCCTGATAATTGAGAAAAATCCATAACCTCATTTCTTGGGTACAAGTTATCTCATCATACTTCAAAATATTCAAATTCGTGAAAAAAATGGCGAGGCAAAACCGCGATCCGTTTCAGGATGAGCTTTCCTGTTTGCATTTATCTCGTGTGATCGATGCAGCCGCAAAGCTGGCTTATTATCTTCTATCTTCGAGATGAACAGGATGCAACCATTCCGGCAGGAGATACGTAAAGATACGTAATGAAATCCAAGACGCAGTATACTATGGCTGTTTTCAATAACCACAAATCATAAAGCTGAGGAGGGACTGTGGAATCGGATGCTGCAAACAAAACCATGCAGGAGACGGAAGCACCCAAACCAAAGAGTTTCTTTAGCCGACTTGGAGGAGTTTACTCTTCCCCTCGAAGCACTTTTCGGGAAATTGGTCAGGCTCCAAGAGTCCTTGTCCCATTAATTGTCCTGATCATCTTCAGCATGTTGTTTGGCGTTTACCTGTCCAGAACCATGGACTTGGAATCAGCGGCAGTTTCCCAGATGGAGATGATGGTTGAACGGGGTGCCATGACAAAGGAGCAGATGGAGGAGAGTCTGCCGAACGCAGTCAAGTTCGCCGGGATTCAGATGATAGTGGTGACTTCGGTCGGATCCATTATTATCTGCCTTATCCTTGCAGGATATGCAAAGCTCTTTGCCATGTTTGCCGGCGCAGAAAGCCTGTTCAAATCCCTGCTTTCGGTTACCATCTTCGCGATACTTGCTGTTTCGATCGTGCAGTCGGGTCTGACCGCTCTGTTTTTGCAGCTAAAAGGCCCCGGAGAAGTGGATCTTACTCAGATCAACTCGGTGATTGCATCGAATCTGGGCGCGATCCTTTCCAGCTTTTTGGGAGATGACGCTCTGCCGAAGTTCATTATGAGACTAGCCACGGCGATCGATGTGTTTACCATCTGGATGATAGCGCTGCTGGCAATCGGCTATTCCGTGGTTTCCCGAAAGCTTAAGACATCAACGGCAGCCTTCTGGCTGGGAGGCGCTTATGCGCTTATCACCATTATCAGCGCTGCTGTCGGATCAATCTTCACGATGCCTGGTAGTCGTTAGTCAGCGGTCAGCGGTCAGCGGTCAGCGGTCAGCGGTCAGCGGTCAGCGGTCAGCGGTCAGCGGTCAGCGGTCAGCGGTCAGCGGTC
>JAFGIY010000156.1 GCA_016929335.1 Acidobacteriota bacterium | reverse complement strand
GAAGGGTTGACGGCTCTCAAATATAAAAGTTCCAATAATGCTTTCGAACGAAATTATTATGGATGAGAGCCGTCAACAAAATGTAAACTTATTGTTGCGCGGGCCCTTAGCACACATCAGTAAAGGAATAATTTGGGATTGGGTCCTCAAGCCAATATGGCTACTAAAGCTGATACGGTAAAATCTCACAGCCTGCAATTTCTATCGATTATAGCCCTTATGCTGAAATTAAAAAATATTAATAGCGCCATATATGTTGCCTGCAATTGCTTAACCTTGACTATTGCCGCTTTATAACTGAAGATCGGGAAATTGAATATTGCTTCCCGGCGCGATGGAATCCGTTGCAGATTTCATCCAGCCGATGGCGGATCAGGAAAGTACGGAACGGACCATGAAGAAGGATCTTTGGCAGCGGGCAGAGGAAATTTTCCATGCTGCACTGGAGCAGACACCGCAGACGCGTCGGAAATTTCTGAAAGAGGCTTGCGGTGGAGACATCGATCTGCGGCGACGGACAGCTTATGTTCTGGGGTTCATATAGCCGTGTCTGAAGAAGCCATAGATACCATTATAATCGGAGGCGGTCTCAGTGGAACAGCTTTCCGGCATTTACGGCCATGAAGCGGCGCAGCCGGAGGGCTTCTTTTACCAGGATTGGACTTGCGAACGATTTACGGCGACGGAGCACGACCGGCCTCCGATGTACGAACACCCGTTATATCAACCTCCTGCCGGGAAAACGTTTATCTGGGACGGAGTTATTCGCTTTGCGGGCACGGAAACCGCTTTTGAGCACGGCGGCTATCTTGAAGGAGCGTTGAGCGCCGCCGAAAGAGCGGTATCGAATCTTCATCCATAATCCGGATTTACAGCAGGCGTTTTTCAGTTTCGCCGTTTGTTGTTTGCGTTTAAAGCCGCCGGAATTGCGATCGGCTGCCGGAAGATCCTTCGGCCGGCCCGGATCCCGAGCGCTTATCTGCAGCGCAAGTGTCATCCGTTTTACATATGAGAAAGAACGCACGGAAGCGTGGTGGGGAAATAGATCTTCTTTCATTTCCAGCATTATTGGATAAATATCAATATAAAGTATGCCGTTTTGAAAACAACAGGCGGATGTGTAAAAACAAGTATCAGCGCACCCTTTAACGCATTCACGATTGATCGGATAATGGAGGCAATATAATGCGTACACTTTGCATTGCATTTTTCCTCATCTTGCTTGCAGCTGCCGCATCGCCCGCCGCCGACAACCGGATTGTTGCCGATGCAGCCATTGCCGGCATTATCATGCTGGCCGGGAATTTCCGGCTTATTCTGGAACTTGCCCGAGACCAACTGCAGTACCTGAAGGCTCCGCCGGAAAGGCTCCAGATGCTTGAGGCTGCAGTTCCCTCTTCGTATTGGGAGGATCTGAAATCCTACGATCCATTGGCTTCAGCGCGGAAACTGCGGAGGCCCATCCTTATTCTTCAAGGCGAGCGCGATTATCAGGTCACTATGAATGAGTTTGAGCTCTGGAAATCAGGCTTGCAGGACTATGAGGATGTCACTTTTAAGAGCTACCCTAAGCTCAATCATTTGTTTCTCGAAGGTGAAGGGAAATCACTTCCCTCCGAATACGATAAGCCCGGCCATATTCCGGACTACGTATCCGCCGACATTGCCGATTATGTAAATCGCGCGCTCCGGTCGTAGCCCGCAGCCTAAATTCCTCGGTTTTCTAGCGCCCGCAATACCTCGGATTCCGAAGAGCGAGCTTTGGATTTACACAAAGGAAAGTAAAGGGAATAGTCCGGATCCATCCGTCTGTGCGGATCCCGGGTCAATGACCGCGGCATTACCCGTTGCTTTTTGGAATAGCGGCATCCTTTTGCAGTCATACTCTGCAACCGGCCGTCAGGCTTGCAAAACGGGGGCAGAGGGTCGAGCTTTTTGCGCGCAGCGATCTTCCCCTCCCTCAACTGCATGGGCCCGGTCCTTTGCGCGCCATGCGGTTTCCTTGAGCCAGACCAGGCTGGGAAAAATCGCAATGCGAAATCCACCTCTGAAAGCCATGGGGAAATGGATCCTGAAGACCATATCGCGTGCTTAGAAGGCGTTCGCCGGCAACCCGGAATCCGGCCGCCGGGCAGAGTTGTGCCGCATAATTCCTTTAGCAGACATTGCCCCTGGCCGTACAATTGTGGTTTTTGAACCACGGATGGATTTTGAATCCTACTGGTGGGCTATTCCGAGCGTGGTTTCCGACCCGGCGTACCCATACCGTGTTATGACGGCAGATTGAGTGATCGTGCTTCAGTCCTTCGGCAATGGCGGCGGGCCGGCCGGGATATATGCTTTGTACACAACATCGCCCCTCTTCGTCTCGAATTCTTTACGCACCGCTTTCAGATGAGCTTGCTGCTCGCATAGATCAACCATTGTAGCGGCCAGCGTTTTTGCGGCGCGAATGAGGCCCTTGTGACCGATCGACATGCCGCTTGCAGCTACGACGGGCCACGCATGCCATGGAGCATCCCTGGGCACAGTTGCGATTGTTACATGGAGTGTCGGCGCAATCCAGCTCACGTCGCCGACATCGGTGGATCCGCCCCTTTTCTCCTGGCCATGAAGAGGCTGGATTTCCTTATCCATGCCGATATCGGGGACTCCGACGGCACGCTGGATTGTTTTTGCAAATGCCTCCTCTTCTTCCGTAAAGGCCACCGGTTCCAGCCGGTGCAGATTTGCATCCAACAGCTTCGCGCCTGCATCATTGGTCAACCTCTCCCAGATGCCCGACTGTATGGTTAATTTCGATGTCGTCCCGGTCATCATGGCAGCACCCTCGGCTGCCTTACGCACGCGTGCAAGCAGCAATTCCACTTCGGAGCACTCCCAGTCGCGAATCCAGAGCCAAACTTTGCCGTACTCAGGGACAACATTCGGCACATCGCCACCGGCTGCGATGGTATAGTGCAGATGCGAACCGGGTTTGATGTGCTCCCGCATGAGATTGATTCCGTGAAGGAACGCTTCAACACCATCCACGGCGCTGCGACCGTTCCATGGATCATTCGCAGCATGCGCCGCTTTGCCCTGAAACTCCACTACAACATCCATCATCGCCTGGCTCGAATTCGTATCTGCCTGTGTTTTGTCTCCCGGATGCCATGCGATCATCACATCGAGATCGTCAAAGAGCCCATCCCGTGCCATGTAGATTTTCCCGCCAATATCTTCCTCCGCCGGTGTCCCGTAGAAACGTATGGTTCCCTGAATCCTGCCTGCTTCGATTTGTTCCTTGAGGGCAAGCGCAGCACCCAAGCTTGCGGCACCGAAAAGGTTGTGTCCGCATCCATGACCGGCGGCTCCCATAACCAGAGGCTCCTTTATTGGTATGGCTTTCTGGGAAAGTCCGGGCAGTGCATCGTATTCGCCTATGATCCCGATGAGTGGGCGGCCCTGCCCGTAGGTAGCGATGAATGCCGTCGGCATCCCGGCAACACCACGATCAACGCGAAAACCCTGCTTCTCAGCGTAATCGGCCAAAACCCTGGCGGAGCGATGCTCGCGAAGAGCTGTCTCTGCAAACGCCCAGACCGCATCCGATATCGAAATCAGCTCGCCGGCGTGATTGTCGACGGACTGGATCGCTGCCTTTTTGGCTGCGGTGGATTCAGAGCTACCTGCCGCTGCGGAGGGCCCGGCGAGCATGGAAGCGGCCAAAATGAACAAAAAACAAAGAGTCCGAAATCGATTGATAATCGGCATAGTGTATTCTCCAGCGGCCGATGGTTTTGATCGGCCCCTGCGACGCGGATTCAGCCTCGTCATCGAGTTTGCAGAAATGATGATCTATACCACGCAATAATTCGTGTACTGCACCATTGATGACGGAGTCATAGATTTTTGGCAACTGCCCCTGATTATATGCGATCAATAATGGGAAGAAAAGCATGCTGTCAGGGAGAGAGAACTAATCGGCGCAACCTGCTCGATGCAAAATCGGAAGCGCGCCATTTGCTTTGCTGTGACGCCCTTTCCGCAAATGGCATGGAGTGGGGTAAAATATGCAGTCCAATATTTTGCGCCGGTCCGTGCAAGGGAGCATTCAGGAGTCGAATGAGTGGTATCGGTATCCTCAATGAGAAGCCGCTTCACGCGGCGTTGAAAGAGTGGTATTCGCGTCCGGGAGACCGCTTTGAAGTTGCGGTGGATGGTTTTGTTGTCGACATTGTCCGGGGTGATCTGCTGATTGAAATTCAGACGGGCAATTTCTCATCGATCCGGCGCAAAATACGCGCGCTGGCGTCCAGTCATAATCTGAGGCTGGTATATCCCATCGCCAGGGAAAAGTGGATATTGCGGCCGGCCGCAAGCGGCAGCGGCAATGTCCTGAGCCGTCGGCGATCTCCGAAGCGCGGCGGGATGGAGCAGCTTTTCAGCGAACTCGTAAGCTTCCCCGAATTGATGGCCAGCGACGGTTTTTCTCTTGAAGTGCTCTTTATCCGCGAAGAAGAAGTCCGCAGCAATAACGCGGCGCGCCGATGGCGCCGGCGCGGCTGGACAACCAAAGAACGCCGGCTTCTGGATGTTGTGGATCGGATAATTTTCAAAGAGCCGAAGGATCTGCTCTGCTTCATTCCCCCGGGCTTGAAAGAGCCCTGGACAACGGCGGATTTCTCGGCCGCAACCGGCCGGCCGCGCTGGATGACGCAGAAAATCGTCTATTGCCTGCGCGAAAGCGGCGTCGCCGAAGCCGTCGGGAAAAGGGGAAACGCGATCCTCTATCAAAGCCTGTACAGGTAGGAATGCCTGAATTGGATTCTGTTAAATTTTGATTAAGATCGCAAAACACAAAAAATTGACTGCAACGATAATTCTTGAATAGCCCTCCGACTGCGTGAAATACTCCGCGCAAAAGCAACAGCGAAATTTTTTATGAATGCGAATGGATGCATACCCTGCATTCTGTTCGCAGAATCCATAACTCAAGCTGGAGGATAACTCATGGCGGATTTCAACATAAACAACCAGCGTGTAATTAACATCAATCCCAAATCCGTTTTTCGCGGATTTGGACTTGCGGTCATTCTGTTGGTAATCGTGATTTTTCTTTTCGCTTCGATCACCAGCGTTAAATCGGGGCATGTAGGCGTGCTCACTATCTTTGGCCGTGTTACAGGAGAAGTGCTGCCTGAAGGAATTCATCTTGTCAATCCTTTCAAGAGGAATCACGAGATGTCGATTCGGACGCAGGAGATTAAGGAATCGGCCAGCGTCCCTTCCAGTGAGGGGCTGGTCATAAATCTTGATACATCCCTGATATTCCACTTGGACGGCAGGAAGGCAGCAGACGTATACCAGAAGATTGGTCCCAATTATATTGAGGTCTTGGTCGAGCCCAACCTGCGGGCAGCAGTCCGCGAGGCGACTGCCGCGCATACGGCGAATGCTTTATACACCGGCGAACGGGAAATGGTAGCCAAACAGATCCAGGGACAGCTGGCGTCCCTTCTCGGCAAAAGGGGATTCAATGTGGAAAGCATCCTGCTTCGGGACATACAGCTGCCGGCAACACTCAAAGCCTCGATTGAAGCCAAGCAGCAGGCAGAACAAGAGGCCCTGGCCATGAGTTTCCGGCTGCAGAAGGAAAAGCAGGAAGCGGAGCGCAAGCGCATCGAGGCTCAGGGCATCCGCGATTTCCAGCAGATAGTCGCGCAAGGCATCAGCTCTCAACTGCTCGAATGGAAAGGGATTGAAGCGACAGAAAATCTGGCAAAAAGTGCAAATTCAAAAATCGTCGTAATCGGCAACAGCAAGGGACTTCCTTTAATCCTTGGCCAGTAGGAAGGAGTCTAAAGCAACGTCGGCGCCTGCCGGTTTGATTCTAATGGCGATGCCCTTAGCAGAAACAGCATATCCGCATCATAGGATGATCGCTCTGCTTCATTACAACATCCTATACCGGCAAGCCCAGTTCACGGGCGGACATTTCCTGGGATTGATCGAGAGTGACAAATCGATAGAGCTTCTTTTGTTGATGAAACCATAGCGCTGTGCGCAAATGCGCGAGGTCAAGAGAGCGAGGAGATGAAACCACCGGCATAATCATCGATCCGCATAAATCAAGCGTGAGATCGCGCAGAAGAAACTGCTGCATATGGTCGCTGAAGGCCGACATGCATGTCTGAAAATCAGCGGCGGTGAGAATACCCTCGCGGGAGAGTCTTATCAGATTTCTGCCGGTTTCAAGCACAAGAATAACGCTGGAGAGCAATTCCGCTCCCGTTGTCTCCCGGATCAGCTTCTCGTGCCCCATTTCACCCAGCAGGATGCATAGATAGGCGGATGTATCCAGATACAATCGCTTGGCCATGGATCATCACCGGGCGCCCGAGTCTCGATCTTCTTTGAGCATTTGAAGGTAACGCCCCGCCGTTTTTCGCTTCAGGACCGAGTTCAATTTCGCCTTACCGAATTGCGATCCTCTATGCAGGTTTTGCGTGTCCGGGCGAGTCAACCGGGCTACAGGCTTGTTATGCTTTGTAATTTGCACATCGAAACCTGCTTCGGCTTCGGCGATAATCGATGCGAGTCTTTGTTTAAGTTCATTTATTGGCACAGATTTCATACCAGAATAGTACTTAATTATGTCCTGATATTTCAAGAGTTCCCTGCCTTGATAAATTTGGAATTGGCTATGGAAGAGCGGCGGATTGCTGGCCGGAATTCTTAAGCGCAATGGAGCCTTCTTTCCGGATGATGGGCAGCAAGAGCAAACGCAATAATGTACTCCCATCTGTCTGTGCAGAGTCAAGGATAGGAACGATCCACCGCTGTTTGCGATTCCGCTCAATTCAATCTGCTGATTCTCCAATTTTTTATAAACCCGGTCATATCGCCTGCACTTTCTTAATCCCAACTATTGCAGCATTTTATCGGATGATCGCAGGGTTGGATATGTTGTCCCCCAACAACGGAATCTTAGTACAGTCTTATAACCAATATGAAATAGTTTAATACCTTTTTGCATATAACAATAAACGATCATTCTCAACATCATGAAAAGGAGTTTACCTTATGAAATTTGGAAGGCTAATTTTGAAGGAATCTTCTGCCAAAAAGCCCCTCAGCATTACGCCCGCCGGGAAATATGTCACGGCTAAAGACGTTTTAGCGGAGGTGAGTCTTCAAGCCAGTTCGCTCTTTGCTTTGTCAGAAGAACAGCAAATCAAGCTGACTCTGGCGCGCTACGAACTTGAGCCTGACTTCAAACTCGGCATTATCGGCGTCGGCTTGCTCACAAAAACGGAGATAATGGAGCATATCAGGAGTCAGGACACT
Organism: Acidobacteriota bacterium; assembly: GCA_016929335.1. Classification (GTDB taxonomy): domain Bacteria; phylum Acidobacteriota; class UBA6911; order UBA6911; family UBA6911; genus UBA6911. The sequence goes on along the minus strand of JAFGIY010000156.1, from coordinate 2,094 downwards.
TTTGGACAGGTTGCCGTTCAGGCCGAAATGGGCTACTGCAACGAACTCATCAGTTCTTTGAATGCTGCAAAGCTCCCGGGAAGGCCCGTAATTCCGAAGAAACCCGTTCCGACCTACCCCGACTGGAAACCTATAAAAAAGTGCATCTATCTTAAAGTAAAGACACGTGCACTCTTTTGCGAAAACACAACCGATGCTGTTACCACCCCATTCGCCTCGTACCGGATGGCGCGCGTCCATCCGGTATTTGCTGCACGCGGATTTGCTGTTGATGTGCTCAAGGATGTTGATGACAAGCGTGCCAAATTTATCCCAAAGGCGAAAAGCTCGCTTACGGTATATGGCAGTGGGGTAGGGCATGGCGCATACACGCTATACACGGGACATCACGGCGATCGCATTCTGGAAGTGGGTATATATGATCCTGCAGAAGTATCGGGCAAAGCGTTTCATTTCTTAAGTTGTCAAACTGGCGGGAAGCTGGGCCCTGATACTGTGGCAAAGGGCGCGAAGTGTTATGCCGGATATACCGAGAATTTCCACTTGGTATGGGATAGCTCATCAACACCGGTAGACGAATTCATTTGCTTTGCAGAAGCCGACAGCACTTTCGACATCATGATGGCGAACGGCGCCACAGCACAACAAGCCTATAACGCTACGATTGCCTCGTTTAACGCGCAGCTCGCAAAACCCGGCATACCCGGCTCCGCCGCAGCTACGTGGTTAGCATATGACAGAGATCATCTTAAGCTGTTCGGCAATCCCGCTACAGTAATTCTGCCATTCCGCTTTGTGAAGATATGTTTCCCGCTGATGGATCTCGAGAAACAGGAGGCGTTGGTAACAGCTGGAGTGGTTACTGAAGGATACAAGTAGTATTTCATATCATCGACTTCGCATTGGGATATCCCTATATCCCATTGCAGTTCACAACAAGAGGCGGTACTGTTCCCGGCAGGGGCATCCCATAATCCCCGCCGGGAACAATCCTCAGTCGTTCCCTTCTTTGTATTCCGAAGGCGACGGATGAACAGGAGAAGAAAAATCCATGAGCATGCCGGTCATTGACGATGAAAATCGAAAAAAGCCTTTATGCTATGATCCCTCCCGCAGCAAGTTCATCTATTACGATGAAATTATAGCGAGGGCTGAGCCTATTGTTTTTCCATCCACACTGTCGCAGAGCGACCGCAAAAAGCTTGTACTGGAACGTCAGGTTGCCGGGCCCGATTATTCAACTCAAACCATAAGCGGGTCACGAATTACACGAAACGATATGGTTCAAATGATTCAAAACGACGAGGGAATGGGGAAGACCACCGTTGAAGCGGAAATATCCTATCTCAATGAGCTGCTTGCGGAAATCAAGCGAAACTTGAAATAGCTCTTCTGAAAAACCCTCGGGTAAGGCGCATGGTTCTTCCGCTGATGATCACACTTGTTTTGAAGCGCCCGGGATGCCCTGGATTCCCAAGAGCGCGCTTTTCCCCCAAGCAAATCGGAGAAACGGCAATAGAGAATAATGGTATCTTTATCTATGACGTCTTTAAGCTCTGCAAAGAAGCTGAGTGCTGGCGGCTGAAAGCCGAAAGCACAGATGAAATCAATGCGCTTTGAACGCTGACGGGTCTATGGTTCCGTTTTGCATCCATTGATCGGCAATCAGATTCCAATAGCCTAAGAATGAGCTTCCCTGCCCTTCAACCGAATATTCAAGGGCATAGCTTTGCGGCAAAACCAGGCTTCTGGTTTCGCTGCCCCCGGAGTCCTTGAATTTATCCTGCTATCCCTGTCATGCGGGATGGACTGACTCGCATCCACTGACCGGAACAGATAATAAAACAATTCTGCGCACAGTAAAATCAAAACACCGGAACGTGTAGAACCGGCTGAAACAAAAGCCATGGCTGCGCGAGTCTTGTAGAAAGCTGAGGGCTGTCAGCCTTCAGCTCTCAGCGCGCGGCCGCGACAGGCAAAAATATGCGATAAATGAAAGAAGCGTTTTCGGGGTCGGGGTCGGAGTCGGTATCGGGGTCGGCTTTCAGCCATGGAGCATTTCAATTGTATTCGCGCTTATTATCGTTTCTGTTC
>JAFGIY010000155.1 GCA_016929335.1 Acidobacteriota bacterium | reverse complement strand
TTCCGTGTGGAACAGCTTGCAGTTGACACTCGTTTGCGCTTTTTCGATGCAGCGGCTGGCGAGCGAGCGGCTGGAGGCCGTATCTACGACGCGCACATTGCGGAAATTGCCCGGCAGTCTGGCGCCGGCATCGTAGTGACCGATAACCGGTCTTATTTTACGGCCCTGATGAAATATGGAATTCGTGTTGTGCGGCCGGCCGAACTCCTCAATGAACTGTAACACAGCCGCAAATTTCACGGATTTTCGCAAATGAAATGTTGGGCTATCGCATATATGTATTTTGAAACGATTTTTGGGACAGCCTCGCAGCGAAACTCTGGTTGCGGAGTGAAGTCGAAAGAGCCCCGCAAAGGGGCGACAGAATTATTGCATTAAAAGAATTTCTTTCACCCTGTCAGCGCTCTATCCCAATACAATTCCTACCAGGGATTCGCTTCGGCACCTGCGATGGCGCGCTCATCCCTGATTATTTTCTTTCGCCGCTCCGCGGCTCCACCGCCGATTTTTTCTCAGAACCTGACGCCACGGAATCGCCATGGCGAAGCGAGCCGGGCCCTGAAAGGCCTGGCTAAAATCATCCCGCCGCAACGCGGCAAATTCATGGTGCGGCGTTGGGCGTCTGGTCAGGATTCATCCTCTGAGAATTTCCGAACAGCCGGCATTTGACAGATGGGCGGACATGTTTCTATTGAAGCGTGTCAGCGGCTCTGAAATGACCGTTCCGTGATGCTTGTCACATCGGTATAAGGCCCGAATTCGATACATATAGATACCGATCATTGTGTGTCGAATGAATCAGGGTTTGAGCAGTTATCTATTTGGAGCCGGTCATGAAATTAGGTAAGCCTCAGTTGTGGCTGCAATCAAGCGGAATTTTATGGGTGCTTTTCTTTGCCGCTTCAATGCTAGCTCAGGTTGGGGATGCGGATAAGGGAAAGCCTCCCTTTCCTGAGCTGCGGATTGGCCATCACGTGCGCGGCGAGGATGCCGTTGCCGCGATGGGCGACAGGCTGCCGGAAATTGCGGCATATTACGGAAAGACCACGAATGAATTGGCAAAACTGCTGCGCAACGACCGCACTCTTTGGGTTAATCCGAACGGCCGGCTTATTTACATATGCGAGCTGGATGCGCCTCTGGAAGAAGACCCCGTTATGGAACCCGAGGCGGCCCGCCCCGCAATCAACAGCTATCCTCTGGATCAGACCTTTCGGCTGCATAGCCTTCCCGGATCCAAAAAAATCCTTTACCTGGATTTCGATGGCGCCCTCGTATCCGGAACCGCCTGGAACGCGTCATTCAATGGCGGCGCGGACATAATAGCCGCCCCCTTCAGTCTGGACAGCTATCCGGGCACATTCAGCACAACTGAGCTTCAGATGATCCAAAACATCTGGAAAAGGGTTGCCGAGGACTACTCGCCCTTCGACATTGACGTGACGACAGAGGAGCCTTCTCCCGATCTGCTCAACCGGAGCAGCAGCAGCGACACCGCTTATGGAAACACGGTAATCATTACGCCCACAAATTTCTATCCCAATGCGGGAGGAGTCTCTTACGTCGGCTCGTTCAACGATGTGGGTGACTACTACAAGATTTCCTGGGCATTTTCCAACATGCTCGCCAACGGCGAAAAGTATATTGCTGAAGCTTGCTCTCATGAAAGCGGGCATTCGGTCGGGTTGCATCACGAGGGAACGACGGACGGCGTCGTTTACTACCAGGGGCAGGGTGAGTGGGCGCCGATTATGGGCAACTCCTATTATAAAAACGTGACCCAGTGGGCTAAGGGCGAGTACGCCAAGGCAAACAACACGGAGGATCAGCTCCTGGTCATGCAGAGCTATGGTCTTGCATATTACCCTGACGATCACGGCGATACTGCGGACAGCGCAACCATGCTGACAGGAGTTACGAGCGTGAGCGATACCGGATTTATCGAAAGAAGTGCCGACGTTGATGTTTTCAAGCTCCTGACCGGCTCGGGCGCGCTAGCGATCAATGTGAGTCCTGCGCCGCTCGGGCCGGACTTAAAAATCCTGGCTGAACTTCGCGACAGCAACTGGAATATTCTTGGTTCCTCATCGCTTGCGAGCTTGGCAGCGAGCATAAGCGCAGATGTCGCTGCAGGGACTTACTACCTGGCGGTTTCCGGTATCGGTTCCGGAGATCCTTTAACCACGGGTTACTCCGATTACGCCAGTCTCGGGCAATACGTCGTGACAGGAACTGTTGCGGATCCCGGGTCGTTGAACCCTCCTGTTGCTGCAATTTCAGCCGCGCCCACAACCGGGAGTGTCCCTCTGACGGTCGCATTCTCAGGCCTGGATTCAACCGATGATGGGGGCATTGTGTCCTATTCGTGGGATTTTGGCGACGGGTCCCCGGTTTCTGCGGAACCAAGCCAGGCGCACACATATACTTCGGCGGGTTTTTTCAAAGCGACGTTGACCGTTGCTGACAACGATGGACTGACCGGCGCCTCATCGGTCACCATTTCTGTCTCGCGGCAGATATATGTTGATTCCGTAGAATTGTCGTCCGACAGTTCTTATACGGCCGTATCGGCGAATGCCCTGGTAACTGTAAAGGATATTGCAGGCAATCCGATTGCGGGCGCGACTGTGAGCGGAAGCTGGAGTGGTGTTGTCCAGGGGACAGCCACCGGTGTTACAGGGAGTTCAGGGACGGCATCCATATCATCTCCGCAGTCCCCGATCTCCGGTAGTTTCACTTTCACGGTTACCGGCATCTCGTCTCCGGGATGCAGCTATGATCCGGGTCTCAATCGCGAAACCACAGGATCGATTACGGCAAGCCTTATTCCGGCTTCTCCACCGTCGGTGAGTATCGCATTCCCCTCGGAGAGCGCGGAGATTTCCGGGACCGTTTCCATACAGGTATCGGCGAGCAGCAATCTGGGCATTTCCTCAGTTACGGTGAGCATTGATGGGATTTCGCTCGGCACAGACGCGACGTCTCCGTATGCGTTTTCCTGGAACACCCTTTCATATGCTAATGGAAGCCACAGCATTACGGCAGTTGCCAGGGATACAGCCGGCAATACGTCCGGCGCTTCGATTAATGTGAATGTCGACAATGCCACGGACACTGTGCCGCCGACGATTGCGATCACTTCCCCAATGGCAGGTGCGACTGTAATAGGGACAACATCCGTTCTTGTAAGCTCCGGCGATAATGTGGGCCTCACAAAGGTGGAGTTGTATGTGGACGGGAATCTGACGGCAACATCCAGGAAAGCGCCGTTTACCACCAAATTTAATGCGACCAAACTGAAGAAGGGTTCTCACACCTTGCAGTGCAAAGCCTACGATGCTGCAGGGAACAGTTCAATTTCCGCTGGAATTTCGGTTAACAGGTAGAGTCCGAATATAGAATCGCCCTCCAAAAAAAATAGGCGTCTGTTAAACAGACGCCTATTGAAATTGCAGCCAAAATCCCGAGGCTATCTGCGCTTCCGCAGGCCCCATAGGCTAATCAGTATCAGTCCGCTTCCCAAGAGCAGCGCGGATCCAGGCTCAGGAACCGGGAAGTCGCCTCCATCCGGATTATATCCCGCATAAATAAAAGTGCTGTCTCCCCCTGCTATAGATTGAACATGAGCCGCAGCAAGATAAGGACCATGTCCTCCCGCAGGCTTGCTCAGATAATCAAACATCGCCGGCAAGAGGCTGTCATTGGAAGAATGGATGTCGAAGTAGATGCTCTCATTTGCGGTAAATGTATTGCCGCTGGTGGGAAACGCAAACAATAAATCGTAATGCCCATCGCCATCAGCTTTATATGCGTCTGTAACCGAGGAAAAAGTAACCGTATCCGAAATGGCGGGACTACCATAGCCATAACAGGCAATGGATAGGTCGGTTGGATTTTTGGCAGGATCGAAATTAAAATATATATCTGTTACCTTCACGCCGGCATCCGTCAAATCGCCTACAGTCAAAGTCAGACGGATATCACCCGAAGTAAGGCCACTGGCTCCATTGTCGAACACCGCCGTTATCCAGGGCTTGTCTCCCGATGGATCCAGCTTATCCGGGAAAGGAGTACTAAAATAAAGTGTCAGAGGGTCTGCTTTTGCTGCCTGAATTCCAAATGCCAAAAACAATATCGTTAAGCTTAATGTGATAAAGCGTATTCGAGAAGTCATTTGCGCACATACCTCCTCATATAATTCTGTATCATTTTAGCAAGCAATTTTCTCTCCTGGATTATTCGATTTAAATCCGGATTTGCTATCGTTTTAATAATAATAGGCTTATAAAATAATTAGGACTCCTTAATTCAATTATGGTGGCTGTGATTTCCCAAAATATGTAAAAAATTTTTACACTACACAGAAGAAAAGGATGCTTTGGAGAGACAGCCATTGCAGGGGAGACCGGGTAATCACCAAATCTCAAGCAAGGAATCAACAAAGGATGGAATCCCATGGATATTGCCGCATATTCCATTTATTTCGACTGACTGCCATCGGCTTCTGGATTGATGCGACGCAAGCTGCGTTTGAAATGCGGCCTGATGAGTTTCAGGCTTCATTTCACAGCAATATCATTCTAAATAATTGATATGTAATAGTTTACTTGTTTAATTAGTTTATGGTCTATAAAGTGTAAGGAAAACCGACGCTGTAAGACAATTGGAAAGAAACCGGGGATATGTGTCGAAATATTAAGCAAAATGCTTGGGAAAGGCCACACGCTTGAAGTTGCATTATTGAACTTGTAAAAATATAATCTATCATGTAATACTTTAATTATGCATACGAAAATGACCAAGCGCGGACAAGTTTCTGTTCCATCGGAAATACGAAAAAAACTGCAGATAGGTCCGGATACAATTCTGGAGTGGGTTGTTGATGGAAATACTGCAAAAATAATCCCCTTGCCGGCAGATCCCATCCATGCCTTTCGGGGATCTGGGCCAAAGGGTTTAGTCCGGCAACTTTTGAACGAGAGAGAAAAGGATAGGGTGGCCGAGGATGACCGATGAGCAGCTTTTTCTGCTGGACACCTCCGCGATGCTCGCTTTCCGGTCCGATGAAGCGGGCGCCGATACGGTGGAGAGGCTGTTGCGGCAGTCGGAGAAAACGAGGCATCCTTTGCTTGCGTCTTTTATGACTCGCATGGAGCTTCTCTACATTATCTGGCGCCATGATGGAGAGTATGAGGCTCGAAGGGCTGTCGGGATGGTCGATACCTTCAATATACAATGGATCTCATGCGAACCTGAAATCCTGGAATGCGCGGCGCGGCTGAAAAGCCGCGGGAATTTATCCATAGCTGGCTGCTGGATTGCCGCTACCGCCATAATCCGTAGAGCAGTCCTTCTGCATAAGGATCCTGAGTTTCGGCAAATTCCTGAATTGCGGGAACAATTTTTGAGTGAATAATAGGGACAGGCTACCTAATCACCGAATTCCGTGAAATCGCGGAGCCGCTTGCGAAACAATATAGGCGATGGCTCGACTTGCACGTATCGTCATTCCGGGCTGCCCGCACCACGTCACTCAGAGGGGAAACCGTCGTCAAGCGGTATTCTACGACGATAGGGACCGCCGCTTTTATCTGAGACTGCTTATCCGCTATTCGAATCTCTTTGCAGTTCAAACCGCG
>JAFGIY010000154.1 GCA_016929335.1 Acidobacteriota bacterium | reverse complement strand
TGCGTATTCGCTCAACCCTTTCAGGGTTGACTCCAATGGCACATCATCCCCAGGGTTGGCTGCAAAAAACGCAGCCAACCCCGGGCTTCGTTTCGCAGCCGCTTCGCGGCTGTTTGCCGGGTTCTCCATTATCATTCCAGTCTCAAATGTATAAACTCCAGGTCGCGGCTGAAGCCGCGACCCTCATGTGAGAAGGACACCCACAGTGTCAAGTTCGGGTAACAGCGAGAGCTGTGTGGGCATGCGAAAACCATTCCCGCCGGCCGTGGTTGATTACTGTTTGAGGTTTGCGACCTTCATCAATTTCCCGCCATGCCTTGATTCGTAGCGGATTGTAATCTCTCCTTCACCTTCTACAAGAAACTGGTGTTCTATTTTGCCGAATCCGGGGACTACAAGAAACTGTATCTCGGGCTTTTCTTTTTTGTATGTCACCTTGTCCTGATAGCGGTCTGTCAGAACTCCGCCGGCAATGATTTTCGCCGCCGCTCCGGAAATTCTCAGCATGTCTCTGGGATAGAGATTTACCCTTTGAGCCAGGTAATTCATGGTAGGGACAGCTTTCGAATTCGTCAGCCTCGTCCGAACCCGATAGAGATTGTTACCCATGGATTTGATCTCCGTAACCTCGAGGCCGACTTCAGGCAGGTGCTTCGCCGAGAAGATGACAACCATGGCATTCCGGTGGACCAGGTCCTTGATCATGAAGGGCGCGGACAGCCGGCTGCTCATCTTGACCCAACCGCCGATTTCAATGTCGCCGTAGGTCGGATGTTTGAATGGAGTCCAGGGTTTGAAAAGCCGTCCCTGAGCGAGGTGATCATTGAACTGTATCCTCTCACGCTCGGATATTCCGCTCGATGTAAGGGCCGAATACAAATCCGGAGAAGCGGTTTTGGATGCCTTTTCGGATGATCCGGTAAAGGTCTCGGCCTGAGCCTGGAAGACCTCGGCCACGTAGCCATATGCTCCCATGATACGCGTCAGCCATTCAACGGAGTCGCCCCGGACTGCATAAAGGTCCTTCCATGTGACCAGATAACGGTATCCGGGCGTAATCCGCTCGGCTTGTTTGCCTATATAGTCGTATACGGAGAGATCCTCCGGAGGATACTCCCCCAGGCTCTTGCTTCCCGGACCGCGCAGGTACATCCCGCCGCTGTTATGGAAGGACCACCCGACACATATATTGGTCTTTTTCAGGATCCATTCCGCGAGGGCATTCATCCCTGTCCCGGAGAAGGGATATTCTCCGGAGCCGTTCTGAGCATAGGGCGGGGCCCAGTTAAATCCCCAGTTCCTGTTCGGATCAACGTACCCCTCCCCGTCTTCGTTCACCTGGCCGTCCCCGTCGTTGTCGATGCCTTCCTCGCCGAGATCCGTCCATTCCCCCTTTTCATCCGGCTTGACCCGGATCATCAGCCGGGAATCCTCCGGATCGGTCTTAAGCCGTCCGAAAGGATCTTTGATACGCATCCGGCAGATGTTTCCGTCGCCGTCGATGTCGTCGGGGAAATCTTCATCGAACAGGCCGTCCCGGTCGTCGTCGGTCGGGATCCGGAGACCGCGGTTGGAACTCGGAGTATTGGCTTCAGTCATGAAATGATGCCGCCCGTCCACGTTAACGACCGGCACCACATAAAAACAGATCCGGTCTACCAACTCGGTGATTTCCCGGTTGCTTCCATAATTGCCGAGCAGATAATCGAGCAAATAAAGCGAGATGTCACCGCCCTGAATTTCGTTGCCATGTATATTCCCGTCGATATAAATCCCCGGCTTGTCCAAAGGATCTCCCGTTTTTGGATTGTTGACGGTCATCGCATAAATCGGGCGGCCCTCGTCGCTCTTGCCCACTTCCTCGAGGACGGTTAATTCCGGATAGGCCGTGTTAAGCGCTTTGAGCGCCCCTGCGATTTCCTCGAGCTGATGATAGCGGTCGAACCGAAGGGGGACCGTGATTTCATCTTGCACCGCAGCCGGGGTAAAGGCAGTGAAAAAGACCAGAAGCCCGATGCCGGTCAGCTTTTTCATTCCGCACCTCCCAGATCGATTATCCGGGAATCACTCCCGGCGCACTGAGTTTCCGCCTTTGCTTCTATTTTGAGCGGCTTATCCGTCCGCACTATCCATGTTGCTTCTCTGGAACTTAAACCGGGAACCGATGCCACCGTGCTCCTCGGTTTCCCCTCGATTATGCTGAAGCCGTCACCGTTCAGGGTGACGATAACGGGAAGGATCCGCTGGTTTCTCTGGCCCATCGCAGTCGGGTAAGGCAGGATGCCGGCATTTCCCACCCAGACCTTGATTTCGTATAGCCCTGCCCCAATCGATTTGACCTTGGCTTCGACAATTTTTATCCGGGGCATCTTTCGGGAGATTTCAAAAACCCATGGAACCTGGCCTTTGAGAAGATCTTCAACCATTCGAGGCGGTGGAGAATTATCAGTAAAAGGAACAAATCCGCCGATCTCGACCTCTCCGAGCGTCGGATGCTTATAGGGCCTCCAATCGATGAAGCCCCGTCCTTCGAGTTCTTTATCACTCCACGCCAGGAGCGCCTTCTCTCTTGGATCCGCGCCTCCTTTTGCCGGTGGCTTCGGCATTTGTTTGAGTATCTCGGACATTTTCTTCGTATCCATCTTCCCGGCTTTGATGGCATCAAAGGCCTGAGCGGCCTTGAACTGGTCGGGGGCTCCGATGGATTTGAGGAAGGCGTCAACCTTTTCCTCGCCTAAGGAAATAAATTCGTCGTTGCTCATCTTCTCCAGTTTTGCGAGCGTAATTTCGTCTCCGGACTTTTCATCCTTGACTTCAGGTGCGGTCCAGAAATCCAGTGCGAAGGACGGCAGTCCGAGGTGGTAATAGGACCACAGCTCGAAGGATCCATCTTTGTCCCTGGCCGGATCGAGTCGCTTGGTATCGAGCTTGTTCGTTTTGAGAAATTCTTTGTACTGCTCGGATAGCTCCCGATAGAACTTGAGATCTTCTTCAAGAGGATTAACCACCTCTCCGAGTCCCAGGAAACCGGCGATCATAGCCTCGGTAGCCTCAACGCCGGCAGGCACAAGGGGTTTGATCAAATCCATGATTTCCGACATTGTATATGCTTTATCCGGATCGGCATTGATGCGGCTTGCAATATACTGGGGAATCTTGATCCGGTTGAGATCCGCTTCTCCCTTTCGTCCGCCGCCGGGTGGAGCCAGGCAGAAATTGGTTTCTCCGAAGACGAAAGTCAGCCCGACTTCCCGGTGTTCGTCGAAAAATTTCAGGAGGGCGAAAGTCTCTTTTTGACTTCCCGGCCAAAGCCCCCGCTCGGGCTCGAAAAACTTGAAAAGGTGAGGGAAGCTGATACCAATATTGATTCCACCGGGTCCGTCTTCGCTATAACGGCCGTCGTGGTCGTTATCGATTCCTTCGGAATAAAGCCTGTAAATTCCTTTCTCGCCTTTGGTCGGATCCGCTTTCTTCAGCAGACGCGGTTCGTCGGGGACCGGGATCCATTCCCCGGCGGGATCCTTGACTCTCATCTGAGTCAGAATCCCGTCTCCATTGAGGTCGTCCGGCCCATCTTCGTCGGTCGCGTCATCCTGGTCGTCGTTAACGGGGGCAGCATTGCGCGGATTCCGATGCAGGGGCTTTGTGAAGAATCGGGCTGCGGCATCGGGATTGCCGCAGGGGAGGATATACCATGTAAGGTCAGCGCGAAGCTCGGCTTTCTCGATGATGAGCCTGGCCAGATAAAGTGCTGCTTCTCCCGAGATCGGAACCGTTCCCTCCATGTCGGCCGCGATAAACACTGCAGGGAATGCTTTCCGATCTTTGCCTGTTTCGGGTCCTATCTCAAGAACGGCGAGATCGCGGCCTCCGGGACTTTTCGCCAGTGTGTGAATCCGGGCAAATCCGGCATTCGTCCGGGCCATTTCCCGGATCGCGGCTGTCCGTTCTTCCGGTTGATGGTAGCGGTCGAAGGCGAAATCGGCCGCCGGAGCAGCGAATCCAAAGACATTCATCAGGAACAGCAAAAATATGAGCTGCGGGAATTTAGAGATATGCACGTTTGAGTACCTCCCTGGCGAGCTGATATTCAGCACGGCTTGATCCTGGCGGCCGGCATCGGAACGTAATTATTTAAGGTCAAAGCTCAATTGCGCCCATTCTGCCAAATTGCGTGCCAGCGCGCAATAACAGTTACTCCCGTGTGGATCACTTGATGATCTGGATGTCTTCCGACATTCCCTGCTCGTAAGTACTCCATCCGGAATTCATCCCATACGGGCATCGCTGAAGAACAGCTTCAATGCGGCGGATATTGCCCTTTTCTATCTTGAATAATTCCGCTTGTTGCCAGGTCCATGGCTCGGTAGGCCCTGCAACCAGGTCGCGACCGTCTGGAGTCTTAAAATATCGGGTTTTACCTGCGCCATGATCGAAGAAGTTGAAGGTAAAAACGATTCCGCGTTCGCGGTCTACCGCCACAAATCGGCGATCCCGAATTCGTGAAACGAAATGCATCAGGCCGGATTGAAATTGCTCTTTGCAGCCCCATGCGCTCGAATACACCGTTTCCTTAAGGGGATCCGGTCTTTTCTGACCCGGTCTTAATGGAACATTGGTGGCGCGGCCGCCGTTCTCATAGCGATCGCAATCATCGGAAAAGGGATAAACTCCTTTCCCGTCATTTCGCTGTAATCCTGAAAAATACATATTGGCGATTTTGATCATCTCTTCGCGGGAAGGCCGTTCCTCAGGCGGAATCACTTCCATGTACACCGGATGCGGTGCGCCCATTTTTTCGATATTTTCGGCTGCTGACGGCGCAGGCTTGCGGTTTGGATCAAACAGATTGCTCTCCGGCCGTATAACGAGTTGTTCCGCTTCTGTGATCAGTCCGTTTCCTATCTTCAGCCGAAGTGCGATAACTACGGGATTTCCCACCCCGGGAGTCGCAGTTTCCTCCCGCGCTGTCCCGATATATGCGACTTGCTGGGTTTCAATATCAGGAACATAGAATTTATATGTTCCCTTTCCAACCATGCCGGCCCAGAGTCCCTCATTGCCGAGCGGCAATTGCACCCCGTTCTCAGTGAACCTGCAATTCTCGTCAAAAAGAGTCTTGTCCGGATTATGGGCAAGCATTGCATCCATATATTTATCGATGTAACTCTCCAGGCATGCTCGGTCGCAATTGCTCTGAGGTGCGGCGCTCGCAGGGGCCGTATTCTCAGACTCTTCGCGTTGGCAGGCCACGGCGATAAACAGCAAAAGCGTGATCGCGGAGATGGCAAATAATTTCATTCGCATGGGTTTCTCCTTTTTTCTGAAACGAAGATTAGAGATTCAAAGCATACTGCAATTTTACCAGGGTACCGTAGCATGGATACCGGAAACTCCCAAAGCATCAGATAAGTTCTTCTTGGCAGCTGCCTTTACCATATAGCGACTCTGTTCATGGCATTCCTCCTGTGTTTGGCGGCCATGGGATTTTTCTTGTGAGATATTGGGTTCGTTTTCAGTCGAAATTCAACATTTTGGCGGCATAAAAGTCCCGTCTTTGCGGTGACAAGACGCAGTTGTATCCAAAAAGCCGTATCCAGCCGTGGGATCCCATTGTAAAATGCAGCTGTAGCCGAGGCACAGACATCAGTGTCGATGTATTACCCCTTGTCGGGAGGAGGAGCGAAGGTGCCCGGTGAGGGGCGTCTGCAAAACGACCGCTGATCCTTCCTGGCGCGGCCGCCGGCCGCAACCAGGGTTTCGAGATTGAGATGAAGCGGCGGCGCGCTTTCAGCCGTCAGCTTTCAGCTATCAGTTACAAAAACATCTATGCAAAACGCAAAGAAGTCATGAATAAAGAATCTATCCTTACCGCAGATTTTGCATCGTTGGCCGCCAAGGGAAGCAAAAGGCTTAAGGAGTTGATACGTTGAACTATCAAGCAGAACCATCAGGCTCAACCTGGATGAAGCGTTTATTAAATTATGTCTTTCTGCTCCTGGCCGCAGGAGTTGCGATTTGGTTTCTGCTGGAAAGCAGGAAAGATGCAGCTTCGATCCCACCGGAGCAGGGTGCAGTATCAAGGCCTGTTGCGGAAGGTCTTGTTGTGCGCGTCCAGGAAGTCCAGGCAAGGAATATTACACAAACCAAAGAATATATAGGCCGGGTGGAAGCCATCGATTCCGTCGACCTGGTTGCCAGGGTTTCCGGATACCTGGAGTCCATACTCTTTGTTGAAGGCCGCTACGTCAAATCCGGGGATCTGATGTTCACACTTGAAAAAGACAAGTACCGGGCCGAAATCGAGTCCCGCAAAGGCGCTGTTTCGCAGATCGAGGCCAATATGGTCGAAGCGGAAAAGTATCTCCGGCGTCTGCAATCAGCCCGCCAGGGAAGCGTTCCTGAGAAGGATATCGAAGCCGCACAGAGGAATGTCGATTTTAATAAGGCGCAGCTGGTTTCGGCAAAAGCCGGCCTGGATCTGGCTGAAATTGATCTGAGCTACACCACTGTCGTGGCTCCCATGTCCGGCCGGGTGACGAAGAAGCACTATTCTGTCGGCGATTTCGTGGGGCCGAATTCCGGTACCATCTCTACCATCGTGCAATTTGACCCGATCCGGGTAGTATGCTCCATGAGCGAAGTCGAATACCTCAACCTGATGGAGCAGACGGGATCTTCTCCTGAGAGAATTTTCCGGCCGACGCTGCGCCTTCCTAACGGCAGTCTTTATCATGGAAAAGGGAATTGGGATTTTGCCGACACGCAAATCGATGCTTCCACGGGGACTATTTCTCTTCGTTCACGGTATTCAAATCCGGATGAATTGCTTATCCCGGGAGGGTACGTGACGGTGGTTTTGTCTTCCGTCAAGGCAGAGACTCTGACTCTGGTCCCTCAGGCGGCAGTAGCTGAAAACAATGAAGGCAGCTATGTTTATGTGGTCGGAGAAGGCAACGTGGCGCAAATGCGGCCTATCAGGAAAAGATCGGTTTTCGGCAAGGATTGGATTGTTGAAGAGGGGATCAAAGCAGGCGAAACAGTCATCGTTGAGGGCATTCAGAAAGTGCGTCCCGGGCAGACTGTAACAATCTCCAGCGGCGGCACGAAAAAAACACCCGTAACTGGAGGCAAATAATGTTTTCTGCGCATTTCATCCGGCGTCCGCGCCTCGCTATGGTTATCTCCGTAATCATACTTCTGGCCGGGAGCATTGCCGTATTTAACCTCCCAATCCTCCAGTATCCGGATGTGACGCCTCCAACGGTACAGGTAAGCGCTTCCTATCCCGGAGCAAGCGCACAGGTGGTTTCGGACGCGGTAGCCGCCCCGATTGAAGAAGTGGTCAACGGTGTCGAAGGCATGATTTATATGTCTTCCTCATCCAGCGACGGCAGTTACAGCTTGTCGGTTACTTTCGACGTCGATGTCGATATCGATATCGCCATGGTTAAGGTCCAGAACCGCGTTCAGCGTGCCTACAACAAATTGCCGTCTGAAGTAAGGCAACAGGCGGTCAATGTTTCATCGCGCTCAGGAGATATACTGGGATTCTATTCTTTTTATTCTCCCAACCGCACACATGACCAGCTATTCATCGGCACCTACCTGGATGACAAGGTGAAGGACGTTATCGCCCGCGTGGAAGGGATCAGCGATGTCGGCATCATAGGCCCGAGCAAGTTCAGCATGCGGATCTGGGTGGATCCGGACAAACTGGCGGCCTACGGAATCAGCGCCGACACTGTATCCTCGGCCATCGCCAGCCAGAATATTCAGGCGGCTGCCGGCTCGATCGGGACACAACCTGCCGCCGATTCCCAGCAGCTGCAATTCAGCATACGGGCGACAGGGCGAATGGAGGACGTCGATGAATTTGAGAACATAGTCATTCGCACGAATGATGAAGGCGGAATCCTGACGCTTAAGGACGTCGCCAGAATCGAGCTTGGAGCGGAGAGCTATTCCGCCGGCGCTTCCTTCAACGGTCAGCCGGCCATTGGATTCCGATTAACCCAGTTACCTGAAGCCAATGCCCTGACAACGCTCGAAAAGGTGAAGGCGGAACTGGAAAGGCTTTCTCAATATTTCCCTGAAGATCTGGAGTACAAAGCCGTTTACGATCCGACCATGTTCATTCGGGCTGCTCTGAATGAAATTGTCTTAACTCTTCTTTTAACTTTCGGGCTGGTCGTGCTGGTTGTTTTCATCTTCCTGCAGGACTGGAGAGCGACTTTGATTCCGGCTTGCGCCATTCCCGTATCCTTGATCGGAACTTTTTCCATTCTGATGGCGCTCGGATACAGCATCAATACGCTGACGCTTTTTGCCCTGGTGCTGGCGATCGGCGTCGTGGTGGACGATGCAATTGTGGTGGTGGAAAACGTTCAGCGCCTCATTGAGACCGAGCATCTCCCTCCACAGGAAGCGACCTGGAAAGCAATGAAGCAGGTCTCCAGCGCCGTTATTGCCACAACCCTGGTTCTGCTGGCAATTTTCATCCCGATAGGGTTCATCTCGGGAATCACAGGCAGGATTTATCAGCAGTTCGCCGTGACGATTTCTACCGCCGTGTCCATATCCACTCTGAACGCCCTGACTCTCAGTCCGGCTCTCTGCTCTATCCTGTTGAGACCGCACAGAAAAAAGAAGTTCTCCTTTTTCGGATGGTTCAATTGGGGACTGGATAAAATCCGGAATCTCTATGTTTTCTCCTCCACCTGGCTGGTCCGCCACAAACCGGTATCCGTCGGCATTTTCCTTATAGTGTCTTCGGCCGCATGGTTCCTGTTTTCCGGTCATCCGACCAGTTTTCTCCCCAGCGAGGACCAGGGGGTAGTCTTTGTCGATATACAGCTGCCGGAAAACGCGACGCAGTCCCGGACCAGTGAAGTAATGTATGAGTTCTATGAAAAGGCACATAAAATTCCCGGTATCGAACGGATGATGACGATAGTGGGTTTCAGCCAGCTGGGCGGTGGAGGCGACAACAGCGGGATGTCTTTTATAATGTTGAAACCCTGGGACGAACGGAATACACCCGAGCTTCAGATCGATTCCATTCTTGCCAATATCAGCAAGATCGCGGCAACTATACCGGGAGCGCAGATCCGGCCTTTCAATCAGCCTCCTATCCGCGGTCTCGGTTCCACGAGCGGCATGGACTTCCGCCTGCAGGCGGCTATGGGGCAGCCCCCGAGTGAACTCGCCGGTGCGCTGGATCTGCTGGTAGCCGAAGCCAACCGGGAGCCGCGTATCGACAGGGCATTCAGTACCTACCGCGCCAATACGCCTCAGCTTTACCTTGATGTCAACCGCGAAAAAACTGAGATGCTGGACGTTCCGATCAGCAGGGTGTTTTCCACGCTGCAGACCATCATGGGTTCCCGGTATATCAACGATTTCAACCTGCGCAGCAGAGTTTACCAGGTGAAGGTTCAGGGGGATTATCCTCATCGGAGCGAGCTGGAAGATATCATGGACGTTTACGTTCAGAACAACAAGGGAGGCATGGTTCCCCTCACTACCCTGGTCGATATCAGGACTATCCTTGCGCCTCAAACCATTGAGCGATACAACATGTATCCATCGGTCAGGGTGAATGCCGATGTTGCGCCCGGCTTCAGTTCCAGTGAGGGCATGGACGGGATGGAGATCGCCATGCGCAAAGCGGTGCCGCCCGGTTTCCAGTATGAATGGACAGGGATGAGCTACCAGGAAAGGGAAAATGAGGGGCAAGTTGTCCTCCTGGTCATTATGGCGCTGGTTTTCGGCTTCCTGTTTCTGGTGGGACAGTATGAAAGCTGGACTATTCCCATTCCGGTCATGCTTTCCATCGCAGTAGCCGCGCTGGGAGCCATGATCGCGCTTAAAATCACGGAGATTCCTCTCAGCATCTATGCACAGCTGGGGCTCGTTCTGCTCGTCGGGCTGGCCAGCAAGAATGCCATCCTGATTGTGGAATTCGCCAAAACGGAAAGAGAACACGGGCATTCTATTCTTGAATCCGCTGCCAAGGCTTCAAGGATCCGGTACCGGGCTGTTTTGATGACCGCATTTTCCTTCATTCTCGGGGTGCTGCCCATGGTTCTGGCGACCGGGGCGGGTGCCGCAGGAAGACGCCATATCGGTACAACTGTCTTCGGCGGAATGCTTGCGGCCGCCGCGTTTGGCGTGGTCCTGACCCCTTCTCTCTGGGCCATCTTTCAGACAGTCCGGGAAAGACTGAAAGCTTTCCTGCACATGAAAAATGCAGCCGGCTTTATTGAAGAACAACCGGGATTGCCTGAAGAAAATGAATAGAGAATCAAAAAAGCCGGTATTCAGGAGAATCTGCAATATTGATTTGTTGAAAAGAAGTGCCATGAAAAAATTTTATAGAATCAAATTCGTTGCCATCATAATCCTGCTTGCCGTTTCCGCAGGATGCAAAGCCGTCGGCCCGAACTATGCTCCCGTGCGTGTCAACACGCCTGCGGAATGGCCTTCCATTGAAGCCTCCGATAGTGTGGGAAAACGGACTGCGGAAACCAAGGCCCTGGCGGAATGGTGGACCACACTGGAAGATCCGTTGTTGAGCGATCTTGTGAAAAAGGCGCTCGCAAATAACAAGGATCTGAAAATTGCCCTGACGCGAGTCCGCCAATCGCGCGCAGCATTGGGCGTGGCAAATAAACAGCTGGATCCATCCGTCTCCGGGTCCGCTCTTTACCGCAGGACTCAGTCGGGAATGCCCACCTCTGGAAACGAGGATCCGGCTCTTTTCTCGTCCGGGAACGATTACTATGATGCCGGTTTTGATGCTTCCTGGGAGGTTGATCTTTTCGGGAAAAAACACCGCAGCATAGAAGCTGCGACTGCTGAGCTTGAGGCCTCGGAGGAAGGATTCCGGAGTGTTCAAGTCAGTCTGATTTCAGAAACGGCCAGCAATTATGTGAGGCTGCGGACCTATCAGAAACAGCTGGAAATTGTCCGCAGAAATCTGGAATTGCAGGAAAAAGCCCTGGCTGTTCTGGAGGATCTGGCAGCCGTGGGATTGATCAGTGACCTGCAGGTCCAGCAGTCCAGATACAATATTGAGAATACAAAATCCCGGATTCCCGGCTACAGGATAAGCATCGAGGAATCCATGAACACGTTGGCCATTCTTCTTGGCGAAATGCCGGGAGATCTGCACCGGGAGCTTTCGGATTCCGGACCCATCCCTGTTCCCGGAGTTGAAATCGCAGTCGGCATCCCGGCAGATATACTGCGACGCAGACCCGATATCCGGAACGCCGAAAGAATGCTGGCGGCTCAGACCGCCAGGATCGGCGCAGCGACGGCCGATCTTTATCCTGCTTTTACTCTGAGCGGATTTCTGGGGATGACGGCTTCCTCTTTCAGTGCTTTCTTTTCCGATGACAGCCCCGCTGTCAGCATTGCGCCGTTTATAAGCCTTCCGATTTTTAATCGCGATAAAATCCGGGACCAGATCGAAATTCAGAATGCCATTCAGGAGCGCTACCTGATCGAATATGAAACAATCGTTCTGGATGCAATCAGGGAAGTAAGAGACGCCATTATCGCGTATGGTGAAGAACAGAAGCGCTATCGGATATTGGAAAAAGGAGCGGCAGATGCTCGATCCGCGCTTAGTATAGCGGATGAGCAGTTTCGCTCCGGACTGGTTAATTTCCTGAATGTCCTTGATGCCCAGCGTTCCCTCCTTTCGTTTGAAGAAACCCAGATCAGCAGCCAGGGAACCATCACGCAGAACCTCATTAAGCTTTACAAATCCCTGGGCGGTGGCTGGGATCCGGAAGCGCATGGAAGGCCATAATATGAAATCAGCCGCGGATTTCCTCTGATTTCCACGGATGGTGAATATTGCAGAGTCCATAATCCGTGGGAATCTGTGGGAAACCGCGGTTCCTGACTTCCTGTGACGATATCAATCCGGCTTTGGAATTCCGTATAAAAATATCTCTCAATGTATTGTCGGAGATAGAATGGTATTCATGGACGAAAGGGAGGATGGACCTATGAAAGGATCATTCACCAGACGACAGGTTTTGGAATTGGGACTTGGATCGACAATTCTGGGCGCGTGCGGCCGGACAGCAACCGCAGCCGGAGCAGACACTGCGTCCAGCAAGCAGGAGGAACATCACATGCCTACAGTGAAAGAATTCAACGCCTATGGAGAAGAATTGGAGAGAGAGCTGGTTCTGCGAAGTGCTCCCATAGCAGTCAAGATGCTGAAATCAGAAGCAGACATACCGAAGGGCGCCTATAGGCCCAAAAAAGATAAAAATAAGCATTATGCCCAATGCCAGGTTTTCTCCCTGTCCAGGAGAGACAGGCTGACGGTCGCCATGCTTAAGGACGATAACTGGTGCCTGGGGCCTCTGCTCGCTTATGGGCTTGTTGAAACGCCGGACATGCCGGCCGGAAACCCTGCGATGCAGTACAAGCGCTTCAAATACGGCACGTATGTCGGAATCCTGACCGCTCCGCTGAAGTCCGCCGTGTTTGAGCCGGATCTTGTGATGATCTACTCGGACACCAATCAGTTGAGAGACATGCTTCTGTCATTAAAAGAGGAAGAGAAACCCAAAGTGAGATCCAATTTCTTTCCCATTTCCTGTGCATTCTGCATCACCAATCCGATACTGGACAACGAGTACTGGATCAATCTGCCGGATCCGGGCGAGTATGTCCGGGCGCTGACTCAACCCGGAGAGATGATTTTTTCCATACCGGTCTCCAAACTGCCCGATTTTATGGATGGTTTGAGGAAGTTTTATAAAGAATCCATGTTCGCGCACGAGCAGATGATGATGGAATCCGATTTTTCACAACCGGATATCTATAAAAAAATGTTCGAAGGCTGGGGGATGGAACACAGCAAATGATCCAAACCCGCAGCCTATGACCGTTCAGGCGTGCAGTCGACATGGAAAGATATGCGACAACTGGAATATAAAGGAGTGTTCCGATGCCGGGATTTAATGCACTGCAAGAGGGTGTTCTATGACTGCCGGACGAGGTAATTGGGGATCCCGCGTGGGATTTGTTATGGCTGCGGCCGGATCTGCTGTCGGGCTTGGGAATCTTTGGAAGTTTCCTTATTTAACCTGGGAGAATAACGGCGGAGCGTTCGTTATTGTCTACCTTCTGGCGGTTCTTGTCATTGGCCTGCCGCTGATGATGAGTGAAATTCTGGTAGGCCGGAAAACCCAGCTCAGCCCAGTTCCGGCATTTACCAGCCTGGGTGGAAAGAAATGGTCCGCGCTGGGATGGCTGGGAGTTACATCGGGCGCCATTATTCAAGCTTATTACATCGTGATTGCCGGGTGGTCTCTTCGATCATTCGTGCAGTGTCTCGGCTGGTCTCTACAAGGATATATCGCTCCCGCAGAAAGCGAATTCGGCGAGTTCTTGTCGAACGGTCCGCTTCAAATCGGGCTGGCCTTTTTATTCACGCTGTTCACGGCATCCATCGTCTATCGCGGAATCGGAGGAGGAATAGAGAAAGCAAACAAGATATTGATGCCGGCGCTGTTTGCCATTCTGATGTACCTCGTACTCACGGCTCTGACGATGGAGGGACGCAGTGAAGCGTTGACAAAGATATTTATGCCGAATTTATCCACGCTCAAACTCAGGGGATTTCTTGAAGCCGTGGGGCAGGCATTCTTTTCACTCTCTCTTGGCCTGGGCGCCATGGTTACTTACGGATCCTACCTTGATAAAAAAGAGTCGATTTTCAAATCGGCCCTCTGGGTAGTCGTTCTCGATACTCTAGTCGCTCTACTTGCATGTGTGGCGATGTTCACCATCATTTTTTCCGTTTCCGGATTGGGCTCGCGCGTTTCCGGTTCGACCATAGGCATGCTCTTTATTACTTTGCCGGATCTTTTCTATACGCACATGCCGGGAGGCGTGATACTGGGTCCGCTCTTTTTCGTGTTGGTGGCGTTTGCTGCGCTTTCTTCAACCATTTCGCTGGGTGAGGTTACCACGTCTCTGGTAATTGATCTGATCGGCTGGACAAGGGCGCGGGCAACGATTGTGACAACATGCGTTGTCTTTATCGGATCGATTTTGTCTGCACTTTCCCTGGGCGCGAACGGGCTGCTCTCATCGTTCGAATTTTTTGAAGGCAAGAAAGGTGTTTTGTCGACTCTGGACCACCTTGCCGCCAACTGGATGCTTCCCGTCGGCGGATTTCTCATAACGCTGTTCGTTGGCTGGAAATTGGGCAGAAGAACCTGTATGGATGAGCTCGGCCTTCTCCAATCCAATCCGGCGTTTACCGCATGGCTATGGATCGTGCGTATTGTGGCTCCGGCGGCGGTGCTGATCCTGCTAATAAGCGTAATTATGGGGAAAGATTTTTCTTAGGAAATGGCATGCGGAACTCACCCGGGATCGGCATGTATATTTTGAGGCCCTCATGTTCAAATCCAGAGTTCATGTTTGTCTGATTTACAACACGGCAACCGCAAATGTGACTCCTGCATTAGATCCGGAATTTCGTCCGGAAGAAGTCCTTCTTGTATATGGCCCGCGCCAGAAGCATCGAGCCAATTGCATAGAATCCGTTCTGAATGCCACAGGCGTTAAGGTTTCACGATGGCAAGTCACGCATATTTTCGATTCCGAACACGTCCGTGACCGTATGCTGCAATTGCTTGCCAAACGGGAAAAGGACGATCTGGCATTGAATGCAAGCGGAGGGACGCGTCCGATGATTGTCGGAGCATACGAGGTCTTTCATGAGCTTGGCAAACCGATCTTCTATGTTCATCCGGAGACTGACCATGTCACATGGCTGCATCGCAAAGACCTGCCGGGATTCAACTGCGCTGATCGCATTAAACTTCCGGCCTTCCTTCTTGCTCATGGTGCTATTCAGGTTGAAACAGGACCTGCTCAGGGAATTCCCAAAAATCTGCGCAGACTTACCGGTCAGTTGGTTCAGGCTTCGGCGAGCATGGGTCAGGCTCTGGCGGCTGTAAACTGGCTTGCGCAAAATGCCGAAAACCCGGATTTCCTGTCTCCCGAATTGGACGCCCGCCAGCTTGCCTGGAGAGAGCTGAACTGGCTTCTGACGCGCTTTGCGGAGGAGAGGCTTTTGGAAATATCCGGCATGCGAGTGAAATTTCGCGATGAATCGGCGCGCTTTTATGCAAATGGAGGCTGGCTGGAGCAACACGTTTTTGGATTGCTGTTTGGATTGCGCAAAGAATTTGCCGAGATTCAGGACTTAGGCCGGGGGATCAAGTTCGTGAGAAAAGCCAATGGCAAAAGCGTTAAAAATGAGCTTGATGTTGCATTCCTTGCCAATAATCGATTGTATATAATCGAGTGCAAAACAAAACGGTTGATTATGCAATCGGTTGAGCGCTTTGAGCAGGATTCTCCGGGAGCAGAAGCTTTATACAAACTGGATACCCTCAAGTGGCTGGTTGGGGAAAATCGTACGCGCGCAATGCTGGTCAGCTACAGGAATCTCCCGCGCTGGGATCGAGAGCGCGCCCATGATCTTGGCATTGCCGCGTGCGCAGGACGACTGCTTGTCTCTCTTGAAAACATGCTTCGCCGCTGGATTCAGTCCGTCGGCAAGCCAATCTGATGAGATGGCTTCAGAC
This sequence comes from Acidobacteriota bacterium, assembly GCA_016929335.1. Taxonomy (GTDB): domain Bacteria; phylum Acidobacteriota; class UBA6911; order UBA6911; family UBA6911; genus UBA6911. The sequence continues at coordinate 46,114 of JAFGIY010000154.1, read as the reverse complement.
AATCCGGGATTCAAGTTCGATTCGTAATAACCCTATTTTCGTAGTAAAATTCCGCACTTGGCCTTTTAAATTATTCAAGATACTTACAGGATGGCCGGCCGACGCTATCCTGTGAGTCGTCATACGGAGTAATCCATGAATTCACTCTGGCTCCTGTTTTTCGGTATCGCAATCTTTGCCTTGGGATACCGCTTTTATTCGGCATTCATCGCAGCCAAGGTTCTTGTTGTGGATCCTTCCCGCGTTACCCCCGCCGTGACCGTCAATAACGGTCGAGACTTCGTCCCAACCAACCGCATTGTCGTTTTCGGCCATCATTTTGCCGCTATAGCCGGGGCCGGACCCCTCATCGGGCCCGTTCTCGCGGCTCAGTTCGGTTTTTTTCCTGGCGCTTTATGGATTGTCCTCGGGTCCGTCCTTGCCGGAGCCGTCCATGACTTTGTCATCCTCTTTGCTTCGGTCCGCCATAAGGGCGAGGCTCTGCACAACATTGCCGGCCGCTACATGGGAAAGCTTTCCGCGATTACGACCGCAACAGCTACGCTGTTTATTATGATTACTGCTCTGGCCGGCCTTGCCATCGCAGTGGTCAACTCCATGGCCGAAAGCGCATGGGGTACATTTACCATCGCATGGACAATCCCCGTCGCTATTTTTATCGGTTGGTATATGAAGATCCTGCGTCCGGAAAAGATTGCCGAAGCCTCCGCCATAGGTGTGGCTCTCGTATTATTCGGCGTCCTCTTCGGACACGTAGTCCAGCAATCCTCTTACGCCTCCTGGTTCATATTCACGAAGCCGGAATTGTCCATCATGCTGGCTCTTTACGGTTTTGCGGCTTCGGTTCTCCCGGTGTGGTTTCTTCTGGCTCCGCGCGACTATCTCTCAACCTATATGAAGATAGGTACCATTGCCCTCCTGGCAGTTGGAATCGTTGTGGCCCATCCGATCCTCAAGATGCCTGCAGTGACACAATGGATTCATGGTGGGGGGCCTGTCATTCCCGGAACGCTTTGGCCTTATCTCTTCATTACTATCGCCTGCGGCGCGATTTCCGGATTCCATTCGCTTATCGGGTCGGGAACTACGCCCAAAATGGTCAAAAGCGAAGCGGACCTGCGGTTTATCGGATATGGAGCAATGATAACCGAAGGTTTTGTTTCGCTGATGGCTCTTATTGCCGCGGCTGTACTGGAACCGGGCGACTATTACGCCATCAACGCTCCCAAGGAGGCCTTTGCTCTACTGGGAATAGATCCTGTTCACCTGAAAGAGCTGGCAATGATGGTCGGCGAGGAAATCGCCCACCGTACCGGAGGCGCCGTTTCGCTGGCTGTCGGGATGGCTTCGATCTTTTCCTCCATCCCCGGGCTCAAATCACTCATGTCCTACTGGTACCACTTCGCCATCATGTTCGAAGCCCTGTTCATCCTCACCACGATCGATGCCGGCACGCGCGTAGGGCGCTACATCCTGCAGGAATCCGTAGGAGCCGTCATCCCGAAATTCAAGGAAATAGCCTGGTGGCCGGGAGTAATTATTACCTCCACAGTCATTTGTGTTTCATGGGGCTATCTGCTCTACCACGGAAGCGTGGCCACAATCTGGCCGATGTTTGGGGTGGCCAATCAGTTGCTCGCAGTCGTAGCCTTGGTTATAGGCACTACATTCATCCTCCGACGATCCCGGAAACGGATTTACGCTCTGACCACCTTCCTTCCTTTCTGCTTCATGTTTGCCGTGACTTTCACCGCCGGAATCAAGAATAGTATCTACATTTATTGGCCGCAGGATACTCTCCCTTCCCGCATCAACCTGGGTTTGACGCTCGTAATGCTCGTTCTGGTAACGGTTATCACCATCATCGGTTTGCGCACCTGGACGGCTATCCTCCGGGGGAAGCCGCTTCCTCCGATCGATGGGCCGGAGAAGCCGCTATCCGAAGAACAACGCCAGGTCATCGGCCAGCTGGATTAGCAGGAGGAGACGGCGAAGAGCTTTGAAGATGCGGATCACGCAATTGAAGACTCAAACCTGTGATCCGCAGCAAAAATCACCCTCCGGCGTGCGGAATACCATTTAAGGATGCTGGGGAGGCAGATCCAATCCCATGGTTTCGGGCAAACCGAACATAACGTTCAGATTTTGAAGCGCGGATCCTGCCTGGCCTTTGACGAGGTTATCGACGTGACTGATGACGCGGAAAATGCCGGTGCGTTCATCGGTAGCGATGGTAACGATAAGACGATTCGAACCGCGAACATCACTTGTCCCCACAGGTTCATCGTAATTACGCACTTGCAGGAATGGCTCTTTGTCAAAGGTATCCCCGTAGGCTTCCAGAATCCTCTTATGCGTTACGCCTGCAGGGAGACGGCCGTAGAGCGTTGACAGAATACCCCGCACCATCGGCACGATCTGAGGAGTAAACGTTACGCTGACAGGCTTGCCTGCCAGACTGCTGAGTTCACGCTCAATTTCCATAACGTGCTGATGACCGGTAAGGCGGTATGCATTGCTGTTGTCGTATCGTTCAGGAAAATGCAGGCCGGGAGCAGGCTTCTTCCCGGCGCCGGACACTCCGGTTTTGCAGTCGCAACAGATGCCTTGAAGCTCTATGAGGCCGTATTGAACGGCGGGCCATAATCCACAAATACAGCTCATTGCAAAGCAACCGGGATTGCCTACAACACGCGCCTTTTTCACCTCGTTCCGGTGAAGCTCGGTGAGCCCATAAGCGCTTTCTTTCAGCAACTCCGGCGCCTTATGCACGGGATCACGCCCAATGCGGCCGGCATATTCGCGATAAAGCTCCGCCGAATTAAAACGGTAGTCTCCGGAATAATCTATTACTTTGCGGCCGGCAGATATTTCCGCCGGCGCCGCAGTCTGCCCGACTCCATCCGGTGTCGCGCAAACGACGACGTCCGCCTCGATATTTTTTGCTTCAGCTGAGTCCGGGGCCAGGATTGTCTGATCGCAATGGCCTCGAAGGTAAGGCCACATATCACTCAACTTCCCGCCGACTCCCTGCACATCCACCAGCGCAGACAGAGAAGCTTCGGGATGCCGCATCAGCAATTCCACCATTCCAATTCCACCGTAACCTCCTGCCCCAATCAGCTTTACTCGAATCATGTCTTCTCCTCCGGTACAAGATTACCGAATGTGAGATTAAAACACAGTACAGATCGGGCATCGAGTATAAATTGACGGGATTCATGGCGACACGGAGAGGGCTGTATAAAAAGCCATACCTGGCGATAGAGTCCCATTATAAAATGCGCCTGTAATCGAGGAGAGGACGGATCTCTTGGCTTACTTTGAAACGACACGAACAGCCTGTAATCCCGAACCGGATTACACACGGCCCTCCCTGGAGATTCCGCGTGAAGCGACAGAGCGTATTTTGCGGCGACTGCGCGTTCTCTATTCGGAACCGGTGGCGCAATCCACACAGGCTGAGATCGATCGCATCCTTAAAGTGTTCCATGCCCACAAGCCTGTCGAACTCATGGAACGGGAGAAGAAATTCAACACCCCGGACAGGTTCACGGAACGGGATGTCATCCTTATTACATATGGAGACTTGTTGTATAAGAAGAACCAGTCCCCGCTGAAAACCCTGGGCGATTTCTGCAATACATATCTCAAGGGAACAATCAATACCATACACATTCTTCCTTTTTTCCCCTCCTCATCCGATCGTGGTTTTGCAGTCATCGATTTTGAAGCGGTGGACCCACTCCTCGGTTCATGGAGCGATATCAGTGCTCTGGAAGCCCGCTACCAGCTTATGTTTGACGGTGTGATCAATCATGTCTCGTCCAAGAGCCGTTGGTTTATGGAATTCCTTGCCGGCAATCCGGACTACGAAGACTTCTTTATCTGGTTTGCGAGAGAAGACGATCTCATGCCGGCTCATCGGCAAATGATCTTTCGGCCCAGGACGACGCCGATCCTGACTCGATATGAAACATTGAAAGGTCGGCGTTTTGTCTGGACCACGTTTTCTCCGGATCAGATCGACCTTAATTATAAAAATCCCCGGGTTCTCATTGAGATCATCGAAATTCTTTTGCTCTATATCCGCCAGGGGGCGGATATCCTGCGCCTGGACGCGGTTACCTACTTGTGGGAGCAGCCGGGAACAAGATGCATTCACCTTGAACAGACGCATGAAATCCTCAAGCTTTTGCGCGACATCATCTCGCTTGTCGCTCCTCATGTAGCGCTGGTTACGGAGACCAATGTTCCTCACGAAGAGAACGTTGTTTATTTTGGAAACGGCAGGGACGAAGCGCACATGATCTACAACTTCGCTCTGCCGCCGCTCGTGCTTCATACATTTTATAGAGGAGATACGAGAATCCTCTCCGCATGGGCCGAATCCCTGACGGTCCCTTCGGATACGACCACATTCTTCAATTTCCTGGATTCGCATGACGGCGTTGGCCTGTTGGGGGCCAAAAATATCCTCTCGCCGGAGGATCTGGAACACCTTTGCCGGAGAGTGGAAGCACACGGCGGGCTTATTTCCTATAAGACTGCCGAAGACGGCAGGGCTGTTCCCTATGAGCTCAACATAACGTGGTACAGCGCCCTGAATAAAAAGCAGAATGGCGATCCACTGCGGATCCAGATCCGGCGGTTCATTGCTTCACGAGCCATCGCGCTTGTTTTGAAGGGAGTCCCGGGGATCTATCTGCACAGCCTCTTCGGCTCGCATAACAATCATACGGCTGTGGAAGCAGCCCGTGAGAACCGGATTATCAACCGGGCGATCGTCGAATGCCGCTCCATCATGAGATCCATGCGCCACCCCAGGAGCAAGAAATACCGGATCAATCAATTGCTGGGAAAGATGGTTCACGTGCGCACGCATCATCGTGCCTTTCATCCCAACGGACCGCAGCAGATTCTCTCTTTGTCTCCCGCCGTGTTCGCCGTGAAAAGAATTTCTCCCGAAGGAGACCATTGCGTCGTCGCCTTGATCAATGTCACTCAATCCAGGCAGCGGATACAGATACCGTGTATGGGGATGAGGAAATCGGAGAGAAAATGGCAGGATCTGCTCAGCGAACGGGTGTTTGGCACGAAAGGAGACGCGCTGAGCATTATTCTCCAGCCTTACGATGTGCTCTGGCTTTCTCCCTCACATCCATAGATGTCGCAAGGCTGGGCAGCTTCGCAATCAAAGTCTAGTTCCGATTAATGAATGGAGGTTTCATATATCCGTTAATTGCTTGACTGGATTTTGCTTGACTATTTATACTTTGTACACAAAATATTAGTGCTGAAAATGAAAGATATACTCTTCCCAAAGCAGGAAATTCTCGATGATGTGCTTGTTGCATTGCGACGGATTGTTCGATCCATTGATCTGCATTCAAAGAAACTTGTTCAAAGCCACCACTTGACAATCCCTCAAGTTGTTCTTTTGCGGGAGATACAGCGTCACAGGCGTCTGCCTCTCGGAGACCTGGCAAAGCTTGCCAGTCTCAGCAATGCCACTGTTACGGGCATAGTGGACAGGCTTGAAGCGAGGAATCTTGTCAGGCGTATCCGAAGCAAAGCGGACCGGCGGCAGGTATTTGTCGAAATAGCCGAAGAGGGTATTAAGGCTGTTCAGACCATGCCTCCCCTTTTGCAGGAAAATTTCGTCCGTCAGGTCCAAAGCCTTCAGAAATGGGAGCAGGCCCAAATCCTGTCTTCGCTGGAACGCGTTGCTTCCATAATGAACGCGGATAAAATAGATGCAGAACCCATTCTTGCGCATCACTTCCTCACCGCAACGGAGGATGATATTCATGGAGGGAAAAACGCTCCGTGGCGTCTGAAGGAGGAGAGTCCGGCTTCCGTCTCCGCCTCAAAGAAACGAGGCTTGCGATCGCAACAAATTCTGAATGTGAATCTTCATATTGTCCGTTCCCTCAAGAAGCTGCCGCCGGCGATAGATATCGCAACTCTTACCCGGTTCCTGCACAGCAGTCTGAAACCCTACGAAGACACTCCCGAAGATATCGAGCGTGGAATACGGGATGCGCTTTCGGCGAAGGGCCGAAGGGGGGGATTTCTGCTGATTGCAGAATCGGAAGGCAGGATTGCGGGTGCACTCGTCATGCAGTCCACCGGCATGAAAGGCTATGTTCCGGAAAATCTCCTTTTATTTGTGGCGGTAGCGCCCGATCAGCGCGGCAATAACCTGGGGCGTTTTCTAATCGAGCGCGCGATCAATGAAGCTGAAGGGAATGTCAAGCTTCATGTGGAATACGACAATCCGGCACGCAGGCTTTACGAAAGAATCGGATTTACGAGCAAATATGCGGAAATGAGGTACGTAAAATGAATCGAGTCCTAATCAATCTGGAGGCGCTTCACGATAACCTCAAGACGATAGGCAACTGGATGCAAATGCACGGAGCGTGCTGGACTGTAGTGACCAAGGTGCTATGCGGCCATCAGGATACATTGAAGGCGCTGCAGGCTATGGGCGTCCGTTCCATGGGTGATTCGCGTCTGGAAAACCTTCGGGCTATTGAGCGCATTGTTCCGGATTTTGAATCCTGGTATCTCCGGGTCCCCGACCTTACTTCCACGTGCGATGTGGTTTGCCTTACGGATGTGAGTTTAAACAGCGAAATCCGGATCATCGAATCTCTGAATGAAGAAGCGCGCAGGAGAGACAAGGTGCATGGCATCGTTATCATGATCGAGTTGGGCGATCTCCGTGAAGGCATTCTGCCCGGTTCGCTGATCGACTTCTATAAACATGTATTCCATCTGCCGCACATTGAAGTAAAGGGAATCGGTGCGAATCTGGGTTGCCTGGCCGGGGTTATTCCAACCGTAGATCAGTTCATGCAGCTGGTATTGTATCGCGAGCTTCTGGAACTGAAATTCCAGCACTCCCTGCGGCTGATATCCGCAGGTTCTTCAGCGGTGCTTCCCCTGGTCCTTGACAAACAGCTGCCCAAACCCATCAATCATTTCCGAATCGGCGAAGCTATCTTCCTGGGAACGGATCTTCTCCACGGCGGCATCCTCCCTGGACTGCGCGGCGACGGTGTCGTGCTTGAGGCGGAAATTGCAGAGATCAAGAAAAAGAGCCTAGTGCCCCTGGCCGAAACCACGTCGATGACGCCCTTTATCTCGGAAGTCACGGAGGACCGATCTCCGGGTCAGCGCGGATTCAGGGCCCTGGTCAGCGTAGGCAATTTGGATACGGAAATTTCCGGGCTGACACCGCTCAATACCCGATATTCCATTGCAGGCGCAAGCAGTGATATCACCGTTGTCAATATCGGCGATGATGCGGACGGCTTGAAGGTTGGCGACACAATTCAATTTCGTCCGAACTATGCCGCTTTTGTCCGGCTGATGGATGCAAGATATATGCAGAAAGAAGTTGCGCCTTCCATAGCTGATTTTGAGAGGGCCATGCGGATAGACACATTCGAAGTCGCCCCGGTTTTCGCGTAATGAAAAATATTGCGGCGGACGGATAAGAGAGAAATGCTTCAGGATTTAAACCAGGTTTATGAACGGGATCGTGCCGTCTGGAACTCCTGCGCGCGAACGTACGAAGAGCAGATTGTTGGCGGGCATCCGGATGTTACGGCTTATGAAGAATTCGAAGAGGATCTTCTTGACCGGATTTTATTGCACCTGATTCGGGATCGTAAAACCAAGGTGCGTCTTTACGATGTGGGATGCGGATCCGGGCGCCTTCATCTGCGCTATGCCTTGAAATCCGTGCTTCCGGCCTCCCTGCCTTACGAAGAAAGATCTCGTATACGCAGCGCACAACGAGTCAAGGCAGGTTATGTTTTCGATTCCGTGCTTTCTCATGGTCTGGAATCGATTGGCGGCGTGGATTTCTCCGCGGAAATGCTGGAACTGGCGCGCAGGAAGCTGCGACGCGCCGGATTGGGGACGCTGCTTGGGAATCGGCTGTTCCTGGATCAGGGATCCGCCTTTGATCTTCCGCTTTTCTCTCCGTATCCACTGCCGTTTCTGGTTACAGTCTGCAACAGCATCGGCGTCATGCAGGGGCCTAAAGGCGCTGAAGCGCTGTTCCGATCGATGTGTCGTGCCGTGGAAGGATCGGGAGGTATTGCGCTGATCAGCTCGTATCGGAAGGAAGCGATCCAATCCTTCGCATTAAGCAACTATGAATCGACCATGAATGTTTGCGGCCAGCCTCGATGGTTGCGGCCGGACAGCTATGCGGATGCGCGCCACATTCTGGTTCCTCAAGCTTATAAAAGGGCATACGACCCGAGCGGCGAAATCCTTGTGGATGTATTCAATCGCAAGGGACAACTGCTTCATCCCGCTGTGGCATTGCGAAGAGATCCGTCTGCTGTTGATTATGCCATTCGTACGGGACACATTCGAACCTATTCTGATTATGAATCCTACTGGTACAGCTGGGATCAAATCCAGGCATGGATGGACACACTTTGGCCAAAGGATCGCGCTTATCACCTGGAAGGGTGCAAAATCGATTCTTTGCGGGCCGGCCCAGTACAATTGGCTGTTCTCGATGCCGGAAATCATTTAAAGGACCTGGTCCAGCGCTGGTCCGTCTGATCCCGGACTCCCATACATTTGACATTTGCCATGGCATGGAAGCGCAGCGGGATGGGAAGAATGACTTATGTCGGATAAATGGATACTCTGGGCCATTGTTATTGCTTACATGGTCTTCATCTTTTTTAAAGGTGTGTCCAAAGCCCGCAAAATCGGCGATACGGATGATTTTCTTGTTGCCGGCCGCAATATCGGATGGTTTCTGCTGTTCTGCACCATGGGGGCCACTGTCATCGGAGGAGGAGCCTCGATCGGCGCGATCGGCAGGACATACGAATGGGGCGTCCTCATGCTGCTCGTGTCTACCGGCTGGTACCTTCACTTCATATTCTCGGGACTGGTGGTCGCTCCCCAATTTCGCAAAGCCAATCTCTACACGGTTGCAGGATACTTCGGCCATCGATTTGGAGAAGGGCCGCGCTTTTTGATGCTGATTCTCTCTCTGATGTTTTCGGTTTTCATTGTCGCCGCGCAGATGGCGGCTTTCGGCAGTGTGCTCGCGACCATTATGCCGGAATTTGCGGACGTTTCGAGCGTGCTCACCTGGGCGATACTGATAGGCGGCGCCATGGTGGTTATTTACAGTACCGCAGGCGGACTGCTCGCCGTCATCCACACCGATGTCTATCAGTTCCTCATCCTCATGGTCGGATTTGCAGTAACGCTGACGTTTTGCATCCCCGATGTTGTCGGATCCTATAATTCCGATACGCATAAGTTTGTGCCGACTCGCTTCGGTGCAATTGACCTTCAGGATGCCAAAGGCTTCGCCTCCAAACTGCGCGCGGGAGATGATGGCGTTTCCTCCTATTTGAGAAGCAGGTTGTCACCGGAAACGCTCAGGCGCCTCGATCAGTATAAAGGCCGCCGCATGCCTTCAACTGAGTTGCAGCGAGGCATTATTGACGACTTGAATCAGATTGTGACAGGAGGAGTCGGCATCTATTGCGCTGCACCATTTGAAGAGACAAAGCTGACCTCGCAAACGAAAGACTTAATCGCTGCCAATCCCGAAGGGCGCGATTTATCCCGACTGAATCTTTCCTTGATTCAGGATTCCTATCCGGACGAAATTACGCGGAACCGGCGAATACCCGGATGGTTTTTTCTCCCTCAAGGCAATCGGGGCTGGCTGTTTCTGCTTACAACTTTTTTTGCCTTCCTGCTCGGGGAAACCTTCGCGCCCGGCTATGCAACCCGATATTGCGTGGGACGGGATATCAAGGAGACGCGACGCGGTATTGCAGGCGTCGGGATCTTTCTTGCACTCACGTTTCCGGCAGTCCTTTTCTTCATTGCTCTTTATGCACGCATTCACTTTCCCGACATCGAGTCGCAGCAGGCATTGCCTATGGTCGTCATGCAGTTGCACAGCCCCTGGATCGGAGGTCTGATAATCGGCGCCCTTATGATGGCAGTCATGTCCTCAGCTGATTCCGCCTTGAATTCCTCCACAGCAATTTTTGTAAAGGACCTGTTCGAGCATCAGCTGGGTTGGAGGGATCGTGGAGACGGCCGCATGCTGAAGCTGGCGCGAATTTGCACGGCCGTTCTCGGCTGTACCGCCATAGCCATTGCCATAATCTGGCCCGACATCATCGGCCTACTGATGTTTACCTATCACGTATGGGCTCCGGCCGTCATACTGCCCATATGCATCGGCACCCTGACGAAAAAGCGGTCGCGCATTTTGACGCGCAACATATTCATCACTATGATTGCTGCAACAAGTCTGACCTTGAGCTACCGTGGAATTCTGTTCCTATATGCAAGGGAATGGTGGGCTCCCTTCGGCGAAAACACCTATGCAATCCTGGAGAGTTTTGATCCATCCGTTTTCGGCGTAATGGCATCGTGTGCCGTTTTCTTCAGCCTCACCTTGCTTTCATCTGTTCGATCAAAAATTGAATCCATATATCCTAGATGAGCTTTGCCTTAGAACTGCATGTGCCTTCGCGGATCCTGTACTAAAAGGGCGCGAAAATTGAGTATCTAATGACTGCAAGGATCAGAACCTGAAGCCGATGCCATGATTGCCAAAGTGCTGCAACATAGCTTCGATGTAATTTTGCCGGCTATGCATCCGGAGCAATGCAGGCGAGATTCGCTGCTCAGTCCCGCCGGATAGCACAATTTTAGCTTGCCTTTTTCTTCATGACGCCGCGCATCCCGCTTATCCAGCTTTCAGCCGAACGACGAGAACGGAGCATCGTGCGCCTCTCACAACGGTTTCGGCGACGCTTCCCAGAGCCAGGCGGCTCAGACCCGTTCTTCCGTGTGTCGCAAGCACAATCAGGTCCGCCGGAAGATCTTCCGCTGCATCAAGAATTGCGGTGTCGGCGGCTTCACGGACAATAATGCCGCTTTTTGCCGAAACTTCGCGGACGCAGGCGTCCAGGCGCTTCTGCAGGGATTCCTGCATTTCATTGCAGATATCGATGGGAAGGAGTTTCGGCATGGCGTCCGCATCGGGAGCGAGGGAGAATTTGATGATGTCGAAAGCATGGATAATATGAAGATCCAAACCGCGCCGCTTAGCCTCCGATGAAGCTGCTTCCACCGCGGGCGTGGCCGGATCCGAGAAGTCGGTGGCTGCCAGCACGCAACCTTTTCTGGACGGACGAGCCACGAGCACGGGACAGTGCGCGTATCGCACAACACGCTCGGCAATCCGGCTCAGCCTTTCATGCCGCGAACCGTGTCCGACCACAATCATGCCGCAGCCGGTTCGCTTTGCTGCCTCGGCGATTGCGGCATATTCCGTGCCACGCTCAATCAGGATTTCGCAATCGCTGCCTTCCGGGTTGATAAAGGCTCCGACGCGGGCTGCCAACCTGCGGCGGGCTTCGGATTCAAACTCCGCTGACTGCATTGCGTCGTCGAACTGCAAATGCGGAAATAAGGGACGGACCGCCATCAAATCCGGCAGCACATGACAGACATATAACTTCACTTTGTAGTGTCTTGCGATATCAACCGCCTGGCGAAGAACTTCGGTTGCGCTTTCATCAAGTCGAACTGCAGTAAATATGGGGCCTGTCGTTCGAAACATCTCTGAACTCCTCCTTTGGATAACGGAATTAGGTTGCCGCGAAGGCATAATACTATGAAACACAGAGCTGCAACAATCCGCAGGTCGGTCAGAAAACGCTGCTTTCATCGGCTTCTGGTCCGCCGATGCAGTAGAGAGACGGTGAGAAATGCACACTAAAGCCATTCTGAAACATTCGACCGATTATGCGCCAGCCGAAATAGCTAAAACCTTCCTGTAAGATTCTTTTACAACGCCCAATAATACCTTAAGTGTGGCAATCACAATTATTTATCGTCGCCGAGGATTTTCAGTATTTTGGGACTGTCGGAATTTCTAACACATATGCAAAAACCTAGAGCATATATAAGTATTTAAATATGAACATATTAGAAAGAAATATCCTGTTTGGCCCCAATTTTGCATTCCATTTGATGAATCTGATAAATAATTGCATGGCATTGCAGAAGGAGCCCAAACCACTGCTTCGCATTGGCTGCAGTTATCTTAATGACTCTGGCGGATTTGCATCAGGTGCTTTGTTCTGTTTCGCAAAAAGGATCAGGAGACTTCATCATTTAATGCGATATATGCCTGAGCCGATCCTTGCTTTGCCAAAATAGAATTCCGGAGGCCGGGATTCCCATATCCCGAGTAATTCGCCATAGCAAAATGAATGGAGGGAAAATGTTTAAGCACCACAAATCATTGATTTTATTAGCGACATTTTTTGGAATCGCTTTTTTGGGAACAGTCGCCAATTCAGCTGCGTCAACTATGTCGTATTTTGTTACTGAGCAGTATTACGCAGGTCCTGGATTTGGAGGCAACTTTAAGAATGTAACCGTCGAAAACGTCTATATCGATCCCTCAATAACCAACTGGATTGCCTGGCATGACAAGACAGAACCGGATGAGGTTTTGGGCAAAGAATGGGTTGGAGATTACGGGAACTGGCTTGGTGTTGACGACTACTTTTACGTTACCATTACAGATCCTGACGGCGCTGCAACTGCCCGGACAATAATGGATTACAACAGCGGTATGGGTACAGCCTCCGGGATTCAAGCCGTGTTTTTCGGAGAAGCGTCCGTTGCTCCCAACGTCTATCGGTCTGATTTATATCGTGTAGTAAAAGATATAGATGAAGCCGGCCTGTTCAATTCTTTTTTCGCGGGCCGAACTGCAGGCAATTACACATTCCTTTTTGAGTTTTATGATGGCTACAGCGGATCACACGGCAATCCGGAAATGTATATACTCGTAAACAGCAATTATGCTCCGGTCCCGGAGCCGGCCTCCATGCTGCTCATGGGAGTCGGTCTTGTCGGTCTTGCATATTTGCGCATCCGCAGAAAAACGAATTTCTAGTCCGCTGCCACCTGGGCAAAGAGGCGGTGCCATGCGTACCGCCTCCTGCATTATCTCCTCCAACAATTTGAGACACGACTATGCCAATTGGGGGCAAGTGTTTCTATCTCATGACTTTATCCCGCTGAGATAAGTGCGTCCGGAATCGGAGAATTGCCGAGCAGCTACGAAGTGGATTTGCCGGATTATCCGTTGTATTGTAGGGCAAAAAAAGCTTTTAAAAGCTCTGCATGTTTCAATAAATAGCTCCGATGAAGATATTTTGCGTTAAAAACCGAGTGTAGTAGTGATTTCATCCTGGGATTGATGGAGGAAGAAGAATGAGCGGAATAGCAGGCTTGATTATGCAAAATCCTGATGAGCGTATCGGGCATATAGTCAAAGAAATGTGCGACATTCAACATGGCTATGGAACAGAGCAGGAAACGGCTTGTATCCAGAATAAGCTTTGCTGTTTCGGCAATTGCCGGCGGGTGCGAACAAGAACGGGGGAGAAATCTGCTGAGCTTATAATGAGTGAGGACAAGACAGTTATTGTTGCGCTCGATGCGAGCATTTTCAATGTTCCGGAGCTTAAAGATGCTTTAGGCGATTTATTCCCGAGCTCGACTCCCGCTTCATCGGCTGCCATATTAATGCAGCTCTATAAAAAATTCGGCACAAAGTTCTTCGAACGTCTGAGAGGGGATTTTGCTTTTGCCTTATGGGATGAAAGGAAGAAGATACTGCTTGTTGCCAGAGACCGGTTCGGCATCCGTCCGCTCTTTTATTCACAAAAGCCCGATGGAACATTCCTTTTTGCTTCTCAACTCAAGGCGCTGATTAAAAGCCGCATGGTCGACAGGGAGCTGGATTTCAATGCCTTATATCATTACCTTTTCTTTACCTTTGTCCCGCAGCCACAGACTCTTTTTAAACACGTCAAATCCCTGCCGCCCGGCTGTTTCCTCATCTATGCCGCCGCTACAAAGCAACTGAAAATTGAGCCGTACTGGGATATACCTTTGCCCGACAATAAAGTCCACGATAAGGAATACATCATCGCTCACACCCGGGAGCTGTTCGATGAGGCCATCAAGACACGAATCTCTCCGGATGAAATAAGCGGTGTCAGCCTCAGCGGTGGCATTGATTCCAGCGCAATTGCAGCGAAACTGGCTCAATTCGGCGCTCGCCCGCCCAAAACCTTTACTTTTGGATTCGGTCATGAAAGCGCGGAACGTAATGAATGGAGATACGCAAAGCTCGTAAGTGAGAAAATAGGATCAGATCATACCGAACTGACTTTTTCAGGCAAGAATATCTTGACGGAAATTCCCCAGATTATGTGGCATTTCAACACTCCGACCGCCGGAGCTCTCGGCCCCTATTTTTTTGCCAAGGCGGCCAGTCAGGTCGGCATTGATATAGGCTTCAGGGGAGATGGCGGAAATAGCGGTTTCGAATATCCCGTGGACGGCAAATTCCCGATCCTGGATAAACTGCTTCTCCCACTGGAGTTGCTGCCGGATAAGCTAAAAAACAATCTTTTTAAAAAGATGTCGGAAAAAATATTCACTCCTTTTTATTTTCGCTTTAGAAATTCTTCTCCCGCTCTGCAGGGAATAACGGGATTGGCCGGGAGGTATTTCAATGCAAGGAGCGGAAGTGAAAACATCACATTCATGTTGAGCGAGATGGAGAGGAAATCTCTCTTCCTTATCCCGTTCTGGCAAGAAAAAGAAATGCTGGAAACGAGCGATCTCGTTTTGGAGACTATGAACAGAGTCCCTCTTCATAATACGGCGGAGAAGGTTGTATATGAGGAGTATAAACGGTACTGCGATCAGGGATTGATACACATAAGCGGCATATCTTCGGCTTTTGGAGTTGAACTGAGACTCCCCTATTATGACCATGCTCTTGTCGAATTTATCCAACGCATTCCGTTGAATTACAGGATAAATAAAAGCAAAGAAAGCAAGATCAACAAAGCCATACTTCAGGCAATAATGCAGGAAATGCTGCCTCATGAAATAACCGTGAGAAAACAGTGGGGCTTCTTTATGCCCATGGACATGTGGCTAACAAATGAGCTGAAGCCTCTCGTCGATTTTGTTTTTTCGGAGAATACAATCAAACGCAGAGGATTGTTCAATTATGCTCCCCTTCGCAAAATCTATAATCAATATTACAGTGCGGCGAATTCGAAATTCCTTTGGCGGAGAATATGGACTTTTGTTGTGCTTGAAATGTGGTTGAGGGCCTACCTGGATCCTGACGATATCGAGCTCCCCCCTTATACGGGAGAACAAGTGATCGGTTGATCCATGCTGTGAATTATGTGGGTCGCGGCTTCAGCCGCGACATGTTGGTGCGAACAGAAGATCAGGCATAAATATCTCTTACACATGGGGTTTATTGCGCGTCGCGGCTGAAGCCGCGACCCACATGGAAATCTTTGCTTATGCAGATTGCGTCATCGCTACCACGGTTTTCAACCCCATTGTTGAGTTTTGAGACAGTCTCGCAAGCCCTGGGCTTTACTGCCCCGCCCCTTTCGGGGCTTGCCGCTTTGAGCGGCTCACAACCTAAAGCCTCCGGCTCGGCCGGAGTGAAATGCATTCGCCGTTTTGCCCGTCTGCGCCGCCTTGCTACGAAACCCCGCGATAAATGCAGGCCGGCTTGAAGCGTTCCAATTGCCTTTTTTCAGGCATCACGGCTTCACCATCGGCTTATAGGGGCCTGCACTAATTGATCGGGAATCCGCGATCTCGCATCAGCGCATCTGTATCCACGTCGCGCCCACGGAATGCGCGGAAAGCTGCGGCCGGATCCAGAGTGTTTCCTTTGCTCAGCACGTTGTTGTAAAAGCTCTTCGCCACTTCGGTATCCCATGGCCCCTTCGCCTGCTCGAAGGCTTCATATGCGTCGGCGGTGAGAGCATCCGCCCAGAGGTACGAGTAATAGCCGGCTGCGTAACCTTCGCCGGAGAAGATATGTGAAAACTGCGGCATGCGATGCCTCATCGGCAATTCCTTCGGCATGCCGAATGCAGCCAGTGTTTCCCGTTCGAACTTATCGGGATCGAGATCGCCGGGCTCTGCCAGAGTGTGCAGCCGCATATCCACCAGCGCGCTCGCCAGATACTCTGTGGTAATGAATCCCTGGTTGAACTTCGACGCTTTATCAATCTTATCAACCAGCTGTTTGGGGATTGCCTTCCCCGTCCTGTAGTGCAAAGCGAACCGGTTGAGCACTTCAGGCGTCAGTAGCCAGTGCTCGTTGATCTGTGAGGGCAGTTCCACATAATCGCGTGCCACGGAGGTACCTGAAAGCGAAGGATAGGTGACGTCGGAAGACAGTCCATGCAATGCATGGCCAAACTCATGAAACATGGTTTCGGCATCGTCCCAGGAGATCAGCACCGGCTCGCCCGGCGCACCTTTCACGAAGTTTGAATTGTTTGAGACAATCGCAGTGATTTCGCCGTCCATGCGGTCCTGACGCCTGTAGGCGCTCATCCAGGCGCCGGAGCGTTTGCCCTGCCGCGCATAGGGGTCGAAGTACCACAATCCGATATGCCTGCCGTTTCGTTTCACTTGCCACACGCGCACATCCGGATGATAAACGGGTACGTCTGAAACCGGCTGGAACTCGAATCCATAAAGCTTGCCTGCCGTCCACATCATGGCTTCGCGCAGTTTCTCGAGCTGCAGATACTCTTTCACCTCATTGGAGTCGAGATCATATTTTGCCTTTCGCACCTTTTCGGCGTAGAAGCGGTAATCCCAGGGCTCGATGGCAAAAGCTGCACCCTCTTTTTTGGCGATAGACTTCATGTCCGCCACTTCTTCCTTCACGCGCGCAATCGCCGCCGGCCACATCTTCTTCATCAGCGCCATTGCGGCATCGGGAGCCTTCGCCACCTGTTTCTCGAGAGCCCGGTGTGCAAACGTCGGGTATCCCTGCAGCCTGGTTCGTTCGGCCCGCAGCTTCATGATTTCGGAAATGATCCTGTTGTTGTCGCAGGCATCTCCATTGTCACCTCTGCTGTAGTAGGTGCGCCATACCTTCTCACGCAGGTCACGCCGCGCGGAGTAAGTAAGAAACGGATCCATGGATGAGCGGGTGTTCAGAACCGCGTATTTGCCCGGCTGTCCGCGTTCAGCCGCCTCTTCTGCCGCCGCTTTCACATAGCTTTCCGGAAGCCCTCCGAGCTGATCCTTCTCCAGATAGAGCACATAGCTTTCTTCATCGTGCAGCAGGTTGTTGCTGAACTTCGTATAGAGGTCCGCAAGCTGCTTGTTGATCCTGGCCACCGTCGCTTTGTGCTCAGGGGTGAGTTTTGCCCCCTCGCGGAGGAAATCCGTATAATAATCCCATACCAGCCGCTGCTGTTCCGGCGTAAGCCCGGAGTTTTCCCGCGCGGAGTAAACCTTCTCGATGCGTTCAAACAACCGGACGTTCTGCATCACGGTATCGCGGTACTCGGCAAGTTTCGGCGCCATTTCCTGCTCCACCGCCCGAAAGCCATCCGACGACATGTTTCCGGACCACACGTTGTAGACGGTTGTCACGCGGTTCAGCATTTTGCCGCTACGTTCCATCGCGGCGATTGTGTTCTCAAAAGTCGGCGCCTCGGGATTGGCGGCTATTTTCTCCACCTCGGCGAGCGCTTCAGCCATAGCCGTTTCGAGCGCAGGCTTGAACTGCTCCACTTTTACCCGGTCAAACGGCGGGACTCCGCCATAGGGACCGCTCCATTCGGCAAGCAAAATGTTCTGCCCGCCGGATGCTTTTGGGGTGTTTTTGCCCGATCTCGAGCAAGCGACGGTTGTCACTATGGCAAAACCGAAAACCAGCAGGGCAGCCGCCACACGCGCATTTCGAAAACACAAAACCGTGTTCATAGGATTTCCTTTCATCTCCGAGCCGATCTTCCTATCCATGATCCGACTCAAAACGTACTACATATAACAGAGACAAACCGCTTATTCCCAATGCAAAATTGAGGGCGCGGATTTCAAGGATTCCAACTTCATGCCTGGTTGAAATATGCCGGCAATTCCCTCAAATTTCCGTCCTGACCGATTACGACGATGTCCACTTCGCCGCTCACCAGGGCTTCCTTTTCTCCCTGACGCTTTATTTGCTGCCGGAAGGTGAGCCGGTATTCCGACGCTCTCAGCATGGAAGTCCATATCTCGATTTTGTCGCCCAGGAAGGCCGGCTTCCGATATTTCAACCGGATCTCATGCACTACCATCCTGGCGTCCGGCCGCACAATTTCACTCATTGGGATTCCGAGCGTTTCGAGGAACTCGCTCCTTCCGCGCTCGAAAAAACGGAGGTAATTGGCATAATAAACGATGCCCTGAGCATCGGTATCTTCCAGGTAAACACGGAATTCCAATACATGATCTTTGGTCTGCATGGCGTTGGATTCTATCGCATTTCTCGCCGGCACAGAGCAAAAATGGAGTTGCCCATCGCTGAGATTGTCCCGGAACTCAGCATCATTGATGAACGGTGTAACACAGGTGATAGTGAAGCCATCCGCTACGCCACCTGAATCCGCATAGGGCGTCTCTCTCCCCTTTCTCTGTTATGTGATAATTGATAATATTCAGGCTTATGAAAATTCTGATTGCGGGAGGCGGTCAAACCGCCGCTTTGGTGGCCGGACGCCTTATCAAGGAAGGCAATGAGGTGACCATTGTTGAGCACGATCCCGAGAGATGCAAAGAACTGGAAGAGATGCTGGATGTCAAGGTAATCCAGGGAAATGCCGCCAGCATCAGCGCCCTGCGGCGCGCATCGATCGCCGATGCTGAAATGCTCATTGCATTGACGGATTCCGACCAAGTCAACAATCTATTCTGCCTGATCGCTTCCGTAGAATCGCGCGCCAAGGTGCGGGTTGCACGACTGAGAACTCATGAGGTGGAGCATTGGCGGCGAATTTACCGGGAAACGGGAATTCCGATCGATCTGATTATCCACCCGGAGACAGCTATAGCCGACCGTATTCTCCGCGTCGTAAATGTCCCCGGCGTATCAGATGTGCTGGATTTTGCCGAAGGCAAGGTAAAGCTTTTCAGCATGATAGTGGATGAGAGCAGCTGGTTCGCAAATCAGCGCATCGAGGAACTGGATTCGACAGGCTTAAGGGAACAGGGCATCATTGCAATGATTTTCAGAGGCCAGCAGGCAATCATTCCCCATGCGGGCGAAGTGCTGCAGCCCGGAGATCATATTTATGTCGTAACGCGTTTCGAGAATCTTGAAGAAGCCTACCGTTTCATGGGTTTGAGAACCCAGGAATCTCTCGAAAGAGTCTTCATACTTGGAGGGAAACAGGTAGGGATCGAGGTGGCTCGGCAGTTGGAGAAAAGGGACGTTGCGGTAAAAATATTCGAGCGGGATCCCGGTCGGTGTGAACTGATTTCCAGAATTCTTGAAAAATCGATCGTGATTCACGGCGATGGAACGGATGAAGCGATCCTGACGGAGGAGAATGTCCAGGGTGTCGGCGCCTTCCTTGCTCTGATGGGGGATGACGAGGACAACATTATGGCTTCATTGCTGGCTCGAAGACTTGGCGCCAGAAAAGTGGTCGCCTTGATCAACAGGCTCAACTACCTGCCCATGGTACAGCGGCTGGGTATTACCACTGCAATCAGTCCGCGGCTGACCGCAGTGGACAGGATCTTGCGCTTCGTTCGCAAGGGACGTGTGATTTCCGTAACATCGTTCCGCGAAGTGGAAGCGGAATCGATTGAACTGATTGCCACTTCACGCTCGAAAGTCGTCGGGAAAAAATTGAGGGATTTGAAACTTCCTCGCGAGTGCGTCATTGGAGCCATCTGTCGGCCCAATGGGGATGTGATCGTGCCGCGTGGAGATGATTCCATTCAAGCGGGAGACCGTGTGGTTTTCTTTGCACTCGATCGCGCTATTCGGATTCTGGAGTCTGTTTTCTAAACTGAGCCCCGGAACGGAAGACAATTGTGGTCCATCCTGCCACCTTGCTGCATAGTATCGGCCGGTTTCTGATTGCGCTGGCGGCTGCCATGCTGGTTCCTCTGATATACGGCATTTGTATCGGCGATCCTTGCCGGCCGTTCCTGTTCGCCATTGCCGTCACTGCCGTTGCAGGAGTGCTGCTGCTCAAGTTTACGGCAGGTCCGAAGAACGATCTATCCCATCGCGAAGCGGTGCTTCTGGTGGTCCTCGTCTGGATAGCCTGCAGCGTATTCGGCTGCCTTCCATTCTACCTGTCTCCTTTCTTTCCGAGCTTCACCGATGCTTTTTTTGAGGCCGCTTCGGGATTCACGACGACGGGTGCTACCATTCTTGCGACAGTTGAGATTCTTCCCCACAGCCTGCAGTTCTGGCGATGCTTTACCCATTGGCTCGGAGGGATGGGGATCGTTCTCCTGGCTATCGCCATCCTGCCGCTGGTTGGCGTCGGCGGCATGTCTCTCTACCGCGCGGAATTTTCGGGCGCCAAGTCCGAGAAGCTGAAACCCCGCATTGCAGAAACGGCGATAGCTCTCTGGAAAATTTATTTCGGGCTGACACTGGCAGCCTACCTGGCTCTGCGCTGGGCGGGAATGAATCCGTTCGATGCCGTATGCCATGCCTTTTCCACTCTTGGAACCGGCGGTTTTTCGACGCGTACCGCAAGCATCGCGGCGTTCAACAGCGTAGCAGTGGAATGCATTATTATTATTTTCATGCTCCTTGCCGGGATTAATTTTACGCTGCACTACCGGCTCTGGGTGGAGAAGCAGCCCAGGAGATTCCTTGCGGACATTGAGCTGCGCTTTTATCTGCTGGTGGTCGGGGCAGCCACCGCAGCAATTTTGTCCAGCCTGATTCTGCATAACCAGCATTCGATTGCCGAGGCTTTAAGGAGTTCGCTGTTTCAAGTCTGTTCCATTATTACAACGACCGGATTCGTTACCAGCGATTTTGAAAAGTGGAGCTCGTTTTCTCAGTCGATATTGCTGGCATTGATGTTTATCGGCGGTTGCACCGGATCAACCGCAGGGGGATTGAAGACATCCCGCATCCTGCTTCTGCTGAAAGTGGTGGGCCGTGAATTCAAACGCATGGTGGAGAGACGAGGAGTTTTCTCTGTCCGCCTCGGAGCAAAAATAGTTCCGGAGGCTTCAATTCATAGTCTGCTGAATCTTGTATATCTGGCTTTTCTCGTCAATCTTGTTTCCTGTTTTCTTCTGACGTTTTCCGGCGTCGATCTCCTGACCGGTATTACGGCCGTAACCTCCTGCATGTTCAATATCGGGCCGGGCCTCGGCAATGTGGGTCCTGCGGAACACTATGGGGATCTTCCGGCCATGGCAAAATGGGTGCTGAGCTTTTGCATGCTGGCCGGAAGGCTGGAGTTTTATACGGCCATCGTTATTTTCACTCCTGCTTTCTGGCGCCGATGAAGGATTATCCCAGCAAGCCTCGCGCCGAGCGGCTGTCCACGACCAGGTGTGTTATGAGTCTCCGCTCATAATTCAATATCGCCTTGAGCACCTCCTCTTTCGGACCTCCGCAATCGCCGCAAGGACCGAGCAGGAGCAGCACCTTTTTTTTCTGCTTGATAAAATCGGGGAGATCGCGGAGGTCCATGAGCGTTACCGTCTGCATCTCAGTCTTGATATCAAGCGGACCGTCTTTCCCGAGCGGCCGCCACATCATGTCGCCGATGCACCCGGCTTTGTTAAGCTGATCCAGGGATCGCGAAGCCCATTGCTTATACAGACTGCGAAGCCCGCTATGGCCTTGCTGCCAATGCCCGCCTGCCGCCGTCACTACGATGTCGATCTCTTTAGCGCGTTCATAGGCATCGCGGATGTATTCGATGGATTTCAGCTTTTCCATTTCCGCAGTCTTAACGATGCCGGGGGCGAGCAGCCCCAGGAAACTGGTCTTGACCTGCAGGGCGGGTTCGCCGGCAAAGTATGTGAAGAATCCGTTCGGTTCCGTCGATGGATCCTCCATATTGAAACCCGCAACCATAGCGTGAAATACAATCTTTTTGGGAAGATCCTCTTTGGGCTCTTTCAGCATTTCGCTGAAAATACGGGCCGTCTTCCGCAATGCAACGCCGCCCGCAAAACCGATATGCACTTCTGAATGGGAAGGACGGCTACGGCTGAGGCTGCATACCTCATCCATCAGCACGGAGGCGACGTGAAATGAAATATCATCAGAGACGCCTGTTCGCACCACTCGCACATCCGCCAAATAAGGAAACCGTTCCCTGATCTGATCGGCCGCGTCATAGGAAAGCGGGGCTTGGAAACGCAGCCAGCCTTTCTGGGCTGCGAAGGCGATCAGACGGTATGGTTCCTCTCTGTTCAGAGGGACGCCTACGTTCCGTTTTACTTCATCGATAATTTCGGCCACCGTAAATCCGCGGCAGAAATACTTGCATACGGCGGCAACAAGTTCGTCGCGCAGAAACAGGTTCTTGCGGACCACCGCCTGTTTTTTTATTCTTTCACTGCTGCTCGCTCTCTTTGCCATTTCCGACACCTCCTCGAAACGATTTCAGCCGGTTCAACCGGCTCAGTTGTGGGTACCCGGCTGTAAAGTGTGCAATCCGCTGAACAGTTTGGATGGATCCCGGATAAACTGTAATAGAAATCAATGAATACAATAGAAAAAGCTTTATTTTGATTCTAGCATGAACCTATCATCGTTGCCATGACGAACAAAATTTATGTAAGTGTGATGGAAGAAGATTCCATACAGCCTGAGTGGGTAGAACAGCTTTCCGACATCAATCTGGCTCCTTATATCTGCAAGGGAAGGGCCCTGATCGGCAAGCCGAGAAAGACGGGCGATAATATGTTCCGGCACCAGATGATGACTCTCGCCGTCCTGTTGGATTACCGAATCATCGATTCCGTTCTGCTTAAAACCGCCGTTATTCACGACATAGCCGAGGACGCTGCCGAGCTTCCCTATCTAACGCGCGGAGATTTCGCAAATCTGGATGACGATGGGGAGCAGGTGTACGACCTGATGATGGAGGTAACCGTTCAAAAGGACGGGAATGGGAAAGAGGAGCCCAAGTCTGAGTTTCTGAGCCGCATCATGAAAACGGGAAGCCATCGTGCCAGGATTCTGAAGCTTGCCGACAGGATTAACAATCTGATTTCTCTCGGCTGGGTTCATGAGAGGGAATTTATCGAACGAACTCTCGCCGAGACGCGGGAATATATCCTTCCGTATGCCCGGGAAGTCAGCGAGGATATGGACCGCGAATTGCGCGACCTGATTGCATCCAGAGAACAAAATCTGCAGAAGGTCGAGCTCAAGATCGGATAGCATTGCAGGTCAGAAGAAGATGGTGAAGCGGGTGGGACCGTTCGGTTTGCTTTCGAGCGCAAAGTCAAAATGATGATGGGTGAGAATTTCCTGGATAAGAGTCAGGCCTATTCCCTGGCCGTTTGCCTTGGTGCTGAAAAACGGGACAAACAGATTGGCCTGAACCTCCGCTGACATCCCGCAGCCGGTGTCTTCAATACTAAGATATTTCCTATCATCGCGGATCCCGGTTTGAATTGTGAGTTTGCCTCCCCCCTGCATGGCTTCCAGCCCATTCTTGAAAATGTTGACCAGGACCTGTTCCATTTGCGCCCGGTCCAGATTGACGGAGAGCTGTGACACGGTGAGATTCCATTCAATCTGAACGCCCGCCTTTTGAATCTCTTCCTTCATCAGCAGTGCCGTGTCCTGCAGCAAGAGATGGACGCCGCAGGGAGCCGGTTGGGGAGGGGGAAGACGGACTACGTCCGCAAAATTCCGCATGAAGGAATTCAATTGGGCGGTCCGGGAAATGACGACGCGGAGCGCAGTTTCGAAATCCTTTCGATCCTCGTCGCGCAATTGAGGGCTGTAGTTCAGGCAGGAATTTAAAAGCGAATTGACGGCTCCGGTTGAATTATTGACTTCGTGCGACATGATGCGTATCAGCTTCCCGTATGCGGCGCTTTCTGTTTGCCTGAGTTCTTCGGTGAGTTCCTCGAGAACCAGCACACTGCGGGTGAATCCGCGGTCGAGAAATTCAAAACGGCTGCATTTAATCCTCCGGCTTCCCCAGAGAACGATGATTTTCGACTCGGCGATTTTCAGATCGGCAAGAGTCCGGCCGAATGGATCGCCCATTTCGAGGAGAGCTTTTCCCTTCAGGCTGCCGGCACTCGCCTGCATCATTTTCTCAGCTGCGGGATTTGCATCCGCTACTCTGCCATTGAAATCGAGAATGATAAAGCCGGTGGGCGACGTATTCAGTATCCTGTCCATCAGGAAATGCTGTTCCTGAAGCCGGATTCTCTCTTCGCGCAGATGATCTGCCATGCGATTGTATATGTCCAGCAGCTGATTCATCTCGGGATGTCCAACCTCGCGAAACCGTGGTGTAAAATCGCTCTCCTTAATAAATTCGGCGCCGTCTCTGATCAGATCCAAAGTGCCGAAAAGCCCGCCGGCAAGCTTCAGACCGATAATAAATGAGATTACAAAAACGACCTCGATCGCAATAAGCCAAAGGCGGTTTTGAGCTAACAGGAGAGCCGCAACTCCAGCGAATAAAAGATGAATGGACAGCAGATACAGTATGTACTTCAGACGCAGGCTCAAGGCTTAATCCCGAATTTTTCAAACCGGCGATAGAGCGCGGCGCGACTCATGCCCAACGACTCGGCCACCCTGGTTATGTTTCCGGAATAATGCTGCAGGCAGCGGAGGATCATGGCGCGTTCCATTTCGTCCATCGTCATGCTGCCGGGAGCGGGAATCGACTCACGAGGCGCTCCGACCGCTTCCATTTCCAGGGTATGAAGGAAATCCTCAGGCCGCAGCTCATCACTGGAGCTTACCAGAACCGCCCGCTCAATGAGGTGCCGCAATTGCCGGACATTTCCCGGCCACTCCCGGTTCTGAAGCCACCCGAGCGCAGCGGGCGTGATGGATAATCCGCTTCGTCTGTAAACCGCGGCGATGCTTGTGAGAAAATGCTGCGCCAGCTGAGGAATATCTCCCGCGCGCTCGCGAAGCGCGGGAAGGTGAACGGCGATGAGATTAAGGCGATAGAGCAGATCTTCCCGGAACTCGCCTCCGGATACCAATTCCGGCAGGTTTCGGTTCGTAGCGGAGACAATGCGCACATTAACCGTGCGGGATGCGCTGGAACCGAGCACTTCATAGGTGCGGTCCTGCAGCACACGCAGAAGTTTGACCTGTGAAGGCGCCGGGAGATCGCCGATTTCATCCAGGAAAATAGTTCCGCCATCGGCTATTTCGAACCGGCCGCGGCGGCTTTGATGCGCATCGGTAAAGGCGCCTTTGACGTGGCCGAACATTTCGCTTTCAAAAAGCGAGGTGGATATGCCGCCGAGGTTGACTTTTACAAACGGTCCATTCCGCCGGGGGCTGTTTTTATGAATCGCTTCGGCCACAAGCTCCTTGCCCGTTCCGCTTTCGCCCGTGATCAGAACAGAAGCGTCCGTTGCACTTACCCGCCCCAAAACTTCGAGCGTTCTAAGCAATTTCGTGTCGGTGCCGATGATGCTGCGGAAATCATATGACGCGTCCAGCGCGGAGCGGTTCAGTTCCCGGCTTTCTCTCTCCGGGGGAGTAGCGGCGAGGCTTAAGATAGTTTTAACTGATTGGAGAAGCTGCGGATTGGTCCAGGGTTTGGTGATGAAGTCTGCGGCGCCGTTGCGCATGCCCTGAACCGCCAGGGGGATGGATCCCCACGCGGTGATCAGGATAACCGGCAGCGACGGCTTTTTAGCCTTGATCTCCTTCAGAAGGTCGAGGCCTTCCGCGCCCGTCGTCTGCCTGGAAAAGTTCATGTCCTGCAACACCAGCTCAAAATCGTTGCCCCCAATCATCTGGAGCGCCTGTTTCGGTGTGGATGCAGAATCGGATTTGTAACCGGCCTGTTTCAGCACCAGTGCCAGCGACGCCACGACTGATGGATCATCATCAACAATCAGAATCATCGGCTTTACTCGATAAAAGGCATGCCACGAATTGCACGAATTTTATTCGTAATGGAGCGCTTCGGCTGGACGGACGCGAGTTGCCAGCCAGCCGGGATACAGGCCGCAAATAAGTGTCAGCGCGTAGATCAGAATCATGGAAAGCGCGATGCTATACAAATAGATGCTCGTTTTCAAGTCTCCTATCAGATTAAGCAGCGGAAACTGGACTATCAAAAGAATGCCTGGGATCAGGGCCAGAGTGGTAATGAAAAACAGCTCTCCAAGGATTTGCCTGTAAACGTCTCCTGCGGTTGCGCCCTGAGCCCGGCGCAATCCGATTTCCGTTGTCCTCTGTGTCACGCTCTGCCAGAGCACTCCCAACAGGCCGAATGCCACCATCAGCATCAGGAAGCCGGCTACAACTGCGGCGAGCAGTATGGCTAATTCAGTAACTCTAAGTTTTTGTTTGCGCAGGTCCTCGAGAGAATACACTCGGAAGGACCAGTCTTTGGCTGCGCTATTCAGTGCTTTGATAAGCTTTTCCTCGAATGAGCGAGGAGTCCCGGGGTTAAGCTTTATGGCGATGTTGGACAACATATCGGAAAAAGGCTTGTTGAGCGATCGTCGACAAAAGACATAGGGTTTCTGGATCGAGTATTCTCCTTCATTGCGAAATCCCCTGATCACTCCGACAATCCGCCCCTCGATTTGGTAATAGGGATCTCCTGCAGTACCGCCGGGACGCAGCTTATTCATTACATTGGGAACGGTCTTCCCCAGCGGATCTTCACTGCCAAAAACCAGGCGGACGAATTCCTCATTGACTACGATGGGGTGCCAATTCAAGGCATCATCCGACGGCTCGAACCATCTGCCGCGTACTACCTGCAGATTCATTACGTCTTTAAAATCGTCGGAAGCCTCATGACCCAGGAAATATATGCGCCGGTTTCCTTTTTCGTAAAAGCGGAGCACCTCCGTATCACTGTAAGGCATATAGGCCGCTGCAGCCATTCCCCGGATCCGGGGAAAATTCCGGACAGCGGAAAGCACCTGGCGGTATTTTTCCTGAAGCGCTTGTTCAGGAAGTATGGACGGTCCATAGTTATAGGTCTTTGGATCGACATGTATAACCCAGAGATTTTGATATGAAAATCCCAAGGGCAATCGGTAATTATTGAAACAGTAACTGCCGAATGCCACAACTGCAAACAGGATAAGGAATGAGACGAAGATCTCCAGAATGATCAGCAGGTTTGTACGTTTTCGGTTCCAGACCATTTTTAAAAAATGCCACTTCATCGCGCACCTCCTCTCAGGGCCAGCGAAGGATGGAGGCGGGACATTCGCCAGGCCGGATAAATTCCCGAGAACAATCCAAAGAACACTGCCAGCAGAAAACCGTAGCCGAAAATCCTGAAATTGAGGGCGAAGTCCGCGTAGGGCACGAACCCTCCACGCTCGATTGCGTCCAGGATGAAATGAGCACCCGCCAGGCCCAATACACCCCCAACCAGCGATAGCAGGATATTTTCAATAACGAACTGCCCCACAAGTGTTAGAGATGATGCACCGAAAGCCTTGCGGACACCAATCTCAGAAGCGCGTTCCAGAATGCGGCTGACATTGATATTCACGAGGTTGACTGCCGGGAGGGCCATAAATAGAATCATTCCCAGAATGATCAACCCCAGGAGAGTCCCCGAGTGGTTTTTTGCCTCCCATCCGTAATAGCTTGGGAAGAGCTGGTTTGAAAAGAAATCAAACTTGGTCATTAACTCGCCTGTTATTTCGGTGTATTCCTTCTGGGAAGACTCTGCGTTCCTGAGCACTGATTGAAATTCGGCTTTGACGGCCGGGATGTCCCCTTTGCTGCGCAACATAAAAACTCCAACAAATCCCCCTATCCATTCTTTTTTATAGGAATCGTCAGAAGTCGCAGCGATCGGAATCCAGATGTCGGCAAACGGGATTTGCCGCAGGATAGGGATGTTGGCAACAACGCCACAAATGCGGAAATGCTCGCCGTCAACTTCAATCATCTGGCCGACTGCGGGCCGTTCTCCAAAGAACTTCTGTCGGGTTGCTTGATTGATTACGGCAACATACCTTCCACTTTCAGCATCCTCTTTTGAGAATGGCGCTCCCTCCAGAAAATTGAAGCGAAAAATCCGCCAGAATTCGCCATCCGTTCGCTTTGCATATATTTCCATCTTTTCCCCGTCGATGTAGGATGAAGCCATTCCAGTTCGTGTGCAGAAAGAGGTTGCATCGACATGCGGCATATTGCGTGCAAACTGATCGAGCAGTCGATATCCCGGTCCATAATTTAGAGCCTGGGGCCCGCGGCCATTCAGCCGGAGGCTGAGGAGAGTCCTTTCATCATTCACCTCAGGAGGGAACGGAGCGAAAATATGGTCGAACAATGCGACCACCACCATCAGCACAATCAGGGTGAAGGCGATTCCGAACAGGCTGATGAACGTGAAGAATTTTCGGCGGAGCAGGACTTTAACCGCCATTTTCAGATAGTTTTTCAGCATGCGTCCTCCTATTGAACCTGGCGTCCGTCGAACAACCGCACGATGCGCTTCGTCTTTTCCGCCTGCCGCGCGTCGTGCGTGACCATGACAATGGTTGCCTTCTCCACCTCATTGAGGCCGCGCAGGATTTCCATGATTTCGTCGCCCATCTGGCTGTCCAGGTTGCCGGTCGGTTCGTCTGCAAGGATGATGCCCGGTTCGCCGCCAATGGCCCGCGCAATGGCAACCCGCTGTTGCTGCCCGCCCGACAGCTGAGAAGGGAAATGCTTTACCCGGGAGGTCAGCCCCACCCGTTCCAGCGCCTTCAGCGCTTTCTTCCGACGCTCTGACCCGGACATGCGCCGGTAAAGAAGCGGGATTTCGACGTTGTCCACAACGTTGAGATCGTTGATCAGATGATAGGCTTGGAAAATGAAGCCGATTTCTCCGCCGCGAATCTTCGCCAGCTTGCGATCGCTGTACGAAGTAATCTCAGATCCATTCAACGCGAGAGATCCTCCGGTTGGGACATCCAGCAATCCGATTACATTCAAGAGAGTGCTTTTTCCGGATCCCGATGGGCCCATAATCGATATGAACTCTCCCGCCTCCACCTCCAGATTGATATTGGAAAGCGCAACCGTCTCGATCTTTTCCGTACGATATATCTTTTCAATCCCCTGAAGCCTGATCATATTCCCCCTCATTTGAATTCGTGAAATTCGTGGCATTTCTCTATTTGACTTCAAATTCCTTAAGATGCAGATAATCGCTTACGTCCGAAATAATCACTTCATCCCCTTCCATCAAACCCGAGACCACCTCGAATGCATCAAAGCTTGCGAGCCCCAGGCGCACCGGTGTTTTGATCGCGGCGGCACCACGGATGACAAACACTTCATTGGCTCCCTGGCCGGTCAATGCAGGACCCTTTTTGATGCGCAACACGCAGTCCCTGCGCTCCGTAATGATATGCACATCCACACGAAGATTGGACCTGAGGATTTTGCTGGTTTTGTCCTCAAGCCCGATCTGCATCGTGAGGATGCCGTCCTTTATGGTCGGCAGGATATTGGTGATGTTGCCGGTGAGCCTTGATTCTTCGTTCACTTTAACTTCTACCGGCATCCCGATCCTGATATCGCCGGCATGCACATCGGATATGGCAGCGTCGACGCGGAAGGAGTGAAGGTCGGCAATGCGGGCAATGACCTCGCCCTTGCGTACCGTCGATCCCTCTTCGGGGACTACCCAGGTCAGCACTCCGTTGCGATTGGATTTTGTTGTGGCCAGATTGAGCTCCGATGCCGCCGCACTTTTCTCCTTATGAAGTATTGCCATCTCCATAGCGAGACCTTTGATCTGCGAATCCGTCGTCTGCTCTGCATTCTGTCTGGAGGATTCGAGCTGGCTCAGCTCAGTCCTGGCTTTCGCCTCTTCCAGTTCAGCCCTGCGCACATCGTCTGCGGAGATCAATCCATCCCTGAACAGAGTCCGGCTCTGGTTCAGCCGGGCACTGTGACTCTGCAGCTCAAGACGTTTGATTTCCATCCGGCTTTGCAGGTCGTTCAACTTCTCTTCAAATTCAAGCCGTGTTTTGGCCTGCTGATTCTGTTTCAGCTCAAGATTCTGATTAATGCGTTCCAGCTCCAGTTGAGAACTGCTCGTATCCAGCTCGATGATCGGATCGCCGATGGAAAGCGTCGAACCTGCCTGTTTCAGAACCCGAATTACGCGGGCATCAATCGGGCTTGACAGTACAGCCTCAAATTCAGGGACTACGGTTCCGGAAGCGGAAATGCCTGATTCAATTGCGCCCCAGTCCACTCTGGCTGTTCGAATCTTGCTCCGATGAACACTTGGCCTTAACCAGGCTGGACCCCAGATCAATCCCGCACTCACGACAAGCGCCAGCCCAACTATCAAGCCGATTCGTTTGAAAATTCTTAAATGACGTATTTTCGAATCGATTTCTCTGTCCATATGCGTCCTTTTAGGATCTTCTCATAGCAATTTGCGTGCCAATATGCAGAGCCAATAATTTCAATGACTTACAGAATTCAAGATCCCCAAAATCGTTCGGTTCAGCACAGCCGCCGTTCGCTTCCGAACGATCCATATACTTCATTATGGGCAATATCGCCTTTCCTAATTCGTCGGGCGTTGCCCTATAGGAAATGCCGATTTCAAAGCAGCTGTTCCTATTGCCCAGGCGGGGCAGGTTTGTTCCCGCTACTACTACGTTTATAGAATGTCAGATATTATTTGATAAGCAATCAAATGTCCTAGTCGATATGAAAAGGATGTCAGCGTCCGCGAGGATGCTGCCTGCCTGACCTTATCGCGCGGCCTCGCCTTTGTCGCGCAGTTAAAATAGCATTCAGCTTGATCCGCAAATTGTTGTTTTGCAGGAGGGTTTGAAAATGTCAAATTCCGATGTCAATCCGCAGGGGGCCGGCCTGGTGTGGGGCTTTGCACTTGCCTTTGTGATCGGACTATTGATTTTGCTTTTTAGCAGCGCCTCAAATGCTCCAAACGGGTATACCTGGAACGGAGCGAACAGCGCAACTACCCAGCGAGCCAGATAAGAAATTAATGGCGGAGACAAAGCCGGCCATGAAGGACATTAATCCAGAAATGGGTGTTCTTCCTGGCCGGCTTTTTATTTTAATGATGTCTGAGAAGTGTTGCATTCCTTCAGCTCTTCCGCAAGAATGCTGCCATTTGGAAGGCTGGTCTTATGAAGGCGGAAACGGACATTGAACAGGCATCGGATCAGGAATCGGTCACGAGCGAAGAAACACCCCGGATGAACGCGGGCAAGCCGCGCTCCTTTTTCCTTTCATCACTGCCGTTTTTTATCCTGGCGCATGCAACGCATCATCTGCTGACGGCTTTGCCTCAACCCATGCAGCCGTTCATGCAGGATGAGTTCAGCCTGAGCAAAGCTCAGCTTGGCGGCGTCACGGCGGCGTTTTCCCTCTCCAGCGGAGCATCGCAGCTGCCGGCCGGCTGGCTGGCGGACAGAATCGGGCCTACGTGGCTTATTACCATGGGAGTCCTCGGAGTGGGATTCGGCGGATTGCTTGTAGGATTATCTCATACCTATACCATGCTTCTGGGATTCCTCGTGATCATGGGGCTCATGGCCGGCGGATATCATCCGGCTTCGACGCCGCTCATTTCGCTCTCTGTCCTGCCTAATCAGCGTGGACGCGCTCTCGGATTGCACCTCATAGGCGGGAACTCGAGCTTCTTCCTGGCGCCGATCATAGCGGGCGGTATTGCTGCGGCCTGGGGATGGCGCGGCAGTTTTATTGCGCTGGCAATTCCCACCATCATTTTGGGAGTGTTCTTTTTCCTCTATCTGAACAAGCGGTATGGGAAAGCCCATATCGAAGCGATGAAGCGGAAGCAGATGGAAGAGCGGCCGCCGCAGCCGGGCTACAAACGCCGGTTGATCGCCTTTCTGACGATGATGGTTTTCGGCGGCGGCGCGGGCGCCACAGTCAATGCTTTTCTCCCGGTCTATATCAAGGAGGTTCTGGGGGCTTCCAACGAGGTCTCCGCGATGTCTTTGTCTATAATTTTTTCTTCGGGATTGTGGGCCGGGCCGTTTGGAGGCTGGATTTCGGACCGCATCGGGAGTACAAAGGTCGTCATAGTCACCGGGATCCTGGGCGGACTTATGATCTTCGCGCTCAAGGAGGTCTCTCTGGGCTGGGGACTCTGGATTGTTTTGTGGATCATCGGAGTTATTCAAGCCGTGCGTTTCCCGGTGACCGAAGTATTCATCATGAATCAGTCTCCGGCCAAGAGCCGCTCGACGATCTACGGGATCTACTATTCGACCATGCAGTATACCGGCGCTATCTTCGCGCCTGTCATGGGCGGATTCATCGACCGTTTCGGCTATGCAACGATGTTCACTTTTTCTGCATGGGCTGTTACGGCGGTTGCGGTGGTGACGGCAATATTTATCTGGGATGCGAAGGACTAGAAAAAGGGGGAGGAACATGCCGCTGAAGTTCAGAGTCTTTCTGCACAGCTATCTGGGTTTCAACAGCAACTCCACGCTTTTCTACGGGGAAAGGGACGCGATACTGATCGATGCATCCCAACTGCTCAGCGACACGCACCGGATGATTTCCGAAATCATTCCCATGCGGAAAAACCTCACCCATATCTATGTGTCGCACTTTCACCCGGACCACCATTTCGGACTGCAGGTACTTCAGAATGCTTTCCCTGATGCCGGGATTGTGGCGCTGCCAAGCGTGGTCCAGGATATCGTTTTCACCTCGAGCGACAAAGTCGAGCTGTGGGCGATTGACCGCTTCGGGCCGGACGACATTCCCCGCAAAACCACGATCCCTATGCCGTTGAAAGAACCGCGTCTGATGCTTGAAGGAGAAGAGCTGCAGTTCTCCGACGATTGGGAAGGAGACAGCTTGAATAACTCTGCCGTCTGGGTCCCTTCCATCAAAGTGGCTTGTGCTACGGATATCGCGTTTCACGACTGCCACCTGTGGCCCATCGAGAGCAACGTCGCCCGGAGAGTGAAGTGGCGCGCTTCGATTCGGAAATTGAGAGAATACGATGCGCGCATTGTCATCCCCGGCCACTGCGACGATGAAAAAATCCGGATCATGGAAGATGTCCAGGCCGACAACGGGCGCTCCTACACCGAGTGCATTGATTGGTCGCTGCAGTATTTGGACAGATATGAGGAAGTATACAATGGCGCCAAAACCGGCGCAGAGATGGTATCTGCGATGACCGGATTCTATCCGGATGTAAAGGCGGAGGATTTTGCGATTCACTGGCAGGCCAGACTGCTGTTCCCTCACAGCAGTCCCGATTGGCTTACACCGCTGCCGGGAAAGCCGGGCAAAATATTTTTGAGTCCGAGCGGCACCTATGATGGAGATCCGGCACGCGAATAACGGATATGATTTTTGGAGTGCGAAGGTTTGCCTGCGCCAATTAAGGCGGCGGCAAACTGCCGCGTATCTAGGAGGACATGCGGTATGGCTACCACAAAGTATGAACATCTCATCAAGCCTCTGAGCGTCGGCCTGACGAAATGGGATGATGCAAAGGAATGGATCGGGCCGGGGAATGCGAACCGGGAATTGAGATTGAATGGGCCGCACCATCTGGAAGGGCTGAAGCTTAATTTTTCATGGGGAGTGCATAAAGGGCTCGGCGACTGGCATGCCGGACTGGATCCGCATGTCCATCCTTACGATGAGTGTCTCTTATTCGCAGGCCTGGATACCGCCAATGTCAATTATCTGGGCGCCGAAGTCGATTGTTGCCTTGGAGAGGAACAGGAAACATATACATTCGTCGATCCCACTGTAATCATTGTTCCGGCCGGATTGCCTCACGGCCCAATCACAACCAAAAGAATGTATAGTCCCAGAGGATTCGGTTTTTTAACAGTTGAGCTGAATCCCGTCTCCGAAATCACCTGGCTGGGGGAGGGAGTTGCCCGTCTGTCGACCGAACAGCGGAAAAGCGTTCCGGAATGTGTGCATTTCGCCGCGCCGGAGAAAGTCCTGCGGAACAAGCCCATTCCGGCTACAGGCAAATATGCTCATCTCGTGAAATCCCTGAAATCGGGCCTCATCATTGAGCGCGGGAAATACACCCCTGAAATGGAGAAAAAGATCGGAAATGCCGCCGGGAAACTGGGGCCGGGGAATACGGATCACCTGGTTTGTATGTCGGGCAAAGATCTTGAAGGTTTGAACGCCAGCATATTCTGGGGATTCTGCAGCCGGCCCGGCATCTGGAGACGCGGAACCGGGGCTCATATTCATCCGACGGATGAAGTCCTGGTCTGCTTGGGTATTGATTCCGATGATGCGGATTACCTCGGAGCAGAGATCGAGATTGATATGGGGAAGGAACATGAAAGACATCTTATTAACAAACCAAGTGCAGTCATCTGTCCTGCCGGGACTCCGCACCTCCCGCAAGTGACAAGGTGGGTTGACAGGCCTTTCGCGTTTTTTGCAGTGAACCTTTCCGGTGAGCATGAAGTGAAAGCATTCGACTGATAGCCTGGCAATCAGTGCGTGGAAACGATACAAATTGGAAATTTCGGGAGGTAGATTCGAAATGGCGAGCGGAAAATACCAACATCTTTTCAAACCTTTGAAAATCGCTGAAATGCCCGGTCTGACCCAATTCTTCAAAAACACCGGGAATGCGGACGTCAACCGCTGGCTCAATGGCCGGGATCATCTGGAAGGAGTTCAACTCAATTTCTCCTGGGGCTTCTATACGGGTTTGGGCGACTGGCATCCCGGCATGGATCCTCACGTGCATCCCTACCCGGAGTATCTGGTATTTGTCGGTCTCGATCCGGACAGGCCGGAATATCTCGGAGCGAAGATTCAATACTGCCTGGGGAAAGAACTGGAAATTCATGCCTTCGATAAGCCGTCGGTGATTGTAGCGCCCGCGGGATTTTACCATTGTCCCTCGGTCACCCTGGATGTCACCAGCCCGATCGGCTACAGCTTTTTCATTATTTCACTGGGAGCAGATCCAACAACCCGGTGGCTTGGCGATGGAATTTCAGAGGAACAGATGAAGCGCATGCAGCCTCCGCCGGGCAGCGAAGCAAAAGCGCCGATGAACTCTTCTTTCGGGAAGACGAGAGTTCATATTTCCGAAGAGACCGTGACGCACGGGCATGTAAATGAATGCTATATAAAACCATTGATACCCAACACGATGACCGCACGCCGGATGACGGATGAGGATATAGCTCAGTATGGAGAAATGATCCAGGGCGGACGGGAGCCGGGGCCGGGCATGTCGGAAACAGCGGTTTGGATGTTCGGCAAAGATCTGGAAGGCATAAATGCCAATTTCTGCTGGGGCATTCACAAGCGGCCGGGAGTGTGGCTGCGCGGTCCCGGGCGTGGGGCGCATGTCCATCCTCATGATGAAGTCCTGCTTTTCGCCGGAACAGATCCGTCCGATATCGATTATCTGGGAGCCGAAATCCAGATCGATATGGGACCGGAACACGAGAGGTACATCATCGATAAGCCCACTGCCGTGGTCTGTCCCGCCGGCCTGGCGCATAATCCGATTGTTACGCGGTGGGTCGACAGACCATTCGGTTTTCTATTAATGTCAATGGGCGCCAACCACGAGACTACCTATATCGACTAGCGTAGCGCGCCCAATAAGATTTCTGATTTACCGGGAGAAAAACGCCACGGATTTCACGGATCAAACCATCAAGCATTGCCGGATGCCCGCACCTGCAACAATCATCTTGAATCCATGAAATCCGTGGCTGCCTGTCTTTGAGTTCTTGCTGTCTACTCCCAGCCGTTCTTGATTCCGTGCTCCGCCATATATCCAATGGCTTCGATCTCATAAATCTTGCCGTTCCGGATCTTGAAAATATGAGCAGCCGGCAGATCGAACGGGCCATAATCATTCTTTCTTTCGGTAATCCCCGGAACGCCCGTTATCTTCATTACCTTGGGGTTCCCGTCATGGACGAAGATGGAGTAGGCAAAGACCAGGCCCATCTCTTCATCGATCGCAAAGACACGACGGCGGTTGATATCCGTGATGTAGCTCATGACGCCGGTGCTGAGCTGATCGCTGCAGGACATTTTTCTGAAAACGGAGAAGTCATCTTTGGCCGCTTCCTCCGGAGTCTGGGTCTGATCGTTTGCGGAGATTCCTCCGTTTTCTCTGCGCTGGCATTCATCGGCAAACGGGGCGACCTTCCCGTTATCCTGGACGATAGCTTCATAATACGAATTGGCGATCTCCCGCATCCGTTCGCGCGGAACCCGTTCCAGTTTCAGCTGCCGGGTGAGCAGCGCCGGCCGCACCTGTGACATGT
The DNA here is from genome assembly GCA_016929335.1 of Acidobacteriota bacterium. Taxonomy (GTDB): domain Bacteria; phylum Acidobacteriota; class UBA6911; order UBA6911; family UBA6911; genus UBA6911. Next base: position 9,709 of record JAFGIY010000154.1, on the reverse strand, counting down.
TGGGATGAAGTGGATTGTCGCCTGCCGGAACGACCAGGTGATCGATCTCCGTGATCCTGCCGTTTTCCACTTTAAGGCGAACGCTTACAATTGCCGGCTTCTTCTCATTTTCTATGACACCGATGAAACCGATCTGCTGTTGGTCGACATCGGCCGCGTAGACCTTGAAATCGGTCGGGCCCCCGGTAGCCGTCTTCCAGAGTCCCTCGCCGATAGGCGTCTTTTTCGTGTTTTCGACGAGCTTTGCCTCCTTTGCCAGAGGAATGAGCGAGGGGTCATGCTTCGGCAGCGCTGCCAGATACTGGTCCATCAGGTCGACGAGGCCTTTTCGCGGCAGGTGCCAGCCGTCACCGGTCTGGTAGGGGACGCCCACAATGGCCATTGCCTCAATCTCGTAGATTTTGCCGCCCTTGATCTTGTAAATGTGCGCAGCCGGAACGGTGAATTTGCCCCAGTTATTGGGACTTTCAGTGACGTCGGGCACGCCTTTGATCTTCAGCGGATTCGGCTCGCCGTCGTGGTTGAACATGGAGTAGGCCATGACCAATCCCATTTCTTCATCCACGGCAAACAGGCGCCGTTGATTGATGTCGGTGATGTAGCCCATGATTCCCGTGCTGAGCTGCGGGCCGCACTTCATCCTTCCGAACATGGCGATGCTTCCGGGAGCCAGCTGTGCGCCCGGTGGAAGCGGGTCCTGATTGTTTGCGGAAGTAATACCGCCTTCGTGCCGCTGGCATTCGTCGGCGAATGGAGCGACGTTTCCGTCACTCTGCTCGATGGCATCATAATAGGCGTTGGCCGCTTTGAGCATCTGTTCGCGCGAAACGCGTTCGGAATCGCTGATCTTTGTGATCAGCCCGGCCCGCGGGTTCAGGAGGCCGGCCGGCATCGGTTCGTTCACCGGCGAAACCATGTGATCAATTTCGGTTATTTTGCCCTTTACGAGTTTCAGGCGGGCGCCAAGAAGAACCGGTTTGCCTTTGTCCTGTATAACTCCCATAAATCCAACCTGACCGGCGACAGGGTCGGCTACATGAATTTTGAATTGCGTTGGACCGCCGGTGGCTGTTTCCCACAATCCCTTGCCTACGGGAGCAGTCTTGAGATTCTCAATAAATTTCACGTCATCTGCAATCGGCAGCCCGGTCGGGTTGTGTTTTACAACGGCTGCGAGATATTGATCCATCAACGAAACCAGGCATGCGCGGTCGCATTTCTTTTCTGAGCAGGCAAAATGCGAGATTCCCAAAATCAATAAAATACCGAAAAGCACCGTATTTTTATTCATGAGCATAGCTCCCATCTTAGGCTCTGAGCCAACCAGAGCGGTTGATAAGCGATCAAGCTTTCCGGCCGAACCGGAGAGCCTGCATATTTTCATAATTGCCCAGGTGGTTTAAATTAACTCAATTCCGCCAAACTTGCGCATAATTTTTCAAGAAGCTGTTCAGCATCCTTATATGATTTCTGAAGCTGGAACTGGCGAAGCCGCCTCGCAATCCCGGCGAAAAAGCCTGGTGGGAAGAGACTACACCGACCTGATAAAAATCCGCAATCGAAAGCTTTTTGCATAGACAACCTGCAAGACAACGCGCCTGGAGCAGCTCTGCGAAAGCCATAGAGGATCTTCCGCATGACTTCCGGCCGGAACCTGTGCTACTGTGGCTGCGGTTTGAGAACGGATCTGTTGAAGGATTCCTTGCACCTGGAGGTGCAAATTTGAGTGAGCGAAAAGGGATCTTCTCTATAAATAAGCAGGAGCTGTTGTTCTCCTTAACAATGGCCGGGTATTTTTTCCTGGTGATTACCAGCTTCTGGATTCTGAAGCCGATCAAAAAATCCGAATTCATCGCGTACTATAAGGAGATCGGTACCTTCAACCTTTTCGGCTGGCATCTGCTTGGTTCTCAAGCGGAACTTCTGGCAAAAGTATTGAACATGATTGTGGCTGCGGCCGCGGTGGCTATATTTACTCTTCTTTGCAGAAAGCTTGTACGCCAGCAACTGAGCTATATTTTTACCTCTTTTTCAATATTATGCCTTTTCGTTTATTATCTTTTACTCGAAAAGCCCGGTGGAGGGACTGTCTGGACGTTTTATTTATTTGGAGATCTCTTCAACACGTTGATGGTTCCAACCTTTTTTGCATTCCTGAACGATAGTGTGACGGGTGATCAGGCGAAGCGGCTCTACGGGTTTGTAGGTTTTGGCGGAGTTGCCGGCGGAGCGGTTGGCTCTATCACACTGGCGGCGTTGATTTCGCATATATCCGCCGATGTATGGATGCTGATTTTGATCGGAGTCATGCTGATCATTTTGGCTTTGGCGTTTGCCGCTTCGCGTAATATACCCGTGAGCGGAGCTCGCGCGATGAGATCCGGAAAAAGCGAAGAGGGCGGAAACAAGGAGAATGCCGCCCTGGAAGGCTTAAGACTGGTGTTCCGCTCGCATTACCTTCTGGCAATTGTGGCGATCGTCGGTTTATATGAAATGGTTTCGACGATCATGGATTTCCAGTTCTCGGCGAGCGTGGAGCACTTCGTAGCCGGCGCAAGTATCGGAGAGCATTTCTCGCGCGTTTTCGCCATAACGAATGTAAGTGCAATGATTATCCAACTGGTGTTTACAAGCCTTGTCATGACCCGATTCGGCGTCGGGATCGCTTTATTGGTCCTTCCGATTGCCGCGCTGGGAGGCTCTGCAGGTTTTCTCCTGTTTCCGGCATTGTGGACCGGAAGCTTCCTGAATACGGCGGATAACGCCTTCAGCTACTCGATCAATCAATCGGCAAAAGAAGCGTTGTATGTTCCCACGACGCGGGAAGAAAAATACAAAGCAAAAGCTTTTATCGACATGTTCGCCCAGCGGTTCGCCAAAGCAATAGCTGTCGGAATCAGCCTCTTGCTGACCACTTTCTTCAGAGGCTTCTCCACAATTCGCTGGTTATCGCTGGTTGTCGCCGCGATCCTGATTGCCTGGATCCTCGCGGCGCGCTTTGCCGGCAGGAAGTTTGATGAATACGAACAAGGACAGTCAAAAGCTACAGCTTAATCTCTACGTAATATTTTTGAGCAGGGAATTCAGAAAATTATGAGAGCTTGTGACGTACTGGATCTTATTGGAAATACGCCTCTGGTTAGACTTCGAAACGAAAATATCATTGCCAAAGCGGAGTTCCTCAATCCGGGCGGCAGCATAAAAGACCGTGTTGCGCTTGCCATGATTGAGGCAGCGGAGCGGGATGGAACGCTCCAGCCTGGAATGAAGATTGTTGAGCCCACGTCCGGCAATACCGGCATCGGTGTCACGCTGGTAGGCGTTGCCAAGGGCTATGAGGTTTACATCGTTATGCCTGAAGGGATGAGCGCGGAACGGAAAAACATCATCAAGTTTCTGGGCGGGCATCTCGTACTGACGCCTGATAGCGAAAGCCTCGCCGGTGCAGTCAAAAAAGCGGAAGAGCTTGCCTTGGAATTCAATGCTTTTATGCCGCAGCAGTTTAAAAATCCCAATAATGTTCAGGCGCATTTTGAATATACGGCGCCGGAACTCTGGCGGCAGTCGGGTAATAAAATCGACGCGTTTGTATCGGGCATCGGAAGCGGCGGGACGATCCAGGGGATCGGTACATTCCTTAAGAAAAACAGTCCTTCCGTGATGATTGTAGCCGTGGAGCCGAAGAATGTCTCCGCTTTGCTTGGTCATGAACCGGGCCTGCATCAAATCCAGGGGATTGGAGACGGTTTTATCCCGGACATTCTCGATGTATCGCTGATCGATCGCATCCTTGAGGTGACGGATGAAGACGCTGTCGCGACAACGCGGGAGCTGGGCTTGAGCAATTCGCTGCTCTGCGGAACGTCTTCCGGGGCAAATGTGTGGGCTGCCAGACAAATAGCCAAAGATCATCCGGATTGGGTGATTGCAACGGTGCTGCCGGATAGAGCAGAGCGGTATTTCAGTACGGGCCTTCTCTGACCGGGAGTGCTCAGGACATGCGCGAAATCCGGTCGAGTGCTTCCCGCGGACATTGACCGGATCGCCGGACGCCGTCAGCCTCACATACCCTTCGCCCGATGGCCCGAATCCGGATCCCGGCGTGGTTACAACATTTGCCTTCTCCAGCAAGCGATTTTGAATACACCCGGCTGCCAACGTTCGGCCCAACCGGATAGCGCCCCAGGCGCAGGGCAGATTGGCTGCTCATCTCATAAAAACAATTCCTTTTTCACACCCGGCCCGGCAGACGCTATGGGCGGCGCTCGGGAAGGGAGGCCGAGACATGTTGGAATTTTTTGAATTGCCGATTGGGACTTACCGTAGTTGAAACACCTTTTTCCGGCGCATTGGACCATCCCGACTCGATTAGGGAAACGACTGATCACATTGCTGGAAGGATTGCCGACACGAATTGCCCTAATACAGTCATATCCTATCCCAATTGCTCGGTTTCTGTTAGACGAAATACCCAGGCAAAAAGTTTGGAAGGACATTCAGAATTTTTAAAAGACCTGTTAATGCGATGATGGCAGCCTATGCGTATTCAGACTGCAGCCTGGCAATATTCGCAGCAGAGATAGAAATTATCTCCCTACAAGTTCATTTTTCGCAGCAGGGCATGGTAGCGCGGATCGGGGCGCAGCGGATCCATAAAAGGATAGAGATGAAGGAATAAAGCCATTCCTTCGCGCTCTTCAACCGCCTTGTTTAGCCACTCGAAACATTGGTCAGCTTCACCAAGCCCAAGGTAGATCCAGGCAAATCCCCAAGGCGATACGTATGCTGTCCGAGCGATGCCATGCAATTCTCCGAGCAGTTTCCGCGACTCATTGCCCCGGCCTGTCAGTGCGTAAATCCAGCTGCGCAATTGCACTGCAGACGGGCTGTCCCCTACCAGTTGTGCAGCAGATTCAACGTGTCGAATTGCTTCGCCCTGATTGCCTATCTGGACGTAAACAAGACCGAGGAATATATGCGCGTAGAGGTACTGCGGATCAAGCTGAAGCGCTTTTTGGAATTGATCGATGGCCGGATTCCACTGCCTCTTCAAGTAATACCATACTCCGAGGCGCCATTGCAGAAATGGGGATAGCGGATCAAGCGCCAGTACCTTTTGCGCGTGAGCAATGGCTTCGTCCAACCGGCCCATGGGCACCAGGTAGAAGTATACATAATCGTTCAGGACATCCTGCGACTTGGGATCAAGCTCCATTGCTTTCCGGAATTTCTCCTCCGCGCTTTTCCAGTCATAATCGCCGGCATAAAGAACGGCCGACATACTCTGGGCTTCCGCCAGCGACGCATCAAGATCCAGCGCTTTCAATATCGCCTTCCCAGCCTGCGCATTCGCTGCCTTCGGCGGCATATAACCAAGATATCCGAGGTTGTAGTAAAAACCTGCAAGACCAGACCAAGCCAAGGCATATTTGCCGTCCACGGCTATAGCTTGCTCATAATATTTTTTGCTTTTATCCATGGATTCCGGCGTGAACTTTTGGCCATAATAGCGGGCTTTTAAGTATAGGTTATAGGCCTCCACATTCTCGGTGTAGCGTTTGATACCCGGGCCGGCGGATCCCAGCTTGATGCGGAGCTTATCCGCAATCGCTTGCGAGATCTCATCCTGAATTGCAAAAATATCCGTCATCTCACGGTCGTAGCGTTCCGACCAAACGTGGTAGCCATCTGCTACGCTGATCAGCTGAACGGTTATCCGGATCCGATTATCGGATTTGCGTACGCTTCCTTCCAACACATTCTCCACATTGAGCCTGGCTCCGATCTCGCGGATATCCCCCTCCTTGCCCCGGAAAAAGAAAGATGAAGTGCGCGCCGCCACTTGCAGGTCCGGCAGCTGCGTGAGAGTATTAATGATCTCCTCTGTCAATCCGTCGCTAAAATATTCGTTTTCCTTATCGCCGCTCAGGTTGGCAAATGGAAGGACTGCAAGAGATCGGGCACGGGCTGTTTCAGTTTTGGTCGGAGCTTTCTCCGCAAAGCCGGACCATACGGCTATCCGCAGAGTGGGAATTGCGGCGACAATGGAAAGCAGCAGAATTACACACAAGGCAAGTGTAACTCCCCATCTGCGCTTCAGCAGGGCCAAAAACCAAGCCGGACTTGCGCCGACGACGGCCCCCGCGCCAGCGTCATATTTCTCCCGGAATTCCAAACTTCTTTTGCTCTTCAGGCGCTGCAACTCAGAGCGCATATCGGAGATGCTTTGGTAGCGCAGATTTTTTTCTTTCTCCAAACATCTTTGGATGATGTGCTCCAATTCCTCCGGGATATCCCGGTTCAAGCGCACGGGCGAGATCGGGATTTTATTGAGAATCGCCTCGAAAATTACAGCCGATGTGTTGCCGGCGAACGCCTGCCGGCCGGTGGCCATTTCGTAGAGCACAACGCCGAAAGAAAATATGTCGGAGCGGGCATCGAGTTCCTCACCTCGAGCCTGTTCAGGAGACATGTAAGCGATCGTGCCTACAACGGCATCCGATCTCGTAAGGGATTCCTCTGCTGTCAAAGTGGTTTCAGCTGACCCATGCTGCTCGCTGGAAAATTTGGCCAGTCCGAAGTCGAGTATTTTGGATTGCCCGCGTTTTGTTATAAATATGTTGGCCGGTTTGATATCACGGTGGATGATGCCTTTCGCGTGGGCGGCCTCCAACGCATCGGCTATTTGAATAGCCAGGTCGAGCATTTCGTCAACCGCAAGTGATCTGGTCACACGCAGCTTGAGGGTTTGCCCTTCCAGCAGTTCCATTGCGATGAAAGCCCTGCCTTCGGATTCATCAATATCATAAATAGTGCAAATGCCTGGATGATTGAGAGCGGAGGACGTCTGCGCTTCGCGCCGGAAGCGTTCAAGGGCCTTACTGTCGCCAGAAATGCTTTCTGCAAGAAACTTTAGGGCGACTGCGCGTTTCAGTTTGGTGTCCTCCGCTTTGTAGACGACACCCATCCCCCCGCTGCCGATTTTTTCAACAAGCCTGTAGTGAGAAATCGTTTGGCCGATCTCAGGCATTGTCATCTCCAAGGCGCAGTGTAGGGCCATCATAATTTGAAAACCGACGCTTGTCACCGCTTTTCGTGATATAGTTGCAAAAAAGAACATTAGATTTCCCTTGAGTACCGACAGGGAGGATTTCGTGGCCCGAATCCTGGGGGGACATTTTCGGCGGTCCCTTGCGCTCTTGTTATTTTTTCCTTTAGCCGCTGCCGCGCAATCCACGGAGACCGGGAAGTTGACGGGCACGTTAAAAGACCAAAAGGGCGGCGTAATCCAGCGAGCTTTCGTTTCAGCGAAGAATATCCGGATCGGGTCCGAATACATGGCCATTTCGAATGAAATTGGGATCTATGTGATGCCGTCTTTGCCGATCGGGAGCTACAAGATCAGCATAACGGCGCAAGGCTTCAGCACCTTAATATTCGAAAATAAAGAGGTAGCGGCAGACTCGACGACCACTGTCGACGCAACGATGCAGATTGGTCTCACCGATCAGATCACTGTTACCGCTTCTAAATACGAAGAAGATGTCATCAACGCTCCCGCGTCTGTAACCGTGATTTCCGAGCAGACAATCCAGGCTGCGTCGACTCAAAACGTGGCCGATCTGCTCCGCAGCGCGCCCGGGATGAACGTCGCGCAAATGTCCGCGGCATCGTTCGGCGTCACAAACCGCGGCGCTAGTGGAGCGCAAACAATCAATCAGCTCATACTGGTCGACGGACGCACGCTCTATAGTGACATTAGCGGAGCTACAAGCTGGGAATTTTCGACTGCAAATCCGAGCGATATTAGGCAGATAGAAGTAATTCGCGGCCCGGCGTCGGCGATATGGGGTTCCTACGCTATGAACGGCGTCGTTAACATTATTACAAAGACTCCGCGCGAGATGATTGGAACGACTTTCACCTTGGGCGCCGGAGCTTTGGATAGATCAGGGGGAGGAGCCCAAAGCGATACGGGCGTGCTTTATTACGCCAGAGTCACCCACGCCCAAGCTTTGAATGACCGTTGGTCCTTTAAGATTGCGGGCTCCGCCTACACGCAGGACGCATTCGCGCGTCCGCAGGGAACGGTCCCCAATGACTATCACACCCCTTATCCTCCATACACAAACAAGGGAACCACTCAGCCGAAGGGTGATTTCCGGATTGATTATGATCATCCGGATGGAAAGCAGCACTTCACTTTGGAGGCGGGTGGAGCATCGAGCAGCGGGCTCTATCCCGGAGGCGCCGGCGGCCTTGATGTAGATGGGACCGCGGGCCACGCGAAAATGGATTATTCTCGCGGATCCTTGAGGATCACGGGCTACGTCCAGCCAGGGGCTTTCAGCGGCAAAATGCTGTTGTTGACGGACCCCACAGGGCAACCGGTCAGATGGGATGGCTGCAGCACCTCCTATCATGCGGAGTTTGCCGACTACCGAACCGTCGCGGAAGAACACCTGATCAGCTATGGAGGCAATTTACGATACACTGCGCTCGGTGACCTTTCGTTCGCTCCGGAAGCCAAAAGCCGCATCGAGGGCGGCGCATATATACAAGACGAAATTCTCCTTTCAAAACATTTCCGCTGGGTTGTAGGTGCGCGGATTGACAAGTTCGACAATGTAAAGGGTACCGTCGTTTCACCCCGCATGGCATTAGTGGCAAGGCCCCGGCTCGGCCACAACTTCCGCGTTTCATATAACCGGGCTTATGTCGCTCCCTCCGTTTACTATACCAACACTCAGCTTTGCTTCTTAATGCCTCTGGACCTGGGTCTGATTGATCCGACACTAGCCGGTCAGTATTACAGCTCTCCTTTTTGTTTCCGCGGCAGCTCAGACCTTAAGGAGCAATCGCTGAACGCCTATGAATTCGGCTATTCGGCAAAAATGTATAACAGCCGTGTGAACGTTGGCGCCGCTTTCTATATCAATGACAGCAAAGGGGATTTCATCTGGCCTCAGACGCATTCATATACCTCGCAAAATCCGCCTCCCGGGTGGCCTCTGCCGCCGGCGGTGCTTGACATGTTGATTTCCATGAATGCCTTTGGTCCAGGTATGGGTTTGCCGCTACAAGCTACAACCGCAAATCGCGAGGGCAAGGTGCGGAACAAGGGATTCGAGCTCAATGCGGATGCGCGATTCCACCGCCATCTGTCCGGATACGCCAACTATTCGTGGCAGGGGCGCCCGGAAGCAAAAGATTTCGATGTCTTCAGCCTGAACCTTCCTCCAAGCCATCGCTTTAACGCCGGGATAAATCTTGACTACATGCGGTGCATTGGCAGTGTATCGGTTAGCTACGTAGGCAGGGCATATTGGAATGATATTATCAGCGTTATCTATAGCGGCTGGACCAAAGCCTATACCACCATTGATATGAGCGCAGGCGTGCGCCTGGATGAAGACGGGAAGTATGCCGTCATGGTACGGATATCTAATCTCGCGAATGTGCGGCTGCAAAACCACATCTACGGCGACATCCTTAAGCGCCAAATTTCCGGAGAGCTTCGCCTGCGATTCTGATGGGGAACACCAAGTATATCTTTCTCGAAATGCTGTTGATCAAGGAATCCGCTAATTCTTCGAAATTCGCGCATCGAACTGCCTGCCTTCACATTCGGATTTAACCTCATAAAGACAATTCCTTTTTCACGCCCGGCCCGGCAGACGCTATGGGCGGCGCTCGGGAAGGGAGGCCG